>NZ_QKZF01000011.1:0-233468 GCF_003253915.1 Burkholderia sp. 28_3
GAAAACGGGATGTCGGTGGACCCGAACGAGATCATCGTGACGGTCGGCGCGACGGAGGCGATCAACCTGTGCCTGCAGGCGGTCGCGAAGCCGGGTGACACGATCGCGGTGGAATCGCCGACGTTCTACGCGATGCTGCATGCGATCGAACGGATGGGGATGAAGGCGATCGAGGTGGCCACGCATCCGGAATACGGAATCGACATCGCGGCGCTGGCCGCGATCGCGAAATCGCAGCCGATCGCCGCGTGCATGGTGATGCCGAACTTCCAGAATCCGCTGGGTTTCCAGATGCCGGACGAGCGCAAGCGCGAACTGGTGGCGCTCGCAACGAAAGCGGACCTGCCGATCATCGAGAACGGTGTGTACAACGAACTGTATTTCGGCAACATGCATCCGAGCACGCTGAAATCGTTCGACCGCCAAGGCATCGTGCTGCATTGCGCGTCGTTCTCGAAGAGCCTGACGGCCGCGTACCGGATCGGCTGGGCGCTGCCGGGCCGCTATCGCGAACAGGTCGAGAAGCTGAAGTTCCTGAATACGCTCGCGACGCCGTCGTTGCCGCAACTGGCGATCGCGGAGTTTCTCGAACGCGACGGCTACGAGCATCACCTGCGGCGGATTCGCAAGGCCTATGCACAGCAGGCGAACCTGATGCGCGCGATGGTGTCGCGGTTCTTTCCGGAAGGCACGCGCATTTCGAGCCCGGCGGGCGGCTACGTGCTGTGGATCGAGCTGCCGGTGCAGGTCGATGCGATGCGGCTGTATCAGCTCGCGCTGGAGCAGGGGATCACGATCGGGCCGGGCTACATGTTCTCGATCGCGGACAGCTACCGGAATTTCATCCGCCTGAACTACAGCAGCCCGTGGTCGCCGGAGATCGAGCGCGCGGTCGTCACCGTCGGCAAGCTCGCCGCATCCTGCCTCGACTGACCGCGCGGCCGAACGCGGCGCGCGGCGTCACGTCAGCCGGTACGATTGCGCGCCCGTGCCGGCGAGCGTGCCGCCGTCGACGATCAGGTATTCGTTGCGGATCGGCTTGCCGTCGAACCAGCATTGCAGGATCTCCAGCGTGCCGGCCGCATAGCGCGCCTGCGCCGACAACGACGTGCCCGAGATGTGCGGCGTCATCCCGTTGAACGGCATCGTACGCCACGGATGATCGGCCGGCGCCGGCTGCGGAAACCACACGTCGCCGCCGTAGCCGGCGAGATGGCCGGACGTGACGGCATTCACCACGGCATCGCGGTCGACCAGTTTCGCGCGTGCGGTGTTGATCAGGTACGCGCCGCGCTTCATCCGCGCGATCATCGCCGCGTCGAACAGCCGCTCGGTGGACGGGTACAGCGGAATCTGCAGGTTGACGATATCGACGGCGCTCGCGAGCGACGCCGCATCGGCGTGATACGTGAGCGCGAGCGCCTGCTCGATCGACGCATCGAGCCGATGGCGCTGCGTGTAGTGCAGATGCAGGCCGAACGGTTGCAGCCGGCGCAGCACCGCGAGGCCGATGCGCCCCGCGCCGACCGTGCCGAAATGCATCCCTTCGACGTCGTAGCTGCGCGCCACGCAGTCGGCGATGTTCCAGCCGCCCTGCTGCGCGATCGCATGCGACGGCAGGTAGTTGCGCACCAGCGCGAGCGTCGTCATCACCACGTGCTCGGCGACGCTGATGCTGTTCGAGCCGGTGACTTCGGCAACGGTGATGTGCGCGCGTGCGGCCGCATCCAGGTCGACGTGATCGGAGCCGATGCCGGCCGTCAGCGCGAGCTTCAGCTTCGGCGCGCGGGCGATCCGTTCGGCGCTCAGGTACGCGGGCCAGAACGGCTGCGAAATCACCACGTCCGCTTCGGGCAGCCGGCGCTCGAATTCGGAGTCGGGGCCGTCCTTGTCGCTCGTGACGATCAGCGTGTGGCCGTGCGCTTCCATATAGCCGCGCAAGCCGAGCGCGCCGGACACCGAGCCGACGAGCTCGCCGGGCCGGAAGCCAAGCGGGCCGGCCGGTGTCGGCGCGGTCTGGCCGTCCGCGTAGTGCGTGATGACCGGGATCGCGTCGCGCACGTAGCGCGGCGGATAGCCGTCGACGGGATCGGGGTAGAGCACGCACAGGACGGTGGCCATCGGGTAGTGCTCCTTTGACGGGTGAAGGCGGCACGCGGCTTGCGCGGGTCGCGCCGTGCGCCTCGCAGGCGGCCGCCGTGTTGCGCCGCAACGTTGATCACGTTCTACGCCGGTCATGGATCGCGTACAAGCTACAGTCCGGGTTTGCGTGCGCTGCGGGGCGTCTGTACCTGTTCTTTTCAGGAGGGATGTCGATAATGGGATCGTTACCTGACTTTTCGGGAGCCACGTCATGACTGGAAGCGATGCGTCCTCACGCCCCGACCTCACGCAGGGGATCGCGCTCGACGATCTCGCCGACGGCGCGATGATCGAGGGCCATGTCGGCGACGCGGCGGTGCTGCTCGTGCGTCGCGGCGACGAGCTGTTCGCGGTGGGCGCGCAATGCCCGCACTATGGCGGCCCGCTGGCCGAGGGCCTGCTGGTCGGCGACACGATTCGCTGCCCGTGGCATCACGCGGCGTTCTGCCTGCGCACCGGCGCGATGGAGCGCGCGCCGGCGCTCGACGGGCTGCCGTGCTGGCGCGTCGAGCGGCGCGACGGCCGCGCGGTCGTCGTCGATGCGCGGCCGGCCGCCGTGCCGCCCGCGCTGAAGGCAACCGGGCTGCCCGCGTCGGTCGTGATCGTCGGAGGCGGCGCCGCTGCGATCGCGGCGGCCGTGACGCTGCGGCAGGAAGGCTATCCGCACGCGATCACGCTGCTGAGCGCCGATGCCGATCCGCCGTACGACCGACCGAATCTGTCGAAGGATTA
This sequence comes from Burkholderia sp. 28_3, assembly GCF_003253915.1. NCBI lineage: Bacteria > Pseudomonadati > Pseudomonadota > Betaproteobacteria > Burkholderiales > Burkholderiaceae > Burkholderia > Burkholderia sp. 28_3. The sequence goes on from NZ_QKZF01000011.1 coordinate 2,875, forward strand.
CCTCGCGGGCACGGCGCAAGCCGACTGGCTGCCGCTGCGCGCGCCGTCGTTCTATGCCGAGCAGCGGATCGACGTGCGCTGCAATACGCGGGTCACGCGCATCGATCCCGCGCAGCGGTCGGTCGAGCTGGCCGACGGCGGCCGGGTCGACTACGGCGCGCTGCTGCTCGCGACCGGCACCGAGCCGAACAAGCTGAACGTGCCCGGCGCCGATCTGCCGCACGTGTGTACGTTGCGCTCTCGCGCCGATTGCGATGCGCTGATCGGCAAGCTGAAAACCGCGCGCCGCTGCGTGGTGGTCGGCGCGAGCTTCATCGGCCTCGAGGCGGCCGCCGCGTTGCGCACGCGCGGGCTCGACGTGCACGTCGTCGCGCCCGATCCGCATCCGATGGGCCGCGTGCTCGGCGATGCGCTCGGCGACACGATCAAGGCGCTGCACGAAGCGCACGGCGTGGTGTTCCATCTCGGCGCGACGCCCGCGCGGATCGGGCCGGACAGCGTGACGCTGTCGAGCGGCGACGTGCTGCCGGCCGACGTCGTGCTGGTGGGTATCGGCGTGCATCCGAACGTCGAACTTGCGCAGGACGCCGGGCTCGCGGTCGAACGCGGCGTGACGGTCGACCGCTTCCTGCAGACGAGTGCGCCCGGCATCTATGCGGCCGGCGATATCGCGCGCTGGCCCGATCCGCTGACGGGCCAGCGCATTCGCGTCGAGCACTGGGTCGTCGCCGAGCGGCAGGGCATCGTCGCGGCGCGCAACCTGCTCGGCCAGCAGCGGCCGTTCGACGCGGTGCCGTTTTTCTGGAGCCAGCATTACGACCTGACGCTCCGCTATGTCGGGCATGCGGAGCAATGGGATCGCGTCGAGATCGACGGCGACCTCGGCGCGCACGACTGCTCGATCGCGTACTGGCGCGGCAACACGCGGCTCGCGGTCGTGACGATCGCTCGCGATCTCGACAACCTGAAGGCCGAAGCGGCGCTCGAGCGGCAGATGACGCCCGCATGAAAGCAGCAAGACGACACCTACTGAACCCTTGATGGAGGCAAGATGAACCCCGACGTCCGCGCCCGTTTCGAAACCGAGTTCGCGCCGCGCATCGCGACGCGCCTGCGTGGCCTGTACCAGCCCGGCGAAGTGAAGGTCGACGTCGTGCCGCACGACGGGCAGGGCAGCCCGACCTGCATCGACGTGATCGGCCTCACGTCGACGGTCGGCTTGCCGAACCGGTTGAACGCGCGGCTCGCGTGGCGCGACGACGCGATCGCCGGCCTGCTGGCCGAGCCCGATCCCAGCCGCTTCGATCGCTATCTCGCGGCGCTGCCGGTCACGATCGAGCGCTGGCAGATGGAGCTGCCGGTCGATTTCAGCACACGGACCCAGCGCGATCGCGAGATCCTGATCGGCGACCTCGATTTCGATGCGTGACGTGCATCGCGCGACGCCGGTCGCCCGTGCGCCGATGAACCGGGTGGCGTTACCGGTCGCGCGTCTTGATCATCACGCGCCCCTGGTCGATGCCGCCGCGCAGCGCCTCGTCGCACGTCAGCCATTCGGGCGTGACGAGTTCGGGCGCGGGCAGGTCGACGGGCGCGCCGTCGCGGAAGATCCGCACCTGCGCGACCCATGCGCCGTTCGCGTTGCGCGTCGCGTCGACGCGAATTTCGTGACCCATGAAAGTGTCGGTGGCTTGCATCGAGCGGGGCCCTCCGTCGTGGATGAACGTGGTGCGTGGATCGTATCAGCATGGCGTGCGCCGCGCATCGAAAACGAACCGGCGTGGGCGTGTCACGTGCCGCGCGAGACGGGAGCGACCCTGTGGCCTTCGACCTGACCTTTTCCATCAAGGTATTCGCCGCGCTGTTCGCGATCATGAACCCGATCGCGAACATCCCGGTGTTCCTGTCGCTGACCGAAGGCGCGGCGGACGGCGTGCGCCGCAAGGTCGCGCTGACGGCCGCGATCGGCGTGACGGTCGGCTGCATCGTGTCGGCCGTCGCGGGCGGCGCGATCCTGCGCGCGTTCGGCCTGACGATCGACGATTTCCGCCTCGCGGGCGGGCTGCTGGTGCTGCTGATCGCGCTGTCGATGCTGCATGGCGCGCCGAGCCGCCAGCATGCGCCGGGCAGCGACGAAGGCGCCGATCCGGCAGCCGCCGAAAGCGTCGCGATCTACCCGCTGACGATCCCGTTGCTGGTCGGCCCCGGCACGATCGCGACGATGATCGTGCTCGGACACGGCGCGGTCTCGACCGGGCAGGAACTCGCGTTCGCGCTCGGGCTGGCCGCGTTTCTCGTGCTGCTGGCCGTGTCGCTGCTGTCGGCGCCGCTGATCGGCCACTACCTGTCGCCGCGCGTGACGGCTGTCACGCAGCGCCTGATGGGGATGATTCTCGCGGCGATCGCGATGCAGATGATCGTCGCGAGCCTGAAAGCCGCGTTCGGGCCGCCGCATTGAGCGCGCCCGTTCGGATTGCATGGAGTCGCTGATGAACACGCTGATCGTGTTGTCCTACCCGGATCTTGATGCGGCGCGTCGCGCGCTGGCCGAACTCGGCACGCTGCGCGACCGGCACGTCGTCGCGCTCGCGGGGATCGTGATCGTCGAGTGCTCGACCGACGGACAGTTGCGCACGCATGCAGTCGATCCGGGCCGCGTGGCATCCGGATCGCTGCTCGACAGCGTCGTTGCGCACATCGAATCGTCGCTCGACGCATGGCGCGAGCGGCCGGTCGACGATGCGCTGACCGATCGCGTCGCGCGCAAGGCGCGCCCCGGCACCGTCTCGCTCGGGCTGGCCGCGACGCAGGTCGACATCTACGCGTTGAGCGCGGCGCTCGGGCCGCTGGGCGGTGACGTGGTCGACACGACGCTGTCGATCGACGACGAACTGAAGCTCGTCGAAGCGATCTCGAACGCGCGCGACGGCGGCATCGGCAGCGGCCCGGCGACGGACTGACGCGCCGGCTCGATTCCTCCTCGAAAACGCAGCGCTTCCTGTCCGTGCCTCACGGCGCGCCGCACAGGCGCACGCCTTGCTCGATTCGCTCGACGGTCTCATTCACCGTTTCCGCTTTCGACAAGGAGGGCCTGACATGAAAGCAGTCGTATTTCACGGCATCGGCGACATTCGCATCGACACGGTGCCCGATCCGGAAGTCTCCGCGGCGACCGACGCGGTCGTGCGCCTGACCGCCAGCGCGATCTGCGGCACCGATCTGCACATGGTGCGCGGCACGCTGGGCGGCATGAAGCCGGGCACGATCCTCGGCCACGAGGGCGTCGGCATCGTCGAGGCGGTCGGGCGCGACGTGCGCAACCTGCGGCGCGGCGATCGCGTGCTGATTCCGTCGACGATCGCGTGCGGCAGCTGCGCCTACTGCCGCGCGGGCTACACCGCGCAATGCGACGTCGCGAACCCGGGCGGGCCGCGCGCGGGCACTTCGTTCTTCGGCGGGCCGGCGGAAACGGGCCCGGTCGACGGGCTACAGGCCGAATATGCGCGCACGCCGCTTGCGCATGCGAGCCTGATTCGCCTGCCCGACGCGATCGACGACGATCGCGCGATCCTGATGTCGGACATTTTCCCGACCGGCTATTTCGGCGCGCAGCTCGCGGAAGTGAAGCCGGGCGATACCGTCGCCGTGTTCGGCGCGGGGCCGGTCGGGCAGTTCGCGATCGCGAGCGCGAAGCTCATGGGCGCCGGGCGCGTGATCGCGATCGACCGGATCGCGTCGCGGCTCGAGATGGCGTGCGGGCAGGGCGCCGAGATCGTCGATTTTTCCGAGGACGATCCGGTCGATACGATCCTGCGGCTCACCGGCGGGATCGGCGTCGATCGCGTGATCGACGCGGTGGGCGTCGACGCGATGCGCGCGACGCACGGGCCGGCCGCAGCCGATCGCGACGCCGCGCGCGCGTTCGATGCGGAAGTCGACGCGATCGCGCCGCACCGCAAGCCGGACGGTCGCAACTGGGTGCCGGGCGACGGGCCGTCGCAGGTGCTGCAATGGGCGGTGCGTGCGGTCGCGAAGGCCGGCACGATCTCGGTGATCGGCGTGTATCCGCCGGCCGCGCGCGTGTTTCCGATCGGCGACGCGATGAACCGCAACCTGACGATCAAGATGGGCAACTGCAATCACCGGACGGTGACGCCGCCGCTCGTGGAGCTGGTGCGCAGCGGCGCGTTCGACCCGCTGTCGGTGCTCACGCGCAGCGAGCCGCTGACGAACGCGATCGATGCGTATCGCGCGTTCGACGTGCGCGAGCCGGGCTGGATGAAGGTCAAGCTGACGCCATGACGACGACACGAACCGAAACCGGGAGCATTGCGATGAACGATCGATACGACAACTGCATGGCCGCGTGCGACGCCTGCGCGCACGCGTGCGACACCTGTGCGGCATCCTGTCTTGCGGAGCGCGACGTGCATGCGCTGGCCGCGTGCATTGCGCTCGACATCGAGTGCGCGCAGCTGTGCCGCTTCGCATCGGGCGCGATGGCGCGCCGCAGCGGGCTCGCACCGCGCATTTGCGCGCTGTGCGCGCATGCGTGCGACCTGTGCGCGGCCGAGTGCTCGCGGCATGCGCACGAGCATTGCCGCCGCTGCGCGCTCGCGTGCGAGGCCTGCGCGGCGATGTGCCGCGCGATGGCCTGAGTGCTTACGACGTGCCCTGAACCCGCCGCGCGACGCGCTGCAGCAACGCATCGAGCACGGCCATCTCGACGGGCTTCACGAGATGGTCGTCGAAGCCTGCGCGTTCGGTGCGCGCGAGGTCGGACGCGCGCGCATGGCCCGACAGCGCGACGCAGGTCGTGTCGCGCAGCGTGTCGATCGCGCGCAATTCCTGCAGCAGCGTGAAGCCGTCGATGTCCGGCATCGTCAGGTCGAGCAGCATCAGCTGCGGCAGGTAGTCGCGCGCGAGGGCCAGCGCGTCGGCCGCGTTGTACGCGACCCGCGGCGCATGCCCTTTCAGCTGCAGCAGCACCGCGAGCGTATCGGCCGAATCGCGGTTGTCGTCGACGACGACGATGCGCAGCGGCGCGTCCGCCGGCTGTTCAGGCACGGCCGGTGCGGGCGGTGCGGCGCGCTCGGTGCGCATCGTGTGCGCGATCGGCAGCCAGACCGTGAAGGTCGCGCCGTGGCCGGGCCCGTCGCTTTCCGCGACGATCCGCCCGCCGTGCAGTTCGACGAACGACCGGCAGATCGCGAGACCGAGCCCGAAACCGCCGGACGGAGAGCGGCCCGGTGCATCTTCCTGTTCGAACAGGTCGAAGATCGTTTCGAGCGCACCGGGCGCGATGCCGACGCCGCGATCGACGACGCTGATCGCCACCGACGGCCCTTCGATTCGCGCACCGACGTCGATTCGGCCGCCGTGCGGCGAGAATTTCGATGCGTTGTCGAGCAGGTTGTGCAGCACCTGCACGAGCCGTGCGTCGTCGCCGTGCAGCATCACGGAGTCGGCCGGCAGGTCGACGCGGATCCATTGCCCGCGCGCGGCCAGCTTCGGCTGGATGCTCTCGACGCCGCGGCACACGATGTCGCGCACGCTGACCGGGCGAGCGTCGAGTTCGATCTTGCCGGCCGTGATGCGCCCGACGTCGAGCAGATCGTCGACGAGCCGCGTCAGTTGCCCGACCTGGCGGTGCACGGCGTCGCGACACTGCGCGAGCGCGGGCGGCGGATCGGACAGGCTCTGCAGCACGCCGACCGAATTGCGCAGCGGCGCGAGATGATTGCGCAGTTCGTGCGCGAGCGTCGCGATGAACACGCTGAGCCGCTGCGTCGATGCTTCGAGCTCCTCGAGCCGCTTGCGCTCGGTCATGTCGCGCGTGATCTTGATGAAGCCGCACAGCTCGTGCGTCGCGTCGTACACCGGCGTGATCGTCACGCTCGCCCAGAACTGCGTGCCGTCCTTGCGCACGCGCCAGCCCTCGTCCTGGAAATGGCCATGCGCGGCGGCCAGCGCGAGCCCCTGCGACGGCCGGCCGGCCGCGATCGCGTCGGTCGGATAGAACAGCGAGAAATGGTGACCGACGATTTCGGCCGCGTCGTAGCCCTTGATGCGCGCCGCGCCGGCGTTCCACGTCGCGACGTTGCCGCACGGATCGAGCATGAATACCGCATAGTCGGTGATCGACTCCACCACGGTCTGGAACCGGAATTCGGCGAAGCGGTGCTGCAGGTCGCGCGGATCGGACAAGCCGGGCGGCGGCGGATGCGGTTGGAGATCGGCGTCGTCTTTCTTCATCGGAGCGGCAAGTTGGAAATACGGGCGGCCGCGGGTCGCCGGCCCGCCCCCGGACGCGCCGGCGGCGGCCATACGGAGCGATTGGCACGTCCGAAAGGATAAAGGAACTCGATTCGGCTGATCAATGGGCGCGCATCGGCCGTGCCGTGCGCCGGGATGGGCGCCGGCGCGACCGGCGGTAGCCGGCCCGGCATGCCGATTGCACGACCTGCTGGTCCATCCGCCGCGCGCCGGTCGTCCGGCCCCGCGCGCGGCGGCAAGCCACGCAAGGAGATCGACATGAACAGCACGCTGAATCCCGACAACGAACCGGCCGGCCCGGACGACGACAACGCGAGCCGCGGCCGCGACGGCCGCGCGCTCGGTCCGAGCGACTCGTCCGACAGCGGCAGCGACACGGCGGGCGCGCGGCGCCATCCGTTCGACGTCGATTCGCCGCTCGACGATCACGCGCTCGAACGCGGCGATGCCGCGCTCGGCAGCGACACGGACCGCGCGGGCACCGGCGAGCGGGCATCGGCGGACGGCGACTCGACGCTCGAGGAAGGCGCCGACATCGAGCCGGACCGCACCGAGCGGCTGAGCGAGCCCGGTCGCACCGACGAACCGGACGAACCTGGCGGCGCGCCGTGACGCCCGGCACGCAAAAACTGCAATCGCGTTGCAGATTGGGGCGCCCGACGGCTTCCCGGCGCTGCGACGCGCAACCGTCGCGGTACGGCCATGTCGCCGGCACGCGATTTGCATTCACCCGACCGACGCGCGCCGCGCCGCGGCATGGGGCCGTGCGCGGCGCAGGCGATCAAGGAGAGACACGATGCAACGACGATATCCCGGACGGTCCGGCGAGCGCGGTGGCCCGCCCGACTGGCACGAGCGCAACGAACGCGCGTACCGGGGCGCTGGCGAGCGCGGCATCCCGGACGACCCCGCACGGTGGCCGGAAGAAGACTACGAATCGGCTTACCGCCGCTTCGCGAGCGAGGACGTGGGCCCGGAAGACTGGGGCAGCGAATGGACCGAGCGCGCCGCGCGCCCGGTCGACCCGCGGCGCGCTGCCGCCGACCCGGACTGGCCGGGCGGCGCGCGCCAGCCGGCGCGGACCCCCGAGCGCGGCTACGGCGACCCGGGTCGCCGCGCGGAAGGCCGCGAAGGCCGGTACGGCGGCGAGCGCCCGGAATTCCGCGGCCAGCACCGGATGGGCTGGTACGGCGGCGAGCGCGACCCCGGTGATCCGCGCCATGGCGGCAGCGCGCCTGACCTGTCGCGCTTCGGCCGGGACACCGAACGCGAAGCGCTGCGTCATCGCCGCGGGCCGAAGGGCTATACGCGCTCGGACGAACGGATTCGCGAGGACGTCTGCGAGCGGCTCGCGCATGCGCTCGAGATCGACGTGAGCGACGTGACCGTGCAGGTACGCGACGGTCGCGTCGAACTGGACGGCACGGTGCCGGCCCGCTGGATGAAGCACGACATCGAGGATCTGGCCGACGGCTGCATGGGCGTGCAGGACGTCGAGAATCGCGTGCGCGTGCGCCGCGAAGGCGAACACGATACGGGCATGGTGCTGCATCCGGACCAGCGGACGGTGACGCCGACCCAGCCCGCCGCGCGCGACCCCGAGCCCGGCACCGTGGTGCGCGGCCGCGAGCGTGAACCGCGCCACTGAGCGCCGATGCGTGACACGGCGCGCCCCCGACCGCGAGCACTGCGTGCATGACGACCGGACTCGACGAAACGCCAACCAAGGACCGTGACGTGGCGGCAGGCCGCGCGCGCCAGGGCCGCCGCCGCGACGAACGCGGCCTGCGGGTGCGGATCGCGGTCGAACTCTGGCGCGCGATCTGGCATTACCGTGCGCGCGTGCTGGCGGCGATCGTGCTGCTGGTGCTCGCGAAAGCGGCGGCCGTGTCGGTGCCGCTGCTGCTCAAGGACATCGTCGACGGCTTCGGCCGCGCGGCCGGCCAGCCCGTCGCGTGGCCGGTACTGCTGCTGTTCGCGTACGCGGTGGTGCGCTTCGCGTCGAACGCGCTGAACGAAGTGCGCGACATGACGTTCGTGCAGGTCACGCAGCACACGGTCGCGTCGTTTACCGTGCGCACGTTCGGCCACCTGCATCGGCTTGGCGCGCGCTTTCATGCGCAGCGCGAGACGGGCGCCGTCGTGCGCGATCTCGAGAAAGGCACGGCCGGCATCGGCTATCTGCTCGGCGTCGCGGTGTTCACGGTCGTGCCGACGGCCATCGAGATCGGCTCGGTGCTCGTGATCGTCGTCGGCAAGTACGGCGGCGGCTTCACGGCGATCATTTTCGTCACGTTCGCCGTCTACGCGGCGTATACGGGGGTGTTCACGCGTCGGCGCATGCGTTACCAGCGGCGCGTGAACGCGCTCGAGGCCGAGTCGAATTCGCGCGTGGTCGACAGCCTGCTGAACGTCGACACGGTCAAGTACTTCGCGCGCGAGGACGTCGAGCGCGACCGGCTCGACCGCGTGCTGGACGAATGGCGCGAAGCCGGCGTGGACAACCAGTACGCGCTGTCGACGCTGCATATCGGGCAGAGCGCGTGCATCGGCGCGGGGATCGCGGCCGTGATGCTGCTGGCTGGGCAACATGTCGCGCGCGGCACGATGACGGTCGGCGATCTCGTGCTGATCAACGCGTACATCATCCAGATCAGCCTGCCGCTGAATGCGCTCGGCTTCGTGTTCCGCGAAGCGAACGACGCGATGACGAACATCGAGCGCCTGTTCGGGCTGCTCGATGCGCGCGGCAAGCCGGGCGAGGACGGCGACGCGCCCGGCGCGCAGCCGCTCGTCGTACGTGGCGGCACGATCGAGTTCGAGCATGTCGACTTCGGCTACGAGCCGAGCCGGCAGATTCTGTTCGACGTGTCGTTCCGTATCGAGGCCGGGCAGACGGTCGCGGTGGTCGGCGGCAGCGGCTCGGGCAAGTCGACGCTCGCGCGCCTGCTGTTCCGGCTGTACCAGCCCGACGCGGGCACGATCCGGATCGACGGCCAGGACTTGCGGCTCGTCACCGAGCGCAGCCTGCGCGACGCGCTCGGCATCGTCCCGCAGGACACCATCCTGTTCAACGACACGCTCGCGTACAACATCGCGTACGGCAAGCGCGACGCGACGCGTGGCGAGGTGATCGCGGCCGCGCGCGGCGCGCAGCTCGACGCGTTCATCGAGCGGCTGCCCGACGCGTACGACACGCGCGTCGGCGAGCGCGGCGTACGGCTGTCGGGCGGCGAACGGCAGCGGGTCGCGATCGCGCGCGCGTTGCTGAAGGCGCCGCCGATCGTCGTGTTCGACGAGGCGACATCGGCGCTCGACACGCGCTCGGAGCGCGCGATCCAGCAGGAACTGATGCGCGTCGCGCAGCATCGCACCAGCCTCATCATCGCGCACCGGCTGTCGACGATCGTCGATGCCGATCGCATCCTGGTGATGGAGCACGGCCGGCTCGTCGAGCACGGCACCCACGACGAGCTGCTCGAAAGCGGCGGCGTGTATGCGCAGATGTGGGCGCTGCAGGCGAAGCAGCGCGAACTGGAACGCACGGAGGCGAAGTTCGCGCGGCAGCCGGTGCGCATCAACCCGCTCGTGTCGCAGGTGCTCGATTCGCTGGCGGAGGCGGCCGCGCAGCGCGGCGTGCCGGTGTTTCGCCATCTGTCGGACGAGGGTCTGGTCGTCAAGGCCGATCCGGGCGCGCTGCGGCGCTTCGTGTGGGAACTGTGCCGCGGCGCGGTCGACGCGAGCAGCGGCGGGCAGCTGGAGGTGCGCACCGCGCGCCACGACCCGGAAGCGCGGATCACGATCGCATGCGCGGGCGTCGACGCCACCGAACTGTCGTTGATCGATCTCGAACGCTTGCAGGACGCGATCGAGGAGGCCGGCGGCTATGTCGTGCGCGAACGCGACGATACCGGCGTGACGCTGCACCTGTCGCTGCCGATGTGTGCGGTGGCGCCCGCGTCGATGCAACCCGACGGCGCCGTGGCGAATCCGGATGCCGGCGCGGCGCCCGCGGCGAAGCCGCTCGACGGCCTGCGCATCGCGTGCGTGGACGATCACGACGAGGCGCGCGAGGCGCTCACCGCGCTGCTGAAGGTCGCCGGCGCCGACGTGCACGCGTATGCGTCGGGCCAGGCGTTGCTGGACGACCTGTGGCGCGCGCGCCGGGCCGACTGGCCGGCGCTGCTCGTCTGCGACATCGACCTCGGCGACGACGAGGAGGACGGCTACGCGGTGATGTCGCGCGTGCGCCAGCTCGACGCCGCGCGCGATCGCGATCGTGACGGCCGCGCGCCGCTCGAGGCGCTGGCCTTGTCCGGCCATGCGCGCGACCGCGATCGCACGCGGGCGGTCGAAGCCGGTTTCCATGCGTACCTGACCAAGCCCGCGGTAGCGGCCGACCTGATCGCGGCGTTGCGTGCGCTCGCGTTTTCCTCCGGAGAAATCCATGCCGAACCTTCTGAATCCGACGCCACCCGAAACCCTGAACGCGCGTCGCGGCGGTAGTGCGTTCGCCGACCGCCAGGCCGCGGTGGCGGCCGTCGAGCTGCTGTTGCCGAGCCTGTCCGCCGCGCTGCAGAGCGACTTCGTCGGCGACAGCGGCTGCCTGCACATCGTGATCATGGACCCCGCGCTCGGGCCGCACGACGCGGCGTTCGAGGACGCGATCCTGTATGAGTTTTCGCTGCCCGACCCGAAGGACTGGGACGCCGACTATCGCGCTTACGCGCGGGCCAAGGCGCGGCTGTCGTGGGAAACCGGCCGCGACGGCCACGTCGTGCAGGCGCTGGAGCCGTACCGGCTGCGTGCCGGCGACACGAACCTGTGGGGCGGCGTCGCGCTCGGCGGCATCGTGGTCGGCGTGTCGGGCGCGCAGCCGTGGTTCGACGAGGCGTTCGCGGGCTGCATCGCGCACTGCCTGCGCGCGCTCGCCAAGCACCGCGCGCAGGCGACGCCCGACGGGCTCGCGATCTGAGCGCGGCGGCCCGGACCCGTTTTTACAGCCGGTTATAAAAAAGCCAGCGGGCGCGCGGCACAGCCCGACGCGGCGCGGGCGCACGCAGGCCGGCACGGTTTTCGCTGTACCTCATGCACGGACGGTTGTCGCGACAAGTGTCGCCGTCAGCCGGATGGCTTTCCGACATCGACAGGAGGTGCAGGTGAACGCGACTCACGATCCAGCCAGACCGCCGCTCGCCGGCCGGACCGCACTCGTGACCGGGGGCGGCCGCGGTCTCGGCGAAGCCATTTGCGAGGAGCTTGCGCAGCATGGCGCGCACGTCGTCGTCGCCGATCTCGACGGCGACCGGGCGGCGGCCGTCGCGCAGCGGCTCGAGCGGCACGGCGGCCACGCGGTGGGGCGGCCGCTCGACGTGCGCGACGAAGCGTCGGTGCTGCAGGTCGTGCACGACGCGCGCGAGTCGCTCGGCGACCTCGACGTGATCGTCAACAACGCGGCGATCGACGTGACCGCGCCGATCGACGACGTGAGCGTCGAGGCCTGGCAGCAGGTGCTGATGACGAACCTGTTCGGCCCGTACCTGATGTGCCACGCGGCCGTGCCGATGATGAAGGCGCGCGGCGACGGACACATCGTCAACATCGCGTCGACCGCGTCGAAGCGCGCGTGGCCGAACGCCTCCGCGTATCACGCGACGAAGTGGGGCCTGCTCGGCCTGTCGCACGCGCTGCATGCCGAACTGCGGCCGAGCGGCGTGCGCGTGTCGGCGATCGTCGCGGGCGGGATGCGCACGCCGTTCCTGCTCGACCGCTTTCCGGACATCGACGAGGAGACGCTGCAGCCGCCGGAGCACGTGGCGGCCGCCGTGTGCTTCGTGCTGACGCAGCCGCCGGGCACCGTGGTGCCGGAACTGATGGTGCTGCCGATGAAGGAGACGTCATGGCCCTGAAGCGCGAACGGCGGCTGCCCGGCGCGGTGCTGCTCGACAAGGACGGCACGCTGCTGGAGGACGTGCCGTACAACGTCGATCCCGCGCACATGCGCCTCGCGCCGGGCGCGGCGCGCGCGCTGCGCACCCTCGGCGCGACCGGCATGCCGCTGGCGGTCGTGTCGAACCAGCCGGGCGTCGCGCTCGGCCGCTTTACCGAAAACGAGCTTGGCGCGGTCCGCCAGCGTCTCGCCGAACTGTTCGAAGCGAACGGCGCGACGCTGGCGGATTTTTTTTACTGCCCGCATCACCCGCGAGGCAGCGTGCCGCGCTACACCTGTGACTGCATCTGCCGCAAGCCGCGCCCCGGCATGCTGCGCCGCGCGCTGACCGCGCTCGGCGTCGTCCCCGAATGGAGCTGGATGATCGGCGACATCCTCGACGACGTCGAAGCCGGCCGCACCGCGCGCTGCGGCACGATCCTGGTCGACTGCGGCAACGAGACCGAGTGGCGCCTGAACGCCGCCCGCACGCCGCACCACGTCGTCGATCGCATCGACCTGGCCGCCGACATCGTCGTGCGCGAGGCGGTGCGCCGGCACGGCTCGTGGGTGCGGCGATGAGCACCGCCTGGAGCCGCGCCCGCCGCATCCTGTGCGTGCGGCTCGACAGCATCGGCGACGTGCTGATGACGACGCCCGCGCTGCGCGCGCTGAAGGAGGGCGGCCATGACCGCCGGCTGACGCTGCTGACGTCGCGCACGGGCGCCGCGCTCGCGAAGCACCTGCCGATGGTCGACGACGTGTGGTCCTACGACGCGCCGTGGGTCAAGCATCCGGACACGCGGGGCGACCCGGTCGCCGATCTCGACATGATCGACCGGCTGCTGGCGGGCCGCTTCGACGCGGCCGTGATCTTCACCGTCTACAGCCAGAATCCGCTGCCCGCCGCGATGATGTGCTGGCTCGCCGGCATTCCGTTGCGGCTCGCGCATTGCCGCGAGAACCCGTACGAACTGCTGACCGACCGCGTGCCGGAAACCGAGCCGGAATCGCACGTGCGCCACGAGGTCGCGCGCCAGCTCGCGCTGGTGCGCACGGTCGGCGCGACGACGTCGGACTGGCGCATGGCGTTCGAGCCGGGCGACGCGGCGCGGCGCGCGGTGCACGCACGCTTGCAGGCCGCGCTGCACCGCTTTGGCGGCGCGCGCCAGCCGGAGGCGCCGCGCGCGCGCTGGCTGGTCGTCCATCCGGGCGCGAGCGCGGCGTCGCGGCGCTGGCCGGCCGAGCGCTTCGGCGAAGCGGCCGCCGCCGTCGCGCCGCTGTTCGACGGCATCGCGGTGACGGGCAGCGCGGACGAACGCGCGCTGGTCGACGCGGTGTGCGAACGCGCGGGACCGCGCGCCGTGCCGCTGGCCGGCGTCTTGCCGCTCGGCGAACTCGGCGCGCTGATCGAAACGGCCGACCTGCTGCTGTCGAACAACAGCGGCCCCGTGCATCTCGCGGCCGCGCTCGGCACGCCGGTGGTCGACCTGTACGCACTGACCAATCCGCAACACACGCCGTGGCGTGTGCCGCACCGTGTGCTGAACGTCGACGTGCCGTGCCGCAACTGCTATCGCAGCGTGTGCAACCAGCCCGGCCATCCGTGCCTGCGCGGCGTGAGCGTCGACGACGTGGTCGCCGCCGTGCACGCGTTGCTGCGCGGCAGCGCGCGCCATGCGCAACGCGCGGCCGCGCGGGCTGCCGCGCACGGCAGCGAGCCGGTCGCGGTGCACGCATCGAACGTGCTTCCGTTCGCGCACGTCATCACGAGGAACTGACGCATGCCTGACCCGATCCATACGCTCGGCATCAACGCCGCCTTCCACGACAGCGCCGCGTGCATCGTGCGCGACGGCGTCGTGATCGCGGCGGCCGAGGACGAACGCTTCACGCACGTGAAGCACGCGAAGCGCCCGGTGCCGTTCTCGACCTGGGAGCTGCCTTTCCATGCGATCGACTATTGCCTCGCGGAAGCCGGCATCACGCTCGCGGACGTGGACCACGTCGCGTATTCGTACGACCCGTGGTTCGAACTCGACCGCGAAGGCACGCCGCAGGCGTTGACCTTGCCGCTGTCGCCGTCCGCGCATGCGCCGCGCGAGGACGGCGCGTCGCCGTGGCATCCGCTGTTCCTGTCGTCGATCGTCAACGCGCCGCGCCAGCTCGCGGGCGGCGTGCCGCATCATCTGCAGCGGCGGTTTCGCGGCGTCACGCACGACGGGCCGTTCCGCTGGCATTTCATCGAGCACCATCTCGCGCACGAGGCGAGCGCGTTTCTCGCGGCGCCGTTCGAGCGCTGCGCGGTGATGACGATGGACGGGCGCGGCGAGCGCGCGACGACGAGCTACGGCGTGTTCGACGGCCGCGCGTACCGGCGGCTCGGGCAGGTCAACCTGCCGCATTCGCTCGGGCTGCTGTACGAGCGCGTGACCCGCTATCTCGGCTTCCTGCACTCGTCCGACGAATACAAGGTGATGGCGCTCGCGTCGTACGGCAAGCCGGTGTTCGCCGACGAGATGCGCCAGCTGGTGCGGTATCGCGGCGAAGGGCGCTACGACGTGGTCGACGACGATCTGGCCGCGCGATTCGGCCCGCCGCGCGAACGCGGCGGCCCGATCGAGCCGCATCACTGCGACATCGCGCATGCGCTGCAACTGGTGCTCGAGGAGACGACGCTGCAGGCGGTCGACTGGCTGGCCGCCGAGACCGGCGAGCGGCAGCTCGCGATGGCGGGCGGCGTCGCGCTGAACTGCGTGATGAACGCGAAGATCCGCGATCGCGGCCCGTTCGACGACGTGTGGGTGCAACCGGCCGCCGGCGACGCGGGCACGGCGCTCGGCGCCGCGCTATGGACCGACTTCCGGATGCGCGGCGAGCGCGGCGGCTGGCGCATGGACCATGCGTATCTCGGCCCGGCCTACGACGACGATGCGATCGAGGCGTTCCTGAAGGAAGCGCAGCTGCCGTACCGGCGGCTCGCCGACGTCGCCGCGCAGACGGCCGCGCTGCTCGCCGCGAACCGCGTGATCGGCTGGTTCCAGGGGCGCATGGAATTCGGGCCGCGCGCGCTCGGTGCGCGGTCGATCCTCGCGTCGCCGATCGATCCGGACATGCAGCGCAAGCTGAACCGGATCAAGGATCGCGAGGATTTCCGGCCGGTCGCGCCGGTCGTGCTCGAGGATCGTGCGCATCACTGGTTCAGCGGCGGCCGCGGCACGCCGCTGCGCGCGCCGTTCATGCTGTTCGTGTACGACGTCGTGCCGGAGCGCGCCGACAGGATTCCGGCCGTGCGCCACATCGACGGCACCGCGCGCGTGCAGACCGTCGACGAAAGCCAGCATCCGCTGCTGCATGCGCTGTTGACCGAGTTCGACGCGCTCACCGGCGTGCCGGTGCTCGTCAACACGTCGTTCAACACGCGCGGCGAACCGATCGTATGCTCGCCGCGCGACGCGATCGAATGCTTCTGGACGTCGCCGCTCGACGCGCTCGTGATCGGCCCGTTCCTGCTGGAGAAGCCGAGATGAACATGCGCGACACGCACCTGCCGCCGGTCGTGTCGGTCGTCGTGCCGACCTACCGGCGGCCCGATCTGCTCGAACGCTGCCTCGACGCGCTGTGCGTGCAGGTGTTCGATCCGACCACCTACGAGATCGTCGTCGTGGACGACGATCCGGCCGGCAGTGCGCGCGCCGTCGTCGATGCGTGCCGCGCGCGCGTGACCGACGTGCCGGTGATCCGCTACATGACCGCGCCCGACACGCAGGGGCCGGCCGGTGCGCGCAACGTCGGCTGGCGCAGCGCGGGCGGCGCGCTGATCGCATTCACCGACGACGACACGATTCCCGATCCGACCTGGCTGCGCCACGGTGCGGCCGCGCTGCTGGCCGAGCCGTCGGCGGCGGCCGCGGCCGGCCGGATCGACGTGCCGTTGCGGCCGCGCCCGACCGACTACGAACGCGACGCGGCGGGGCTCGCGCACGCGGAATTCGCGACCGCGAACTGCTTCGTGCGGCGCGCGGCGCTCGAACGCGTCGGCGGCTTCGACGAGCGCTTCACGCGCGCGTGGCGCGAGGACGCCGACCTGATGTTCGCGCTGCGCGAGCATGCGGGGCCGATCGTCGAGGCCGACGCCGCGCGCATCGTGCATCCGGTGCGTCCCGCACGCTGGGGATCGAGCATCGGCGCGCAGTCGAAGGTGTATTTCGATGCGCTGTTGTACAAGAAGCATCGCACGACCTATCGGCGCCATATCCGGCCGACGCCGCCGTGGCATTACTACGCGGCCGTGCTCGCCGCGCTCGGCGCGCTCGGCTGTTTCGCGGCCGGCTGGCCGGCGCCGGCCATCGTGTGCGCGGCGGTGTGGGCCGCGATTACCGCGGGGTTCTGCGCGAAACGGTTGCGCGGCACGCAGCTCACGCCGTCGCATGTGGCCGAGATGATCGTCACGTCCATCGCGATTCCGCCCGTGTCGCTGTACTGGCGCATGCGCGGCGCGCTTCACTTCAGAGTGCTCTTCCTTTGACGCCCTCATCTCCTTAAGGGGGAGGATTCCCACACCTGGCGATGCACGTCCGCATCGGAGAATGTTCAACGCAGCGTTGGTATCTCGATCATGTTCGACACCACAGTCACTACAGGCCCACTCTCTTATTCGCAGTCCCGCGATACCTTTCGGCCGCGTCGTGCTGTCTTTCGATCCGCACGACGAACAGGACTGGGTAGAGCCGCTTTCGTCCACTTCCTCGAACGTGGCTCCGTGCGCGATCGCTTTGTAACGGAGCTTGTTTCGGAAGGGCGACCAGGATGCGTCGTAGACGCTCTTCGCCATCCTGGTTCTGGCGAGTTTGACCGCCGACACGTTGCCGACCGCGATGTAATCGAAGCGCCGCACCAGATCGAGCGCGAGCTTGTGTTGGAAATCGGCACGGGCATTCGAGATCTTTGCGTGCAGCTTCGCGATATGTCGCTTGTGCTTTCGTGCTCGCTGCGCTTTCGTCAGCTTTTCTGCCGCGCATCGGCCGAACCGGTCATTCGGCAGTTTTTCTCCGGTCGAAAGCGTGGCGAAGTCTTTCAGGCCGAGATCGATGCCGACACCGGAGCGGACCGGGCGGACCTGCACATCGGGCATCTCGATCACGATGTTGAGAAACCAGTTGCCGCGCGCATCCTGCGCAAAATTGGTCCCGTCCTTGATCTTGCCTTCGGGAAGCGGTCGACTGTTGAACACGCGGAAGGTGTTGCCGGCAAAGCGAAACGCTTCGCCTTCGCGCTTCAGGTCTCGGCCCTTCGGCGGCACCCAGCCCAGCGATTTCATGCCGCGATAGCGCAGGTAAGGCCGACGGTTCCGACTGCGCGACTTCGCGTATTGCTCGCACGTCGCGTTGATCGTGCCGGAATGGATGCCGAGCGCCTTGCTGCTGCCGGTCGTCAGCACGTTCAGATCAAAACCCGTCGGCCATTTCTTATTCCACTTGAGCGCGTGCTTCTGCGTGTCGTTGCAGAAGTTCCAGACGTAGTTCACCGCACGGCTCTGCTTGTTGAGCAGTCCATTGAGCGATTTCACCCGGTAGCGATAGACAAGGATCATGCCGGTGATCCTAACCCGTGGAAGAAGCAGCCTGTCGACAGCACGCCTTTCCTCTCCGTCCTGAAGGTCGGGGTTTCTCGGAGCAAATGATGAAGCTCGATTCCAGCGTCGATTCCGACGGCCCGCACGGCCCGAAGCGGATCGCGGTGTTCCGCGCGTTGCAGCTCGGCGACATGCTGTGCGCGGTGCCCGCGCTGCGTGCGCTGCGGCGCGGCGAACCGGATGCGCGCATCACGCTGATCGGGCTACCGTGGGCGCGCGAGTTCGCGTCGCGCTTCTCGGACTACATCGACAGCTTCATCGCATTCCCCGGCGCGCCGGGGCTCGGCGAGCAGCCCGAACCCGACGCGGCCACGCGCGAAGCGTTCATCGCCGAATGTCGCGCGCGCGACTTCGACCTCGCGATCCAGCTGCACGGCAGCGGCGCGCACACGAACGCGATCGTCGCGTCGCTCGGCGCGACCCGCACGGCCGGCTTCGTGCCGGCCGACGGTGGCACGACCGCGCTCGACTGCGCGCTCGTGTGGCGCGACGACGAACCGGAAGTGACGCGCTATCTGGCGCTCACGCGCAAGCTCGGCTACGCGGACTGGGGCGACTACCTCGAATTCCCGCTCGGCGGCCTCGACTACGCGCTGTGGCACGTGCTCTGCGACGAGCACGCGCTCGATCCCGGCCGCTACGTGATCGTCCATCCCGGCGCGCGGATGGCGTCGCGGCGCTGGCCGGTCGAACGCTTCGCGCTCGCCGCGCGGCAACTCGCGGACGACGGCTGGCAGATCGTACTGACCGGCACGCGCGCGGAACTGGCGTTGGCGAGCGCGTTCGCCGAACACCTCGGGCGGCCGTGCGTGAACCTGTGCGGCCGCACGCCGCTCGGCGCGCTCGCCGCGCTGATCGCCCGCGCGCGGCTGCTGTTGTGCAACGACACGGGCGTGTCGCACGTCGCGGCGGCGCTCGGCACGCCGAGCATCGTCATCGCGTGCGGCAGCGATACGGCCCGCTGGGCGCCGCTCGACGCCGAACGCCATCGCGTGCTCGCGAACTACCCGGCGTGCCGCCCGTGCATGTTCGAGTCGTGTCCGTACGGGCACGAGTGCGCGACGGCGATCGGCGTCGGCGAAGTGATCGACCGGGCGGGCGAACTGCTCGCGGAGGAGAGACGTCATGTCACGTAAGCGGTTGCGCGTGCTCACCTGGCACGTGCATGGCAATTACCTGTATTACCTGTCGCAGGCGCCGCACGATTTCTACATCGTGACGAAGCCGCAGCATCCGCCCGGCTACGCGGGCCGCGTCGGGCACCTGCCGTGGGGCGACAACGTCCATGAGGTGCCGGCCGAATGCGTGCGCGACACCGCATTCGACTGCGTGCTGTACCAGCACGTGAAGCATTATCAGCACGACCGCCTGCGGCTGCTGAGCGAAGCGCAGCGCGCGCTGCCGACGCTGTTCGTCGAGCATGATCCGCCGCGCGAGCATCCGACCGACACGCTGCATCCGGTGCAGGACCCGAACGTGTTGCTGGTGCACGTGACGCCGTTCAACGCGCTGATGTGGGACAACGGCGTGACGCCGACGCGCGTGATCGAGCACGGCGTGCTGATGCCGGAAGGCGTCGAGTATCACGGCACGCTGCCGAAGGGCGTGGCCGTCGTGAACAACCTTGCGCGCCGCGGCCGGCGCCTCGGCGCGGACCTGTTCGAGGTCGTGCGGCACAGCGTGCCGATCGACCTGGTCGGGATGGGCTCGACCGATCTCGGCGGGATCGGCGAAGTGCCGAACCCGGCGCTGCCGCAATTCCTGTCGCACTACCGGTTCTTCTTCAACCCGATTCGCTACACGAGTCTCGGGCTCGCGGTGATCGAGGCGATGATGATCGGGCTGCCGATCGTCGCGCTCGCGACGACCGAGATGGCGCAACTCGTGAAGACCGGCAGCAACGGCGTGGCCGATACGCGGCCGGCCGTGCTGATCGACGCGATGCGGATGTTGATCCGCGATCCGGACCTGGCGCGCGAATGGGGCGCCGCAGCCAAACGCGACGCGTGCGAGCGCTTCGGCATCGAACGGTTCGCGCGCGACTGGGACGCCGCCCTCCGCGATGTGACGACGTGACGACGTGAGCGCGGCGGCGTGCCGGCCGCGTTCACGGCGTCGTCGCGGGCGGCGAACCGGAGGCGTTTCCGCCGTTCGCGGCATTCGGCGCCGGCGGTGCGCCGCTGACCGCGTTGCGCTCGTTTTCCGGCAGCAGCGCGAGGCGGTTGTACAGCGTTTTCAGGCTGATGCCGAGCGCCTTCGCGGTGCGCGGCTTGTCGCCGTTGAAATGCCGCAGCGACGCGACGATGAAGCGCTGCTGCGTATGCGCGAGCGTCGTGCCGATATGCAGCGTCATCGCGTTGTGGCGCACTTCCTCGCGCGGCGGCTGGCGGCGCGGCAACTGCAATTCGATCTGCTCGTCGGCGAGGATGAACGCGCGCTCCAGCGCGTTGCGCAATTCGCGCACGTTGCCGGGCCACGTGTACGCGCGCAGCGCCTTCATCGCCTGCGTCGACAGACGCTTTCTCGTACGGTGCCGCGCGTTCAGCCGCTCGACGATCTGCAGCGCGATGTCGCCGACGTCGTCCTCGCGCTGCCTGAGCGCGGGCACGTGCAGCGCGATCGGCGCGATCCGGTAGAACAGGTCCTCGCGCAGCCGGCCGCTGCGCAACGCCTCGACCGGATCATGGTGGGTGGCCGCGACGATCCGCACGTCGAGCGGAATCGCCTCGTGGCCGCCCACGCGCACGATCGTGTTGGTTTCGAGCGTGCGCAGCAGCTTGACCTGCAATTCGAGCGGCATCTCGGCGATCTCGTCGAGAAACAGCGTGCCGCCGCGTGCGGCTTCGAACATGCCCACGTGTTGCGCGACGGCGCCCGTGAAGCTGCCTTTTTCGTGGCCGAACAACTGCGACTCCGCGATGTCCTTCGCAATCGCGCCGCAGTTGACGGGCACGAACGGGCCGCGCCGGCGCGGGCTCATGTCGTGAATGAGCCGGGCGACGATATCCTTGCCCGCACCGCTTTCGCCGACCACCAGCACACTCACGCGGGTGGCGGCGACGCGCGACACTTTCAGCAGCAGTTCCTGAATTGTTCGCGAACGGCCGAACAGTCGCGTGCCGTCATCGTCGGATTTCGACATGGAGTATGACCGGGTTGGGAAGTTTTGACCGAATGCGTCGTGACCGGGTAAAAAATGACGTGGCACACGTCGTCTTTCACGTACGCAGGATACCTTTTATACCGATTCGCCGACATTGAATCTGGCAATGCGGCTTACGTCAGCAGATAGATTTATTCGATGGGTCGCGAATGGACGACATCGTTCTTCTATACTGCTAAGCACCTGTTTTCCCATGCGGGACAGCTTGTCTGTCCGTTCGTGTGCAGCGTTGAAGATGCCGTCTTGGGCCAGCGCACGTTCCCTTGTTTGGAAAAATGCATGCGTGGCGCTGGCCCCCGGAAGGGCCGAGCGCCGCGTCATGCTCGTCGCGAATACGTTGAGTATTCGCTTCGTCGCCATCCTCGCGCCCGGCCCTTCCGGGGGCCGGCGCAAGCCCGTCATCAGCATGAACGGGCCCCATGACGTGCATTGCGCTGCACGTGTCGCGGTGCCGGCCGACGTACCTGCCGGGCCGCATTACAAGGAGTCTCGATGCCTTACGTCCTGATCGTCGAAGACGACGCCGATACGCGAACGATGCTGGCCACGCTCGCGCGCACGCAGCAACTGACGTGCGATACGGCGGCGACGCTTGAAGAAGCGCGCACGCTCGTCTCGACGCATACCCCCGATCTCGTGCTGTGCGACCTCGTGCTGCCCGACGGCAACGGGATGGATCTGTTCGACGCATTGCCCAAGCGCGGGCATTGCGAAATGGTGTTGACCACCGGCCACGCGAGCCTCGAAACCGCGATCGACGCATTGCGGCGCGGCGCGACCGATTACCTGGTGAAGCCGCTCAACATGCAGCGGCTGAACAGCATCTTCGCGCGCGTGCCGCGCACGACCGCGCTGCACGAGGAAATCGCCGAACTGCGCTCGGAACTGCAGCGCCTCGGCCGGTTCGGCCGCATGCTCGGCAGCTCGCCCGCGATGCAGGCCGTCTACGACGCGATCGGCCGCGTCGCGCGCACCGAAGCGTCGGTGCTGCTCACCGGCGAATCGGGCACCGGCAAGGAACTCGCCGCGCAGACCGTGCACGACCTGAGCCTGCGCCGCCGCGGGCCGTTTCTCGCGGTGAACTGCGGCGCGATCGCCGCGAATCTCGTCGAGAGCGAGATGTTCGGCCACGACCGCGGCAGCTTCACCGGCGCGGAACGTCAGCACAAGGGCTTCTTCGAACGCGCGGACGGCGGCACGCTGTTTCTCGACGAAATCACCGAGATGCCGCTCGAGTCGCAGGTCAAGCTGCTGCGCGTGCTGGAGACCGGACGCCTCACGCGGCTCGGCTCGACGCGCGAGATCGACGTCGACGTGCGCATCGTCGCCGCGACCAATCGCGACCCGGAAGCCGCGATGGCCGACGGCAAGCTGCGGCCCGACCTGTTCCACCGGATCAACGTGTTCCCGATTCCGCTGCCGTCGCTGCGTGAACGCGGCGACGACATTCCGATGCTCGCCGACGCGTTCCTGCAGCGCTACAACGAAGAGACCGGCCGCAACCTGCGCTTCGCGCCGGCCGCGCGCGAAGCGCTGAAGACCTACGAATGGCCCGGCAACGTGCGCGAGCTGCGCAACTTCGTGCAGCGCGCGAGCATCTTCACCGACGCCGACGTGATCGACACGCTGCCGCCGCCGATCATGGACGAGCTGTCCAGCATGGTCGATTCGCATGAAGATCGCGTGACGGTGCCGTTCGGCACGCCGCTGGAGGAAGTCGACCGCAAGCTGATCCTCGGCACGATCGCGCAATGCGGCGGCGTGAAGGCGCAGGCGGCCGAGGTGCTCGACGTCAGCCTGAAGACGATCTACAACCGGCTCGCGCAACTGGAAGACGAAGCGGAGAAGCCGGATTCCTGATGCCGCTACGATTGCGTTCATGTTCCCGTTTCGGCCTCGCGGCGCGTGTCGCGTTCGAGGCGGCGGCGCATGCGTTCGACGTGCGGCGGGATCGTGCGTCGTTCGCGCAGGATCCACGGCAGGCCCGCGAACGTGCGCACCACTGCACGTTCGCGGCGC
This sequence comes from Burkholderia sp. 28_3, assembly GCF_003253915.1. NCBI lineage: Bacteria > Pseudomonadati > Pseudomonadota > Betaproteobacteria > Burkholderiales > Burkholderiaceae > Burkholderia > Burkholderia sp. 28_3. The sequence goes on from NZ_QKZF01000011.1 coordinate 25,897, forward strand.
AGCAGCGGCAGCATGCGCACCGTATGGCGCCACGCGGCGGCGGCCGGCCATCTGAGCCACGCGGTCCACACCGCGTTGCGCGCGGCGGTGCGCGCACGTGTCGGCCGGTCGCGCCGCGTCGACGGGTAGTGATGGACCGTCAGCCCCGGCGCATACACGAGCCAGTGGCCGGCGCGCGTCAGATCGAGCGCGAGCAGCGCTTCCTCGCCGCCGAGGAAGTAGCGCGGATGGTAGCCGCCCGCGCGCACGAACGCGTCGCGCCGGAACGCGGTCGCGCCGGCCAGCAGCCCGAGGATCGGGCGGCCCGGCAGCGCGACGGGCGCGTCGAGCGGGCTGTCGGCCATCAGCCGGCAGGTCGGGTCCTCGCGTTCGTCGGGGCCCACCAGCACGCGCGCGGTGACGGCCGCGACGTGCGGATACGCGTCGAGCAGGTTCGCCGCTTCGGCGATGGAGCCGGGCGCCCACCACGTGTCGTCGTCGCAGAACGCGACGTGGCGCGTGCGGGCGACGGCGACGCCGAGATTGCGGCCGGCCGCGCCAAGGTTGCCCGGCGCATGCACGAGCGCGACATGCGCAAAGCGTTCGCGGATCAGGGTGGCCGTCTCGGCGTCCGCCGCGTTGTCGACGACGACGATCGCCGGCCGGTCGGGCAGCCCGGAAAGATGCTCGAGCGTGCGCGCGAGTTCCGCGGCGCGCCGGCAGGTCAGCACGATGGCGGTCACGCGCGGCTCGCCCGGCGGCAGCGCGACACGGGCGGGCGTTACGCGGACGTGACGTCGCATTCGAGCCGCCAGATCATTTCGGGTTCGCGGAGAGCGGCGCGCATATGAGGCTCGAGCAGCGTGACCTGGCTGGCGTACGCGTCGACGGCGGCGGCTTTCGCGGCGGCGCTGTTCGTATCACCGCCGGCCGGCGTCGCGACCGGATGCGCGATCCAGCCACGCTCGCGCCAGCCGGCCACGCGCCTGGCCATCAGCCCGTCGATGCGGCGATACGGCACGTCCTCGTAGAAGCGCCAGACGTGCGACGGATCGTCGTCACGCAGCAGCCACATCATGGCCTCCTGCACCTGCAGGTGATCGCGATGGAACAGGCCGGCCGGCGCGAGCACGCCGAAGCCCGGGTACGCGTCGATCGCCGCGGCCACGCGTGTGGCGATCGCGGTCGACGTAGACGGTATGCCGTACTGATCGTCGAGGAAATCGAGCCACACGGGGTGTGCGTCGAGCTGCGCCAGCGCGCGGCGGTCTTCGTCGCGGCGCGCGCGCATCGCTTCGTCCGCGTGATGGAAGCCCGCGCGGCGATCCCACGGCGGCGCGGGCATGCCAGGCGGCGGCATCCCCGCGAACACGGTGACGACGATCGAGCCGGGCGCCTGCGCGAGCAGTTGCCCGCAACTGAAGACGGCATCGTCGAGATGCGGCGAGACGACGAGCCAGCGTGTCGGGTCGGGCATGGCGTGAAGATCTCCTTCGTGAGCGGCCGGGCCGCGGTTCCGATCGGCCAGCATGTGCCGTGCCCGCCGGCGGCCGCCACGCCGGTCGCCGCCGACTGTCCCCGCAGGAGCGTGTTCGATGACTGAAATTGCACGACCGCAGGCCGGAAATTACGCAACGGCCGTGATGCTGGTCGCGATCGCGACCGTGCTGCAGACGCTCGCGATCCGGTTCGGCGGCGTGAATCTGCCGTTCATCCTGTATTACCCGTTGCTCGCGGGCGCCGCGTGGGCGACGTCGTTCCTGTTCGGCATCGTGTCGACGGTGGTCAGCGGGTTGCTCGTGTGGACGCTGTTCCTGTCCGATCCGGCCGCCTATACGGCGCCGCTGCCCGAGCGGCTCGTGCAGCTCGGCACGTTCATGCTGATCGGGACGCTGGTGTGCGCGGTCGCATCGCTGCTGCATCACACGCGGGTCACGAACGATCGCGCGCGCCGGCGCGAGGCGGGCGCGCGCCGCCAGCTCGAAGCCGTGCTGGGCGCGTTGCCGCACGGCGTGATCGCGACCGATCCGAACGGGCGGCTCACCTATCTCAACGCGGCCGCGGCCGCACTCGTCGGCTGCCGGCCGGACGACGCGATCGGGCGGCCGGCGCGCGACGTGCTGCGGATCGTCGATCACGACGGCCGCCGCGTGCAGACCACGCCGCTCGATCACGCGCTCGGCGGCGCCGGGGCGACGTCCGACCGGCACTGGCTGCAGGCCGGCAGCGGCGAGCCGGTGCCGATCGTCGCGGTGGCGTCGCCGATCGGCGATGGGGACGGCAATCTTGACGGCGCGGTATTGCTGCTGCGCGATGCGGGCGCGGACCGCGCGCGCGTCGACGCATCGCGGCTTCAGCATGCGGTCGTCGAGGCGGCGCCGGACGCGATCGTCGGGATCGATGGCGACGGCCGCATCGCGAGCTGGAATCCGGCCGCGCAGCGGATCTTCGGCTACGACGAGGCCGATGCGCGCGGCCGCAGGTTCGATACGCTGATCGCGAGGCGCTGGCTGCGGCTCAATCCGCTCGCCGACGCGTTCGACGCGATGCACGAGCCGGTCGGGCCGCTCGAACTGCTGTGCGTGCGGCGCGACGGCCGGCGGTTTCGGGCGACGGTGTCGGCGTGCCCGGTGCAGGGCGACGCGCGGGCCAGCGTCGCGCTGTCGCTGACGCTGCGCGAAACCGGCGCGCAGCGTCGCCGCGACCTGCGTGCGCAGCGCTCGCTGCAGGGCGCGCGCGACGCACGCGACCAGGCCGACACGTCGAACCGGCTGAAGGACGAGTTGCTGGCCACGGTGTCGCACGAATTACGCACGCCGCTGAACGTGATCTACGGATGGATCGAGGTATTGCGCAACTCGGGCGACCAGGCGTTGCAGCATCAGGCGATCGACGCGATCGACCGCAGCGCGCGTTCGCTTACGCGGATGGTCGGCGACATCCTCGATGCGTCGTCGCTCGCGACCGGTAAGCTGCGGCTCGACGCGACGCCGGTCGACGTCGTGCGGCTGTTCTCCGATCTGGTCGGCACGTTCCAGACGGCCGCGTCGTCGGCCGGCATCGTGCTCGAATTCGACTGCGGCGCAACCGCGTGCATCGTGTCGGGCGACGCCGAGCGGTTGCGGCAGATGCTGTCGAACCTGATCTCGAATGCACTGAAATTCACGCCGGGCGGCGGCAGCGTGACGGTCGGCCTCGCGCGCGACGAATCGCAGGTGGTGCTGACCGTCACCGATACCGGGCAGGGCATCGCGACGGAGTTCGTGCCATACGTGTTCGACATGTTCCGCCGCGCGGACGATTCGCCCGCGTCGCCGCGGCGCGGGCTCGGTCTCGGCCTGTCGATCGTGCGACATATCGCGGAGCTGCACGGCGGCAGCGTGATCGTCGCGAGCGCGGGCCGTGATCGCGGCACGACGTTCACGGTGACGCTGCCGGCCGGCTGGCAGCCGGGCGGCGCGATGGCGTGGAGCATCGTGCAGGCAGGCGGCCGCCGCGACGCGCTCGTGCTCGATACGCAGCGCATCCTGATCGTCGACGACGACGCGACCACGCGCGCGAGCCTGACGGCCGCGCTGACCACGTTCGGCGCGGCCGTCGCGATCGCGTCGTCGGGGCGCGAGGCGCTCGCGATGGCGGCCGACATGCGGCCGACGGTCGTGCTGTCCGATCTCGCGATGCCCGACGGCGACGGCTTCTGGCTGCTCGATGCGTTGCGGCGCGGCGCCCTGAACGGCGACAGCGGTCCATCCGACGTGCGCGTGCTGGCCGTCACCGCGCACGCGGGCCTGGCCGACGAGCGCCGCGCGCTGGAGGCCGGCTTCGACGGCTACCTGTGCAAGCCGGTCGACGTGCGCGAACTGGCACACAAGATCGCACACGTGACGAAGCGCGACGGCTGACGCACGTCGCGCGTACCGGCCGCGTCAGGTGGTCGGCGCCGGCCGGTTCTGCGTATGGACCTGCGCGAGCAGATGCGACGCGATTCGCGTGCTGCGCACGAGGTCGCCGGGCGTGTGGTGCGTGACCTGGCGCTGGATGAAGTAGCGCGCGGTGTGCGCGAGCCCGTTCGCGAACGTCGTCGTCGCGCGCCAGCCGAGCCGCTTCTGCGCGGCGGCGAGATTCGGCCGCCGCTGGCGCGGATCGTCGGACGGCAGCGGCCGGAACTCGATCGGCACGGTCGCGCCGACGATCCGCACGACTTCCCGCGCGACGTCGATCATCGCGATCTCGACGTCGCTGCCGAGATTGACCGGCTCGCTCGCGTCGCCCGGTTCGTCCATCAGCCGGATCAATGCGTCGACCATGTCGTCCACGTAGCAGAACGAGCGCGTCTGCTTGCCGTCGCCGTAGACGGTCAACGGCTGTTCCGCGAGCGCCTGCGTGACGAAGTTCGACACGACGCGCCCGTCGGCCGGGTGCATGCGCGGGCCGTACGTATTGAAGATCCGCGCGATCCGCACGTCGACCCCGTACTGGCGGTGATAGTCGGAGAACAGCGTCTCCGCGCAGCGCTTGCCTTCGTCGTAGCACGCGCGGATGCCGGTCGGATTGACGCGGCCGCAATAGTGCTCGTCCTGCGGATGCACGTCCGGGTCGCCGTACACCTCGCTCGTCGAGGCCTGCAGGATGCGCGCCTTCACGCGTTTGGCGAGGCCGAGCAGGTTGATCGCGCCGTGCACGCTGGTCTTCGTCGTCTGCACCGGGTCGCGCTGGTAGTGGACGGGCGATGCCGGGCACGCGAGGTTGTAGATCTCGTCGACTTCGACGTAGAGCGGAAACGTCACGTCGTGCCGCATCAGCTCGAAGTTCGGCGCATCGAGCAGGTGCGCGATGTTGTCCTTCGTGCCCGTGTAGAAATTGTCGACGCACAGCACGTCGTGGCCGGCGGTCACGAGGCGTTCGCACAGATGCGAACCGAGAAAGCCGGCGCCGCCGGTGACGAGGACGCGTTTTCGGTCGTAGCCCTTCATTACGTATTCTCCTTGCGGTGTGCGAGCACGCCTCGCGTGGTGGCGACCGGCGTGCGCCGGCCGGTGCCGGCCGACGTGCCGGCGCGCTGCGCGTGGGCGACGTCGCGATAGATGTCGACGAGCCGGTCGGCGACGCCTTGCCAGGTGTAGAAGCGATGCGCGCGCAGGTAGCCGGCGCGGCCGAGCGCCGCGCACAGGTCCGGTTGCGCGCGCAGTTGCACGAGGCGCGCGGCCAGCGCGGCCGGGTCGCGCGGCGGCACGAGATAGCCGGTCGTGCCGTCGTCGACCGTCGTGCGGATGCCGCCCACGTCGCTGCCGATCACTGCCGTCGCGCACGCCATCGCCTCGACCGGCGTGATGCCGAACGGCTCGTACCACGGCGTCGTCACGAACACGTCGGCCGCGCTGTAGTACAGGTGCAGCGCGTCGCGATCGCGCCGGCCGACGAAGGTCACGCGGTTCGCGATGCCGAGTTCGTGCGCGAACGCGGCGAGCCGCGCGAGTTCCGGGTCGCGCGCGGGGTCGGGCGTCGCCTGGCTGCCGCCGACCACGTACAGGTGGGTCGGCCGCTGCGGGTCGCGCGGCATGCGTGCGAGCGCGTCGATCACGGTGTCGATGCCCTTGCGCGGCACGAGGCGCCCCAGTTGCAGCACGACGAACGCGTCCTGCGGCCAGCCGAGCCGCGCGCGCGCATCGACGCGCGGCACCGGCCGGAATTCCCGCGCGTCGAAGCCGCACGGCACGATCTCGATGCGCGCGGTATCGGCGCGATAGTGCGTCGTCAGGTCCAGCGCATCCTGCGGGCATTCGGCGATCAGGCGGTCCGAGCGGCGCGCGAGCGTGTCCTCGATCGCGAAGCGCGCGTCGGGGAAGCCGTCGGCCGTGCCCTGGTGCAGCCGCCGCACGCGGCCGAGCGCATGGAACGTCGTGACGAGCGGGATGCCGAGCGCCTTTTTCACGCGCAGCGCGGCGTCGCCCGACATGAAGAAGTTCGCGTGCATCACGTCGACCGGATCGGGCTCGCGTCGCATTCGCGCGATCATGTACTGCGCGAACGGGCCCATGTACGGCAGCAACTGCTCCTTGGGCACGTCGGTCGGCGGTCCGGCCGGCACGTGGATCACGCGCATGCGCGGGCCGATCGGCACGACTTCCGGCAAATGCGGATTGTCGCAGCGGGTGTACACGTCGACGTCGAGGCCGCGCTCCGCGAGCTGCTTCGCGACGTTCGCGACGTAGATGTTCTGACCACCGGCATCGACGCCGCCGATCACCCCCAGCGGCGACGCATGTTCACTGATCAACGCGATTCTTTGCATGGTATTGCTCCCGGTATCGGGGCCGCGCACACGGGCCACCGTTGTCGGTGACCCGGCAATCGGCATGCCCGCTGCATTGCGGGGAAAACCGCTTCCCGGGGGGCCGAAAAATTTACAACGCGTTGGATGAAAGGGCGTCTGATCGCGGCATCCCGCTGGCATGCGGCGCACGCGGCGCGGCACGCGATTTGCGCGACCTCTGCTCACCCGCCGGCTCGCCCGGCCCGATGAAAAGGAGGTCACGATGAAGGTATTCCAGCTGCAAGCCCGCTCCCCGCGCATCCGCCATCAGCGCGCGATGCGCACCGGCATGGCGGTCGCGATCGCCGCGGCCACAGCATGCATGGTCGTCGCGCCGAACGCGGTCGCCGCCGGCGACGATGGCGCCGCATCGTCGTCGACGTCGTCGTCGCATTCGAGCACCGGCACGAAGATCCGCGACGCGACGATCACGACCAAGGCGAAGGCCGAGCTGGTCGGCACGAGCGGCCTGTCGGCCGGCGACATCCACCTGAAGACGCGGCACGGCACCGTGACGCTCACCGGCAGCGTGCCCGACGAGCAGCAGCGCACGCAGGCCGTCAGCGTCGTGAAGCAGGTCGACGGCGTGCAGGACGTGCGCGACCAGTTGACCATCCGGCCCAAATAACCGCGACGCGACCGTAACAGGAGTCCAGTGATGAACTGCATGCTCAAACCGGTCGGCGAACAGACGATCGTGATTACCGGCGCGACGAGCGGCATCGGTCTCGTCACCGCGCGCAAGGCGGCCCGGCGCGGCGCGAAGCTCGTGCTGTTCGCGCGCAACGAGGAAGCGCTGAACACGCTGTGCGAGGAAATCCGCCAGCACGGCGGCCTCGCGGTGCCGGTCGCCGGCGACGTCGGCAACGTCGAGGATCTGCAGCGCGCGGCCGCGGCGGCGGCCGATACGTACGGCGGCTTCGACACCTGGATCAACAATGCGGGCGTATCGATCTTCGGCACGGCGGCCCAGGTGCCGCTCGAGGATCAGCGCCGGCTGTTCGACACCAACTACTGGGGCGTCGTGCACGGCTCGCTCGTCGCGGCCGACCATTTCCGGCGCAAGAGCGATTTCCACGGCGGCGCGATCATCAACATGGGCAGCGAGGCGTCCGACGCGCCGGTGCCGCTGCAAAGCGCGTACGTCGCATCGAAGCACGCGGTGAAGGGCTTCACCGATTCGCTGCGGCTCGAGATGGAAGCCGATCACCTGCCGGTGTCCGTCACGCTGATCAAGCCGGCCGCGATCGACACGATGTTCGTGATGCACGCGAAGAACTACATGAACGTCGAGGCGAAGCTGCCGCCGCCGATCTACGACCCCGATCTGGTGGCCGACGCGATCCTGTTCGCGGCCGCGCATCCGCGCCGCACGCTGTTCGTCGGCGGCGCCGCCAAGTTCACGTCGGCGAGCGCGTACCACGCGCCGCGCCTGTTCGACCGCGTCGCGGCCACGCTGTTCTCGCGCGGCCAGCGCACGGTGCGCCCGGCGCGGCCGCGCGACGACAACGCGCTGTACGACTCGCGCCACGCGCTGCACGAGCGCGAAGGCATGGAGGGGCCGGTGCTGCGCAGCTGTGCGTACAACACGGTGGTGCAGCGGCCCAAGGTCGCCGGCGCGGTCGCGCTGGGCGCGGCGGCGCTGGTGTTTGCCGCGTTCGCGCGTGCGCGCCGGTCGTCCGCGTGATTTCGTTCATTTTCCAAGGAGGCGTTCATGACATCCCGACAACACACGGGCCACGAGTACAGCCACTCGCGCGCGCACGAAGGCGAGCGCACCCAGCAGGACCACGACAAGGGCGGGCACCAGACGGGGCACGGCAAGCCGCCGAGCCCGGTCGACGTGCAGAAGGCGCTGAAGGGAATGGACTATCCGGCCAGCAAGGCGGACGTCGTGCAGTGCGCGGAACGCTCGAACGCGGACCGCGCGGTGCTCGACATGCTGCGCAAGATTCCCGAGCGCGAGTACGACACGCCCGCATCGGTATCGAAGGAGCTCGGGCGGCTGATGTGAGCGTCGCCCATCGCGCCGCGTGCTCGCGCGCGCGGCGCATCCATCATGAGGAGCACGACCATGGCGATGATCGTCGCAGGCCGTTTCACGACGTTCGATGAAGCGGAAGGTGGGGCGCGTCACCTCTACGAGCGCGCGTTCGGGCCGGACGACGTGTCGATCTTCTTCCTGAACCCCGGCGGCCAGCACGCGCGCTTCCCGATCGGCGGCGACGTGTATGCCGACACCGCGGCGAAGCCCGGCGGGCGCGGCGCGATGGTCGGCGCGATCCGCGGGCTGCTGATCGGCGTCGTCATCGGGTTGATCGCCTATGCGCTCGGCCTGCGCTACTGGTTCGTGCCGGCCGCCGCCGCGCTGGCCGGCGCCTATCTCGGCGCATTCGGCGGCGCGCTCGGCCGCATGCGCGGCGAGCAGGCCGAAGGCAAGGGCACGCTCGCGCAGAGCGAAACGGGCGTGATTCTCGCCGCGCGCGTGACGCCCGACACCGCGACGACCGCCGAAGACGTGTTGCGCGCGACCGGCGCGAAGTCGATCGAGCGCGTCGAAGGCGACTGGCAGGACGGCGAATGGCGCGATTTCGATCCGGTACGCCGGCCCGACGAAGCCCCGTCCGGCGGCCCCCGCTGACGACGCCGTTTTTCCAGACGCTTGCAACGTCAACCCTGAAAACACGGCCGCCGTGCGCGGGCCGGCGTGCGCCGCGCGCGGCACGCCGTTTGCGCAGCATCGGCGGCACCCGTTCAAGGAGGAACCCCATGACCACTGCACAGACGCCGCCACCGCAGAAACAGACGCATCAGCCGGGCACCGAGCGCGACATGCATCCGAAGCCGCGCGACGAAGCGGCCGACTACGTGGGCAGCGGCAAGCTTGCCGGCAAGGTCGCGCTCGTGACGGGCGGCGACAGCGGGATCGGCCGCGCCGTGGCGATCGGTTTCGCGAAGGAGGGCGCGGACGTCGCGATCGTCTACCTGAAGGAATCCGACGACGCCGCGCATACCCGGCAACTGATCGAGCAGACCGGCCGACGCTGCGAGGCGATCGCCTGCGACGTCGGCGATCGCCGGCAGGCGCACGACGCGGTGGCCCGCACGGTCGAACGGCTCGGCCGGCTCGACGTGCTCGTGAACAACGCAGGCGAGCAGCATCCGCAGCCGGGCATCGAGGACGTGTCCGAGGAACAGCTCGAACGCACGTTCCGCACCAACGTGTACGGAATGTTCTTCTGCACGCAGGCCGCGCTGCCGCACATGAAGGCGGGCGGTCGCATCGTCAACACGGCGTCGGTCACCGCGTATCACGGCAGCCCGAAACTGCCCGACTACTCGGCGACCAAGGGCGCGATCGTCGCGTTCACGCGGTCGCTGTCGATCGAGCTGGCCGAACGCGACATCCGCGTGAACGCGGTCGCGCCGGGGCCGATCTGGACACCGCTGATTCCGTCGACGTTCACGCCCGAGCAGGTCGCGAAATTCGGCTCGAACGTGCCGCTCAAGCGGCCGGGGCAACCGGACGAACTGATCGACTGCTACGTGCTGCTCGCGTCGGCCGGCGCGAGCTACATGACCGGGCAGACGCTGCACCCGAACGGCGGCTCGATCGTCGGCGGTTGATGGCCGTTTCCACGCAAGCACCAGGAGAAAGCTGATGAGACAACCCAACTGGACGATCGCGGCGCTCGCCGCCGGCGTGCTCGCCGTGTCGGGGCTCGCCCGCGCGCAGATGCCGAGCGAGCCGCCCGCATCGAATTCGCACGTGCCGGGCGGCGTGATCAACCCGTCGTCGGGCGCGGGCGCCGCCGGCGACCCCGGCATCGCGAAAGCGCCGAAGGGCGCCGATGCGGAGTTCGTCGACAAGGCCGCGATGGCCGGCAAGGCGGAAGTGCAGGCCAGCCAGCTCGCGCTGAAGCAGGCGCAGTCGGCGGACGTGCGGGCATTCGCGAAACGGATGGTCGCGGATCATGGCAAGGCGAACGCGAAGCTCACCGAGCTCGCCGCGCGCAAGGGCATGAAGCCGCAGGTCGAACAGATCTCGGACCCTGACGTCGAGGCGCTGCGCGGCAAGAGCGGGCACGACTTCGACACCGCGTATCTCGCGGCGGCCGGCCCCGACGCGCACCAGAAGGCGGTCGCGTTGTTCGAGGACGAAGCGCGCGACGGCAAGGACGCGCAATTGCGCGCATTCGCCAAATCCACGCTGCCGACGCTCAAGCATCACCTGAGCATGGCGCAGACGCTCGCACGCAAGGTGGGCGCGCAATAACGCGCGCCCGGTTCCACCCCTGGGCCGCACGGGCGGCCCGCTTTTTCGGAGAAGCAGTCATGGCCCAACGGCAATCGAAGCACGAAGGTATCCTCGAACTGCTCTGCCAGGCATACGAGACCGAGCTTGGCGGCGCGCAGATCTACGAGGCCGCGCTGCAGTGCGCGACCGACGAGGACCTGCACAAGGAATGGGAGAAGTACCATCGCGAGACGCTGCACCACCAGGAGGTGCTGCGCAACGTGTTCGCCGCGCTCGGCCTCGATCCCGATGCGCAATCGCCCGGGCGCGCCGCGGTGGCCGCCACCGGCAAGTCGCTGGTGCAGGTGATCGAGCAGGCGAAGAAGCAGGCCGACCCGGCGGTCGCGCAGGTGGTCGCGGCCGAGTGCGTGGTGCTCGCCGAAACCAAGGATCACCTGAACTGGGAGCTGATCGGCTATGCGGCCGACCAGCTGCCCGACAGCGACGCCGCGAAGGCGCTGAAGGCCGCGCACGACGAGGTGGAGGCCGACGAGGATCATCACCTGTATCACACGCGTGGCTGGGCGCGCGAGATGTGGATCGAGTCGATGGGCTTCAAGGCGGTGCTGCCGCCGCCGGAGGAAGTGAAGAAGGTGGAGTCCGCCGCGGATGCGGCACGTGCCGAGCGCTCGCGCGGCAAGATGATGTAACGCCCCGGGCAGGCGGGCGGCGCGGCTGCCCGCCTGCCGGTCGAGCCGGTTGCGTCCGCAACGGCTTTCATCCCGCTGTTTCGATCCTCACGTCAGCATGTCGACGATCATCGTCACCACCGACGCCGCCATCAGCGCGACCGCCAGCCAGCCGAACAGTTTGGATACCGGGCCGCTGCCGGGCCGGCCGGCCGCGTCGCGCTTTCGCGCGAGCAGCATCACCAGCACGAGCATCGGCACCGCCGCGACGCCGTTGAGCACGGCGCTCCAGTACAACGCGCGGATCGGGTCGATCGGGCTGAAGCAGATCGCGATGCCGACGATCACGCACAGCGCCAGCACCGTGTAGAACGCGGGCGCACGCCGCACCGGCTCGTTCAGCCCTTCACGAAACCGCCACGCTTCCGCGCAACCGTAGGCGGCGCTGCCCGCGAACGCGGGAATCGCGAGCAGCCCGCAGCCGACGATGCCGAACGCGAACACCAGGAACGCGGCTTCGCCGGCGATCGGCCGCAATGCCTCGGCGGCCTGCGCGGTGCTGCCGATGTCGTGCCGGCCGTGCGCGAAGAACACGGCCGCGCCGATCACCATGATGCAGAACGACACCGCGTTGGTGACGACCATGCCGGTCCACGTATCGAACGTGATGCGCTGCTCGGTCTCGCGGCGTGCGCCCGGCGCGCACGACGTATCGCCGTTGCGGCGCTCGGCCTGGGTTTCCTCGACCTCGAGCGCGGCCTGCCACACGAACAGGTAGGGGCTCAGCGTCGTGCCGAGCACCGCGACCGCGGTCGTCGCGTAGTCGTGCGTGAACGAAATGTGCGGCAGCGCGATGGCATGCAGCAGGTTGCCCCAGTCGACGTGCACGAAGCCGAGTTCGATCACGTACGCGAGCAGCCCGAGCGTCATCCATTTGAGCCAGCGCGCGTAGCGCTCATAGGACATCAGCACCTGCAGCGCGAGCGACGCCAGGCCGTAGACCGGCGCATACCAGTAGCTGCGGCCGCCGACGACGAGCGCCGTCGCGTCGCCCATCGCCGCGAGATCCGCGCCGACGTTCACCACGTTGACGATCACGACCATCGCGATCAGCCCTTTCGCGAGGCGCTCGGAGAACATCTCGCGGATGCCGGCGACGAGGCCTTCGCGGTTGGTGCGCCCGATGAACGCCGCCGCGAGCTGCACGGCGACCATCATCGGCAGCGTGACGACGATCATCCACAGCATGTTGAAGCCGAACTGGCTGCCGGCCTGCGCATAGACGGCGACGTTGCTCGGATCGGCGTCGGACGCGCCCGCGAGCAGCCCGGGGCCGAGCCGCCGATACCACGGTGTCGCGGCGGGCGGCGACGCCTCGGTCGCCGGCCGCGCGTCTTCGTCCAGTCCGCTCATCCGGCGTCCCCGTGCGACGGGCGTGCGCCGCCGTGGCGCCGCTCGCGCGCGAGCCGCGACGCGGTGCGCAGCGCGTCGACCAGCGTGCGGTACGCGTGTTCGCGGGAATCGGCGCCGCGCGTGCGCAGCACGTACGACGGGTGATAGGTCGCGACGACGATCCGGCCGTCCTCGGTGCACACCGGTGCGCGCGTGCGCTCCAGCGTCGCGTCGTTGTCCTGCAGCACCGCGCGCAGCGCCGTCGCGCCGAGCGCGACCACCACGCGCGGCTGGACCGCTTGCAGCTCGCGTTCGAGCCAGTAGTGGCACGCGGCCACTTCGCGCTGCGCGGGCGTCTTGTGCAGCCGCCGCTTGCCGCGCGGCTCCCATTTGAAGTGCTTGACCGCGTTCGTCAGGTAGACGTGCGTGCGCTCGATCCCTGCTTCGTCGAGGGCGCGATCGAGCATGCGGCCGGCCGCGCCGACGAACGGCAGGCCCATGCGGTCCTCCTGGTCGCCCGGCTGTTCGCCGACCAGCATGATCGGCGCGTCGACGGGCCCGGCGCCCGGCACCGGTTGCGTCGCGTGTTCCCACAGCGCGCAGCGGCGGCATGCGTCGAGCGTGGACGGCGCATCGTCGTCGGCCGGCGTCGGTGTCGGACGGTCGGGTGCTTTGCGGGTCATGCGGCGCCTCCGGCGCAGGCCGAAACAGCGGCGCGCCGCGATCGCGCGGAACATGCCGGCGCGCACGTGGTCGCACGCGCAGAGGGACGCAAACCGGACGCTTGAAACCGCATCGCGCGCATGAAGGACTCCAGGGTCGACGATGCGAAACATGCAGCAACCGGCATGCCGCATGCAGTCGGTATGGGCGCGCGCCTTGCGGCGCAAGCCGGTCCAACGACAGGAGAAGCACGATGCAACCCGATCCCGGCGACGATCCGGCCGCCGACGACGTGCTGCTGTGGCGCGCCCCCGACAGCGTGCCGCGCCGCCCGCGCCGCGTGCTGGTCGTCGACGATTATCGCGATGCGGCGGATGCGCTGCGCCTGCTGCTCGAGGCGCGCGGCTTCGAGTGCCGGGTCGCCGACGATCCGTTCGCCGTGTGCGACGTCGCGCGCGACTGGCAGCCGTTCGCGGTGGTGCTCGACATCGCGATGCCGGGCCTCGACGGGTTGCAGCTCGCGACGCTGCTACGGCGCGATCCGCGAACGTCGGACATGCTACTGGTCGCGTGCAGCGGGCTCGCATCGCGGCGCGATTGCGAACGGGCGAAGGAAGCCGGCTTCGACGCGCACTGCGCGAAGCCGTTGACGCCGCACCGGCTGCTGGGCTACCTCGAATCGGCGAGCGGCGGTGCTGCGAAGCCGGACGGGGACGTTACACGACCCTTGTAAAAAGGCTGGCGGGCGCGGCCGGTCAGGCGTCGGTGCGCTGCGTGGCCCCGGCCGTCGACCGCCCCGCCGCGATGGCCAGCGCGCTGGCGATGACGAGCAGCGCGGCGCTCAGCGCGAAGGTCGCGCGGTAGCCGCGCAGGTCGAACAGCAGGCCGCCCGTCGTCGCGCCGAGCGTGATCGCCAACTGCACGACCGCCACCATCAGCCCACCGCCGGCCTCCGCGTCGTGCGGCAACGTGCGTGCGAGCCAGGTCCACCAGCCGACCGGCGCCGCCGTGCCGAGCAGGCCCCACAGCGCGAGCAGGCACGCGGTGGCCGCCGTCGACGCGCCGAAGCCCGTCAGCGCGACCGCGATCGCGGCCATCAGCAGCGGCGTGGCGACGAGCGTCCGGTACAGCCCGTATTTCAGCACGCCGCCGATCAGCGCGGTGCCCGCGACGCCCGCGATGCCGATCACGAGCAGCATCAGCGACAGCGTGGTCGTGCCCGCATGCGTGGCGGTTTCGAGAAATGGGCGCAGGTAGGTGAACAGCGCGAACTGTCCCATGAAGAACACGCCGACCGCGGCTAGGCCGTACGCGACTGGCCGCCGGGCCAGCAGCGTCGCCGCGCCGACGTGCGTGCGCTGCGGCGCGGACGGCATCGACGGCAGGCTGACGAGCTTCCAGCCGAGCGCGAGCGTGGCGACCGGCACGATGCAGAAGAACGCCCAGCGCCAGCCGACGATCGCGCCGAGGAAGCTGCCGAGCGGAGCGGCCACGACGGTCGCGAGTGCATTGCCGCCATTCACGATCGCCAGCGCGCGCGGCACCTGCCGATCGGGCACGAGGCGCATCGCGGTCGCGGCGGACATCGACCAGAAGCCGCCGATCGCCACGCCGATCAGCGCGCGGCCCGCGATGAACGCCGCATAGTTCGGCGCGAACGCGACGACCGTGCCGGACACGATCGTCAGCAGCGTCAGCGACAGCAGCAAGCGCTTGCGATCGCAGCGGCGAGCGAGCGACGCGATCAGCAGGCTCGTCACGAGCGCGAACGCGCCGGACACGGAGATCGCCTGGCCGGCCTGCCCTTCGCTGACGTGCAGGTCGCCCGCGATCGGCGTGAGCAGGCTGACCGGCATGAATTCGGACGCGACCAGCGCGAACGCGCCGAGCGACATCGCGAGCACGGCGCCCCACGCGGCGGGATGGCCCGGCGCGGCGTGGCACTCGGGGGTGGAAACGGATTGCATCATGGAAATTCGGGCGGAAGGTGTCGGACGCGAGCTCAGTCGCAATGCGCGGCGGCGTCGCGGCCGGCCAGATGCGTGCGCGCGTCGTCGTTGCGCGCGGCCTGCACGTTGGCGGCGGCCTGCGCGTCGTCGACCCACGTACGCGGATTCATGCGGGCGGGATTGAAACCGGCGGCCGCGTAGCGAGCCATGTCCTCGCGAACCTGCTCGCGTGTGAGGCCCGGCGCGGATTGCGCGAACAGCGGGGTCGATGCGACGAGCGCGGCGAAGGCGGTAATGGCGCTGAGACGGGAGGTATTCATGGTGGGTCTGGTTCCGGAAAGCGGGTGGCCGACGCGTCGGGCTGAAGCGCGATGTGACGGATCGATGGCTTCGCAGTCTAGCGGGCCGTCCGGCATCGATTAAGTAGTGCGGCACGCTTGGACTTATTAGCTGGATAGATGAATCGCCACCGACGGTGCTACGATTGGCGTTCATCCCGACCGGAGCTTTTCGACATGGCGCGCGAAAATTTCAACGACCTGCTCGTCTTTCTCGCGGTGGCCCGCGATCGCAGCTTCACGCGCGCGGCCGCGCGGCTCGGCGTGTCGCAGTCGGCGCTGAGCCAGACCGTGCGCGATTTCGAAACCCGGCTCGGCGTGCGGCTGCTGGCGCGCACGACGCGCAGCGTGTCGACGACCGAGGCCGGCGAAGCGCTGTTCCGCGCGGTCGCGCCGCGCATCGACGAGATTTCGGCGCAACTCGACGCGCTGTCCGATTTCAGGGACAAACCGGCCGGCGTGGTGCGCATCACGGCCACCGAGCATCCGATCGACACGGTCATCTGGCCGAAGCTGCGCAACGTGCTGCCCGACTATCCGGACCTCCGCGTCGAACTGTCGGTCGACTACGGGCTGTCGAACATCGTGGAGGAGCGCTACGACATCGGGGTGCGGTACGGCGACCAGGTGGCGCAGGACATGATCGCAGTGCGCATCAGCCCCGACATCCCGATGGCGATGGTCGCGGCGCCGTCCTATCTCGACGGCCGCAAGCCGCCGAAGAAGCCGCAGGATCTGCTCGACCACGACTGCATCACGCTGCGGCTCGCGACCGCGAAGAGCATCTATGCGTGGGAATTGAAGAAGGGCAGGAACGCCATCCAGGCGCGCGTGAATGGCCGGATCACCTGCAATACGCAGCCGCATATGGTGCAGGCGGCGCTCGACGGTTTCGGCATCGCGTTCGTCGCCGAGGACGTCGCGCACGCGCATCTGCGCAGCGGCGCGTTGCGGATCGTGATGCCGGACTGGTGCCCGGTATTTCCCGGCTATCACGCGTACTATCCGAGCCGCCGCCAGGCGTCGCGCGCGTTTTCCGTCGTGATCGACGCGTTGCGGCATCGGTCGTAGCGCACCGGCACGGCGCCCACGCGGCGTCCATCGTCGCGGCGAGGACAAGAAAACGCCCCGCGGGGCGGGGCGTATCGAACCAATACGAAACGGCTGCGCAACCGCGGCGCCGGCGAACCGGCGCCGCCTCACGGTGCGGTCAGTGACGGCCGCGCGTGCGCGGATCGTCGAGGTCTTCGGTCGGGTCGGTCAACCCGAGCTCGTCGCCGGCACTCCAGTACGGCGTGCTGCCGTAGAACTCGTGCAGCGGCTCGGCCCATTGCGGATCGGCCATCGCCGGCCAGTGGTCCTTGTCGAACCCCGGCGCATTGCGAATCCGCTCGGACGATACCGACAGCAGGAAGCACTTGCGTTCGGTATCGAGCGTCAGCGCGCTCCACGGAATCGCGTGCAGCTTGTCGCCGATGCCGAGGATGCCGCCGCTCGACAGCACCGCATACGCGATGCGGCCGGAGCGCACGTCGAGCATGATGTCCTTGATCTTGCCGACATCGTCGCCGTCGGTCGTATAGACCTTATCGCCTTCCAGCGTATCGGCCGCCATCACGTCGGGACCGGGGCCGGCCGCCGTCGCGGCGCCCTTGCCGATGATGCGGGTCTGACCTTGATCGGGAGTCTGCATGGTTTCCTCCAGGCTGTGTGGGGCGCGACCGTGCCCGGGGCCGGGCCCTGCGGGTCGCGCGGGTGGGCGGGGCGAAGCGGAACACCGCTCCGTCACGTCTGCTTCGGTTGCGACACGCCTTCGAGCGTGTTCGCCACGTCGTCGCGCTCGGGGCTGGCCGTGCGCGTCGCGATGTCGGCGAGCGACAGCATGCCGACGAGCCGCTTGTCGTGATCGACGACGGGCAGCCGGCGCAGTTGCGCGTCGGCCATGTAGTGCTGGATCTCGTCCAGCGAATCGTCGTCGAAGCACCATTCGATCGGGCCGGACGCGACCTCGTGGATCCGCGTCTCCGGCGGCTTGCCGGCCGAGATCGCGCGCACCGCGAGATCGCGGTCCGTCACCATCCCGATCAGCCGGTTGTTGTCGCACACGGGCAGCGCGCCGATGTCGTAGCGCTCCATCAGTTGGGCGGCATGACGGATCGAGTCGGTCGGGGCGATCCGCACGACGTCCTGCGACATGATTTCGTTGACGCGATGCATGAAATTCTCCTTGCGGGTTGGGTGAAGCAATGTGCCGATGCGGTTGCTGCGATCCAGCAAACCGCATGCCGTGCGCGCGGCCGTCTCGTCACTCGGGGTCGCTTTCGCGCTTCTCCTGCCACGGCCCGTCGTCGTGCGTGCCGGGCGGCGTGTCGGGCTCGATGCGCGTGACGCCGCCGGTCGCGGGCGGGTCGCTGGCCGGAAACGTGTCCTCGAGCTGCTTGTCGATATGACGTTCCGAATGGCGCGTGCGCGTCTGGTCGTGCTCCTTCAGCGGCGGTTGCGGGTCGGGCTGCCGCTCGTGCGCCGGTGCGTCGTGGCCGTGCCGGGTCGAATCCTTCATGGCGGTGCTCCGTATCGGTGACGATGACCCGCCTGTGCCGCAACGGCCGTTCCCGGCGCGCATGGACGGCACGCGACTTGCCGCTGCGACCGCGACGACCATGACGACGATCACGACACGGCGCAACAGGAAGCCTGCTGCGCACATCGACGGGAGGCACGACGATGATTCCGAAACGACGACCAGGGGTGCGCTATGAGGTCAACGTATGCGGCGGCGGATTCGATTCGGTGAAGAGCCATTTCGATACGTGGAAGCACGAACCGCTGATCTACCGGCCCGAGCGCCGGATGTTCGAAGGCAAGGCCGACGTGCGGCCGCTCGGCGACGAGACGTTCGGCGCGACCGAGCCCGCCCGTTTCGCGTTGCAGCGGGCGTGCGAGCCGTCCGATCCGTACGCGCTCGCCGCGCGCGTGCGCGACGACGGCCGCGAGCTGTGGCTCGTGATGGCCGCGTACGACGCGTAGCGGCGTGCTTGCAAGATTTGCAGCGAACGGTGTAGCGAAGGCATGGCGCTTCGCGGCCAGCCGCGCGCCTGCGTGCCGATTCCCGCGCGCTCCCGCCGCGCGCACGACCGGCACGGAGGGCATGCGGCTTGCGAATCCACGGTGTGCGGCGCGCCGCGCCGATCCGTACCCGAACCCCGCAACGAGGGAACGCCGATGAAACACGACTCCGCGCAATGGCTGCAACGGCCCGAACCGCCGCTTCCCGACATCGAGCCGGACCCCGAGCCGCCCGATCCCGACGACGTGCCGCCGGACATGCCCGAACCGTATCGGGAACCGGAGGGCGATCCGCCCGGGCATGCGCCGCCGGAACGGGATCCGCCGTCGCGCGAGCCGCCCGTGCGGGCGCGGCCCGCCGGCGCGATGCCGCGGATGCGAACGGAGGGTCTGCAATGAGCATCCGCGTGAAACCCGGCCTGCTGCGCGACATCGCCGAGACGCTCGGCCGTCATTTCGAGGCGCGCGAGATTCCATTCCACGTCGAGGAACAGCCGGCCGGCGCATTGCATATCGGCTTTCGGGTCGACGGCCATCCGGCGTCGCTGACCGTGACGTTCGACGCTGACGCATTCGCCGCGCTCGAACGGGCCGACGTCGACCGGCAACGCGGCACGCTCACGCGCGTCGCGGCCGAATTCGACACGATGATGGCGCGCCGCGCACCGACCGCGTACGCGGGCGATTTCCATTTCAACCGGCTCTGAGCGGCGCTCGATGCGCCGGCCTGGAGCCCTCGATGGAGGATTCGATGAACACGATCCAGACGATACGCGTGGGCGCCTGTGCGTTCGCCGCCGCGTGCGCGCTGGGCGCATGCACGCAACCGACCGGCGGCACCTACGGCACGCGGGCGGCGCCGCCCGCGCCGCCGGACGGCCGCGGCGCGCAGTCGACCACGACGATGCCGGACGCGAATACGCGTTACGACACGCGTCCGTCGCCGGGCAACACGATGCCGAAGGACGCGAACGTCGGCGAACCGGCCGACGTGCCGCCGCCGGGCCCGAACGGCGCGCAGGGCGACCCGCCGCTGCCGGGCACGCCGCCGCCGATGCAGTACTGATGGCACGCGTCGCGGCGACGCGTCACGGCATGCCGCACTGCGATGCGGCCGGAGAAATGCGATGGCGAACCAGCACGAGCACCTCG
Source organism: Burkholderia sp. 28_3 (assembly GCF_003253915.1). NCBI lineage: Bacteria > Pseudomonadati > Pseudomonadota > Betaproteobacteria > Burkholderiales > Burkholderiaceae > Burkholderia > Burkholderia sp. 28_3. Next base: position 45,675 of record NZ_QKZF01000011.1, read on the forward strand.
AGGACTGGCTGCGCGATGCGTACGCGATGGAGCGCCAGGCCGAGACGATGATCGACGCGCAGTTGAAGCGCGTCGGTCATTATCCGCAGTTGCAGGACCGGCTGCGGCTGCATCTCGACGACACGCTCGGCCAGCAGGCGCTCGTCGAAGCGTGCCTGATGCGGCTCGGCACGTCGCCATCGGCGACCAAGGATCTCGCCGCCCGCGTCGCCGCATACGGGCAGATCGCGAGCGACATGCTGGCGGACGACGAAGTCGTGAAGACGGCGCTGGCCGGTTATGCGTTCGAGCAGCTGCAGATCGCCGCGTACACCGCGCTCGTCGCGGCGGCGCACGCAGCCGGCGAAGAGGAAATCCGCGCGTGCTGCGAGCGGATCCTGCAGCAGGAGCGCGACATGGCCGCGTGGTTGCTGCGCCATCTGCCGGCGTTGACGACCGCGTTCCTCGACCGTTCGGCGGTCGATCGCATCGATGCGAAGCGGTGACGGCGGGGCCGCCGGGCGGCAGCCTCGGCACGCATTTTCCCGCGAGCGAAATGCGTGCCCCAAACTTGCCCCCGGCTTGTAAAAAAGCGGCCTTGACGCGTGGCGAAGCGGGGTGCGAACCCGCGAGAGCCGCGACGGCTCGCGCTTCGCGCGGCTGGCACGGAAGCTGCGTAACGTCCGGTAGAAGAGGGTGAAAACATACCGCGAACCGAACCGTCAGGAGGCTTTCGATGCCCGTCTCGCTTGCGCTGCAGATGCGACAGCATCTGGCACTTACGCCGAGGCTTCAGCAGTCGCTGCGGCTGCTGCAGTTGTCCTCGCTCGAATTTCAACAGGAATTGCGCCAGGCGCTCGACATGAACCCGTTTCTCGAAGACGGCCAGGGCGACGAGGATACCGCTGCCGGAACGCCCGAGCAGCCGACCGAAGCCGCTGCGCCCGAAGCGGCGCCCGAGCGCGACGAAATCCGCCCGCCGGATGGCGAGGTGCCGTTTACCGCCGCACCCGCGCCGCGCGGCACGAGCCGTCAGGGTGACGACACCGACGGCCTGTCGCCCGGCGAATGGATCGCCGCCGAGCCGTCGCTGCATCAGCAACTGCACGATGCGCTGCGGCTCTATCCGCTCAACAAGCGCGACCGCGAAGCCGCGCGCCTCGTGATCGATGCGCTGGATGACGACGGCTACCTGCGTCAGGAACTGCCTGAACTGCTGGTCGCCGCCGATCCGGCCTGGCTGCTGTCGGAGCAGGATCTCGCGGTCGCGCTGCGGCTCGTGCAGATGCTCGACCGGCCGGGCATCGCGGCCCGCTCGCTGTCCGAATGCCTGGTGTTGCAGCTCGATGCGATTCCCGCCGGCACGCCGGCGCTCGCGGAAGCGAAAGCGATCGCGCGCGAACATCTGGAGCGCCTCGCGCGCCGCGAGACGGCCGAGATCCAGCGACGCCTCGGCTGCAATCAGCAGACGCTGCACGCGGCGTGCGCGCTGGTGCGCGGGCTCGATCCGCGCCCCGGCAATCACTACGGCAGCACGCGCGGCGACTACGTGGTGCCCGACGTGATCGTGCGCCAGGTGCGCGACGAGTGGATCGTCACGATCAACCCGGCCGTGCTGCCGCGCGCCCGCTTGCACGAGCGCTACGCGACGCTGTTCGCGCAGTCGAGCGGCGAGCGCGATTCGCCGCTCGGCCAGCAACTGCAGGAAGCACGCTGGCTGATCCGCAACGTGCAGAAGCGCTTCGACACGATCCAGCGCGTGGGCGAATGCATCGTCGCGCGGCAGCGCGATTTCTTCCGCTACGGCGAGATCGCGATGAAGCCGCTGGTGCTGCGCGACATCGCGGAAGAGCTCGACCTGCACGAATCGACGGTCTCGCGCGCGACCGGCAACAAGTACATGGCCACGCCGCACGGCACGTTCGAGTTCAAGCATTTCTTCCCGCGCAAGCTGGAAGCAGCCGGCAAGGGCGTGTGTTCGGCGTCGGCCGCGAAGGTGCTGATCCGCGACATGATCGCGGCCGAGCGGCAGACCGATCCGCTGTCCGATGTCGCGCTCGCGGAAAACCTTGCGGGCCGCGGCATTCTTCTTGCGCGTCGCACGGTGACCAAGTATCGCCAGGCGATGAAGATTCCGCCGGCCGATCTGCGGCGTCGCGACGCCGCGTGACGGCCCCACTGTTCCAACCACGCGCGTGCCGTCCGTCGCGTCGGCCCGCGCGCCAACGAGAGGAGCGCAATCATGCCAGCCAAATCCCAGGCCCAGCAGCGCGCCGCAGGCGCCGCGCTGTCGGCCAAGCGCGGTGACACGAAAATGAAGGACCTGAAACCGCCGTCGAAATCGATGGCCAAGTCGATGAGCGAGAAAGAGCTCGAGAAAATGGCTTCCACGCCCACGCACGGCAAACCGAAACACAAGCACGATGCGTGACCGGCGCCGACGTTTAGTGACGACCGCTGTCATCCAGGAGGGTTCCATGCTTCGATACGCCATCATCTTCTTCGTCATCGCGATCATTGCCGCCGTGTTCGGCTTCGGCGGCATCGCCGCCGGCGCGGCCGAAATCGCGAAGATCCTGTTCTACATCTTCGTCGTGATCTTCCTGGTCACGTTGCTGCTGGGCGTCGTGCGACGATGAGCGTGATGCCCGACCGGTCGCAGCGCGTCGCGGAACTCGAGCACGCGTTCGCGATCGGTTTTCCGTCGCAGTCGACCGTCGTCGTGCATGCGGACGACGCATCCGGGCGACTGACGATCCATGTGTCGTGGGTGCGCGTGCCGTCCGACGAGGACGCGCGCGAATGGCGCTGCACGGTCGACATGCGCTTCGATGCGGACGTGATCGAGCGTTACACGGTGCTCGACACGGCCGACCGGCTGCGCGTGCGTACGCAGCTGTGCGACCGTGCGCGGCGTGCGGTGGACGAGCACAAGCCGCGCGTCGAGGACGCCGCGATCGAATGCAGCGTGACGCTCGACGTGACGGCCGCCGAATTCGAAGCGGCGCTGCGCGCGCCCTGACGTCGCCGCCGGCCCCGCCGCCGTTCGCGGCGCGTCGGGCCGGCTTTTCCTGCCGTCCGCACGCGCGTGCCGCGGCGCGCCGCGTCGGCGCGTGCTGCGGCGGCCCATCCGAATGCCACGAGGACCGATAGCGATGACGAATCCCCCATCCGCCGGCAAGACGCCACCCACGCAGCCGACGCAGCCGCCCGACAGCGCGAAATCCCGCCAGCTCGAACAGAACCGGGCGCGGCCCGACGGCGAAGCGCTGCGCACCAACCAGGGCGTGCGGATCGCCGACAACCAGAACACGCTGCGCGGCGGCGCGCGCGGCCCGTCGCTGCTCGAAGACTTCATCATGCGCGAGAAGATCACGCATTTCGATCACGAGCGCATTCCGGAGCGGGTGGTGCACGCACGCGGCTCGGCCGCGCACGGCGTGTTCCGCGTGTACGAGCCGATGGCCGACTACACGAAGGCCGCGTTCCTGCAGGACCCGGCCGCCGAAACGCCGGTGTACGTGCGGTTCTCGACCGTGCAGGGGCCGCGCGGGTCGGCCGACACCGTGCGCGACGTGCGCGGCTTCGCGGTGAAGTTCTATACCGAAGAAGGCAACTACGATCTCGTCGGCAACAACATGCCGGTGTTCTTCATTCAGGACGCGATCAAGTTTCCCGACTTCGTGCACGCGGTGAAGCCGGAGGCGCCGAACGAGATGCCGACCGGCGCGTCCGCGCACGACACGTTCTGGGATTTCGTGTCGCTGGTGCCGGAAACCACGCACATGGTGCTGTGGCTGATGTCGGACCGCGCGCTGCCGGCAAGCTATCGCGCGATGGACGGCTTCGGCGTGCATACGTTCCGTTTCGTGAACGCGGCCGGCGTCGAGCGTTTCGTGAAATTCCACTGGCGGCCCGTGAGCGGCGCGTATTCGCTGCTGTGGGACGAGGCGCAGCGGATCGCCGGCCACGATCCGGATTTCAACCGGCGCGACCTGTGGACGGCGATCGAGCGCGGCGACTATCCGGAGTTCGAACTCGGCGTGCAGATGATCGATCCGGCCGATGCGGACACATTCGACTTCGACCTGCTGGATCCGACCAAGCTCGTGCCGGAAGAGCTCGTACCGGTGCGGCCGATCGGCCGGATGACGCTGAACCGTAACCCCGACAACTTCTTCGCGGAGACTGAACAAGTCGCGTTTCACCCGGGCCACGTGGTGCCGGGCATCGACTTCACGAACGATCCGCTGCTGCAGGGGCGGCTGTTCTCGTACACCGATACGCAGTTGAGCCGGCTTGGCGGACCGAATTTCCACGAGATCCCGATCAATCGGCCGGTGTGCCCGTTCGCGAACAACCAGCGCGACGCGCTGCACCGGCAGACGATCAACGTCGGCCAGGCGTCGTACGAGCCGAACTCGACGAGCGGCGGCTGGCCGCGCGAGACGCCGCCCGCGCCTGCCGGCGGCGGGTTCGAGACCGTGCCCGAGCCGCTCGAAGGCCACAAGGTGCGCGTGCGCAGCGAATCGTTCGCCGACCATTTCTCGCAGGCCGCGCTGTTCTACCAGAGCATGACGGACATCGAGCAGCGGCATATCCGCGACGCGTACTGCTTCGAACTCGGCAAGGTGACGCAGCCGCATATTCGCGAGCGGGTGGTCAACGAGATCATCGCGCGCTTCGACGCGGGGCTCGCCGCGCAGGTCGCCGAACGGCTCGGGCTGCCCGCGCCGCAGGCGGCCGCGACGCCGGCCGTGCCGCAACGCTCGCCCGCGCTGAGCCTGATCGGCCGCGCGAAGCCCGGCATCCGCTCGCGCAAGATCGCGCTGATCGCGACGCCCGGCGTGAACCCGGTGCTGGTCGAACAGGTGCGCGACGCGCTGAAGGCCGCGCACGCGGTGCCGACGATCGTCGCGCCGACACTCGCGCCGATCGGCGGCATCGTGCCGGAGGCGACGCTCGTCGGCATGCCGTCGGTGATGTTCGACGCGGTGTTCGTGTGCGGCGGCGACGGCGATGGCCGCGATCTCGCGCACAGCGCCGACGCCCGCCATTTCGTGCGCGAGGCGTTCAAGCACCTGAAGCCGATCGCGGCGGTCGGGTCGGGCCGGCAACTGCTCAGCGCCGCCCATCTGCCGGACCCGGCCGAAGGCGTGTGCGTCGGCCAGCCCGTCGATCTCGACAAGGTGCTGAACACGCTGTCCGACCACCTCGGCCAGCATCGCGTGTGGGCGCGCGAACAGCAGGCGGCGGAGCTGCCGGCATAGGGCCGACAGCGGCGCGCGCCGTACGGCGCGCCCGCCCGCGGGCGGGCGCGCATTCGGCAAGGAGGAACACGCATGGCACCGCGGATGATTTGGAAAGGCGCGATCAGCTTCGGGCTCGTGCACGTGCCCGTGCAGCTGTTTCCGGCGACGCGCACCGTGAAGCCGTCGTTCCGGATGCTCGACAAGCGCTCGATGGACCCGATCGGCTATCGGCAGATCAACAAGCGCACCGGCAAGGAGGTCACGCGCGAGGACATCGTGCGCGGCTACGAGTACGAGAAGGAGCGCTACGTCGTGCTCACCGACGACGAAATCCGCGCGGCGAACCCGGAATCGACGCAGACCGTCGACATCCTGACCTTCGTCGACGAGGACGCCGTGTCGTTCCTCTATCTCGACACGCCGTACTACCTGGTGCCGGACCGCAAGGGCGAGAAGGTCTATGCGCTGCTGCGCGACGCGCTGAAGGACAGCGGCAAGATCGGCATCGCGCTCGTGGTGATGCGCGACCGCCAGCATCTGGGCGCGCTGATCCCGGTCGGGCCGATGCTCGCGCTCGATACGTTGCGCTGGCAGGAGGAATTGCGGCCGCTCGACGAGCTGTCGGTGCCGGCCGACGACGCGAAGGGCGCGGGCGTCACCGCGCGCGAGCTGGGGATGGCGAAGAAGCTGATCGACGACATGTCGGGCAAATGGACCCCCGACGAATATCACGACACGTTCCGCGACGACATCCTCGAACTGGTCGAGCGCAAGGTGCGCGCCGGCAAGATCGAGGAGATCGAGGACCGGCCCGCGCAGACCGGCCGCGCGGCGAGCAACGTGGTCGATCTCACCGAGTTGCTGAAGCGCAGCCTGAAGGGCGGCGCCGGCGCACGCGCGGCGGATCTGCGCGAGGCGCGCGACGAAGCGGAGGACGAGGCGTCGTCGTCGTCATCGCGGAGCGGCGCGCGCCGCAAGCCGGCGGCGAAGTCCGCATCGAAAGGCGCCGCGACGAAAACCGCGGCGAAGCGGACTGCAGCGAAACGCGGCGCGGCGAGCGACCCTGCGGCGAAGAAGACCGCCGCGCGCCGCAAGCACGCGGCATGACGCCGATGACGCCGATGACGCCGACTCCGATTTCGACTTCGACTTCGACTCCGACTCCGACTCCGACGAGGTGACGCGATGGCCGGCAAGCTCGATCCGTATCGCCGCAAGCGCCATTTCGGCGCGACGCCCGAGCCCGAAGGCGCGCACGGCAAGCGTCGCGCGAAGGCGCAGACGAAAGCGGGGACGCAGCCAAACGCGAAGCCTGCCGCACGCGCAGGCCATCCGCTGCGCTTCGTGATCCAGGAGCACCACGCGCGCCGGCTGCACTACGATTTCCGGCTCGAACTCGACGGCACGCTGAAGTCGTGGGCCGTGCCGAAGGGGCCGAGCTTCGATCCGCAGGTGAAGCGGCTCGCCGTGCACGTCGAGGATCATCCGCTCGAATACGCGTCGTTCGAAGGCGAGATTCCGGCCGGGCATTACGGTGCGGGGTCGGTCGTCGTGTGGGACGAAGGTACGTGGACGCCCGATGGCGGCATCGCGCATGCGCGCGAAGGCTATCGGGCCGGCAAGCTGACGTTCCGGCTCGACGGCGAGAAGCTGCACGGCGGCTGGGCGCTCGTGCGCAGCGGACGGCAGGAGGGGCGTCAGGAGCAGTGGCTGCTGATCAAGGAGCGCGACGACGACGCGCGCAGCGCCGATGAATTCGACGTCGTCGGCGAGCGGCCGGGGAGTGTGCATGACGGTGCGTCCCACGGCGCGGCGCGCAAGCATGCTGCGCGGCGTCGCGGATCGAACAGCGCGGATGGCGCGAATGGCGATGCACGTGCCGCACGACGCGAAAGCCCCGAAAGCCCCGAAAGTCACGAAGGCCCGCGCCCCACCGAACCGTCGCAAGTCGAAGGCGCGGTGCGCGCGCCGCTGCCCGAGCGCGTCGCGCCGCAACTCGCGACGCTGGTCGATGCGCCGCCGACTCAGGGCGGCTGGTGCTACGAACTGAAGTTCGACGGCTATCGAATCCTCGCGCGCATTGCCGGGAAGGGCGCGCGCCGACGCGTCACGCTGATGACGCGCGAAGGCCGGGACTGGACCGCGAAGCTGCGCGCGCAGCGCGACGCGCTCGCGGCGCTCGACGTCGACGACGCGTGGCTCGACGGCGAGGCCGTCGTGCTCGGCGACAACGGCCTGCCGGATTTCCAGGCGCTGCAGAACGCGTTCGGCACGGACCGTTCGGACACGATCACTTTCTTCGTGTTCGATCTGCCTTATCTCGACGGCTACGACCTGCGCGACGCGCCGCTCACCGCCCGTCGCGCATTGCTCGAGCCGCTGCTCGCGAACTGCGACCCGGCGCGCGTGCGCTTTTCGCCCGATCTCGGCGAGGACATCGCATCGCTGATCGCGAGCGCCTGCGACACCGGCCTCGAAGGGCTGATCGGCAAGCGTGCGGAATCGCGCTACCGCGCCGGCCGTTCGCCCGCGTGGATCAAGCTCAAGTGCCGGCGCCGGCAGGAGTTCGTGATCGGCGGCTTTACGGAGCCGTCCGGCAGCCGGCACGGCTTCGGCGCGCTGCTGCTCGGCGTGCACGAACCGGCGCCGGCCGGCAAACGGCGACGCGGGCCGGGGCCGCTGCGCTACGTCGGCCGCGTCGGCACCGGCTTCGACGCGCGGATGCTCGACCGTCTCGCCGCGATCCTGCGCAAGCACGAGCGCGACACGATGCCGTTCGATGCGCCGCCGCGCGAACGCACGCGCACGCGCGTGCACTGGGTCGAGCCGACGCTCGTCGCCGAATGCGAATTCGCGGAATGGACCGGTGACGGCATCGTGCGGCAGGCCGCGTTCATCGCGTTGCGCGACGACAAGCCGGCGGAGCAGATCGTCCGCGAGATGCCGACACACACGGAAACGGAGGGGGCGATGGATCAGCGTTCGACTACGCAGGACAAGCCGCGGCGTGCATCGCGCACCGATCGTCACGCGAGCACGGGCCAGGCGCGCGGCGCGCGCGCCGGTGCCGATACCGGCGACGATACGATCGGCCGCGTGCGCATCACGCATCCCGAGCGCGTGCTCGATCCGCAAAGCGGCACGCGCAAGCTCGATCTCGCGCGGTACTGGCAATGGGTCGCGCCGTGGCTGTTGCCCGACCTGAAAGGCCGGCCCGTGTCGCTCGTGCGCGCACCCGGCGACATCGCCGGCGAACTGTTCTTCCAGAAGCACGCGGAACGCCGCGAGATTCCGTTCGTCACGCAGCACGAAGGGCTCGACCCGGGCCACGGGCCGCTGCTGTCGATCGACAGCGTCGACGCGCTGCTCGGCGCCGCGCAGATGGGCACGGTCGAGCTGCATACGTGGAACGCGCACGCGTCGAACATCGAGCGGCCCGACCGCATCGTGTTCGACCTCGATCCCGACCCGGCGCTGCCGTGGCGCACGATGATCGACGCCGCGCAGCTCGTGCGCGGGCTGCTCGACGAACTCGGGCTCGTATCGTTCTGCAAGACGAGCGGCGGCAAGGGGCTGCACGTCGTCGTGCCGCTCACGCGGCATGCGGGCTGGGACGACGTGAAGGACTTTTCGCGCGCGGTCGCGCAGCACGTCGCCGGCACGCTGCCCGACCGTTTCACCGCGACGATGGGGCCGCGCCACCGGCGCGGCAAGATCTTCGTCGACTATCTGCGCAACGGCCGCGGCGCGAGCACGATCACCGCGTATTCGGTGCGCGCGCGGCCCGGCATGGGCGTGTCGGTGCCGCTCGACTGGGACGAGGTGCCCGCGACGACCGGCGGCGCGCAATGGACGATCGACACGCTGCACGAACGGCTGGATACGCTGAAGCGCGACCCGTGGGAAGGCTATGCGAAGACGCGCCAGCGCATCACCGCGGCGATGCGCGCGCGGCTCGGCGCCGATGCGTGAGCCGTCAGCGCCGATGCTGCTGCAGCCGGTAATACCAGTTCATCAGCGGCGTCGCGGAAATCCCGTGCGCGACTACCGACGCGGACACCACCGCCAGCACCGGCGCCGCGAGCGGGCGCACGACGTCGGACGGTCCGTGCTCGAGCGCGAACAGCAGATAGTAGAACGAGCCGATCCCGCGAATGCCGAACCACGCCATCAGCCGCCGCTGCGCATGCGTCGCACGCGAGCCGGTCAGCGTGACCAGCACCGCGAGCGGGCGCACCGCGACGAACAGCACGGCGGCCAGCGCGACGGCGCCCCACGTGAGCAGCGGGCCGGGCAGCGTCGCGAGCACGCTGCCGACCATCGTCATCACGATCGCCTCGGCGATCCGTTCGAGCTCGATCGTGAAGCCGAGCACCGATTCGGCCATGAACGCATGCGCTTTCTCCGGATGCTTTTCGGTCGCGACGACGTCTTCCGAATCGATCTGGCCGATCACTTCGCGCGGCGGGCGGTCGCCGCTCGCGCGATGCTCGACGCGCCGCATCGCGACGCCGGCCGCGAACGTCGCGATGAAGCCGAACGTATGCGCGAGCTGCGCGGCGCCGAACGACAGCACGATCAGCGCGAGCGCGAAGAAACCTTCGAGGCCGAGCGCCTGCGCGTGCCGCGTGCGCAGCCAGCCGATCGTCTTCGTCGTGACCCAGCCGAGTCCGCCGCCGATCGCGGCCGCGCCCGCGATGCCCCACAGCGCGACCAGCGCGAACGTGCCGGACAGCGGCGGGATACCGTGCGTCGCGCCCGGTGCGCCGCACAGCGCGAGCCCCGCGAGCGCGAACGGCAGCGCGATGCCGTCGTTCATCCCGCCTTCGCCGGACAGCGCGAAGCGCACCAGGTCGCGATCGCCCGGATCGTGCACCTGCACGTCGTGCGCGAGCACGGGGTCGGTCGGCGCGAGGATCGCCGCGAGCAGCAGCGCGGGGCCCCAGCCCAGGCCCAGCGCGAGCACCGCGCAGACGGCGAGCAGCGGCACGGTGACGACCATCGCGAGCAGCCCGAGACGGCACGGCACGAGCCACAGCTTGTCGGACAGCGGCACGCGCAACCGCAGCCCGATCGCGAACAGCGACACGAGCAGCGCGACTTCGACGATCTCGCGCAGCAGGCGCCCGTCGCGTTCGAGGTCGAGATGCAGCAGGTCGGCGCCGGTCGGACCGAGCGCGACGCCGAGCACCAGATAGATCATGGCCGAGCTGCAGGGCAGGTGGCGCAGCGTGGACGTCACGACGCCCATGCCAAGCAGCACCGCGCCGATGATCAGATACCAGAGCGTTTCATGCATGCGTGTGATCGCAGCAGGGGGAGAGAGGCGGCGCGCCAGCCGTCAGGGCTTGCGGCCGAATGCCTCGCGCAGCTTCCGCTTCGCGCGTTCGAGCGTCGCGCGGCGTGTTTTCGGCAGGTTGCGGCCCGCGCGGTTCACGTAGAAGTTCAGCATCGACATCGCCGACTGGAACGGCGACGCCTTGCGGCGGCGGCTGTGTTCGGCCGAGCGCTTCAGCGACGCGGCGATCGCGGCCGGATCGTCGGATTTGAAGATGTCGGGCTCGATGTCGAGTGCATCGCTTTTTTGCGTGACTTCGCCGGACCAGCGCTTGCGGTGGGTCGGGTCGGCGCTGCGCGCGCGGCCGGGTCGGCGCGTGTGGCGTTTGCCGTGCGACTTGACGTGCGCGTGGGAAGCAGAAGCGGAAGGCATAAGGCAAGGGGCTCCGTATGGAATCACAGGACGGTCGTGCGAACACGGCGGACGCAAACCGCGTGCCGGGTCGCGAACGTGCCGACGACGGCATGGGCCTTGCTGAAAGACCGGAGCAGGAATTTCCATCAAGCGATCACCCACAGGGAGAAAACGCCATGAAATCAGCATTCGAATCGAAGTGTGTCGCGCGGCACGTGCTGGCGTGCGCAGCCGTCGCGATCGTCGCGGCCGCGCCGGCCGCATGGGCGCAGAACTCGCAGCGCTCGGACGAGGGCACCGGCGCGCCGAATCCGTCGATGGACATGTCGACGCCGGGCACCAACGGCAATACGACCGCGCCGCCTCCGCCGGCCGGCACGCAGCGGCATGGCGCGAAGCACGGCATGCGTTCGCACAGCGGGTCGGCCGGCCATGTGAAGCCGGGCGGTGGCCCGAACGGTGCGGGCGAAGGCGGTAGCGGCGCCACCGGCGGCGGGGTCGGCGGCGGGTCGGGCGGGGCCGGCGGCTCGGGCGGCACCGGCGCCGGCAACGGCGGTTCGGCCGGCTCGACGGGCACGGGCGGCGGCGGGGCCGGCGGCACGGGCGGCGGTTCCAGCGGTTATTGACGGTGTCGTGCCGGCGCGGCCGGCATGGCGCGATGGCGGCGCGGTTTCCCCGGGGCGGGCGCGCCGCCGCCACGCAGGAGGACATCATGCAATCGAATTCCCGGATTTTTGTGGACAACGACGAGATCGACGGCGATGCGAGCGACACGGACGATCTCGACACGACGGTCCACGTGGACGTCGAAACGGGCAGGGTCATGTTCCATGCGGCGTGGGCGAACGCCGTCGAAGCGCCGCCCGAGGCGGCCCGCCATTCGGTCGTGCTCGCGCTCGAATGCTCGACGATGGAACGCTACGCGGATCTCGACGAAGGCGCGCGGATGCGTGTCCACGCGATGCTGCATGACGCCGTGCAGCAGACGCTGGAACAGTTGCCCGATACCGACGAGAACCTGACGCTGACGGTCGAGCTGACCGACGCGATGCTCGACGCCGTGCGTCATCTGCAGTAATCGCACGGGATCGGCGCACGGCGTCGCGTTACATCCCGTTGAAATCTTTGCAGTAGCACAGGGCCCGGCGGCCGGGCAGCCCGCCGATCGCATTCGATTGCGGGTCGTTCCCCGGTGGCCGGAACGCATGCATCCGCGCCGGCACGTCCGCGCCGGCGGCTGCAGTCTGCGCGGCCGGAACGGCGCTTGCTGGGCGACCGACACGGCACGACGCGTGCCTTGTTCCTATTCCTTTCCACGGACCTTTCCACGGAGGCATCCATGAGCGGCAGGCTGGATCATTGCAAGGTAGCGATTCTCGCGGTCGACGGTTTCGAGGAAGCCGAGCTCGTCGAACCGCAGCGCGCGCTCGCGGCCGAAGGCGCGCAGGTGGACGTGATCTCGCAGAAGCAGGGCGAGATCCAGGGTTTCCGGCACGTCGACAAGGGCGAGCGCGTGAAGGTCGACCGCACGTTCGACGACGCGCGTGAAGGCGACTACGACGCGGTCGTGCTGCCGGGCGGTGTCATCAACGGCGACGCGATCCGGATGGTGCCGGCCGCGCGCGAATTCGTGACGGCGGCCGTCGGCGCCGGCAAGCCGATCGCGGCGATCTGCCACGGCGGCTGGCTGCTCGTGTCGGCCGGGCTGGTGGAGGGCAAGACGATGACGAGCTGGCCGAGCCTGCAGGACGACATCCGTCATGCGGGCGGCAAGTGGGTGGACGAGGAAGTCGTGCGCGACGGCAACCTGATCACGAGCCGCAAGCCGGCCGACCTGCCCGCGTTCAACGGTGCGCTGGTCGAGCGCCTCGCGTCGCGGGGGGCATGAGTCGATGTCGTCCGATTCCCCGCGCCCCGTGACGCTGACCGACGAACCGCCGACCTTCGACGGCGCGGCGCTGCAGTTGCGCTTCGTCGTCGAGGCCGACGGGGTGCCGCACACCTGCGCGATCACGGTCGAGGCGCTGGAAGATCATTTCGGTGCGAAGTCCGCGCTGGAGGCCGATCTGCGCGACGCGTTCGAAAACGGCCGCGCGCGTATCGAAGCCGCGTGCGCCGACGTGCTGGCGAGCGGCAATCACGACGTGGTGCTGCACAGCGGGTATTTCCGTGCGCCGGCCGGGCGGGCGCGGGCCGGGTTGTTTCGCTCGCGGCGGACGTGAGCGGAGAGCGTTTTCCGACACGTTCCTCGCACCTGGCGCCGGCCGTCGCCCGCCCTTACATGCCGTTGAAAACTTTGCAGCGGTTCACCCGCACCCCACGGTGCCACATCGCGCGGCGCGCGCACCGTACGGACACCGGCCGCATGGCGTCCCTTGGCACGGTCCCTGCATGCTCATACCGTCGCCGGCGCACGATTCGCGCCGCATGCCGATGCGACGCCGGTGTCGCATCGCGCGCAGCCGCCAACGGGGAAACGAGCATGCTGACCGCCCATGAATTCGCCGCGCTGTTCCTGGCGCATCACGCACCCGAACAGATCCAGATCGACCGCGACGACGTTCTCGCGCTCGTCGAACAACACCTGATCGTGCTGCAGCACGACGACGCGTCGGGCGCGCACCGACCCGCGTTGACCGCCGACGGACTGTCGGTCCTGCGGTGCGTGCAACGTCACGACGCCGCCGAATCCCATGGGATCGGCGTAAGCGACGCGGCCGACGCGTGACGCGCCGGCCCGCGCGCGCCGCTTACCGCGCGATCGCGACGGATGCGTTGACCTGCACGACCGGCGGCTCGCCGTCGAACGGCGGCGCGTACAGGAAGCGGTCGATCACGCCGGCCTCGAACAGCAGGCAGTAGGTCGAGCCGCCGAACTGGAAATAGCCGATCTCGTCGCCCTTGTCGACGCGCTGGCCCGGCACGACCTCGATCACGCACGACGACACGTCGCCCATCCCGACGAACACGGCCGCGACCGTCCCGATGCCGGGATCGTCGCAGGCGATCGCGACCACCGCGCGCGCGGCGACCGCCGTCATGTAGCCCTGCGAGTCGTTGAGGCCGGCTGGGTCGGGGCCTTCCGCTTCGGCGACCGAATAGTAGGCGCCGTCGACCCGATACGCATGCGTGACGACGCCGCGCACCGGCGCATGCCAGCGGTGATAGTTGTACGCACTGAGGTAGGCCTGGTAGACGTCGCCGCCGACGAAGCGCTCGGCGAGCGACAGCCATGCGGGCGTGAAGAGGTCGCGCAGCGAGTACGGCTGCGCCTTGATCCAGAACGTGTCGCGCAGCTTCACGTTGGTTTCGGTGTGATAGGGCGCGGCCTCGCACGCGCTGACGATCACGTGCGGATCGTCGGGCGCCGCCACCGGCCGCGCGCCGTCGCGAAAGCGCCGCGTGAAGAAGTCGTTCCACGAATCGAAGCCCCAGTGCGGCTGGTCCTCGCGATACTGGAACTGCGACAGCCCCAGGCGCTTGCGTGCCGCGTCGCAGAACCAGCCGTCGGGCGCGGCCGTGTCGAGATGCGCGCGCGAATGCGGGCCGCCGAGGAAATCGCACCATACGTTCAGCACGCGCTTCAACTGCGCGTTGACGGCCGCGTCGCGAAACACCGCGTGGCCCGACGGCATGCACATCGGCCAGTCGAAGAACGCGTTCAGCGGACACACGATCAGGCTTTCCTCGCTGAACGGCGGCGTGTAGGTCATCAGATGGTCGAGCACGGTCATCAGCTCGCCGATCGACGCATAGCCGAGCCGGTATCCCGCTTCGCGCGCCTCGTCGATCGCGCGGGTCAGGTTCATGCGCAGCACGGCGTTGTCGTCGAACAGCTGCGCGAGTTCCTGCACGGCGGGCGTACGCAGCCGGTCGCCGGCCTGCGCGCGCGCTTCGCTCGCGATTTTTTCGCGGAACGCGGCCATGTGCGCTTCCTCGCTGGCCATCCATCCGCCGAGGCGGCGGCGTGTGGCGGGCGGCGTGTTGCGATTCGTCGGCATCGTCACCTCCGGAACGGTTTCGGTCGAATCGGTGTAGCAAGACGCTTGCCCGGCGCCCGGCACCGAAATTGCTGCATGCGGGCGACCGGTTACTTTCGATGACACAGGAGAAAAGCATGGCTACAGCTTCGAACGCACGACAGACGAACGACGCGGGATCGACGGACGAAGGCCGCCGCAGCGGCCAGCGAACCGTGACGCCGACGCGCACGCGGAAACGCCCGCAGGCTGCGGGGCCGCGCGACGACGCGCGGCGAGTTGGGCGCGGTGATGGTCGCGCGAGCGGAAACGGGCCGGTAACGCCGAGCCGCGGGGAAGAGGCGGGGAAACCGCTGTGGGAGGACGACCGCGGCGAGATGCCGCCGGAAGAGTGGTCGTGAGTTGCCGACGCCCATCGTCGGGTGGCGCGAAATCGCTTGCGAGCAGGTGTTTCGGTTGTAATTCGATTGCGCGTGCGCATAATCGATTTCAGTGACTCGGGGCTGGCACGCAACGGGCGTCGGCTTCAATGTCCAGTCCGCGCAGCAACGAGCACCGCAACAGGCAGCTCGGCCAGACAGCGATCGAGCGCCAGCGTGCCGCCCGGCGCATCGATTGCTTGCGCCGCATTCAATCCGTCCGTCCACGGTCCTGCCGCGCCGCGCGGCAGCACGACCGCCGTATCGCGCCATTGCGCGGGCTCCACGCGCGGCAACCCCGGCGCTTCCCCCAGCAACCGGCACGCGAGCCGGGTCGCGACCACCACCACGGTCGCCGCCTCATCACATCGCGCGAACGCGACCGCGTGTCGCGCGAGCGGGCCGCGCACCCGCAGCGGAACGTACGCGCCGTCCGCGAACGTCGCCGGCCAGCGCGCGCGCAGCGCCAGCATCCGCTCGATCAGCGCGCGCTTCACGCGCGCATCGGGCCACGTCGGCAGATACGACGCGACGGGGCCGTCGACCGGTTCGGCCGCCAGCGTCGCAAATGGCACGTCGCGCCGGTTGTCCGGATCGACGAGCGAGTGATCCCATCGCTCGGTACCTTGATACAGATCGGGCACGCCGGGCGACGCGTTGCGCAGCGCCGTCTGCGTGAGGCTGTTGACGACGCCGGCCGGCGCGATCCGCGCGACGAACGCATGCAGTCGATGCGGAAAATCGCCGGCGCCGCGCGGCGTCAGGATCGCGCGGACGAACGCTTCGCAGTTGCGCTCGTAATCCGGCTCGGGCGCGAGCCAGTCGGTGTCCTGCTTCGCTTCGCGCAGCGCCTTCGTCTGCCATTGCACGACGCGCGTCGCGAGCGCGTCGAGGCCTGCCGCATCGTCGGGCGCGAGCGTCGGTGGCCAGCAGCCGACCAGCGTCTGGTACAGCATCGCCTCGGCGGCCGGCCCGGGCGTCCACGCGAGGTCGCGGTGCGCGCCGCCGCGATGACGGAGATTCAGCGCCGACCAGTCGAGCGACACCGCGCGCCACGCATCCGGCACCTCGCTCAGCACCGCGAGCCGTGCACGCGCATCCTCGCCGCGCTTGTGATCGTGCGTGGCCGTCGCGACGAGCCCATGCGGGACGGTGCGCGCGCGGAGCCGGTTGCGCGCATGGAAGGCGCCGCGCGACAGGCTGAAGTCGCCGGCATCGGCGCCGACTTCGTTGCGCGACAGCAGCCGGCCGTAGCGATAGTTGGCGGTATCCTCGACGCCCTTCGCGGCCAGCGGCGCGGTGAGCTGTGCGAACGCGACGCGTGCCGCGACGAGCGCAGCGGCGTCCGCGCGCGGCACGCGCACGACCGGCAAGCCGAGCCACGCGGCGACGCGCTCGAGCGCGAACCGGTCGGTCGGATCGACCGCCGCGTATGCATCTTCATACGCGCGGGCGAGTACGCGCCGGTCTGCGTCGGCCGGCTCGTCGCCTGGCGCCGGATACATCCGGTACACCGGCAATCGCACCGCGAGTTCGCCGAGCACGCGCTGGATCGCGATCCGGCTCACGTCGCGCGTCGCGGGCGATGCTCGTGCGATCTCGTGCAGCAACCGCGCGACCCGCGCATGCTCGACGGCGAGCTGGCGCATCAGCACGCGCCGCTTGCCGTCGAGCGCTTCCTGCGCGAACGTGCGCGCCGAACCCGACACGGCCGCCCAGTGCGCGGCGAGCGGCTCGGCGCCGGCCGGGTCATGCAGCAGCGCGCCGACGTCGTTCATGAAGTCGTAGCCGGTCGTGCCGGCGACGGCCCAGTCGGCGCGCAGCGTCTCGCCCGGCGCGAGGATCTTCTCGACCACGACGTACGGCCGCGCGTCGCGCTGCGCGGCGAGCCGCGCATGCAGCCTGCGGCAATATGCGCGCGGATCGGCGAGGCCGTCGACGTGATCGACGCGCACGCCATCGACGAGCCCGGCGGCATGCAGGCGCAGCGGCAGCGCATGCACGGCGTCGAACACCGCGCCGTCTTCGACGCGCACGGCCGCGAGCGTCGCGATGTCGAAGAAGCGCCGCCAGTTCAGCTCGTCGGCGGCCGTGCGCCACCACGCGAGCCGGTAGTGCTGGCGTTCGAGCAACCGGTGCAGGCACGCGCGCGAGCGCGCGCGGCGCGGGTCGGCGCCGCGCAATACCGCGTCGAGCGCGTGCGGGCCGTGCGCGGCCGCATGATCGCGCAGCGCCGCATGGGCGGCGGCGAGCCGCGCGCTGTCGCGTGCCGGCGCGGCGTCGAAACGCTCGGCCAGCGCGTTCAGGTCCGCGCGGTTCGCGATGCGCAGGATCTCCGCGTAGGTGGCGACCGCGACCGGCAACCGCCGGCCGGGGCATGCGATGTAGAAGCGGCCGGCGGCCGGATCGGCGCGCAGCGTGATGTCGCCGGCCGCGAGCGCGTCGCCGTACGGCGCGCCGAGGCAGGGCAGCAGCACCTTGCCGTCGAGCGCGGGGTCGGGCGGATGCCAGTCGATGTCGAAATAGCGTGCGTACGGGCTCGCCGGCCCCCATTCGAGCACGTCGTTCCACCAGCCGTTCGACGACCCGCCGACGCCCATGTGGTTCGGTACGATGTCGACGATCACGCCGAGGCCGCGCGCGCGCAGCGCGTCGACGAGCCGCATGAAGCCGGCTTCGCCGCCGAGTGCCGCGCCGAGCGCGCCGTAGTCGACGGTGTCGTAGCCGTGCAGCGAACCCGGCTCGGCCGTCGAGACCGGCGACAGGTACAGGTGGCTGACGCCGAGCCGCGCGAAGTAGTCGGCGTGCGCGGCCGCGTCGTCGAACGTGAAGCCCGCATGCAGCTGCAGTCGCAGCGTCGCGCGCGGGATCATCGGCGGCGCCCCTGCGCGCGGCGCGCATGCACGACGGCGGCGATGCGCGTGCGCACGTCGGCGTCGAACAGCGCGTCGATCGTGCGCGGCAGCCGCTGCCGCCAGTTCGGATGGCCGCACGGCGGCCCCGGCAGGTTCGGCTGCGCGTCGAGCGCGAGCAGATCCTCGAGCGGCAGCAGCGCGAGCGGCGCCGGGCCGCTCGCGACGTAGCCGAGGATCGCGTTCACCGGCGGCATGTCGGCGGGCGGCGTCGCGGCGTCGGCCGGCACGCACCCGGCCTGCTGCAGCGCGTGCCACAGCGCGGCGCGCTCGGTCGCGCGTTCCGCGTGAGCGGCGAGCAGCTCGGGCGGCGACGCCGGCGGCGGCGTCGGATTGCCGGGTTCGGGGCGCTGCACGGTGTCGTGTCCGAACGCCATGCTTTGCACGATCTCATCCGAATCGTGCGCGCTCGCATCGTCCGGCGCCGGGGCGGCGACGTCGCGCGGTTGCGATTCGTCGCGTCGCTTCGCGGCTGCGGCGTCGGCCGCGACGCGCCGCCATCCGAGATCGACGCCGCGCCACCAGCCGGCCACGGTCGGCAAATCGTGCGTCGAGGTCGTCGCGATCGCGTCGCGATCCCACGCGGACGGCGGCCGGAACGCACCCTGCGCGTCGCGCTCGAACCACAGCACGCGCATGCCCGCGACACCCTGCGCGCCGAGCCGTTCGCGCAACCCGGCCGGCACGGTGCCGAGATCCTCGCCGATCGCGATCGCGCGATGGCGCGCCGCCTCGAGCGCGACGATCCGCACCAGATCGTCGAGCGGATAGCGCAGGTACGCGCCGCTGCGCGGCGAGCCGCCGTCCGGCACGATCCACATCCGCGCGAAGCCGAGCACGTGATCGATGCGGATGCCGCCCGCGTGCGCGAACGCGGCGCGCAGCAGCTCGATGAACGGCGCGAAGCCATCCGCGCGCAACGCGGCGGGCGTCCACGTCGTCACGCCCCACGCCTGGCCGGCGGCGTTGAACAGGTCGGGCGGCGCGCCGAGCGACACGCCGCGCAGCAAGGTCGTGCCGTGCGCCCACGCGTCGCTGCCGGCGCGATCCGAGCCGACCGCGAGATCGGCGATCAGCCCGGTCGCCATGCCCGCGCCGCGCGCCGCGTGCTGCGCGTCGCCGAGCGCGCGCGACGCGCACCATTGCAGGAACGTGTGGAACGCGATCGTGTCGGTATGCGCATGCGCGAACGCGTCGACTTCCGCCGATCCCGGCGTGCGCCACGGCGCCGGCCACTGCCGCCAGTCCGCGCCGATCCCGTGCTCGATGCAGAACGCCTGCAGCGCATCGAAGCGCGCATGCGCGTCGAGCGCCGCACCGCCCGCCGCGCGAAACCGCTGGTAGGTATCGCGCGACGGGTCGTCGCTCGCGCGCCACGCGTCGAAGCATGCGCGCAAACGGCGCAGCTTCATCGGCAGCACGCGAGGCCAGTCGATCAGCGCGGCGTCGGCCGTGGCGGCCGCCGCGGGATGCGACGCGGCGCCCGCGCCCGGCACCGCGTCGCCGTCGAGATACGCGACGTTGTGCCAGCGTCGCGACGACGGCGAATACGGGCTGTCGTGCGCGGGCAGCGCCGGATAGCCGGCATGCGTCGGGCTGATCGCCACCGCCTGCGCGCCGTGTCGCGCGGCCTGCGCGGCCAGCCGCGCGAGCGCCGTGTAGTCGCCCGCGCCGTCGTCGCCGGTGCGGCGCAGGCTGTAGAGCTGCGCCGCGATGCCCCAGCGGCGGCCCGCGTCATGGGTGCGGGCGAACGCGTCGAACGGGCGCGTGCGCGGCGGCGCGATCGCGAGCCCGATGCGCTGCTCGCCGATGTCGAGCGCGTGATAGCCGGGCATCGCGAGCGGCGGCAGCGTGCCGTGTTCGCCCGCGCCGCCCACGCGTCCGTCCACGTGCCCGCCGGTCTCGATCGAGATCCGGAAGCGCGCGCCCGGCGGCGCGACGGTCGCGGGCAGCGTCAATGGCAGGCCGGCGTCGCCCGTCACGACGCGCGGCGGCGACGCGTTCGCGTCCGCGAGCGCCGCCGCGCTGTCGACCCGCTGGATCGCGGTGCCGCACGGCCAGCCGAGCGCATCGACGAGCGCGACGAGCGCGTCGTCGTCCACCCGTTGCGCGACGCCGCCCGCGTCGGTCCAGTCGGGTTCGAGGCCGGCCGCGCGGGCGAGCGCCGCGATCGGGACGTCGGTCGTCATGACGGGCTCCGTCCGTTCGCGCGGTGATGCCGCGCATCCTGGTTGACCGCGCCGTCGCGCCACGCGAGGCACGCGCGCGGCGGCACGTGTCCGCCCGGCAGCCGGTCGCGCGCGCGCGGCGGCGTCTCGAACACGATCTTGCCGACCGGCAGATCGGGCAGCGTCGCGTCGTGCGAGCCGAGATTCAGCGCGATCGTCAGCGTGCTGCCGTCGCCGAGGCGCCAGCGCGCGACGAGCGCGGGCGGGTCGTCGTCGCCCGCGAGCAGTTCGACGCCGAGCGACTGCGCGCCGGCCAGGTGTGGCGTCACGAGCGCCGCGCGCACGGCCAGTGCGCTGCGATAGAAGCGCCGCCACGCGGCCGCGTCGGGCCACGATTCGTCGGGCGGATGGTGCGACGACGAGCGCACGAAGGTCGCGATGTCGTTCGGGTCGGGAATCGCGTCGCGATGCGCGGCGTCGGCGAACGCGGGAAACGCGGCGAATTCGCGACGCCGGCCGTCGCGCACCGCGTCGGCGAGCGCACCGCGATAGTCGGTGAAGAACTGGAACGGCTGCGTGCTGCCGTCTTCCTCGCCCATGAACAGCAGCGGGATCGACGGCGCGAGCAGCATCAGCGCGGTGGCCGCGCGCACCGCGTCGTCGTTCGCGAGCGCGCGCAGCCGCTCGCCGAACGCGCGGTTGCCGATCTGGTCGTGGTTCTGCAGGAACGCGACGAACGCGGTCGGCGGCAGGTGCGCGCTCGGCTCGCCGCGCGCGGCACCGTCGTGCAGCGGCGACGGTTCGCCCTGGTACGCGAAGCCTTCGCCGAGCGTGCGCGCGAAATGGCGCAGCGGCGCGTCGGCGTACGCGCGGTAGTAGCCGTCGCGCTCGCCGGTCAGCAGGACGTGCGCGCTGTTGTGGAAGTCGTCGTTCCATTGCGCATCGAAACCGCCCGGGCCCAGCAGGCTCGCGGTATTGCGTTCGTTCTCCAGCACGAGATGAACGTGGCGCGCGTCGCCCGCATGCGCGCGCACGCGACGCGCGAGTTCGCGCAGCCACGCATCGTCGTCGATCGCGTGCGCGGCGTCGATGCGCAGCCCGTCGAAACGGTATTCGTCGAGCCAGTACAGCGCGTTGTCGATGAAGAACGTACTCGTCTGCGGGCGCGAGAAATCGATCGCCGGCCCCCACGCGGTCTGCCGGTCCGCGCGGAAGAACTCGGGCGCGTAGCGCGGCAGCAGGTTGCCTTCGGGGCCGAAGTGGTTGTACACGACGTCGAGGAACACCTGCAGCCCGAGCCCGTGCGCGGTATCGACCAGCGATTTCAGCTCCTCGGGCCGCCCGTACGACGCGTCGGGCGCGAACGGCAGCACGCCGTCGTAGCCCCAGTTGCGCGCGCCGGGGAACGCATTGACCGGCATCAGTTCGACCGCGGTCACGCCCAGTTCGGCGATCGCCGGCAGCCGCCGCTCGACGGCCGCGTAGCCACCGCAGGCGCCGACATGCAGCTCGTACAGCACCGTCTCGTGCCACGGGCGGCCGCGCCATGCGTCGTGGCGCCAGCGGTACGCGGCCGGATCGACGACCTGGCTCGGGCCGTGCACGTCGTACGGCTGGAAGCGCGACGCGGGATCGGGCACCGCGAGCGCGTCGTCGAGCAGGTAGCGGTACAGCGTGCCGGGGCCGCACGGCGCGACCGTCTCGAACCAGCCGTCGCCGGCCGGCGTCATCGGCAGCGCGCGACCGCCTTCGTCCTGCAGCTCGACGGCGGCGGTGCGGCTCGCGGGCGCCCATAGCCGGAAGCGTGTGTGCTCGGCATCGATGCAGGTCGCGCCGAACGACGCTTCGAATGCATGCGTGCCGGTGGGGCGGGCGGAACGGGAAGTCATGGTGGTCCTCAGGAAGACTGGTCGGGCGGCACGGCGGCGACCGCGATTACGGCTGCATGGGCGGCGACGTCGAGCCCCGCTTCCGGCCACGAGCGCGGGCCCGAGTCGGGCGTCGCGGTGTCGAGCAGGATGCGGTAATCGAGCACGGGTGCGGGCGGCATGAACGTGATGGTGTCGGCCGATGCGTTCAGCATCACGAGCAACGCCTCGGTGCGTCCGGTGCGGCCGGTGCCGACGCGCCGCATGGTCAGCGCGCGGCGTTCGCCGTCCTCCCAGGCGGGCACGGTGAGCGCGTCGCCGCGTTCGTCGAACCAGTCGATCTCGCGCATGCCCGGCGCGCCGTCGCGGTCGCCCGACGGGTAGCGCGGTGCCGACATCACCGGATACATGCGCCGCAGCGCGGCGAGCCGCGACACGAAGCGCGTCATCTGCACGCCGTCCTCGCTGTGCGCCAGGTCCCAGTCGAGCCACGACAGTTCGTTATCCTGGCAATACGCGTTGTTGTTGCCGTGCTGCGTGCGGCCGAATTCGTCGCCCGCCACGATCATCGGCGTGCCGAGCGCGGTAAACAGCGTCGCGAGCATCGAGCGCGCGACGCGCTGGCGCACGTCGCGGATCGCCGCGTCGTCGGTCGGCCCTTCGGTGCCCCAGTTCGCGCTGCAGTTGTCGTCGCGGCCGTCGCGGTTGTCCTCGCCGTTCGCGTCGTTGTGCTTGCCCGCATACGACACGAGGTCGGCGAGCGTGAAGCCGTCGTGCGCG
Organism: Burkholderia sp. 28_3; assembly: GCF_003253915.1. Taxonomy (NCBI): domain Bacteria; kingdom Pseudomonadati; phylum Pseudomonadota; class Betaproteobacteria; order Burkholderiales; family Burkholderiaceae; genus Burkholderia; species Burkholderia sp. 28_3. The sequence goes on from NZ_QKZF01000011.1 coordinate 68,725, forward strand.
GTGACGAAATTGACCGATGCCCACGTGCGGCGGCGCCCGTGATTGAACAGGTCGGCCGAGCCCGACAGCCGCGCGGCCAGTTCCGGGCGCTGCCCCGCGTCGCCACGCCAGAAGCGCCGCACGGTATCGCGAAACCGGTCGTTCCATTCGGCGAAGCCGGGCGGGTGGCGGCCGAGCTGATAGCCGCCGGGGCCGAGATCCCACGGCTCGGTGATCAGCTTGCGCTGCGCGAGCACCGGGTCCTGCCGCAGCGCATCGAAGAATCCGGCGCCGGGCTCGAAGCCGTGATCCTCGCGGCCGAGCGTCACGCCGAGATCGAAGCGAAAGCCGTCGATGTTGAACGCGGTCGCCCAGTAGCGCAGCGAATCCATCACCATCTGCACGACGCGCGGATGCGACAGGTTCAGCGTGTTGCCGCAGCCGGTTTCGTCGACGTGGTAGCGCGGATCGTCGGGCCGCAGCCGGTAATAGCTCGCGTTGTCGAGGCCGCGCCACGACAGCGTGGGCCCGAGCTGGTTGCCTTCGCACGTGTGGTTGTAGACCACGTCGAGCACGACCTCGATGCCGGCCGCATGCAGCTGGCGGACCGCGATGCGCATTTCGTCGAGCCGTCGCGTCGTGAGATACGACGGCTCTGGTGCGAAGAACGCGGCCGTGTCGTAGCCCCAGTAGTTGCGCAGTCCACGTTTCACGAGCTCGCGCTGCTGCAGGAACGCGTGGATCGGCAGCAGCTCGACCGTCGTCACGCCGATCGACAGCAGGTGATCGATGAACGCCGGATGCGCGAGCGACGCGAACGTGCCGCGCTCCGGCGGGCGCAGCCCCGCGCGGCGCATCGACGCGCCGCGCACGTGGGTCTCGTAGATCACGGTGCTGCGCCACGGCACGTTCGGGCGGCGGTCGTTGCTCCAGTCGAATGCTTCGTCGACGACCACGGCCTTCGGCATCGCGGGCGCCGAATCGCGGCGGTCCATCGACAGGTCGGCCCGGTTCGAATGCACGCGATAGCCGAACAGCGCGTCCGACCAGCGGAACTGGCCCACCAGCTTGCGCGCGTACGGGTCGAGCAGCAGCTTGGTCGGGTTGAAGCGATGGCCGTGCTGCGGCTGGTACGGGCCGTCTGCACGGAACCCGTACACGGTGCCCGGATGCGCGTTGGGCAGGTAGCCGTGCCACACCTCGTCGGTGCATTCGGGCAGGTCGAGGCGCGCGAGTTCCTTGCGGCCGGTCGGATCGAACACGCACAGCTGGATGCGATGCGCGTGCGCGGAAAACACCGCGAAGTTGGTCCCGAGGCCGTCCCAGGTCGCGCCGAGCGGATAGCTGCGGCCGGATTCGAGACGGGTGGGCAGGGCGGTCGGCATGGGGCGGATCTCCGTGTCGAGGGCGCGAGGAGTCAAGCGGGCGTCAACCACAGTGTCGCGAGCGGTGGCAGGCGCAAGGTCGCCGACCACGCCTCGCCGTGCGCGGGCACGGCTTCGGCCCACACGGCGCCGTCGTTGCCGGCGTTGGTGCCGCCGTACGACGCGGCATCGGTGTTCATCAGTTCGCGCCACTGGCCGGGCGCGGGCAGCCCGAGGCGGTAGCCACTGCGCGGCACGGGCGTGAAGTTGCAGACGGCGACGACCAGGCGCCCAGCATCGTCGCGGCGCGCGAACGCGAACACGCTGTTGTCGCGATCGTCGCCGATCAGCCAGGAGAAGCCGGCCGCGTGACAGTCGAGCGCATGCAGCGCCGGCTCGGCCGCGTACGCGCGGTTGAGATCGCGCACGAGCCGCTGCACGCCGCGATGCGCGGGCGCGTCGAGCAAGTCCCAGTGCGGCGTCGCATCGTGCGCGAACTCGCTCCACTGCGCGAATTCGCTGCCCATGAACAGCAGCTTCTTGCCGGGGTGGGCCCACATGAAGCCGAAATACGCGCGCAGCGTCGCGAGCCGCTGCCACGCGTCGCCCGGCATCTTCGCGACGAGCGAGCCCTTGCCGTGCACGACCTCGTCGTGCGACAGCGGCAGCACGAAGCGTTCGGAGAACGCGTACACGAGCCCGAACGTCATCCGGTCGTGGTGGTAGCGGCGATGGATCGGGTCTTCGTGCAGGTACGTGAGCGTGTCGTGCATCCAGCCCATGTTCCACTTGAAGTCGAAGCCGAGCCCGCCGTCGCCGGTCGACGCGGTGACGCCCGGCCACGCGGTCGATTCCTCCGCGACGGTGACGACGCCGGCCGGCGCGGCGTCACCGTGCAGCGTGTCGTTCAGCCGGCGCAGGAACGCGACCGATTCGAGGTTCTCGCGGCCGCCGTACACGTTCGGCACCCATTCGCCTTCCTTGCGCGAATAGTCGCGATACAGCATCGACGCGACCGCATCGACGCGGATGCCGTCGACGTGATAGCGGCGCGCCCACGCGAGCGCGGAGGCGACGAGAAACGCGCTGACCTCGGTGCGCCCGACGTTGAACACGCAGGTGTTCCAGTCGGGATGCATGCCCTCGCGCGGATCGGCGTGCTCGTACAGCGCGCTGCCGTCGAATTGCGCGAGCCCGTGCGCGTCGTTCGGAAAATGCGCGGGCACCCAGTCGACGAGCACGCCGATGCCGGCCGCGTGCGCGCGGTCGACGAACCGCGCGAAGCCGTCGACCGGCCCGAAGCGCGCGGACGGCGCGAACTGCGCGAGCGGCTGGTAGCCCCACGAGCCGCCGAACGGGTATTCCGCGATCGGCATGAACTCGACGTGCGTGAAGCCCATCCCCTTCACGTACGGAATCAGCCGCTCGGCGAGTTCGTCCCACGTCGCGCTGCGGTCCATCTGCTCGGGAATGCGCTGCCACGACTCCGGATGGACCTCGTAGATCGACCACGGCACGCGGCAGCGGTCGACGCGCGGCCGCGCATGCATCCAGCCGTCGTCGTGCCAGGCGAACGCGTGAAGCGCCGCGACGTCGGCGACCACCGACGCCGTGCGCGGCGGCGCCTCGGTCGCCCGTGCGCACGGATCGGCCTTGTGCGGCAGCACGCGCCCGTCGGCCGCGCACAGCTCGTACTTGTAGCGCTCGCCCGCGCCGATACCCGGCACGAACAGCTCCCACACGCCGGACGGCCGCCGCAGCCGCATCGGATGGCGGCGGCCGTCCCATGCGTTGAAATCGCCGACCACCGACACGCGCTGCGCGTTCGGCGCCCACACCGCGAACCGCACGCCGTCGGTATCGTCGATGCGCACCGGCGTCGCGCCGAGGCAGTCGAGCACGGCTTCGGGATCGCCGGCCGAAAAACGCGCCAGCGCTGCTTCGTCGAGCAGCGTGCCGAACGCGTACGCATCGTCGGTCACCTGATGCGCATCCGGCCAGTCGATCGAGAGCAGATAGTGCGGCGTGCCGCCATTGTGCGCAATGGTTCCCGCGAAGCAGCCGGCGCGATCGACGCACGCGAGCGTGCCGAGTTCGGCGCCGTCCGGCGACAGCGCGCGCACGCGCTCGGCGCCGGGCAGCAGCGCCCGCACGACGATCCGGTCATCCTGTTCGTGCGGGCCGAGGCACGCGAACGGGTCGGGATGGCGGCCGGCGAGCAGCGCGTCGATGTCGGCGCGCGCGAACAGCGTGTCGGTCATGGGTTTCCTCCGTCGTCGGGCAGCACGCCCTCGCCGAGCAGGCGGTCGACCAGCGCCGCGAGCCCGCCGACCGGCACGCTCAGCCAGTCGGGCCGGTTCGCGGCTTCGTAGCACAGCTCGTACGACGCCTTGTCGATCAGGAACAGCGCGAGCAGGCGGTCCGCATAGTGCGGATCGACGAAGCGCGCGGGCGCGAGGTCGGCCGCCGCGCGATAGCATTCGACGAAGCGGTCGGCGGCTGCCTGCCCGAAGCGGTCGAACAGCGCGCGCTTGCGGCCGGCGGCCTGCGGCGGCGCTTTTTCGATCGCGAACTGCGCGGTCGCGCTCACGTACGACAGCGAGCGCAGCAAGCCGGCCACGTCGCGCAGCGGATGCGATTTCGCGCGCCGCCGCTCGAGCGGGCGCGCCGGTTCGCCTTCGAAGTCGATCAGCAGCGCGTCGCCCTGCACGTCGAGCACCTGGCCCAGATGAAAATCGCCGTGAATCCGTGTGCATTGCGCATCGAGCGTGCGCGGCACGAGTTCACCGAGCGCCTGGACGGCCGCGTCGCGCGACGCGAGCAGCGCATCGGCCGACGCGCGGGTGGTCGGATCGAGCGCGTCGAGCCGCGTGCGCAGCACGTCGAGCGCGCGCTCGAACGACGCGATCGCATCGACGCACCAGCTGTCGACGTGTTCGGGCGTCGCGCGCTCCGGCGCGAACGCGGGATCGTCGGACGGCTGCGCGAGCGCGACGTGCAACTGGCCGAGCCGCGTACCGATGATGCCCGCGAACGCCGCATAGCCGAGCAGCGCATCGGGTTCCTCGCCCGTTTCGGCCGCCTCGCCTTCGTCCGCAGCGGGCAGCGCCAGTTCGTCGATCGCGCGCCGCAGGAAATCGAACGAACGCGTCCATGCGTCGCCCTGGTTGTCGACATAGCGCTGCAGGATCGCGACCGTGTGCGGCGTGCCGTCCGGATCGACGTGCACGACCTCGCCGGCCAGCGTCGCGGTGTTCGCATAGCCGATGCGCGTCAGGTGCCGGCTCATTTCCGCTTCCGGGTGAATGCCGTGCGCGACCTTGCGCACCAGTTTCAGCACGATCGTGTCGCCGATCACGAGCGAGCTGTTGCTCTGCTCGGCCGCGAGCCAGCGCACTTCCGCGTCGTCGCCCGGGTCGAGCCCGGCGAGCGCGTCTTCCGGCAGAAAGGTGAGCCGGCCGCCGTCGGACGTGAGCACCGTCGCGCCGACGCGCAGCTTGCGCAGCATCCCGCGCGCGAACGCCGGCAGCGCGAACGCGTCGGTCAGGTAGCCGACCGTATGGCCGCGCCGCACGCGTGCCAGCGCGAGCTGCGTGAACAGCGGATTGGACGTCTCGCCGCCCCACGCGGCCGCGAGCGGCACGACGTAGCGTTCTGCGCCGCCGTCGCTCGCCGACACCCACGCCTCCGCGTACTGGAACGGCTCGTCCGGAATCGGCGTGACGACGTTCAGCCACGCGTCGCCGATCTTGCGATCCTTCGACGCGAACCAGCGCCGCCGCGCGAGCCACGACGCGAGCGCGTCGTGCGCGAGCGCGTGCAGCTGCGAGACGTCCGGCCGCGTATCGCCGCGTCGCATCACCAGCGTCACGTATTCGGGCAGCGGCTCCGCATGCGGCTGCCGCCACGACGGCTCGCGGCCGTGCTCGGCGAGCACGAACCACAGGAACCCGTACGGCGGGAAGGTGAGGAGATACGGGAGCTGGCCGATCGGCGGAAACGGCGAATCGGACGTCATCTCGATCGGCACGCGGCCCGCGAATTCGGACAGGTCGAGTTCCACCGCCTGCGACGCGCGCGACAGGTTCGCGACGCACAGCACCGGCTCGTGGCCGTCGAGTTCGCGCAGGTACGCGAGTACCTTGCGGTTTTCCGGGCGCAGGAAGCGGATCGTGCCGCGCCCGAACGCCTGCGACGCGCGGCGCGTCGCGAGAATGCGGCGCGTCCAGTTCAGCAGCGAATGCGGATCGCGCGTCTGCGCCTCGACGTTGATCGCGTCATAGCCGTACAGCGAGCCCATCACCGGCGGCAGCACGAGCAGTTCGGGGTCGGCGCGCGAGAAGCCGCCGTTGCGGTCCGACGACCACTGCATCGGCGTGCGCACGCCGTCGCGGTCGCCGAGGTGGATGTTGTCGCCCATCCCGAGCTCGTCGCCGTAATAGATCACCGGCGTGCCCGGCATCGACAGCAGCAGCGAATTGATCAGCTCGATGCGGCGCCGGTCGCGCTCCATCAGCGGCGCGAGCCGGCGCCGGATCCCGAGGTTCAGCCGCGCGCGCCGGTCGCTCGCGTAGGTCTGCCACAGCAGGTCGCGCTCCGAATCGGTGACCATCTCGAGCGTCAGCTCGTCGTGATTGCGCAGGAACACGGCCCACTGGTTGCTCGGCGCGAGCGCCGGGGTCTGCCGCATGATGTCGACGATCGGGAAGCGATCCTCGCTCGCGATCGACATGTAGATGCGCGGCATCAGCGGGAAGTGGAACGCCATGTGGCATTCGTCCTCGTTGCCGAAGTATTCCTGCACGTCTTCCGGCCACTGGTTCGCCTCCGCGAGCAGCATCCGGTTCGGGTACTCGGCGTCGATCGTCGCGCGGATCCGCTTCAGGATCGCGTGCGTCTCCGGCAGGTTCTCGTTGTTGGTGCCTTCGCGCTCGACCAGGTACGGCACCGCGTCGAGCCGCAGCCCGTCGATGCCGAGGTCGAGCCAGAAGCGCATCACCTGGATCACTTCGCGCACGACGGCCGGGTTGTCGAAGTTCAGGTCGGGCTGGTGCGAATAGAAGCGGTGCCAGTAATACTGGCCGGCCACCGGGTCGTGGGTCCAGTTCGACGTTTCGGTATCCAGAAAGATGATCCGCGTGCCCGCGTATTTCGTGTCGGTGTCGGACCACACGTAGTAGTCGCGATGCGTGGAGCCCGGCTTCGCGCGGCGCGCGCGCTGGAACCACGGATGCTGGTCCGACGTGTGGTTGATCACGAGTTCGGCGATCACGCGGATGCCGCGCGCATGCGCTTCGCGGATGAAGCGCCGCACGTCGGCCAGCGTGCCGTAGTCGGGATGCACGTCGCGATAGTCGGCGATGTCGTAGCCGTCGTCGCGGCGCGGCGACGGATAGAACGGCAGCAGCCAGATCGTGTCGACGCCGAGTTCCGCGATGTAGTCGAGTTTCGCGATCAGGCCGGGGAAATCGCCGATGCCGTCGTTGTTCGAGTCGTAGAACGACTTCACGTGCACCTGGTAGATGATCGCGTCCTTGTACCACAGCGGATCGTCCGCACAGAGCGCGGGTTCGCGGCGGCGCGCGCGGCGCCGGCGCGGCGTGCCGGCCGGCGCGAGCGACGGAAACTGCGCGCGCCGCACGTCGTCGAGGGAATCTTCGCGTTTCATCATGCATGCGCTCCCGAAGGGCCGCGGGCGGGATCCGGTTCGGGCGTCGCCGCCCGCGCGGCGCCCGGAGACGGCGCGAGCCGCCAGATTGCGTACGGCCGCACGTGCGGATCGAGCGAGACGTACTGGCGATGGCCGCGCCAGGTTTCCGCGTGCGCGGCGTCCTGTTCGAGCGCATCGAGCGGTTCGCCGTCGACCAGCCCGAGGCCGCGCCACAGCGCCGCGTCGAGCGTGAAGTTCGCGGCCTGCGGATGCCACGGGTCGAGGCTGATCGCGACGACCACCACGCTGTCGAACGCGGGCGTCGCCTTCATGAACACGAGCACCGAATCGTTGTCCGCCTCGACGAACGTGAGCCCGAGATGCGTCTGCAGCGCCGGGTGATCGCGCCGCGCGCGGTTCAGCCGCGCGATTTCCGCGCCGATGTGCGCGGCCTTGCTCCAGTCGCGCGCGCGCAGCTCGTATTTCTCGGCATCCGCGTATTCCTCGCTGTCCGGCAGCGGCGCCGATTCGCCGAGCTCGAAACCCGAGTACAGGCCCCACGAGCCGGCCAGCGTCGCCGCGAGCGCCGCGCGGATCACGAACTGCGAGCGCGGCGCGTTCTGCAGGTGGCGCGGATTGATGTCGGGCGTGTTGACGAAGAAGTTCGGCCGGAAGAATTCGCGTGGCGGGCCGGCCGTCAGCTCGGTCAGGTAGTCGATGAAGTCGCGTTTCGACTCGCGCCACGTGAAGTACGTGTACGACTGCGAGAAGCCGACTTTCGCGAGGCGATACATCATCGCCGGCCGCGTAAACGCCTCGGACAGGAACACGACGTCCGGATGCCGGCCGCGCACGTCGGCGATCATCCACGCCCAGAACGGCAGCGGCTTCGTGTGCGGGTTGTCGACGCGGAAGATCCGCACGCCGGCGTCGACCCAGAACAGCACCGCGTCGCGCAGCGCGAGCCACAGGTCGGGCAGCGCGTCCGGCGCGTAGAAATCGGGGTTCACGATGTCCTGGTAGCGCTTCGGCGGATTCTCCGCGAAGCGCAGCGAGCCATCGGGCCGCCACGCGAACCAGCCCGGATGCGCGGCGAGCCACGGATGGTCGGGCGAGCACTGGATCGCGAAATCGAGCGCGATCTCGAGCCCGTGCCCGCGCGCGGCGTCGACCAGCGCGCGGAACGACTCGAGCGTGCCGAGCTGCGGATGCACGGCCGTGTGGCCGCCGTCGGGTGAGCCGATCGCGTACGGGCTGCCGACATCGTCGGGGCCGGCGGTCAGGCTGTTGTTGCGGCCCTTGCGCGCGGACGTGCCGATCGGGTGGATCGGCGGGAAATACAGCACGTCGAAACCCATGTCGCGGATGCGCGGCAAATGCGCGATCACGTCGTCGAACGTGCCGTGCCGGTGCGGATCGTCGCTCGCCGAGCGCGGAAACATCTCGTACCAGCTCGAGAAGCGCGCCTTGCGGCGCTCGACGTCGACCGGGTAGGTCGTCGCGTCGTGCGTGACGAACGGGCGGTAGCGCAGCGCCGCGAACGCGTCGGCGAGTGCGGGCGCGCCGATCAGCGCGAGGCGGTCGTCGGGCGACGCGTCCTTGAGCTCGGCGGCGAGCCGCTCCATCTGCTTGAGCGCGCGCGGATCGGCGGGATCGGCGAGCTTCAGCGCGGTCGCGAGCAGCAGTTGCGCTTCGCGCACCTCCAGCGTCACGTCCTGGCCGGCCGCGCGCTTTTTCGCGATGTCGGTGACGAGCGACGCCCAGTCGTCGCGCCATGCGATCACGCGGAATTCATGGCGGCCGAGCTGGTCGAGCATGACGCGCGCGTGCCAGCGATCGTTCGGCTCGGCTTCGAACGGCACTTCGCGCCAGGTGTCGTCGCCGTCGCCGCGCCACTGGAGCACGGCTGCCAGGTGCGCGTGCCCGTCTGTGAAGATCGAGGCGCTCACGACGAGCGGCTCGCCGATCACGCGCTTGATCGCGAAACGGCCGCCGTCGACCGATGGCTCGACGCGCTCGATCGCGATCCGGTCGGCCGCGAGCGCCGCGGACAGCACGGTGCGCTCGCGTGCAGCGTCCGCGCGCGTCATGACGGGCGGCGCCCGCCATGCGTGCAGCAGCGCATACGCGCCGGGCGCGAGCGTGAACGGCTCGAGCGCGGCCGGCGGATGCGTGTGCGCGCCGTCCTGCGTGACGACGCGCGTGAAGCCGCCCGGCACGCCGGGCAGGATCGTCGCGGGGTCGACGGTCGCCGGCGCGTCGAGATCGGGATTCAACGCGATCAGCAACGCCGCGTCGTCGTGGTCGAGCAACGGCCCGGTGCCGCGCAGCAGCGCGGTTGCCGGCGCGCCGGGCGCGCTCAGTTGCACGATTTCGCCGCGTGCCGCCGCGACGGGCGTGGCGCGGCGCCATGCGTTCGCATCGGCGAGCGCGCCCGACAGATCGAAACGGGCGTGCTCGAATGCGGCGCGGTAGCGCGCGGCATCCGCGTCGCGCGCCATCAGCGGGACCGTCACGCCGCGCTCGAAGCCCATCGGCACGAGCCAGCCGGTGCCGACGGCCGCGGCCGTCCACAGCGCGCGGCGATACGCGCGGGCGACGGTGTCGTCCGGCGCGTCGGGCCAGTCGTCGGCCAGACGCGGGCCGTCGGGCGCATCGGGAAACGCGATCGGCGCGCCGATGCGCCGCAGCAGCCGGTGCTCGTCCGCGAACCACGGCGCGCGCAGGTCCCACCAGCGCACCGATGAAAACACCGCGTCGAATCCGGCGGCTTCGAGCTGCGCGAGCGCGTCGCGCGCATGGCCGGGCACCCCGGCGAGCACCGCGACGTCCGGGCGCGCACGGCGCAGCGCCGCGCGCCAGCCCGGCCACCAGTCGGCCGGCAGATGATGCGGTGCGTCGATCAGGAAGCCGGCCGCGCCCGCATCGGCGAACGTCGCGAGATGCGTGCACCACCACGCGGACAGCGCGTCGCGCACCGCTTCGTCGCCGGCGTTTGCATGCGCGATGTCCAGCGCGTGCGCGGTGCCGCGCGGATCGATCAGCGCGTCGTCGTGCGTGCGCTCGACGTACCAGTCAGGATGCTCGGCGCGCAGCGGGTTGTCGCGCGCGATGCGATCGGGCACGACTTCGAGCAGCAGGCGCAGCCCGTGGCCTTTCGCGAGCTGCGCGAGCCGCGAGAAGGTTTCGAGCGCGCTTGCGCGCGTGTCGAACGACTGGGCCGGCCGCCGGAAATCGGCCACGTGGCGCGGGAAGCCGGCGACGCTCGCGGCCCAGAACGCGCCGACCAGCACGTGATCGAAGCCCATCCCGGCGATATGCGCGAAGGTTTGCGGCCATGCGTCGAGCGGCCCGACGAGGCGGGCGTCGCAGAAGTAGAGGTGCGGAGCGAACGGTGGTGTGGAGTCCATGGCGTGGCGCGGGCGGGTGGCGGCGAGCGGTAACCGTCGGTGCGTCGCAACGTACGTGCCTGCTGCGGCCCATCCGTTGCGGCAAGCCCCTGTTGGTGCTTTCGACGGCTCCGGGCTGTCGTTTTTGCATGCCGAATGAACGGTCGCGGCGTTTTTACGCGTATGTGCGTGGCGGCAGCGTGGCCCGGCCTTGTGAAATTTTTGCCAATGACGCAGAGCCGCGGATGAAAACTCGGCATCCGGGCCGGACGAGGTATTTGTTGCAGAACGCCCGATGCGCAAAGACCGCACCCGTCGAAAGTTCGTGTCGATATTCGCGGCAAAATCATACGAGTCCTATGGTGGCATTGGGTTCCGAACGGTTAGGATCGCTCGCGATATTCCAATAACATTCGACGGGGGCGCATTGAGCACGAGCACGACCATTTCCGATACACCCGCGCGTGCGGGCATCAACATCCACCCGTTCTATAGCCTCGATATCAAGGGAGCGCCTTCAGCCGCACTCGCGGACGTGTACGAGTTCGAAGGCACACGCGGAATCGGCGAGCCGACCCGGTACACGATCCAGTTCACGCATCCTCGCCGTGACCTGTCGCGTAGCGAATTCCTGATGCGGATGGGCGCGTTCGTCATTCAGCCGCCGGCGCAAGACCGATGGAGTCAGCCGGAAGCAGCGCGGCGCGTGCAGGGTGTAGTGACGGGCTTTGCGCTGAAGACTACGAACCGCGACCAGTCGTTGTACGAAATCGTGCTGGAGTCGCGACTGGCGCTGCTGCGCAATGCGCCGAAGTGCCGGTTCTTCCTCGACGCGAGCATTCCGGAGATCATCGAGCGGATTCTGCGGGAGCACGATTTCAACAAGATCTTCGCCGATTTCGAATTCACGTTGAATCGGGCCTACCGCAAGCGCCGTTTCGTGATGCAATGGAACGAGGACGATCTGGCGTTCGTCACGCGACTGTGCCGACGCTCGGGTATCTGGTTCGTGTGCGACGAAGGGCAGCGGTGCGAGCGTGTGTGCTTCCGCGACGACTATGCGCACTACCGCCGCGATCCCGAGCGCCTGATGGTCGCATACCGGCCGCACAGCGGGCTGGATCCCAACGGCATCGAGTCGGTCAGCGCGCTCGAAATGCGTGCGACGACCGTGCCTGCGGCCTATGCGGTCCGTACGTTCGACACGGAAGCGGCAATATCGGATCCGATCGAGGCGGTCAGCCCGATCCACGACGACCGCACGACGTACGGCGAAGCCTATGCGTGGGGAACGCCGAGTCAGAACGAGGACGAGACGAAGGAGGAGGCGCAACTGCGCCGCGAGGTAGCGCTGGCCGGGCAGGTCGAATATCGCGGCGAGTGCGACATGCTGGACCTCACCCCTGGCTCGGTGCTGAAACTGTCGAACCGGGAATTGCCCGACGCGAAGCACGGGCTCGTCGTCGTGCGCGTGACGTGCGGCGCGAGCCGGCGAAACGCATATCGCGTGATATTCGATGCGATTCCATCGGATCGCCAGTATCGAATGCCATTGAAGGAAGAAACCTGGCCCAGGATCGACGCGGTCATTACCGGGACGATCACGTCGTCCGGCTGCTGGAAAGATCCCTATCTCGATAGTCAGGGCGAATACATCGTCGATCTTCATCTGGATCGCGATACGCGCACGCCCGGTCTGCAAAGCTGCCCGATGCGGCTCGCGAAACCGTTCGCGGGGCCAGACCAAACCGGTTTCCACTTCGGGCTCGTCGAGGGCACGGTGGTCGGCGTGAGCTTCCTGTGGGGCTGCGTGGATTTGCCGTTCATCAGCCACGTGCTGCATACCGCCCAACACACGGACCCGATCGTCGCAGGTGTTCCCTGGGGCACGCGCAATACGATCCGGACCCGCTCGAACAATACGCTCGAGATGGACGACCGGGGCGGGCGCGAGCATATCAAGATCGCGACCGAACACGGCAAGTCGCAACTCAATCTTGGGCACATGGTGGACCGCGGCCAGAGTGAGCGAGGGAGCGGCGCCGAGTTGCGATCGGATGGCCCTGCCGCGCTGCGTGGCGGCGGGGGTGTCCTGGTGTCGGCCTATGCGCGAAACGGTGCGTCGGGCAAGCAACTCGACATGCAGGAGACCGTTGCGCAGCTCGAGGACGCGTTGGCACTGGCGAAGGCGCTGGCGTCATCCGCACAGACGTCGAAGGCGGAAGCGGCGGATATCGGCAGTCAGCGAGCCGCGAACGAGGCGCTCGACCAGCTTCGGCAGTCTGGTGTGCTGGTGACCGCGCCTGCATCGGCAGGTGTGGTGGCCGACAAGAACGTACAAGTCGTCGCCGGCGAAAACATCGTCGGCGTCGCCAAGGGCGATGCGAGCTGGAGCGTATGGAAACGCTTTACGGTGGCCGCGCACGACGTGGTGTCGCTGTTCACGCAGAAAGGCATGAGCCTGATTGCGGCTGCGGGTGCGGTCGTCGTGCAGGCACAGCGCGGCCGCATGCAGCTTGCGTCGCAGGACGACATGACCGTCGAGACGGTGAACGGCGTGCTCCACGTCAAGTCGGCCAAGGAAATCGTGATGAACGTCGGCGGCTCGTATTTCCGCATGACGCCGGGCGAGATCGAAATGGGTACGCGCGGCGGCGTGCTGTTCAAGACGAGCACGCTGAAAAAGACCGGTCCCGCGCAGATGGACTTGGGCGGCGCGGCATTTGCGCCGGCATTCGTGCCGTATGTGACGCAATGCGAGGTGTGGCGTACCAACCCGGGGTTTGTTCCGCAGCAGGTGCCAGCGGCTGATGTGGTCGCGCCGGTTCCCGATATAGGTGACGTCGCGCCGTCGCCGCTTGGCGATTTCTTTTCGCGACTTTCCGGCGGCGATGTCCAGTCGGGGGCGTCGGCCTTTTCCCCGTTTGATGGCAAACCGTCGAACGTGGATGACGACATTCCCAAAGCCACGGTCACGCTGAACCATCCTGACGATCAGCACCAAACCCTGGTGACGCCCGATCCGATCAAGCTGGCGAATGCGGTGCCTTGCGACTGGAAAATATCGGACCTGAAGGTCGACGTAAGGGCACGTATTGAATCCCTTTCGTATTGGGGCGTGCTGAACGACCGGACGCCGTGGAAAGATTCGGAGACGGGAGAACGGTACAGGGGTGGCGGTTCGAGAGACTCATATTTTGAATTTGCGTACAGCGAAAAGGAAAAGGCGATCACCTGCACGGTTCGCGTCATGCTGGTTCCGATGGATCTTTTTCCGGTGAATCTGAAAGGCGAACGTGATATGTCGGTGCCGACTGAGGAACAGACGATTCCTTATGAGTATTCCGTTCACTCGACAATGACGCCCGGTTCTACGCGCAAGGGTGTCAAGATGGATTATCGCGATGCAGTCGGGTCCGATTTCGACGTCCATACACTAATCGGTCGTATCGAGGCCGTGCTGAATCAAGGGGACTACAAGCTGATCCTTGATGGGTGCTCCAAGCGGGCGGCCTGCGGATGCCGGGTGAAGGTCCATTTCAAAGTTGATCTTCGCGTGTCGATTAAAGGCGCGCCCATTAAGGGATTCGAGCCGCACGTCACGCTCAAGCTGTTTCCGGAGGTCTTTCGGGCAGACACGGGTTCTTGGGGGGAGAGGCATAAATGGAAGGACGAGTTAAAAATAAAGCACGATTACCCGGGCGCAAATGTCGAAGCGCATGAGTGCGGACATTTTTTCAATTTCCCCGACGAGTATTACGATCAAGGCGGCTGGATTCATCATTCATACATCAAGGGTGAGCAGATAGATTTTTCACTTGTTGATGCGAAAGCAGGAGCCATGTTTTGGCAGGGATATTCAAGTTTCAATGTGATGGGGAGTGGTGCGAATTCGCCAGTGCAGTCAGGGCGTATTACCGCAGGCATCAAGCCCTATTATCTAGAATATGTGCGGCGTCAGTTTTCGATTGCGACAAACAAACTGTGGAGGGTGGGTTATGAGGTGTAGTTCGTGGATTTTCTATCTGTGCAACATGGCCCTTTGCCTGTTTTTAATTGGAGAGAGTGTTCAGGCTCAGAGTATGAGCCCGGTGAATCAAACGATGCAATTCAACTACACGACAAACGGTGGGGCGGATGGTGCCATCAACGCCTACGGGAATAACTCGGTCTCGGTATCCGGAGACGTACTGCGGGTTCAGATCGGCGATTCGGATGGAGACCGCAATATCAATGGCGTCGGTATCTACGAAATGAGGTTGAACGGTAAGAACCTCGAAGCGGCCAAGAAGATGGCGGAACTACTGTGCTCCTCGAAAGAAGCAGGAAGTGGCACGATAATTCCGATTCTCTATATCGCGCGATGTGGAGGCGCGGTTCATCATGGTTATTTAAGTGATCTCGGTCGCGATATTCGGATAAAAATATCCGATCTCGCAGAAGAACTTACTAATATGGGGGTGCAGTCTGGACGTAGAATTGTTAAATTGGACGTTTCTCTTGTTTCGATTGACCGTGCTGCTGACGGTTTTCTAGTGTCGCTGAAATTCGACAACAGTGGAAGCTATCCGATTCAATTCGAGACGCCGGACAGATGGGAGGGGAAGATGGGGAAGTATATGGATATATTGGCTGTTACGGATTCGCAAGGAAGGGCGTCGCCAAAAATCGGTTTTGCATTGGCGGGTGAGCCTCTTGCTGACCCGACTCAATTTGCTGGCGGTAAGGTAATTATTGAGCCGCATAGTGCCGTAGTTGTAAAAATGAAAACTTCGAAGGTTATAAGGTTCACTGCAGGCACCTACGATTTATATGCAGGCGCGTTTATGAACATTAAGGTCGTAGGAATCGAGTCCAGTCTGTTGCGTGTCGATTTCCATTCCGACTACACGAAGCCGACCCGAATTACCTTCGACCGCGACTACCCCTCCACTCCGCAGGAGCGTGAGCAGTGGGAGGCATACCAGCGGACTCGCCTGTCCTATTTCCCGGTGAAACCCGGCCAGACGTTCAAGGAAGACGGCCTTTACCGGGCCATACGCACTGACTCCACCGCTCACCGCAGCCTGCAGCTCGTTCCGTTCAAGGCCGGGGACGTTGCGACGACCGAACGGGTGAAGATGCTGATGGAGGGAGGCGACGGCATCAGTCTCGACGGCCCGGTGGAGTGGCTGTGGGAAGGCAGTGCGCCGACGCCGGTCAAGACGTATTCATTCGACACCATCGAAGAAACGCGACAATTCAGCCCATCGGGCGTGCCATGCCCGCGTAGCGGCCGATGGCTTCCGCGTGTGCGTGAGGGATGGAATTCCACTCGCTACGATCCGACGGGTATCGTCACTCTCCGATATGGGCAGACGATGCCAGCGCTGAAAGCCACCGGCGATGACACCGATTGGGAATGGATCGGCGTCTGACATGACCGGCCGAGCCTGCATCTTCCAGCGCGACCGGACCACTGCGAATGGCGTCGTGCTCGACGGTCTCGACGACATCGGTCTCGGCGACCGAAGGTTGAGCTACCTGGGTGCGCGGGTTGGATGTCCCGCGTGCAACACCGTCGGCCATATCGAACCCGATGGCTCGACCCCACGTGCTGACGACCTCAGCGGTAAACAGCATGCGCTGGAGGGAGACCTTTGCCGATGCGTGTGCAATCCTCCGCCACGACTCATCGCGTCGCAGCGCGACTGGACTGTCGAATAACGGTAACGTGCTCTTCATGGAGGCACGATGAAATTTCGCTGGACCCCGCCTGCTCACGGCGAATGGTCGGCGGGCGAACCTCCGCCCGTCTGGTTATATGTCGCGCTGTTTGTTCTGATCGAATGCGCGTTTCTGGCCGGCACGGTAGTGACATGGCCGCACGACAAATCCATGGCCTCGGAGGACTTCACGCGAACCGCGCTCGCCGCTCCGTTCGCCCTCTGGATAGCGGTCAGCTCCGTGCTTTATGCATCGCTGTATGACAATCGCGCCTTTGAAGCGGCGGTGAAAAATACGGCCCGCTGGCATTTGCTCATGAGATGGCAACGCGGGGTCCGTTCGGGCGTGGCAGTGCTCGACACAGTGATTTTCGCGCCGGAGCCGGATCTTGCGGAGCGCATGTTGAAGCTCGATGGGAGTCCGCCGGAAAATCCCGGCAGAGTGATGCGGCTCAATGGCATCGAAAGTACCGACGGCGCGCCCCGAGAGCGAATGGTGATCGAAGCGCTTCTGGCGCCGCTCGCCGCGAAGCTTGCCCGCGCGGCGCGCAGTGATTCGTTCGACATCGTGATGCAGTGCGAGCGTGCCGAATCCTATGTCGACGTGCTGGCAGTGTGGACGAAACTGAAATTACCCGGGAAACCGCGCATCAGATGGTTGAGCAACGATCGCAATCCGGGGTTTGCGAACGTCTGGTTCGAGGGCGATACCGACACGGCTTACGCGGCTTCATCCGAATCGGGCAGAAACCCGAAATATCGACTGGTGCTGGCCTGGCACCTCAACGGCACCGGGGCCGACGTTCGGCCGGCCGCGTCCGAGGCGGCGGTGGCATTGCTACTCGGTTCACCTGCGCTCATGCAGGAAAGGCCGCAATTGAAATGTCATGCGTGGCTGTTACGCCAGATCGTCGCGGATGCCGACGAAGTAGAAAAGGCGCTTGCGCGGCTGCTCGCTGCCGAACAGGTGCCACGCGAACGGATCCGTCATTTCTGGTATAGCCGCCTGAAGGGGTTGGCCTTGCACGCGACGCTTGGCGCCGTGAAGGATACGGAGCTGAAGGTGGAGCAACACGCACTCGATTCAGCAACGGGGCCGCAGGCGCCGGTCGCACGGTGGCTTCTTCAGGCGCTGGCGGCGAAGATGGCGCATTTCGGTCAAGGGGCGCAACTCGTCGCACTGCCCAGGCCGGATGGGGTCGTGCTGAATATCGTCGTCAAGGATAAGCCGGCGGTCGACGTACCCTGGAAGTCCGAATACGAGTACGCACTGCTTCCGTGGGCCGATCTGAGCGGTTGCATGGCTCTGTGGGCATTTTTGATGCTGATGTCGCCCTATGAGACGTGGCACACCTTCGAGGTGGTGATGACGGTGGTGATTGGCTTGGTCGTCGTGTTGAGTTGTGCGTGGCGCATTTTTTGGGGCCCACGGATCTACACAGATGACGTTTGGCGCGCGTACGGTTGATCCCCCCGCCGGACGCGGCGGTTATTACATGGATGCAGTGCAGTAGTGGCAATTCGAGCGCTACCATAGGGCCGACGCGTGCACTACATGCGCGGTATCGACCGAATATCCGAACTGTCGCCCGTCGCGGCATCGTCGTCCGTCGTCGGGATCGGCACACCCGGGTCATACCGGACCACCGCGCCATGTTCGATCCGGTGCGGGAACGGCGGTGGAGCGTCCACCTCGTCGCCGAAGCGCGCACGCACGAACGCGCGCAGCAGCGCCACGCGCGCATCGCGGCCATGCGCGCCGCACGTCGACGGGCCGTCGACGAAGGTCGCGTCGCATTCGACGTCGTTCCCATGGCGGGCGATCCGCAGATCGGTCACGCGATCGAGCACCGCGCCCGCATCGGCCCACGACGCCGAAGGCGCGAACGGCGCATCGAGATGCCGGAACGCGTCGCACGCGGCCGTCACGATGACGGTCGGCGCGACCGCCGTGAAGCGCAGCGTGTCTTCGTCATCGGCGCACAACGCGCGGGCGCACCAGTAATCGAGATCCTTTCCGTCGAGGGCATCGGTTCGCATGGGCTGGCTCCGTCGGATCGAAAAACGCCTCACCGCGCAAGCGCCGTGCCCGTCGCGGGCGTCGCGCGCATCCGGGCCACCAGCGGATAGTGGTCCGACGCGTGCCGCGCCCGCGCGCTGCGGTGCACGACCACGTCGACCAGCAGCTCGCCCGGATGGATCCAGATCCGGTCCAGCGAGAACACCGGGCACACGGTCGGGAACGTGCGCGGCGCCGGCGCGCGCCGGAATCGCGTGACGAGCGCCTGCAGCGCGCGGCCGCGCACGAACCACTCATTGATGTCGCCGAGCAGGATCACCGGCATCGCGCCGGTGTCGAACGCCGCGAGCAGCCGCTGCACCTGCGCGCTGCGTTCGCTGGCGGACAGCCCGAGATGGGTCGCGACCACGCGGATCGTGCCCG
The DNA here is from genome assembly GCF_003253915.1 of Burkholderia sp. 28_3. Taxonomy (NCBI): domain Bacteria; kingdom Pseudomonadati; phylum Pseudomonadota; class Betaproteobacteria; order Burkholderiales; family Burkholderiaceae; genus Burkholderia; species Burkholderia sp. 28_3. The sequence goes on from NZ_QKZF01000011.1 coordinate 87,255, forward strand.
CGCCGCAGTCGATGTCGGCGTCGAGCGCGCCACGCGGCTCGCGCGGGTGGAACGACAGGTCGAGTGTGCGCGCCGCGCGGATCGGGCAGCGCGACAGCACCGCGTTGCCGTAGCGGCGCTCCGGCGTGTCGATCGTCGGGCCGGCCACCGCGTGCATGCCGGTCGCGTCGCGCAAATGCGCGAGCACGTCGGGCGCGCGCGTGCCGCCGAGGGGCACTTCCTGCAGCGCGATCACGTCCGCGTCCAGTTCGTCGATCACGGCCGCGATCCGGTCGACCGCGCGCGCCGGCCACGCACCGTAGCCGCCGTGGATGTTGTAGGTCGCGATCCGCAGGTCGCGCCCGCCCGGCGCGGCGGCGGGCGCCGCGTCGGCGGTGACGACGTGCGGTGGCGGGGCCGCGTGTTCGCTCAGCGCCATCGTCGCAGCATCCTCACGAGCAGGATCGACACGCCGACCAGCACGAGGCCGATCGCCGCGAGCCATGCGAACGCGCCGGGCCCCGGATGGCTGAGCGCGGCGGTCAGCTGGTGCGCGAACGTGACGGTCAGCACGATGCCCGGCAGCATCCCGAGCGCGGTGCCGATCAGGAAGTCGCGCAGCCCGATGTGCGACGCGCCGGCGACGAGGTTCACGACGGTGAATGGCGCGATCGGCAGCAGCCGCAGCACGGCCATCGCGACCACGCCGCGCCGGCCGATGCGCTCGCTCAGCCGGTTCGCGCGCGGGCCGGCGAGCCGGCGCACCGCGTCGCGCCCGAGCCAGCGGCCGAGCGCGTAGGTCGCGGCGGCCGCTGCCATCGAGCCGATGCCCGCATACGCAAAACCCGGCCACGCGCCGAACACGAGCCCCGTCGCGGCGATCAGCAGCGTGATCGGCACCGCGCAGGTCGCCGCGATCACGTAGGCCGCGAGCAGGAGCACCGGCGCGGCCGGCAGCCGCGCGATGCCGGCCACCGCGTGCGACAGCGATGCGACGTTCAGGTGCGCACCCAGCGGCGTGAAACGCCACGCGAGCGCCAGCGCGGCGATCGCGAGCACGATCGCACCGAGCACGAAAAAGCGTGCGGTGAGCGTGCGATGCTGTTCGTGCGGCACGAATTCGCGGATGAACCGGTCTGGTTCGATCGGCTGTTCCGGGTCGAGCCGCGCGCTGACCGGCACCAGCGCTTCGAATTGCGGCGACACGGCCGGATCGAGCGTGCGCAGCGTGCGGCCGGGTTTCGCGCGCAGCCGGTCGAGCACGACGTTCGGCCGTTCCCCGCACGCGAACGCGTCGGCCACCGCCGCGGGCGTCGTACCGAGATGCTCGGCCAGCAGCCGCTCGCGCATGGCGGCGATCGCGGCGCGAATGCGGGGATCGCCGGCCGCGACGAGCGCGATGCAGCATTCGGTGTCGAGCAGCATCGAGCGGTTGTTCAGGTTCGCGCTGCCGATCACGATGCATTCGTCGTCGACGATCGCGACCTTGCTGTGCACGTTCACGCACCCGTCGCCGAGCCCGTCGACGTGCGGATACAGCAGCCGGTAGCGGTCGAAGCGGTCGGCCGACGCGAGCGTCGCGTGCAGCCGCGCGCGCAGCACGCCCATCGTCGCTTCCTGCAGCCAGCCGCTCTGCACGCGCGGCGCGACGACCGTCACGTCCGGCCCGTGCGTGTCGGCGAGGCGCGCGGACAACGCTTCGCGCACCACCGCGGCGGTGAAATACTGGTTTTCGACATACAGGTGCCGCCGCGCGGCGCGGATCGCGTCCTCGACGAGCGCGCGCACCTGCCGCACCGGCTCGCGGCCGCCGTGACGCGGCGCCGTATAAGCGATGCCGAGCTGCACGTCGCGCACGTCGACGCGCGCATCGGGCGGCCACGGATCGTCGTCGTCCGCGCGGTCGAGATGCCGCTGCGCGCGGATCGCGATCGGGCGCCCGCACGCCTGCAGCCAGCGCGCTCGCGCCTGCTCGCCGATCGCGGCGGCGGCGTCGCCGTCGAACATCGCGTGCACGTCGTGGAACGGCCCGTACGGCATGCCGTGCTCGTCGCGGCGGCGCGGATCGTCGGCCGCATGCGCGGGCGTGTCCCAGCGGGCGCGCGTCAGGTCGAGCCCGCCGACGAACGCGAGCCGGTCGTCGATCACGACGAGCTTCTGGTGATGCGACGCGCCGCGCGGATGCGCATCGTCGAGCCGGAACCGGATGCCGCGATGCGCGCGCCAGCCGGCCCGATACACGGGCGGCCAGTCGCGCTCCAGCGCGTAGATCATCGCGAAGTCCCACGCGAGCACGTAGATGCGCAGATTGTGGCGGGCGGACGCGAGCGCGTGCAGGAAGGCCGCGAGCGTGTCGGGCAGCGTGTCGTCGGCGCCGCCGGGCGCGAGCCGCATCCGGCTGTCCACGTCCCAGCCGACGATGAACACCGTGTGGCGCGCGCGCAGCAGCGCGGTGCGCAGCGTCGAGAAGTACGCATCGCCGTCGACCAGCATCGCGAAGCGGTCCGCGCCGCGGATCGTGTCGCAGTTGCGCCCGCGTTCGAGCAGGCCGTGCCGCGGCGGGCCGGCCGCCGGCGCGGCGTCGAGCCGGCCGTCGTCGGCGCGGGTCGCGCGATCCGGCACGATCATCGGGCGCCGACGTCCCGGCCGCCGTCGATCCGCTGCAGCAGCGCGTCGCAGCGCGCGCGCAGCGCCTGCAGTTCCGGCGAATGCGCGTCGAGCCGCACGCGTTCGCCGCTGTGCGGATCGCCGTGCGCGATCGCGATCTCGTAGATCTCCTGTGCGATCGTCGCCGACGCGTGTGCGATCCTGATCCGGTCGAGCCAGTCGCATTCGGCGTGCTGGCACGCGAGCCACGCGCGCAACGCGCCGACCAGCTGGCTGGTCGTGAGCCAGGCGCCGCTGCGCATGCGCGCGGCCAGCTGGCTCGTCACGAGATAGGAGAGCAGGTCGGTCTGGGTCACACGAGGCTCCTTGACGAGGTGTCGGGTTGACAGGTCCGTACGCACGCGATGCGTTGCAGCGTTTCGCAGATCGCCGCAAATTCCGGCCCGCTCGTGCGCGAGAACGAGACGGAGATGTCGTCGGTATCCGGATCGTCGTCCGACTGCTGGACGATGAACCGCTTCACGCGCACGCGGCCGGGGCCGAGCGCCTCGTGCAGCGTGCCGAGCGTCAGGCCGCCGCGCTCGGCCACGAGCAGCAGCGTGCGCTGCTGGCGCTGCGCGATGAAGCGGCGCTCGAGCGGCTTCACGCCGGCGAGGATCACGAGCATGATCGCCGTCGCGCCGATCGACGCGACCACCATCCCGCCGCCCGCGGCGAGCCCGACGCCGGCCACGGCCCACAGGCTCGCGGCCGTCGTCAGCCCGCGCACCACTTCGCCGCGCAACAGGATCGAGCCCGCGCCGAGAAAGCCGATGCCGGACACCACCTGCGCGGCGACCCGCGACGGATCGAGCACGACGCCGTTTTGCCCGCGCACGTCCTCGAAGCCGAACGTCGACACCAGCATCACGAGCGCGGAGCCGACGCACACGAGCATGTGCGTGCGCAGCCCGGCGGCCCAGTTCAGGCGCTCGCGTTCGAGCCCGATCACGCTGCCGAGCAGCGCGGCCAGCAGCAGGCGTCCGAGTAGTTCGATGTGGCTGATCATGATGTGCATCCCTTCCGGCGCCGCGTGGTGCGGCGCGGTAGCGGTTCGATGCGGAAATGGGACGCAAGCCCCGTGCCGGCCGGGCACGGCGCGTGCGCGCAAGGCCGGCGGCGTGTGCGCCGTGCATGCGGCGCGCATTTTTTGCATCGCCATCGCAGATAAGACAGGAGGCCACCGTGCCACATCAACAGGACGCACAGGTTCGGGACCCGTATCGCGGGTACGAGATTCTCGTCTGGGCGCGACCCAACGAGCGGGGCGCATGGCGCGACGAGGTGCAGGTGTACGTCGACGGCGCGCGCATCGAGTTGTATGTGCCGGAGGCAGCCGGCCCCGAATGGTTGACCGAGGTCGAGGCGCTGCGCGCGGGCGTCGAGCGCGGCCGCTATCTGATCGACAAGCGCGTGGACGACGACTGACCGGCATGGCGCTTGCGGCGCCGTGTGCCGCGACAGCACTTGCGCAGCACCCCGTGAACCCATGCCGGCCCGCGCCGGGAGGAATCGATGAGCGATCCGCGCACCCTGCATATCTACCGCTACGACCCCGATCGCGACACGGCGCCTTACATGCAGCGCTTCGAGATCGACGTGAACCCGGACGACCGCATGCTGCTCGACGTGCTCGGCCGCGTGAAACGCGACGACGAGACGCTGTCGTACCGGCGCTCCTGCCGTGAAGGCATCTGCGGGTCGGATGCGATGAACATCAACGGCAAGAACGGCCTCGCGTGCCTGACCAACATGCAGACGCTGCCGCGCGAGATCGTGCTGCGGCCGTTGCCGGGGCTGCCGGTGGTGCGCGACCTGATCGTCGACATGACCGACTTCTTCAACCAGTACCACTCGATCCGGCCATACCTGATCAACGACACGACGCCGCCCGAGCGCGAACGGCTGCAATCGCCGGACGAGCGCGACCAGCTCGACGGGCTGTACGAATGCATCCTGTGCGCGTGTTGTTCGACGTCGTGTCCGAGCTACTGGTGGAACCCGGACAAGTTCGTCGGCCCCGCCGGGCTGCTGCAGGCGTACCGCTTCATCGCCGATTCGCGCGATCTCGCGACGGCCGAGCGGCTCGACAATCTCGAGGATCCGTACCGGCTGTTCCGCTGCCGAACGATCATGAACTGCACGGACGTGTGCCCGAAGGGGCTGAATCCGACCAAGGCGATTTCGGAGATCCGGACGATGCTGGTCAGGCGGACGGTGTAGCGCCTACGGCCGCGCCGCCACCTCGTCCAGATGCCACAGCAGGTCCGCCGGATCGTCGTACACGCGCAGCGCGCCGGCGCGCTCCAGTTCGTCGCTGCCATACCCGCCCGCCAGCAGCCCGACGCCGAGCGCGCGGCAGCGGCTCGCCGCGAGCATGTCCCAGATACTGTCGCCGACCACCACCGTATGCTCGATCGGCACGTTCAGCTTCGCGGCGGCGGTCAGGAACAGGTCCGGGTCCGGCTTCGCGTACTTCACCTGATCGCGCGTGACGACGACGTTCTTCGCCGGATCGACGCCGAGCGCCTCGAGATTGATGGCGGCCGTTTCCATCCGCCCGCTGGTCGCGATCGCCCAGCGGATGCCGGCATTCGACAGCGCGGCCAGCAGTTCGCGCGCGCCGGGCAGCGGCCGGACCTGCGCGCGCAGCCGCTGATACGCGGCCGCATGCAGCCGCGCGAGCCGCTCGACGCGTTCGGCATCGATGTCGCCGGCCGTCTCGCGCAGCAGCTGATTCAGGAACAGGCCGCCGCTCATCCCGATCTTGCGGTGGATGCGCCACACGGACAGTTCGATACCTTCGGCATCGAGTGCTTCCTTCCACGCGAGCACGTGCTGATAGACGCTGTCGACGAGCGTGCCGTCGAGATCGAACAGAAATGACGTTTCAATGCGCATGTAATCCTCCTGGCCCGATGATGGTCGGGCAAATTGCCCGCAAGCATGCCCTGTCGACACATTATCGGCGCTGAGCCGTGTCATCGCCATGTCCCGTTGCCGCGCCGGGCGGTGGCGTGCCATTCGCCGCTGGTACAATCGCGGCGATGTGCCGGGCGGGGCCGGGCTTTCCGCGCCACGCCGCGCCCGCGCCGTACGCGCCCCCAACCCTCGTCTCGTCGAATCCACGCATGGCAACACCGGACGCCGTCAGTTCCAGGCAATCGTGGTGGGGCGTCCTGGCCCTGGCCCTCACTGCCTTCATCTTCAACACCACCGAATTCGTGCCCGTCGCGCTGTTGAGCGCGATCGGCGACAGCCTGCAGATGCAGCCGACCGCGGTCGGCCTGATGCTGACGATCTACGCGTGGGCCGTCGCGGTCGTGTCGTTGCCGCTGACGTTCGTCACGCGGCACGTCGAGCGCCGCAAGTTGTTGAGCGTCGCGCTGCTGGTGTTCGTCGGCAGCCACGTCGTGACCGGCGTCGCGTGGAATTTCACGGTGCTGATGATCGGCCGGCTCGGCATCGCGTGCGCGCATGCGGTGTTCTGGTCGATTTCGGTCCCGCTCGCCGTGCGGCTTGCGCCGAGCGACCGCAAAAGCCGCGCGCTCAGCCTGCTCGCGATGGGCTCGGCGATCGCGATGGTGGCCGGGATTCCGCTCGGCCGCGTGATCGGCGAGGCGTTCGGCTGGCGCGTCACGTTCCTGATCATCGCGGGCGCGGCGGGCGTCGCGCTGCTGTTGCTGCGTGCCACGCTGCCGTCGCTGCCGAGCCAGGGCGCGGGCTCGCTGAGCAGCATCGGCGTGTTCCTGCGCAAGCCGGCGCTGGTCGCGCTGTACGCGATCACCGTGCTCGTCGTGTCCGCGCACTTCACGTCGTACACGTACATCGAACCGTTCGTGCAGAGCGTCAACCACGCGAGCAGCAGCCGGATCACCTACGTGCTGATCCTGTTCGGCGTCGCCGGCCTGCCGGCCGCGGTCTGCTTCAATCGCGTCTATCCGCACCGGCCCGACGATTTCCTGCTGGCGTCGATCGTCGCGCTGTCGGGCTGCCTGCTGATCCTGTTCCCGTGCGCGCTGAACATCGTCACGCTGTCCGTGCACACGCTGGTGTGGGGCGGCGCGATCGTCTGTTTCGGGCTCGCGATGCAGGCGTGGGTGCTGAAGCTGGCGCCGGAGGCGACCGACCTGGCCGTGTCGATCTACTCCGGGCTGTACAACGTCGGGATCGGCGCCGGCGCGCTGCTCGGCAACCATATCGCGGGCGATTTCGGGCTGCCGTGGATCGGCACTTTCGGCGGCGCGGTCGCGATCTTCGCGGCCGGGATCGCGTGGGCCGCGTTGCGGCTGCACGCGAAACGGGAAGCCGCGGTCGCGGCCCCCGCGCCCTGAAGCCGCTGCGCGGCTCGCGCCCGATGGATCACGCGACCGAGTAGCCGCCGTCGGCCACCAGCGCGTGCCCCGACACATAGCTGGAATCGTCCGACGCGAGGAACGCGACGACCGTCGCCATCTCGTCGGCCGACGCCCAGCGGCCGGCCGGCGTCGATTCGGCGAAGGCGAGCCGTGCGTCCTCCGACGGCCAGATGCCGCGATGATGGAACGGCGTATCGACCAGCCCCGGGCACAGCGCGTTGACGCGCACGCCCCGTTTGAACCATTCGATCGACGCCGTCTTCGTCATCCCGATCACCGCGTGCTTGCTCGCGATATACACCGACGCGTTCTCGAAGCCGATGACGCCGCCCATCGACGCATTGTTGATGATGCTGCCCTTGCCCTGACGCAGCATGATTTCAGCGGCGAACTTCATTGAATTGAAGACCCCGCGCACGTTCGGCTCGAATACGCGGTCGTAGCTTTCCGCGTCCTGCTCGAGCATCGGTGCGAACACGCCTTCCGTGCCCGCATTGTTGAACGCGATGTCGAGGCGTCCGTGGGTCGACTCCGTGAAATCGAACAACTGGCGGAGCTCGGCTTCGTTCGCGACATCCGCGGCAAAGGCTGTTGCGTTGCCGCCGGCGGTCGCGATCTCGTCGACCAGCCGATCGAGCTCGGCCTTGCGTCGTGCACTGACGACGACCTTCGCGCCGCGGCGCGCGAGTTCGAGCGCCGACGCGCGGCCGATGCCGGAACTGGCGCCCGTCACCAGCGCGATGCGGCCTTCAAGTGGGGCAGCGTGCTTGCTTGCGTTCATGATGCGTTTCTCCGTGGTGGTTGACCCGTTGCGTCGAAGCGACGTCTGATGCGCATTGTGGTCGCTCGGCGGCGACAAAAAAATGGAACAATGGCGCATTTAGAATTCCTTCTTGAGGAATTAAAATCGCTTTTTCGCGAGCATCATAAAGGCTTCCCATGCTCAATCGCCTCGACATCCTGAAGATCTTTGCCGCGGCTGCCACCGCGCCGACGTTTCGCGAGGCGGCCGCGCGGCTCGGCGTGTCGCCGCAGGTCGTCACGCGCGCGGTGCGCGAGCTGGAGGAAATGCTCGGCGAAACGCTGTTTCACCGGACGACCCGCAGCATCCGGATCACCGCGTTCGGGCAGTCGTTCGCGCGCGAGGTGCAGGGCGCGCTGGCCGTCGTCGACGGGCTGTTCGGGCCGGCGACCGGTCAGCGCGACGAACCGGTCGGCGTCGTCCGGATCACCGCGCCGTCGGGCATGGGGCGGCACTACGTGCAGCCGATCCTCACCGGCCTCATGCAGCGGTATCCGGGGCTCGTGCCCGATCTGCGGCTGTCGGACGTGCCGTCGCCGGTGGTCGACGAGCAGATCGACATCGGCGTGCGCGTCGGCGCGATCGGCGACAACCGCTTCGTCGCGCGCATGGTCGGGCCGTTGCCGATGTGGGTGGTGGCCGCGCCGGCGCTGATCCGGCGGCTGGGCGAGCCGAAAAACCGCAAGGCGCTCGAAGCGATGCCGGTGACCTGCCTGATCGACCGCGCGAGCGGGCGCCCGTGGCCGTGGATGTTTCGCGGCGAGCAGCAGTTCGTGCCGCCTTCGCCGGCTTACCTGACCGACGACACCGAGGTGGAGATCGAGGCCGTGTGCGCGGGCGTCGGGGTCGGCCAGTGCGCGGAGTATCTGGTGCGGCCGTACGTCAGGAAGGGGCGCCTCGTGCGGGTGTTGCCGAGCCTCGAACCCGAGCCGTGGAAGCTGCACGTCTATCGGCCGCGGCGCGGCCCGATGCCCAGGCGTATCCGGGTGGTGTACGACGAACTGGTGGCGAAGCTCGCGGACGCGACGTGGCGGGAGTAGGCGTCGTCGCCGCCGTGCTGTCGGCCGACACGCCGCGGCAGCGTCCTGGTGCCGACGCACCCGCATTCAGTGATCGCGGTCGGCGAGTTCGGGCGACCGTGGATCGGCTCCTTCGGCGGCGTGGTCGGTGCGTTGTCGGCCGGGCGCGCGCGGCCAGCTTTGCAGTTGCATGAGCGGCTGGCGTGGCTTGGCGCCATCGCCAGCCACACGGCCCGCTATCGCGAACCGTCAATGCGACCCGTCGTACCCGATTCCCGCCGCATCGAGCTGCCTGAGCTTCGCATACAGTGTCGTGCGGGAAATGCCGAGCTGCCGCGCGGCCGCCGACACGTTGCCGTCGTGCTCGGCGAGCGTCCGCCGGATCGCGTCGAGCGACTGTTCGTGCAGGCTCGCCTGAGGGCCCGCGGCCGATGCGGTGTGGCACACGTCGGCGGCGTCTTCCAGCACGTCGGCGTGGCGCGCCGTCGTCGCCCGGTCGAGCGGTGCACGCACGGTGCGCACCCATACATGGCTACCATCGTCGCGTGCGATCCGCTGCGGCGTGCGCGCCGGTGTCAGCAAGCGGCGCTGCTGCGCGGGCGTCGCGCCGGGAAACAGTTGCCGAAGATCGTACGGGGCCACCGGGCCGGCCGGCGCGAGGTCGAGCATCTGGCGCGCCAGGCGGCTCACCGCGCGCACGCGGCCCGCTTCGTCGAGCGCGATGACGCCGGCGAGCGGCGTGCCGAGCCAGCGCGCGTCATGCTGGACCTGCAGCAGATGGCAGTCACGCAACATCGCGTAGAGCCGCTGCTCGGCGGACAGCGCCGCGTGCCGGAACTGTTCGCGCAGCTGCACGACGTTGCGCCGGCCGACGCCGGTGATGTCGAGCGCGCCGATCACTTCACCGTCGAAACCCACCAGCGGCACCGCGAGGCAGAACACCCGCGACAACTCGTGGAGATAATGCTGCGCGCCCGCGACGATGGCCTCGGCGCCGTCGTGGATCACGCAGCTCGGCGCGGTCGTGCCGACGTTCGGCTCGACGATCCGGCGTCCGGCGACGATCGGTGTCAGCAGCGCGTCGTCGCATTGCGGGCTGCGCCGCGCATGGACGATCGTGCCGTGCGGATTGACGCACATGATCGTCCATTCGGTGCCGCCGAATGCGGCCCACAGCGGCTCGATCTCCTGCGCGACGCAGCGGGCGAGCCGCCGGTCCGCGCGCGATTCGTCGCGCTCGCGCTGCATTTCATAGCGGGCGGTTTGCCAGGGCCGCAGCCCGGCGTCGCGCGAGCGCAGCCACGAGCGTGCGACGCTGGCCGGCAACGCCGTTTCCGGCAGCGGCTCGCCCGCGGCGAAGCGGGCGCGGAGCCGGTCGAGGTCGACCGGCCGTGCAGGGGGGTCAGGGGCCATGTTCACGCTGCGCTCCATGTGAGGTCGAATGGTCGGGCCGGGCGTGCCGGCCCGGCGTGTCGCGCGAATGCGTAATATAGCCCGCTGCCCGAAGCCGGGCATTTTCGTGCCCGGCAAGGTCGCCCGCCGCGTGGCGCCGCCCGGCATCGGCGGACGGCCCGCGACGCCCCGCGCCTAGTGCGGCAACCGCAGGATCGGCTTGAGCGTGATGCCTTTGCTGCTGTCCTCGGCGGCCTGGTTGATCTGCTCGAGCGAATAGAACTTCACCAGCCGGTCGAACGGAAACCGGCCTTGCAGGTGCAGTTGGACGAGCTGCGGAATGAACGTCTGCGGCACGCTGTCGCCTTCGACGATGCCGCGGATCGTGTGGCCGCCGAGCAGCAGGCTGTTCACGTCGAATTCGGCCCTGGTGCCGAGCTTCGGCGCGCCGACCACGCCCATCGTCCCGCGCGAGCCCAGCGCGTCGATTCCTTGCGACAGCACGGCCGGCAGCCCGGTCGATTCGAGCGCGTAGTCGACGCCGCCGCCGGTGATCTCGCGGATCGCGTCGACGACGTCGACTTCCCGGCTGTTGAGCGCGTGCGTCGCGCCGAGTTCGAGCGCCAGCGCGAGCCGCGACGGCACGATGTCGACGGCGATGATCGTGGTGGCGCCCGCGATGCGCGCGGCCATCACGGCGCTCATGCCGACCGCGCCCGCGCCGAAGCTCGCGAAGCTGCTGCCGGTGCGCACCGCGAGCGAATTGATCACCGCGCCCGCGCCGGTCTGGATCCCGCAGCCGAGCGGGCCGAGCAGCTCGAGCGGTGCTTCCTTCGGCACCTTGATCGCGTTGTTCTCGCGGGCGAGCGCGTAGCTCGCGAACGACGACTGCGCGAAGAAATGATCGTGCAGCGGTTGGCCGGATGCGTCACGAAGCGCGGTTTGCCCGTCGGCGTCGGCGCCGCCGAAGTTCAGCGCGAAGAACTGCCGGCAATACGCGCCGTGACCGCCGACGCACGACGTGCAGTGACCGCACGCGCCGTAGGTCAGCACGACGTGGTCGCCCGCGGCGAGCGTCTTCACGTTCGGGCCGACCGCCTCGACCACGCCGGCGCCTTCGTGACCGAGCACGGCCGGCAGCGGCACCGGATAGTACTGGTCGCGCACGATCAGGTCGGTATGGCACAAGCCGGTCGCGACGACGCGCACCAGTACTTCGTCGCCGCGCGGCGCGCGGATGCGGGCCGCCTCGATCGAGAAGGGTGCGCCGGCGGCGCGGGCGACGGCCGCGGTGACGGCGCGTGTATCGTTGTCGGTGTACATGTCGGTCTCCTCGTCAAATCGGATACAGCGGCGCTTCGCCCTTGATCGTCAGCCACTGCCACTGCGTGAATTCCTCCCAGTTTGCCGCACCGCCGATGCTCGAGCCATTGCCCGATGCGCCGACGCCGCCGAACGGGTTGATCACTTCGTCGTTGACCGTCTGGTCGTTGATGTGCAGCAGCCCCGTGTTCAAGCGCTCGCCGATCCGCAGCGCGCGGCCGACGTCGGCGGACAGGATCGCCATCGACAGCCCGTATTCGGTCCGGTTCGCGAGCGCGATCGCGTCCTCGTCGGCATCGAACGGCACGACGATCGCGACCGGCCCGAAGATTTCCTCGTCGAACGCCGGATTGCCCGGCGCGACGCCGCTCAGCACGGTCGGCTCGAAGAACAGGTCGCGATGATTGCCGCCCGTCTCGACGCGCGCGCCCGCGCGTCGGGCCGCGTCGACCACGCTCGCCGCATGGTCGCGTTGCGCGGCGTTGATCAGCGGGCCGAGGCCGACGTCGCCGGTGGCCGGGTCGCCGACGCGCAGGCTGCGCGCCTTCTCGACGAGCTTCGCGACGAAGCGGTCGTGAATCGCGCGCTGCACGAGCACGCGGCCGGTCGCCATGCAGATCTGGCCTTGATGCAGATACGCGCCCCATGCGGTGTTCGCGACCGCGCGGTCGAGGTCGGCATCGTCGAGCACGATCAGCGAATTCTTGCCGCCGAGTTCGAGCGACACCTTCTTCAGATGGCGGCCCGCCGCTTCGCCGACCTTGCGCCCGGCCGCGGTGGAGCCGGTGAACTGGATCATCGCGACGTGTGGATCGGCGACCAGTGCCGCGCCGGCCGCGCCGTCCCCGGGCAGCATGTGCAGCACGCCTTCGGGCAAGCCGGCAAGCTCGAACACGCGCGCGATCGCGACGCCACCGCACACGGCGGTGCGCGGATCGGGCTTCAGCACGACCGCGTTGCCGAGCGCGAGCGCCGGCGCGACCGCGCGCATCGCGAGGTACAGCGGGAAGTTGAACGGCGAGATCACGCCGACCACGCCGCGCGGACGGCGGCGCGCGAGCGACAGGCGGCCGGCCGCGGACGGGAGCACTTCGCCGGCTGCGCGTGATGGCAGGCTGGCGGCTTCGTGCAGTGCCTTGATGGTGATGGAGGTTTCGAAGGACGCTTTTGCGCGGGTCGAGCCGCTTTCGCGCACGAGCCAGTCGACGATCGCGTCGGCGTGCGTTTCGGCGATGGCTGCGGCGCGGCGCAGGACGGCTGCGCGTTCGTCGTAGGGGAGGGCGAACCACGCGGGCTGGGCGCGGTGGGCGGTGGCTGATGCTTCGCCGATGGCTGCGGCGTCGGCGACGCCGATGCGGCCGAGCGCGTTGCCGGTCGCCGGTTCGATTACGTCGGCCGCGTGCGGGCTCGCGTGCCAGCTTCCGTTGAAGATCTTGCCGCGCCAGATGTCGGTGTCGAACAGTGCGGGGGTGTTGCTATCCATTTGCGCTCCTGGGGAAATTCGGATCGGCCGGATCGGCGTTGGTTGGCGTCGATCGGCATGCGCGCGAGGGTAGGCGGGGGCGGGGAAGCGGAGGTATCCGGGTTTCTTCCCATGTGGGGGAGGCGCGTGGATTGGGGGCCGTTTGTGATTCGGTGTGCGGAAATTGGACAGTTGGGGGGCGGTTTTTTGCGGCATGCGATCTGATGACGCGACAAGACCTGCGCTCACGCTTCTTCCGAGTGGCAGTTACCGACCCAGAGTCGCCTTTCACCGCATCGGACGTGCAACGTCGGTTTGTCGATCTTCGGCGGTCGCTCGATGAATACTTCCGGTCGTCGCGATGCTGCACACGCAGTTTCCACGCGGAACCACACGTTTGGTAATACAACGATGGCTGACTGCTACACGCTATAGCTATCCAAGGCATCCGTAGGCACATGCAATTTGCTATCCGCCGTTAGCGCTTCCAGCAGATGTTTGACGGTAACTTGCACTCGTGGCGCGACAAGCGCCCGGTGTGGATACTGCATCACCATCTCATAGCTTCCGGGATGGTGAAACCTGTGGAGAACGACCTTCAGCGCACCGGAACGCAACCGATCCCACGCAAGATGCACGCCGACCTCCGCGATGCCAACGCTATTGCACGCCGCCTGCACCAGCGATTCCGGTGCGGATAGTGTCAGCATTGCCTTGCCGGAGGGGGCGATCGTCGTGATGCTTTTGTCGTCGCCCGTGAAGTTCCACGGCGCGACCTGGCCGCTCAGGAATCGCCGTGCAATGAGCCGGTGCGCGTGCAACGCATCCGGCGTTTCGGGCACGCCATGGTTCGCCAGATAGTCGGGAGACGCTACCAGTACTGTATTCAAGCGACAAATGGGGCGAGTCACGAGCGCGGAATCCGGGATGTTGCCGCCTCTTACCGCAATGTCGTAGCCGTCCCGGACAATATCGATGACCCGATCGTCGAAATCGACCTCGACCGACAGCGCCGGGTAGCGAGCGAGCAGCGCGGGCAGCGCCGGAAGCACGTGGTTATGCCCGAAGGCGGCACTCGTCGAAATCCGCACGCGCCCGGCCGGCACGGCCCGCTGGGCGGAAACCGTATCGATCGCGGCATCCAGTGTTTCAAGTGCGATGCGCGCGTGGCGCAAAAACGCCTCGCCTTCCTCTGTGAGTTTGAGTGTGCGGGTCGTCCGGTTCATCAGCCGCACACCCAATGCTTTTTCGAGGCCCGCCACGTTCTTGCTCACGGCAGCCGACGTGACGCCCAATTGTCGGGCCGCTGCCGCAAAGCTTCCCGCATCCACGGCCTGGACGAGAGAAACGATGGCTCGAACACGCTGCGAAGAATCCACATTTCCTCCATGACTGACATCGCGCCGACCTGTCGTCGCGCCGCCGGATTCTAAACTTTCAGTTGAGGGTGGTTCAACCCTGTCAGAACTTCTCGTAATGAGTGTCGCTGGTGACAATGGCGGACATCGCCCCTCCGTCCGAAGCTTGCGAGTCTTCAATGCTCATCACGATCCTCTATGACAGTGGCTATGGCCACACCGCGAAACAGGCCCAAGCCGTTGCAGACGGCGTTCGTCGCGTGCCGGGTGCCGAAGCGCAGTTGATCGCCGTTGCAGATGGCGATACGCCCTGGGAAAAACTCGCCGCGAGCGACGCGATCATCTTCGGTTCGCCGACCTACAACGGCACCGTCAGCGCGAGGCTCAAAAAGGTGATGGAGGACTCGACGCGGCCCGCGTGGATTCCCCAGTCGTGGCGGAACAAGATTGCCGCAGGCTTCACGAATTCGGGCGCCATGCACGGCGACAAGCTGAATTCCCTCGTCACGATGGCGCTGTTTGCCGCCCAGCACGGGATGATCTGGGTCGGACTCGATATCTTCCCGGGCAAGTCGCCGCAGGAGAAGAATCGTGTCGGCGGATGGCTGGGCGCGATGGCGCAATCGGATGATGCATCACCGGACATCACCCCCATCGAGAGCGATATCGATACCGCTGCGTATCTGGGCGAGCGCGTCGCTCACGTGACCAGCCAGTTCATGTCAGGAGCCGCACGATGAAATTGCTTTGTCTCGACGTCCCGCTGCCGGGGGCCAGCCCGGACGCCTATCAGCCCCATCTTCTCGAAGAAGTGCGCCATGCGTGGCATCTGTATAAAACGGGCTTCGTGCGCGAAATCTCGTTCCGTCAGGACCGCCCGGGCGTCGCCATCATTGCCGAAAGCGATTCGGTCGATGCCGCGAGACAGGCGCTCGCCGAGTTTCCGCTGGCCAAGGTTGGCCTGATCGACTGGGAGATCATTCCGCTCGGCCCGTTCGTCGGCTGGGAGTCGCTGTTCGCGTCGCGCGACGCTTGACTGCTGCGGCAGCGTCTATCGCGGTGTCGGTCCGTGGTTGTCGTGTAGCGCTGACGCGGGATAAATCGTCAACCACGGGCCTGCCGCAGTCTGCTTATCGGCGTTGTGTGACCGTAGACCTTTGAAGGTGAACATGGAATATGTCAATCTGGGCCGAACGGGCCTGAAAGTATCTCGTCTTTGCCTGGGATGCATGAGCTATGGGGAGCCTGCCCGCCTGCCCCAACCTTGGTCCCTCGATGAAGCAGCCTCCCGCCCGTTTATTCGGCAAGCGCTCGAGGCGGGCATCAACTTCTTCGACACTGCCAATATCTATTCGGGCGGAAGCTCCGAGGAGATCACGGGCCGAGCGCTCAACGACATGGCGCGGCGCGAAGAGGTCGTCGTCGCCACCAAGGCGTTCTTTCCGTGGCGCAATTCACCCAATACCGGGTTTCTCTCGCGGAAAGCGCTGCTTCAGTCGATCGACGACAGTCTGACCCGCCTCGGCATGGATTACGTCGACCTCTACCAGATCCACCGTTTCGACCACGGCACGCCTGTGGAGGAAACGATGGAGGCGCTGCACGACATAGTGAAGTCAGGCAAAGCCCGCTACATCGGTGCATCGTCGATGGAGGCATGGCGCTTCGCGAAAATGCAGCACGTCGCGGAACGCAACGGCTGGACACGCTTCATCTCCATGCAACCGCAGTACAACCTGCTCTATCGGGAGGAGGAACGCGAAATGTTGCCTCTTTGCGCCGACCAGGGCGTCGGGGTCATTCCATGGAGCCCGATGGCGCGCGGCAGGCTGACGCGCGACTGGAGCGAAACCACGCGCCGCACGCAGAACGATGCCTTTGCGCTGCAAATGTATCGGAACGCTGAAATCCAGGACCAGAAGGTGGTTGACGTCGTCGCGCGTATCGCCGAGGCGCACCATGTGCCGCGCGCGCACGTCGCACTGGCGTGGCTGTTGACGAAGCCGGCGATCACCGCGCCGATCATCGGGGCAACGAAGCCCGAGCATCTGGCAACCGCCATCGGCGCGCTCGATTTCTCGCTGACGCAGGACGAAATCGCCGCGCTCGAAGCGCCGTATGTCCCCCATCCGGTGGATGGCATCGTGCCACCGCTTCCGGAACATCCGCCGACGATTTCAATGCCGCGGAACTGAATGTCGCGAGCGGCGGTACGTTCAATGGCGGCAGCTTGCGAACTCGCCGCCGCGGTCGAACGTACCGCCGCTGGACGAACACCGAATGCGAAAATAGATATGAAGGGGCCGTTCATCGAGTGCCGACGTCTTATCCTCTTCGCGCTCGTTGTGATGTGTGCGGTACTGCCGTTGGGGCAGCACGGTAACGTCCATGCGCAGGAGCCAAAAATGTTAGTCCGTATCTCCGAAATCGAGATATTCAATCAGCATCTCGAAGCATATCGGCGCATCTTGAACGAGGAGGCTGAGGCGTCGATGCGCGTCGAGCCGGGGGTAGTGTGCATTTTCCCGATGGCTCAAAAGGATAGCCCGACGCACATCAAGATTGTGGAAATCTATGCGAGCCACGATGCGTACGACGCACATATCCAGTCGCCGCATTTCAAGAAGTACAAGCGTTCGACGCTGGACATGGTGAAGTCTCTGCGACTGGTTGACATGGACGGGCTGGATGCTGAAGCAATGCCGCTCATCTTCAGGAAATTGAGGGGGCGGTCGTAACAAACACCGGCCAGATGGGAAGAATGGATCGCCATGAAAGCGTGCGTGTCCGTTGTCGGAACTCGACCTGCCTACCGGATGTCTGGTTGCTGTTGTTGGTCCACGACCTGTTTTGGCCGATAGTGGCCGTCAGCGTCTGTTGGACGACGAGTATCGACAACAACGTCAATCTCCGTCTGCCCGCCTCCTTTCGATCGTTCGCAGAGACCGCTCCTGAAGGCCGGACGTCCAGCTCCACCGTTTTCCCCTCAGGAAAACCCTGATCCGACTCCGTAGGGCACCGGTTTTCAGCCGATTTTCCCACTGCCGCAAGCAGCCTCGATAGGCTCCCGCCCAACCGCTCCCCACCCCCGCGCAACCCCGTTCCATCAACCCTCCGAGCCCGCCTACCTAACCAAAACAGGTATGGCGCACCGCAATATTTCGCGCCCACGGCCGGATTTCAATACCCACCAGGTATCAAAAATCCTGCCCAAAAGTATTGGACGCCCCATTTCCCCGCCGCGTATAAATCCGTTCCATGAACAGCCCCCACGCAGCGCGCCCCATGTCCTCCGCCACCATCGAACGCATCGAAACCCGTCTCGTCGACTTGCCGACGATCCGCCCGCACAAGCTGTCGGTGGCCACGATGCACGGCCAGACGCTGATGCTCGTGAAGGTGTTCTGCAGCGACGGCGTGACCGGTATCGGCGAAGGCACGACGATCGCCGGCATGGCCTACGGCCCGGAAAGCCCGGAAGCGATGAAGCTCGCGATCGACGCGTATCTCGCACCGGCGATCGTCGGCCGTGACGCCACGCGTGTCCAGACGCTGATGGCATTCGTCGGCAAGCTTGCGAAGGTCAACCACTTCGCGAAGAGCGCGCTCGAAACCGCGCTGCTCGACGCGCACGGCAAGCGGCTCGGCGTGCCGGTCAGCGAACTGCTCGGCGGCCGCCGCCGCGATCGCCTGCCGGTCGCGTGGACGCTCGCGTCGGGCGACACGGCCACCGACATCGCCGAAGCCGAACGCATGCTCGACGCGCGCCGCCACAACGTATTCAAGCTGAAGATCGGCGCGAAAGCGCCGGAAACGGATATCCGGCACGTGGCCGAGATCAAGAAGGCGGTCGGCGATCGCGCGTCGGTGCGCGTCGACGTGAACATGGCGTGGAGCGAAACGCAGGCCGCGCGCGCGATTCCGGCGCTCGCCGATGCGGGCTGCGAACTGGTCGAGCAGCCGGTCGCATCGGCCGCGGCGCTGGCGCGCCTGATGCGCCGCTTCCCCGTCGCGCTGATGGCCGATGAAATCCTGCAGGGCCCCGACAGCGCATTCGACATCGCGAAGCAGCACGGCGCGGACGTGTTCGCGATCAAGATCGAACAGAGCGGCGGCCTGTTCGCCGCGCAGCGCGTGGCCGCGATCGCGGATGCGGCCGGCATCGAGCTGTACGGCGGCACGATGCTCGAAGGCGCGTTCAGCACGGTGGCATCCGCGCACCTGTTCGCGAGTATCGCGAACCTGCAGTGGGGCACCGAACTGTTCGGGCCGCTGCTGATCACCGAAGAAATCCTGACGCAGCCGCTGGATTACAGCGACTTCGAACTGACCGTGCCGGACGGCCCCGGTCTCGGCATCGCGCTCGACGAGGACAAGGTCAGGCGCTTCACCCGCGACGGGCTGACGAAAGTCGTGCGGTAAGTCGAGTCAGGCAACGACCGTCATCCCCCAAATACACGTGGAGACAGCATCATGAGCGTCAAAGTTTTCGATACCCGGGAAGTGCAGGACCTGCTGAAGGCCGCGTCGAACGCGGGCGGAAGCGGCACCGGCGGCAATGCACGCACGCAGCAGATCGTGCTGCGCCTGCTCGGCGACCTGTTCAAGGCGATCGACGATCTCGACATCACGCCCGACGAAGTATGGGCGGGCGTCAACTACCTGAACAAGCTCGGTCAGGATGGCGAAGCAGCGCTGCTCGCGGCCGGCCTCGGTCTCGAGAAGTATCTCGACATCCGGATGGACGCCGAGGACGAGGCGATCGGGCTCGACGGCGGCACGCCGCGCACGATCGAGGGGCCGCTGTACGTGGCCGGCGCACCGGTGCGCGACGGCGTCGCGAAGATCGACCTCGACGCGGACGACGGCGCGGGCCCACTCGTGATCCACGGCACGGTCACCGGTCTCGACGGCAAGCCGATCGCCGGCGCGGTGGTCGAATGCTGGCACGCGAATTCGAAGGGCTTCTATTCGCACTTCGACCCGACCGGCAAGCAGAGCGATTTCAACCTGCGCGGCGCGGTGAAAACGGGCGTCGACGGCAAGTACGAATTCCGCACACTGATGCCGGTCGGCTACGGCTGCCCGCCGCAGGGCGCGACGCAGCAGTTGCTGAACCGCCTCGGCCGCCACGGCAACCGTCCCGCGCACGTGCACTTCTTCGTGACGAGCGACGATCACCGCAAGCTGACGACACAGTTCAACATCGACGGCGATCCGCTGATCTGGGACGACTTCGCGTATGCGACGCGCGAGGAATTGATTCCGCCCGTGACCGAAAAAACCGGCGGCACGGCGCTCGGCATGAAGGCCGATGCGTACCAGGACATCGAGTTCGACTTCGTGCTGACGCCGCGCGTGCAGGGCAAGGACAACCAGATCGTCGAACGCCTGCGCGCGTCCGCCGCGGCATAACTACCGGCGGCACGGCGGCGCGCGTGCGCCGCCGCTGCCGGCCGGTCCCCCGAGATTCAACCGATACCGATGCGAGCGTGCTTGCAGGACGCGGCACGCGCATGGAAGGAGCCATCATGTCCGTCACCATCGACGCTACGAACGACCTGGATCACCTGCTGGAAACCGCCGTGCAGGATGACAAGGCGGCCGGCGTCTTCCGTTGCCGCCGCGACATCTTCACGAACGCGGCGCTGTACGAGCTCGAGATGAAGCACATCTTCGAGGGCAACTGGGTGTATCTGGCGCACGAAAGCCAGATTCCCGACAACAACGATTACTACACGACGTGGATCGGCCGCCAGCCGATCGTCATCACGCGCGACAAGACCGGCGAGCTGCATGCGGTCATCAATGCGTGTGCGCACAAGGGCGCGATGCTGTGCCGCCGCAAGCACGGCAACAAGGGCAGCTTCACGTGCCCGTTCCACGGCTGGACCTTCTCGAACACCGGCAAGCTGCTGAAGGTGAAGGACGAGAAGACGACCGAATACCCGGTGCAGTTCAACACGCACGGCTCGCACGACCTGAAGAAGGTCGCGCGCTTCGCGAACTATCGCGGCTTCCTGTTCGGCAGCCTCAACGCGGACGTGCTGCCGCTCGAGGACTACCTCGGCGAAGCGCGCGTGATCATCGACCAGATCGTCGACCAGGCGCCGAACGGGCTCGAAGTGCTGCGCGGCAACTCGTCCTACATCTACGAAGGCAACTGGAAGATGCAGATGGAGAACGGTTGCGACGGCTATCACGTCAGCACCGTGCACTGGAACTATGCGGCGACGATGGGCCGCCGCAAGGCGGACGGCACCAAGGCGGTCGACGCGAACAGCTGGAGCAAGTCGGTCGCGGGCGTGTACGGCTTCGACCACGGCCACATCCTGCTGTGGACGCAGACGATGAACCCGGAGGTGCGGCCCGTGTATCAGCACCGCGACGAGATCCGGGCGCGCGTCGGCGACGTGCAGGCCGACTTCATCGTGAACCAGACGCGCAACCTGTGCGTGTATCCGAACGTGTTCCTGATGGACCAGTTCAGCACGCAGATCCGCGTGGTGCGACCGCTCGGCGTCGACAGGACCGAAGTCACGATCTTCTGCTTCGCGCCGAAAGGCGAGAGCGAGGCCGATCGCACGACGCGGATTCGCCAGTACGAGGATTTCTTCAACGTGACCGGCATGGGCACGGCCGACGATCTCGAGGAGTTCCGCGCGTGCCAGGCCGGCTATGCGGGCATCACGGCGATGTGGAACGACCTGTCGCGCGGCGCGCCGCTGTGGGTCGACGGGCCGGACGAGAACGCAAGAAAGATGGGGCTGAACCCGCGCATTTCCGGCGAGCGCAGCGAGGACGAAGGGCTGTTCGTGTGCCAGCACGAACACTGGGTGCACGTGATGCGCGATGCGCTGAAGAAGGAACGCGGGGAGGTGGCGGCATGAGCTTCGATTACCGGACGATTTGCGCGGCGCTGTATCGCGAAGCGCGCCTGCTTGACGATCGCGAGTGGGACGCGTGGCTGACCTGCTACACGGAGGACGTCACGTACTGGATGCCCGCATGGGACGACGACGATCGGCCGACCGACGATCCGCAGAGCCAGATCTCGCTGATGTATTACGCGGACCGCGGCGGCCTCGAGGATCGCGTGTTCCGGATCAAGACCGAGCGCAGCGGCGCATCGACGCCCGAGCCGCGTACCAGCCACAACGTGACGAACGTCGAGGTGCTGGCCGAACGCGACGACGAGGTCGACGTGCGCTACAACTTTCACACGCTGAACCACCGTTATCGCGTGACAGATCACTTTTTCGGCACGATGTTCGTCACGTTGCGACGCACGGGCGACGCGCTGCTGATTTCACGCAAGAAGATCGTGCTGAAGAACGATTACATCCGGCAGGTGCTCGACGTCTATCACGTCTGACGCCCGTCGTTTCGTCATGAAAGGAAGTGGAGGTGACGCCATGTCCAGCTACAGGATTGCACTGAATTTCGAGGACGGGGTAACCCGCTTCATCGACTGCAAGGCCGGCGAGAAGGTGCTCGATGCAGCCTTCCGCGCGAAGATCAACCTGCCGATGGATTGCTCCGACGGCGTGTGCGGCACTTGCAAGTGCCGCGCCGAAAGCGGCCGCTACGATCTCGGCGATGACTACATCGACGATGCGCTGACCGAGGACGAGAAGGACGGCGGCCTCGTGCTGACGTGCCAGATGGTGCCGCAAAGCGATTGCGTGATCGCGGTGCCGACGTCGTCGGTCGCCTGCAAGACCGGGCAGAGTGCCTTTGCCGCGACGGTCACGAAGGTCGAGCAGCACAACGATGCGGCCGTCGTGCTCGAACTCGACGTCGGCGCCAGCGCGCCGGTGTTCCTGCCGGGCCAGTACGTGAACATCGACGTGCCGGGCAGCGGCCAGCATCGCTCGTATTCGTTCTCGTCGGCGCCGGGCGACGCGAAGGTCGGCTTCCTGATCAAGAAGATTCCAGGCGGCGTGATGAGCACGTGGCTCGAATCGGCGCAGCCCGGCGACACGCTCGAACTGCACGGGCCGCTCGGCAGCTTCTACCTGCGCGACGTGCAGCGGCCGCTGCTGTTCCTCGCCGGCGGTACGGGCCTCGCGCCGTTCCTGTCGATGCTCGAACTGCTCGCGCGCAGCGGCTCGCGGCAGAAGGTGCACCTGGTCTACGGCGTGACGCGCGATCTCGATCTCGTGCTGGTCGACGCGCTCGAGGCGGTGGCGGCGAAGCTGCCGAACTTCAGCTTCGCGACGGTCGTCGCGGACGCCGCGTCGAGCCATCCGCGCAAGGGCTGGGTCACGCAGCACATCCCGGCCGACGCGCTGAACGACGGCGACGTCGACGTGTATCTGTGCGGGCCGCCGCCGATGGTCGACGCGGTGCGCCAGTACTTCGACGACGCAGGCGTGAAGCCGAACAGCTTCCACTACGAGAAGTTCACCCCCAACGTCACGGCAAAGGCGGCATGACCATGCAACGATTCTCCGGCAAGGTCGTCGTCGTCACCGGCGCGGCGCAGGGCATCGGCCGCGGTGTCGCGCTGCGCGCGGCGGCCGAGGGCGGCAAGGTGCTGTTCGTCGATCGTGCAGATTTCGTGGCCGAGGTGGCCGCGGAAGCGCCGGGCGGCGATACGGCCGGCTTCGTCGCCGATCTTGAGACGTACGAAGGCGCGCATGCCGCGATGGCGCACGCGGTGCGGACGTTCGGCGGCATCGACATCCTGATCAATGGCGTCGGCGGCGCGATTCGGATGCGGCCGTTCGCCGAGTTCGAGCCGGCGCAGATCGATGCGGAAATCCGCCGCTCGCTGATGCCGACGCTCTATGCGTGTCATGCCGTGCTGCCGCACCTGCTCGCGCGCGGCGGCGGCACGATCGTCAACATCTCGTCGAACGCGACGCGCGGCATCCGGCGCGTGCCGTATTCGGCGGCGAAGGGCGGCGTCAACGCGCTGACGTCGGCGCTCGCGATGGAATATGCGGAACACAACATCCGCGTCGTCGCCACCGCGCCGGGCGGGACCAGCGCGCCGCCGCGCCGCGTGCCGCGCAATGCGGCCGGCGATACCGAGCAGGAACAGGCGTGGATGGGCGAGGCCGTGCGGCAGGTGACGGAATCGACGTACTTCAAGCGCTACGGCAGCCTCGACGAGCAGATCGCGCCGATCCTGTTCCTCGCGTCGGACGAGGCGAGCTACATCACGGGCACGGTGCTGCCGGTGGCGGGTGGCGATACGGGTTGAAGGGCGTATCGCTGGCCATTGTTTCATCGACAACCGCAGACGGCCGGCGCGACGATGCCGGCCACGGAGACAATCATGCATGAACGCAAAGCCATCGTTCCGGCGGGAATGGAAGCGGTGTACGAGAAGATCGGCTACGCGCCGGGACTGAAGGTCGGCGATACGCTTTACGTATCCGGCCAGATCGGCCGCGACGCGGCGATGCAGCTGGTCGAGGATCGCGAAGCGCAGATCGTGCAGGCGTTCGAGAACCTGAAGCAGGTGCTGGAGGCGGCCGGCGCATCGTTCGACGATGTGGTCGACCTCACGACGTTTCACACCGACATGCGCGACCTGCCGCTGTTCATGCAGGTGCGAGACCGCTATTTCGATGCGCATCCGCGGCCCGCGTGGACGGCCGTCGGCGCGCACATGCTCGGCGGCGCGCCGGGTTATGTCGTCGAGATCAAGGCGGTGGCGGTGCTGGCGCGCTGATCCGGTGCGTCGATGAAGTCAGGCTCCGTGTGGATGAACACCCGAGATCGAATCGTCGGCGATCGCTGAACGGTTTCGATGCGCGTGCGACGACACCGACACGCTACTTGTGTATCGCTCCCCGCAACCGCCGCACCTCCTGCTCCGACACCGGCGCGGCCCGATTCCCCCACGCGCCGCGCACGTAGCTGACCACCGCCGCGATTTCGCGGCTCGTCAGCGCGCCGCGCATCGCCGGCATACGTTGCACCGGCCCCGGTTTGCCCGGCGTGGGCCGCGCCCCTTCGACCACGATCCGGATCGTGCTGGTCGGATCGGCCGCGAGCACGATCGAACTGCCCGCGAGCGCCGGCCCGTGATCGGGTACGCCTCGACCGTCCGCACCGTGGCAACGCGCACAGAACCCCGCATACACGCCGGCCCCCGGCGCCTGCTGGCCGCCTTCCGGACGCGGGCCGGCGGCCGTCAGCCGCGGCACGCCGACGCCCAGCGGATTCGTCGCGGCAGTCGGTTGCGCCGGCAACGACTTCAGGTACACGGCGATCGCATGGCGGTCGGCATCGGTCAGCAACGCGGTGCTTTCGCCGACGACCGGCGCCATCGCGCCGAACACCGCGCCGCGCGCCGCATGGCCGCTGCGCAGGAACGCGGCGATGTCGTCGGCGGACCAGCGGCCGAGGCCGTCCGGGCTCGCGCCGGTCAGGTTCGGCGCGAACCAGTGATCGTTGATGCCGCCGGTCAGGAACGCGGGGCTGCGCTCGTCGTAGCCGCGTTCGTTGTAGGCCGGCCCGCGCGGCGTATGGCACGCGCCGCAATGGCCGAGCCCCTGCACGAGATACGCGCCGCGATTCCATTCGGCCGACTGCGACGGCTGCGGCGTGAACCGGTCGCGGTTCGCGAACACGAGGCTCCACAGCCCCAGCGCCCAGCGCTGGTTGAACGGAAACGGCAGTTGCGTGAGTTTGGCCGCGTTCGCGGACGGCGCGACGCCGCGCATGAAATACGCATACAGCGCGCGCACGTCGTCGTCGGTCAGGTGGGCGAGCGACGGGTACGGCATCGCCGGATACAGCCGGCTGCCGTCCGCGCGCACGCCGCGCCGCAGCGCATCGTCGAACTGGCGCAGCGTGTAGTGGCCGATCCCGTGCGTCGGGTCCGGCGTGATGTTCGGCGCGTAGATCGGCCCGAACGGCGAATTCACCGGCTGGCCGCCCGCGTACGGCGTATGGTCGGCCGCGTCGTGGCACGCGGCGCAATCGCCGGCGAGCGCGAGGTAGCGGCCGCGCGCGAGCGTCGCGGCGTCGGCGCTCGCGGCGGCCGCGGCGATCACCGGGCGGCGGGCGGTCGACGTGGAGGCCGCCTCGGGCGGCGGGGGGGACGCCGCGGACGATGGCGCATCGGCCACCGACGCGTCCCGGTCGCGTGACAGCCGCCGGTCGTCCTTCACGCGCGCGGACATCGACGCAGCGGCATCGGCCGCTGACGCACCGATCCGCACGAACCGCCAGCCCGACGCGGGCTCGGGCGCTTCCGCCGCCGACGCGGCGTCGGCCGCATCGCCCGGTGCGGCCGCGTTGTCGTCGCGCTGCATGTCGCATCCGCAGAGCGCGACGCACACGGCGAACGCGACGCGCGCGCGGCGGCCCGGAACCCGGAACGGCAACGAAGCGAGCGAGATCAGCGCCATGGACTGCAAGGCCCCACGAAAGCGGTGACGATCCCCGTGAATACGAGACCGATCACGAAGCCGAGCGCGGCGAGCATCCCGCAGCGCGCGAGAAAGCGGGTACTGTCGTCGCGGGTCGCGGCCGGCGCATCGGCATCGTGCCGGCGCCGCCACGCGCGCGTGAGCCACGTCGCGCAGGCCGCGGCCAACGCGAACGCGCCCGCGGCGATCAGCGCAAGCCATACGCCGACGTGCGCCCAGCGCGGCGCGGCCTGCGCGACGCCGAGCGGATAGCACGCGGTGGACGCGAGCGTCTCGGACACCAGCATCTGCGCGAACCACAGCGCGGGCGCGCCGACCAGGCCGGCGGCGATCGCGAGCAGCGGTGTCCACGTGCGTCGTGCATCGTTCATCCGGTGCTCCTCAGCCAGAACGGCGACACGTACAGCGCGGTGAAGATGAACAGCCACACGATGTCGACGAAGTGCCAGTAGAGCCCGCCGACCGTCAGCGCGACGCGCCGTTCGCGGCCGAAGAAACCGGCGGCCGTCCACCCGGCGAGCAGCGCGAGGATCGCGAGACCGGCGACGACGTGCGCGAGGTGGAACCCGGTGATCGTGAAGTAGAGGCTGCCGTATAGATGCGCGGTTGGGCCGTACGGATGGTCGCGCCATTCGTGGAGCTGGACCAGCGCGAACGCGGTGCCGAGCACCAGCGCGACGACGAGCATCGCGACCGCGCGCGCCTGCCGGTCGGCCTGCACCGCACGCTCCGCAAGCCACACGAACACGCTGCTCGACAGCAGCACGACCGTGTTGACGGCCGCGAGCCCGATCTTCGGCATCCCTTCGGGCGGCCACGGCGCAGGCCATTGCGACTGCAGGTAGAAGTAGCAGAACAGCAGGTAGCCGAATAGCCCGGCCTCGGTCACGATCAGCGTGAGCACGCCCCACCAGCCGCCCGCTCGCTCGCCGCAACTGCCGACCGGCAGCGGCTCGATGCACGCGGCCGGCGCGGCGGCCGGCGCCGTCGCCGACGGCGGCTCGTCCGGATGAAGCCCGGCGGCCGCGGCGGGCGCCTGCGTGTCGGCGCGAGCCGGCAGCCGCGCGCGTTGGCCGAGCGTGCGGCGCGGCCACAGCCACGCGGCGGTGGCGATCGCGCAACCGGCGACGGCCACGCAGACGAGCGTCGGCGAGCGCGCGAGCATCGCCGCGAACACGGCGGTCGCGAGCAGCGCGAGCACGAACGGCACGCAACTGTCCTCGGGCATTTTCAGGATCGCGCTCGGCGTCGCGGCGAGCGGCGTGACCGCGAGCGCCTCGCGCCCGTCCGCGAGCCGGTAGCCGACCCGCAGGCTGGTGCGTTGCGGATCGTCGCGCGTTTCCCACAGCGGATGCCGCGACGCGACGAGCGGCAGCACCGCGAAGTTGTACACGGGCGTCGGCGACGCGACCGACCATTCGAGACCGGCCGCGCCCCACGGGTTGTCGCCGGCGCGCACGCCGCGCCGCGCGCTCACCAGCGCGTTGACGACGAACATCACGATGCCGATCCCGAACACGAACGAGCCGATCGTCGTCAGCAGGTTCGACGTGTCCCAGCCCATCCCGGACGGATAGGTATAGATGCGGCGCGGCATCCCGAGCAGCCCGGAAATATGCATCGGAAAGAAGCCGAGGTTGAAGCCGACCAGCACGACCCAGAAGGTCCAGCGGCCGAACCGCTCGTTCATCATCCGCCCGGTGAATTTCGGGAACCAGTACGCGACGCCGCCGAGCACCGGAAACACGTTGATGCCGAGCAGCACGTAATGCAGGTGCGCGACGACGAAGTACGTATCGGTGAGCTGCCAGTCGAGCGGCACGGCCGCGGTCATCACGCCCGACACGCCGCCGACCACGAACATCAGCACGAAGCCCGCGAAATACAGGAACGGCGTGCGGAACACGGGGCGCCCGGTCCAGATCGTCGCGATCCACGCGAACACCGCGACCGCGCTCGGAATCGAAATCAGCATGCTCGCGGCGCCGAAGAACGCGAGCGCGAGCGGCGCGATGCCGGTCGCGAACATGTGGTGGACCCACACCTCGAAGCCGATCAGCATCGTCGCCACGGTCGACACCGCGACGGCCTCGTATGCGACGAGCGGCCGCCGGCAGAAGGTCGGCAGCGCGTCGGACACGATCCCCATCGCCGGCAGCACGACCACGTAGACCCACGGATGCGCGAACATCCAGAACAGGTGCTGCCACAACAGCGGCCGGCCGCCGTGCGCGACGTCGAAGAAGTGCGTGCCGGCATTGCGGTCGAGCCACAGCAGCAGGAACGCGAGGCTCACCGACGGCACCGCGACCAGGTTCGCGACCGACGCGGTCAGCGTGCCCCACACGATGATCGGCAGCCGGTCGATCGACATCCCGTGCGCGCGCATCCGCAGCAGCGTGACGACGAAGTTCGCGGCGCCGCCGGTCGTCGAGATGCCGAGCAGGATCATCCCGAGCGCATAGATGTCGATGTTCGCGCCGGCGCTGTAGTCGAGCGACGTGAGCGGCACGTAGTTGAACCAGCCGCCGTCCGGCACCGCGCCGAGCGGAAAGCTCGCATACAGGAACAGCCCGGCGAACAGGAACGCCCAGTACGAGAACGCGTTCAGCCGCGGGAACGCCATGTCGCGCGAGCCGAGCATCAGCGGCCACAGGTAGTTCGCGAAACCGGACAGCACCGGCAGCGCGTACAGGAAGATCATCGTGACGCCGTGCATCGTGAACAGCGAATCGTATTGCGCGGGCGTCAGCACGGTCGCGTTCGGCCGCGCGAGCTGGATGCGCATCACGAGCGCCTCGACGCCGCCGAGCAGCAGGAACACGAATGCGGTGACGATGTAGCGCAGCCCGATGCGCTTGTGATCGACGGTGCCGAGCCAGCCGCGCCAGCCGGGTGCCGATTCCCACAGCTCGGCCAGCGCGCGCTCGTGCGCGGAACCGGGCGGCGCGTCGCCGAGATCGGGTACGCGGCTGAGCGGGGTGGGCGTGTCGCGGGCAATGGCCATCGGCATCCTCCGTTCAGTGCAGCGTCGCGAGATACGCGGCGAGATCGTCGGCGTCGCGCGGCGCGAGCGCGATCGACGGCATCAGCGATTGCGGCTTGACCTGCTGCGCATGCGCGATCCAGCGGCGCAGGTTGTCGGGCGTGTTGTCCAGCGTGCCGGCCGCGAGCAGCCGGCGCGTGCCGACGTGCGTGAGATCGGGGCCCGCGTCGCCCGCGGCGTCGGTGCCGCGCACCGCGTGGCAGCCCGCGCAGCGCGCGGCGAACACGCGCTGGCCGCGGCGTTCGGCGTTGGCGCCCGCCGCGGGTGCCCGGGCCGGTTGGCGCTGCGCGGCGAGCCATGCGTGAAACGCGGCCGGCGGCTCGGCCACGACTTCGAACGCCATGTGCGCATGTTGCGCGCCGCAGTACTGCGAGCATTGGCCGCGATAGATGCCGGGCCGGTCGGCCTGCAGCCATTGGCGGTTGGTCTGGCCGGGAATCGTCTGGGTCTTGCCGGCAAGTTGCGGCACCCAGAACGCGTGGATCACGTCGGCGCTCTTCAGTTCGATCGCGACGGGCTCGCCTACCGGAATATGGATCTCGTTCGCGGTGACGAAGGCCGGGCCGCCCGCATCGTCCGGATAACGAACGGCCCACCACCAGTCTTGTGCGGTCACGGTGATCGTCAGCGCGGGCGGGCGCGGCGGTGCGGCGACCATGCCCAGCACGCGCAGCATGTACACGAGCGCGCCGAACAGCAGCAGGATCGAGATCGCGGAGCCCACGGTCACGATCGTCAGGCCGCTGCCGTGGCCGCCGCCTGCCCGTGCGCGACGACGAAACAGCGCGATCAGCAGCAGCACGGCGATCGCGATGCAGACGAATGTGCACAGCGCGAGCAGCGCCCAGCCGAGCACGAACACCGGCTGCGCGGCGGGGCCGGCCGCGTGCACGACGTACGCGAGCGGCAACGGCGCGGCCGGATCGCCGGGCGCCGCAGGCGCGGCGGCCGCGTACGCGACGCTTGGCGCGACCGCGCACGCGAACGGTGCGACGCGCGCGATATGACGCGTTTTGCGGGACAGCGGAACGAGCAACGAGACTCCTTGCCGGACGCACCGGCATGACGACAGCCGTTCGCGGCGGAGCAAATTTCGTGCGCGTGCGGCCGGCGCGGAGGCGGCCGCGAGGTGGCGGGATTGCGCGCACGACGGCCGGCGCGTTACAGCCGGCTTGTAAATTGGGCGACCGTTCACGGCTCGCGCCGAGGCCACACGGCCCCGGCGGCCGACGGCATGTCGTTTGCTGCGCCGATCGCGTTCCGGCACGTTGCGGCGCGAAAGCTTCGACGGCGTGCCGGCCATCATCGAAAAACGGGAGGACTCGACCGTGAAGACCGTCGCGATCACGGGTGCAAGCGCGGGCGTCGGTCGCGCGACCGCCCACGCGTTCGCGCGACTCGGCGCGAACGTCGCGCTGCTCGCTCGCGATCCGCGCGCGCTGCACGACACCGCATGCGAAGTGCGCGCGTATGGCGTCCAGGCGCTGCCGATTGCCGTCGACGTCAGCGATGCGGCTGCGCTCGACGCGGCGGCCGAGCGGATCGAACACGAACTCGGGCCGCTCGACGTGTGGGTCAACAACGCGATGGTGACCGTGTTCGCGCCATTCGACGCCATCTCGCCGGAAGACTATGCGCGCGTGACGGCCGTCACCTACCTCGGCTGCGTGTACGGCACGCGTGCCGCGCTCGCACGGATGGCCCCGCGCAACCGCGGCACGATCGTGCAGGTCGGCTCGGCGCTCGCATACCGGTCGATTCCGTTGCAGGCCCCGTACTGCGGCGCGAAACACGCGATCCGCGGCTTTACCGACGCGCTGCGCTGCGAGCTGCTGCATGCACACAGTCATGTGCGCGTGACGATGGTGCAATTGCCCGCGATCGACACGCCGCAGTTCGACTGGGCCGAATCCGTGCTGCCGCATGCACCGCGTCCGGTCGCGCCGGTCTATGCGCCGGAGGTGGCGGCCGGTGCGATCGTGCACGCCGCGCGGCATCCGTGCCGCGAGCGCTGGGTCGGCTGGTCGTCGCTCGCGGCGATCGTCGCGAACGGCCTTGCCCCCGGCTGCTTCGACCGCTATCTCGCGCGGACGGCCGTGCGCGGCCAGCAGCGCGCGGCGCGGGCCGGCCCGCGCCCGTCGAACCTGTGGGAGCCGGTGCCGGGCCGGCATGCGACGCGCGGCGCGTTCACCGACGAAGCGCGCCGCACCGGCGCCGAGGCCGGGCTCGGCGCGTCGCGCGCGCTCGCGTTCGGCGCGGCCGTCGCGGTGCTCGCGGCTGCCTTTTCCGCCGCGCGCAAATGGCATCGGTGAGCGCGATGCGGATCGAGGGTTACGCGCTTGTCGGCGACGGACGCAGCGCGGCGCTCGTCGCGCGCGACGGCAGCATCGACTGGCTGTGCTGGCCGGACTTCGATTCGCCGCCGTGCTTCGCCGCGCTGGTCGGTACGCCGGACAACGGCCGGTTCCGGATCGCGCCGCGCGAGCACGATGCCCGCGCCACGCGTCGCTATCTGCCGGGCACCGCGATACTCGAAACGACGTTCGACACCTCGTCGGGCCGCATCACGCTCACCGACTGGATGAGCTGGAACGCGCCCGATCCATGCCTGATCCGCAGCGTGAAGGGCGAGCGCGGGACGGTCGACGTCGATATCGACCTCGGCGTGCGCTTCGACTACGGCAGCGCGCTGCCGTGGTGCCGGCGTTTCGGCCGGCGCTGGCGGATGATGACGGGCGGCGATGCGATGTGGCTCGACACGGATGCGCGGCTCGACGTGCAGAGCGACCGGCTGGTCGGCACGCGACGGATCGCGGCGGGCGAGCGGGTGGATTTCTGCATCAGTTACGCGCGTTCGTTCGACCCGGCGCCGGCCGTGCCCGACGCGTACGCGTCGCTGCGCGACACGCAGGCGTTCTGGCGCGTCTGGTCGGATTGCAACGCCGCCGAGGGCCCGCATCGCGACGCGATCGAGCGCGCACTGATCACGGTGAAACTGCTGTCGAGCCTGCGCACCGGCGGCATCGTCGCGGCGCCGACCAGTTCGTTGCCCGAGCGCTTCGGCGGCAAGCGCAACTGGGACTACCGGTTCTGCTGGTTGCGCGATGCGAGTTTTACGCTGCGCGCGCTGGTGCGCTGCGGCTATCGCGACGAAGCCGCGCGTTGGCGCGACTGGCTCGTGCGCGCGATCGCCGATCATCCGTCGCAACTGCAGGTGCTGTATGCGGCCGACGGCGGCCGGCGTGCGGCCGAGTGGGAAGCCGCGCATCTGGCCGGTTACGAAGGCGCGCAACCGGTGCGCTTCGGCAACGCGGCAGCCGACCAGTTGCAGCTCGACGTGTACGGCGAGGTGCTCGGGGCGCTGTACCAGGCGCGCCGGCACGGGCTGCCGCCCGACGACGACGCGTGGACGCTCGAACGGCGCCTGCTCGAACATCTCGCGACGATCTGGCGCGAGCCGGACGAAGGGATCTGGGAGGTGCGCAGCGGCCGGCATCCGTTCACGTCGTCGAAGGTGATGGTATGGGCCGCGGTCGAAAGCGCGTACCGTTCCGCGCGCGCATTCGGCCACCACGCACCGCTCGACGTGTGGCGGCGCTGGGCCGACGCGGTGCGCGCGGAGGTGCTCGAGCACGGTTATCACGCGCAGTTGGGCCGCTTCGTCGATCGCTTCGACGGCGACGGCATCGACGTGAGCCTGCTGCTGATTCCGCTGACCGGGATGCTCGACGCGTCCGATCCGCGCGTGGTCGCGACGGTCGCCGCGATCGAGCGCGAACTGGTCGACGACGGCTTGCCGTTCCGCTATCGGCCGCCGCGTTTCGCGGACGGTTGCGAAGGCGACGAAGGCGCGTTTCTCGCGGCCGGCTTCTGGCTCGTGCAGGTGTACCGGATGCAGGGGCGCGACGACGACGCGCACGCGCTGTTCGAGCGGCTGCTCGGCTTGCGCAACGACGTCGGGCTGCTGTCCGAGGAATACGACGTGCACACGCGGCGCCTGTGCGGGAATTTTCCGTTCACGCTCGCGCAGGTCGGGCTCGTGAATGCGGCGCTCGCGCTGCAGGGCGACGGGCGGGACGACGTCGACATCGGCTAGGATGACGCGCCGTCCGCGCGTGCGTTGCCTACGATTCGCCTTTCCCGCCCTTGCTGCCTTTGCCGG
The DNA here is from genome assembly GCF_003253915.1 of Burkholderia sp. 28_3. Lineage (NCBI taxonomy): Bacteria > Pseudomonadati > Pseudomonadota > Betaproteobacteria > Burkholderiales > Burkholderiaceae > Burkholderia > Burkholderia sp. 28_3. Next base: position 120,195 of record NZ_QKZF01000011.1, read on the forward strand.
CCTTGTCGCCGTGTTCGCCGTTGCCGGGCAGCACGGCCGACAGCACCTGCCGCGCGGTCTCGACGATCACGTTGGCTTCGCGCGCGTCGCCTTTCACCAGCGTTTCGGCGAAATGCTTCGCCTGCTGCAGCGTCACGTGCGGCGGCAGCGGCGGCACCTCGGGGTCGCTCTTCACTTCGAGCACGACCGGCCGGTCGGACGCGAGCGCTTCGTCCCATGCGGCGCCGAGCTGTTCCGGATCGTCGACGTAGATGCCCTTGAGGCCGAGCAGCGTCGCGAAGCGGTAGTACGGCACGTTCGGGATCTGCTGCGACGCGTCGAACTTCGGGTCGCCTTCCATCACACGCTGCTCCCACGTGACCTGGTTCAGGTCCTCGTTGTTCAGCACCATGCAGATCCAGCGCGGGTCGGGCCACTGGCGCCAGTATTTGGCGACCGTGATCAGTTCGGCCATGTTGTTCATCTGCATCGCGCCGTCGCCGACCATCGCGATCACCGGGCGCACCGGGTGCGCGAATTTCGCGGCGATCGCGTACGGCACCGCGGCGCCCATCGACGCGAGCCCGCCGGACAACGACCCCATCATCCCGCGCCGCATCATCAGGTCGCGCGCATACCAGTTCGCGCAGGAGCCCGAATCGCTCGTCAGGATCACGTCGTCGGGCAGGCGCGGCGACAGCTCGGTAAACGCGCGCTGCGGGTTCACGCCGCGCCCCGCGCTGGCTTTCGCGGCCGCGCGGGCGGCGAGCGTCTCGTGCCAGTCGTGGTTCCATTTCGCGATCCGGTCGCGCCATGCGGTGTCGCGACGCTCGTTCAAGAGCGGCAGCAACGCGCGCAGCGTCTCGGCGCTGTCGCCGACGAGGTTGACTTCCATCGGGTAGCGCAGGCTCAGCATGTCGGCCTTCAGGTCGATCTGCACGCCGCGCGCCTGGCCTTCCTTCGGCAGGAATTCCGAATACGGAAAACCCGAGCCGACCACCAGCAGCGTGTCGCATTCGGTCATCAGCTCGTAGCTCGGCTTGGTGCCGAGCAGCCCGATCGAACCGGTGACCCACGGCAGGTCGTCCGGCAGCGCGGCCTTGCCGAGCAGCGCTTTCGCGGCGCCCGCGCCGAGCCGGTCGGCCACCGCGATGACCTCGTCGGTCGCCTTCAGCGCACCGGCGCCGACCAGCAGCGCGACTTTCGATCCCGCGTTGAGCACGTCGGCCGCGTGCCGCAGGTCGTCCGCATACGGCACGACTTTCGGCGCCGTGTAGCCGACCCCCGAATGCACGGTGCCGTGCGCGCGCTTCGGCGGCGCGTAGTCGAGCTCCTGCAGGTCGTTCGGCAGCACGAGCGCAGTGACCGTGCGCGCGCCGAGCGCGGTGCGCACCGCGCGATCGACGAGGTGGCGCACCTGGCCGGGCACCGTTGCCAGCTGAACGAATGCACCCGCAACGTCCTTGTAAAGCGCCGGTAGATCCACTTCCTGCTGATAGTGGCCGCCGAGCGCCGCGCGCGCCTGCTGGCCGACGATCGCGAGCACCGGCATGTGGTCGAGCCGCGCGTCGTACAGGCCGGTCACGAGGTGCGCGGCGCCGGGGCCCGAGGTCGCGACGCATACGCCTAGCTCGCCTGTAAATTTTGCATGCGCGGACGCCATGAAGGCCGCCATCTCCTCGTGGCGCGCCTGGATGAATTCGATCTTGCCGTCCGCGCGGTTCAGCGCGCCGAAAAAGCCGTTGATGCCGTCGCCCGGGTAGCCGTAGATGCGGCGCACGCCCCAGTCGTACAGCCGCTCGACGATGAAATCCGCCACTGTCGCCATGCCGTTTCTCCTTGGTTCGGGATGAGCCGATGCGAGGCTGCCGCGCAAGGCACGTGCCGCGCCGCAGAAGCCGGGCACAGCGGTTGCACGCCGCATCCGCAAGCAACACGCAAGCTGACCGGAGCGCAACGATGGCACTTTCCGCCGCGCCGGCGATCGACGACGTGCGCGCCCGCGCGTACCGCGTGCCGACCGACCGGCCCGAAGCCGACGGCACCTACGCATGGACCGCGACGACGGTCGTCGTCGTCGAGATCGACGCGGGGCCCGTGACGGGGCTCGGCTATACGTACACGGACGCGAGCGCCGTGCCGCTCGTGACGTCGCTGCTGGCCGGCGTGCTGCGCAACCGGCCGGTGGTGGACCTCCCGGCCGCCGTCGACGCGCTGTGGCGCGCGGTGCGCAACGTCGGCCGCGGCGGAATCGCGGCGACCGCGATCTCGGCGCTCGACGCCGCGTTGTGGGACGCAAAGGCAAAACTCGCCGACGTGCCGCTCGCGCTGCTGCTCGGCCGCTTGCGCGAGCGCGTGCCGGTGTACGGCAGCGGCGGTTTCACGACTTACGATGCGCCGACGCTCGCCGCGCAGCTCGACGGCTGGCGCGCCGGGCACGTACGCGCGTGCAAGATCAAGATCGGCTTGGAGGATGCGCGCGATCCGTCGCGCGTGCGTGCGGCGCGCGACGCGCTCGGGCCGGGCGTCGACCTGTTCGTCGATGCGAACGGCGCGTATGCGCCGCGCACCGCGCTCGCGTTCGCGCAGGCCGCCGCCGATTGCGACATCCGCTGGTTCGAGGAGCCCGTCAGCAGCGACGACGTCGACGGGCTGCGGTTCGTGCGCGAGCACGTCGGCGCGCGGGTCGACATCGCCGCCGGCGAGTACGCGTATACGCCCGACGATTTCCGGCGCTTGCTGGAAGGCCACGCGGTCGACGTGCTGCAGGCCGACGCGACGCGCTGCGGCGGCGTCAGCGGCTTTCTCGCGGCCGCCGCGCTTGCCGATGCGCATCACGTCGACCTGTCCGCGCATTGCGCGCCCGCGCTGCACCGGCACATCGGATGCGCGGCGCCGCGCCTGCGCCACGTCGAGTGGTTCCACGATCACGTGCGCATCGAGCGGATGCTGTTCGACGGCGCGCCGCGGCTCGTCGACGGCGCGCTCGAGATCGACGCGACGCGCGCCGGGCTCGGCCTCGAATTGCGCGTCGCCGATCTGCTGGATCTCGCGCTTTGAATCCCGACCAGGAGGAACGATGCGACACCCCCGACATCGCGCCGCCGAGCGCGACAGGTTGCTCGCCGACGCCGCGCGGCTGCTGAACCGCAGCGCGCTGCTGCTGGCCGGCTCGGTGCTCGCGGACAGCGGCGTCGAGCACTATCGCGGCACCTTTCACAATCGCGCGATGCTCGCGCCGCTCGCGATGTCGACGCTGTCGGTGATCGCGAGCGTGCACGGCCACGCGGACGACACGCCCGCGCGCCACCGGCTGCGCGACGCGGTACACGTCGCAGCGGCCGCGGTCGGCGTCGCCGGTTCCGCGTTCCACCTGTACAACGTGACGAAGCGACCGGGCGGGTTCAGCTGGCACAACCTGTTCTATGGCGCGCCGCTCGGTGCGCCGTTCGCGCTGCTGCTGTCGGGCGCGCTGGGGGCGGCGGGCGAGCGGCTGCGCGAGAGCCCGGCCGACGCGCCGCGGCTCGCCGGACTGCCGGCCGGGCGCGCGCTGGCCGGGCTCGTCGCGGCGGGGCTCGTCGGCACGCTCGGTGAAGTCGGGCTGCTGCATTTTCGCGGCGCCTTCCAGCATCGCGCGATGTTCGCGCCGCTCGTCGTGCCGCCGGTGGCCGCACTGGCGACCGCGCAGCTCGCGCTGTCGCGTCCGCGCGCCGACCGGCGGTTCTGCCGCGGCTGGCTGCGCGCGACGGCCGTGCTCGGGCTCGTCGGCGTCGCGTTTCATGTGCGCGGCGTCGCGCGGCAGATGGGCGGCTGGCGCAACTGGTCGCAGAACCTGCTGTCGGGCCCGCCGCTGCCGGCGCCGCCGAGCTTCACCGCGCTCGCGATCGCGGGGCTCGCCGCGACCGCGCTCGCCGAACGGGAGGCGCCATGAGCGATACGAACCGCAACGCGGTCGCGCTGCCGCGCTATCCGGGCTACGACGTGCTCGCCAAGCGCGACACGCCATCGTGGAACGATGCGACGCGGCGCGCAATCGATGCGCGCCTGCGTGTCGCGGCCCATGCGCCACGCTATCTGGATGCCGAACGATTCGCGACGCTCGGCGCGTTGTGCGCGCGCATCGTCCCGCAGCAGCCGGGCGGCGCGGGCGCGATCCCGACCGCCGCCTTGGTCGACGCGCGGCTCGCGGCCGACGACGGCGACGGCTATCGCGATGCGCGCCTTCCGCCGCTGCGCGTCGCGTGGCAGACGGGTCTCGCCGCGCTCGACGCGATGGCGCGGCACGCGCATGGTTGCCCGTTCGCGGCGCTCGGCGCGCGCGACGCCGATGCGTTGCTGCACGCGGTACAGCAAGGCGACGTCGACCGGCAGCTGGAACCGGCGTGGGACGGCATGGACCCGCGCACGTTCTTCACGAAGCGCGTGCTGATGGACGTCTGCGGCGCGTACTACGGCCATCCGTTCGCGTGGAACGAGATCGGCTTCGGCGGACCCGCGAGCCCGCGCGGCTACGTGCGGATGGACTTCAACCGCCGCGACCCGTGGGAAGCGGACATGCGCATGGAGGAGGGCGATCGCGATGGCCGCCGATGAACCGCTGTCCGCCCCGACGCCGCGCGGCCGCGACGGCCGTGCGCCCGATCCGTTTCGGGTCGGCGGCTGGTCGCCGATGCGGATGTTCCGCGACGACGATGAGGTCGACTTCGTGATCGTCGGCACCGGCGCGGGCGGCGGCACGCTCGCGTGCAAGCTCGCCGAATACGGCTTTTCGGTTGTCGCGCTCGACGCGGGTGCATGGTGGCGGCCGCTCGAGGAATTCGCGTCGGACGAGACGCATCAGCACAAGCTGTTCTGGACCGACGAGCGGATCTGCGACGGCGCCGATCCGCTCACGCTCGGCACCAACAACAGCGGCCGGGCGATCGGCGGCAGCACGGTGCACTTCGCGATGGTGTCGCTGCGATTCAGGCCCGAGTGGTTTCGCTCGCGCAGCGCGCTCGGCTACGGCGTCGACTGGCCGCTCGACTGGCGCGAGATGTGGCGTTACTACCGCGAGGTCGAACAGGCGTTGAAGATCAGCGGGCCGGTGAATTACCCGTGGGGCCCGCCGCGGCCGCGCTATCCGTATCGCGCGCATGAACTGAACGCGGCCGCGCTCGTGCTCGCACGTGGCGCGGAGGCAATGGGCATCGACTGGACGCCGACGCCGCTCGCGACGCTGTCCGCGCCGCGCGGCCGCGCGCATCCGTGCGTGTATCGCGGCTTCTGCATCGCCGGCTGCGCGACCAACGCGAAACAGAGCGCGCTCGTCACGTGGATTCCGCGCGCGGTCGCGGCCGGCGCCGAGGTGCGCGATCTCGCGATGGCGCTGCGGATCGAGGCCGCAGGCGATCGCGCGACCGGCGTGCACTACCGGCGCGATGGCCGCACGCATTTCCAGCGCGCGCGCAACGTCGTCGTCGCCGGTTACGCGATCGAGACGCCGCGCCTGCTGCTGCTGTCCGCGAACGGGCGGCATCCGCAGGGGCTCGCGAACCGTTCGGGCCTCGTCGGCCGCTATCTGATGGCGCAGCTCAACCAGGCGTCGTGGGGGACGATGGACGACGAAGTGCGCTGGTACAAGGGCCCGCCGTCGCTGTCGATCACCGAGCACTGGAACTACGCGGACGAAGGCAAGGATTTCTTCGGCGGCTACTGCTGGATGAGCCAGGGGCCGCTGCCGATCGAATGGGCGCGCAAGGTCGCCGCGCGCGGGCTGTGGGGCGATGCGCTGAAGCGCGAGATGGCGCGCTACAACTTCCAGGCCGGCCTGAAGATCGTCGGCGAGACGCTGCCGCGCGCGGACAACCGCGTGACGCTCGCCGACGAACGCGACGCGTTCGGGCTGCCGGTCGCGCGCGTCACCTATTCGTACGACGACAACGATCGCCGGATGATTCGCCATGCGCTCGCGCAGATGGGCCGTTCGCTGGAAGCGGCCGGCGCGCGCGACATCTGGCACGAGGAGGACGACACGTGCCATCTCGCCGGCACCGTGCGGATGGGCGACGACCCGGCGACGAGCGTCGTCGATGCCGATTGCCGCAGCTGGGACATCCCGAACCTGTGGGTGTGCGACGGCTCGGTGTTTCCGACCGTCGGCGGCGTGAATCCGTCGCTGACGATCCAGGCGATCGCGTGCCGCACCGCCGACCGCATCCGCGCGCTGGTCGCGCGCGGCGACGCGCATGCGCGTGCGCGATGGCGGTGACGCGTGCCGCGCGGCCTCCGTCGTCGCGATGCATGCGAACGAGAGGAGAGCCGCACGCGAACCGTTCAATCTCTTAGCGAGGATTCGTCTCATGTCTGCATTCAACCGTTCATCCCTGCGCCGCGGTGCCGCCTGCATCCTGCTGGCCGTGTGTGCGTCGGCGCTGCCCGCGGCGGCGCAGTTGCGCCCCGCCAATCCGGCCAGCGTGCCGGATTCATCCACGCAGGCATTCAAGCGTGCCGACCGCAAGATGATGGAAGCGATGGAAAGCGCCCCGTACACGGGCGACGCCGATCGCGATTTCGTCTCGCACATGGCGCCGCATCACCAGGGCGCGATCGACATGGCGCAGGTCGAGCTGAAATACGGCAAGGACCCGACGCTGCGGCAGCTCGCGAGCCGGATCGTCGCCGCGCAGCGCGACGAGATCGCGCTGATGGAACGCTGGCAGAAGGAGCACGGCAAGACGCCGTGAATCGCGGGGCGGGACGGGATGCGCGGTCGGCCGTACCGGCGGCTGCGCATCCGGTCAGCGGCGACAGCGGACACGTACCGACGCGACGGCGGCGCGTACCGGCAACCGCGACAGGAGGGGTGATGGATGGTGAACGTGACGCGGCAGATCGCTCGATCGACAGCGTGGCCGACTACATGGCGGTGATCGGCGCGCAGCGGCAGACGATGGCGCTGCGCCTCTTTCGCGGCCAGTGCAATGCCGGCTGGCCGCTCGTGCCGGGCATCGCGCGACAACGCGCGTCGCCCGACGTCGAAGCGCGGATGCTCGACGAATTCACGCGGCGCGCGCTGCCGCACCTGGAACCCGGACAGAACCTCGATGCGTGCGACTGGCTCGCGCTCGCGCAGCAGCACGGGATGCGCACACGGCTGCTCGACTGGTCCGGCAACGCGCTCGCCGCGCTGTGGTTCGCGGTCAGGCGCGCGGGCGAAGCGGGCGGCGACGGCGTGGTGTGGTGCCTCGCGCACGACGCCGACGACGTCGCGACCGCCGCCGAGCGGCGCGCCCCGCTGGAAGTTACGCGCACCAAGGTGTTCCGGCCGCGTCACGTGATGCCGCGGATCACCGCGCAGGACGGCTGGTTCACGATTCACGGCTACGACACCGGCGCCGAGCGCTTCGTGCCGCTCGACGAGCATGCGGATTTCGCCGGCCGCCTCGTCCGCATCGTCGTGCCGGGCGCGCGGTTCGCGACGATCCGGCAGGAACTCGCCGGTGTCGGCGTGAGCGTCGCGACGATCTTTCCGGATCTCGACGGCATCGCGCAGCTGACCGACACGCGCTATTTCCCGGACGACGAGGACACGCACGCGCCGCGGTAAAGCCGCCGCCGCACGGGCACGCGCGATGCTTGTTTCGACGGCGCGCACACGGGACCGGCCCCCGGGCGGCCCTGCATGCGTCCGGTTCGCGGCGGGCGGCGACGCGGTTCATGCGCACATTCCAACCAACCATCGAATCCGGAGGCTGTCATGCGCGAACCCAACGAACCACCGAGCGACCGTCGCGACACGGCGTGCAAGCCCGGCGCCGGTTCCGCGCCGAGCGGGCACGCGGTCACCCGCGCGTTCGAACGTTTCGCGTCGGGCGTGACGACCTGGGCCGGCTCGCCTGTCGCGTTCGGCAGCGCGGTCGCCATCACCGTGCTGTGGCTCGTGAGCGGGCCCGTGTTTCACTACTCCGACGCATGGCAGTTGGTGATCAATACTGGCACCACGATCATCACGTTCCTGATGGTGTTCCTGCTGCAGCGCAACCAGAACCGCGACAGCGTGGCGCTGCACCTGAAGCTCGACGAATTGCTCGCGGTCACGCGCGCGGCGAGCGACCGGCTGATCGGGATCGAGGATGCGTCGGAGGAGGAATTGCGCGCGCTGGCGCAGACCTACGTCGAAATGGCGCAGCGCGCGGCCGAGCGCGGCGAGGACGAGCCGGGCGGCACACGCGCGGAAACGGCCGATACGCCGCCCGAATCCTGATCGCTTGATCGCTTGATCGCGCGATGCGCGGCCCGATGATTTTTCAAACGCTTGTCGTTTCCGGCGTCGCATCGCGGCAGACCGGCGTGCCCATGACGCTCGCAGCGGGGAACGGCACGTGCTGCAACCCGAAACGAAGCCCGGTCGTTCCGGGTATTGCCTACGGTGCTTCCATGAACTCCAGAACCCCTTCGAATCCGCTGTTGAATCTTGCGGTGGCCGTCGCCTGCGGCGCGGCCGCGATGTACTTCCTCGATCCGTCGTCCGGCCGGCGCCGGCGCGCGTATCTGCGCGACAAGGCGGTTGCGGGCCGGCACGGCGTGGCCGATTATGCGAATACGCAGGCGAAGCGGGCGGCCGACCATGCGCGCGGCGCGATCGCCGGCCTGCGGGCGGACTGGCTCGCGGGCGATGCGAGCGACGTGCAGGTCGCCGAGCGCGTGCGTGCGGCGCTCGGCCGGCTCGTCGGTCGCCCGCGCGACATCGACGTGAGCGTCGAGCGCGGCAACGTGTGCCTGACCGGACAGGTCGAGGAGGCCGAACGGCAGGCGCTGATCGACGGCGTCGCCGCGCTGCATGGCGTGCATCACGTCGAGGACGCGATGGGCGCGCGCAGCGAATACAAGGCGCCGCCCGGCGGCCATTCGCACTGACGCGGCCGCGGCTGCCCGCACCGGCGGGGGCCGGTGAACGACTACGACACGCATTCGGCGCACGCACGGCTGCCGGCACGACGGCAGCCTGGCGCCCCAACCGGAGCAAGCCCATGACCGACCGCCAGCCCCCCGATACGACGCCTCCGCATCCGGAGCCCGGCGCGCACGACGCGCTCGAACACCTGCTCGGCAGCCTGCATCGACACGGCTTCCTGCGTTTCGCGAACGAGGTCGTCACGGCGAACGCGCGGCTGGCCGACACGTTCGTCGACGTGCTCGACAAGCCCGGCATGCAGAGCGGCATGCAGAATCTCGCGATGCTCGTGACGGCGCTGTCGCGCATTCCGCCGGAACAGTTCGGTCGCGCCGCGTTCGCGGCGGCCGACGCGCTGCATCACGTGGGCGCCTGGCAGCCGGCGCAGCATGAGCAGGTCGCGCCCGGCGTGCGCGGCGTCTACCGGCTGCTGCACGACGAGGCGCTGTGGGAGGCGTTGACGCCGCTGCTCGAAGGACTGAAAGTCTTCGCGCAAGGGCTCGCGCGTGATGCGCAGCCGCCGGTCGCCGGGCTCAACGAGGCGACGAAAGACGCTTGACCGGCGCCGGTGACAGGCCGCACGCGGCGCACAGGTCCGCGAACTGGCGGATGATGCGCTGCGTCGGCGCGCTCGCCGGCCAGTGCGGCACCGCGTCGATGCCGACCCAGCGGCACAGCGCGATTTCCCGGCCCGGGCACGCGTGCGCGCCGCGCGGCAGGCTCGCGACGAACACGTGATGGCGTTTCACGCTGCCGTCCACGTAGAAGAAATACGCGAGTTCGAGATCGACGAGCCCCGTTTCCTCCCGAAGCTCGCGATGCGCGGCGTCGAGCGCCGATTCGCCGCGCCGAATCACGCCGCCCGGCAGCGTCCAGCGCGACGACGGCCGTCGGGCAACCAGCAGCACGCGCTGGTTGCGATGGCAGACGATCGTTGCGCGTTCTTTCGCCAGCGGCGCCAGCGGCACCGCGCGAACAGGGAAATCGGACGGGTCGGGGAGCGTCATGCAGGGCAGGCGACGGGTGAATGAAAGATCCATTACCCCGTACAGCAACCTGCATTCCTGCTTCGCCGCCGCGCCTGCCGGCGCGTGAGCGTTTCGGGGCTGCGTGCCGGCGGGCGTCCGCGATTTTTCAACGGCTTGTCATTTATGCCGCCGCCTGTCGCGGCCGACCGCGCGCGCGGTGCGGCGCAATGCGCGGCTATCGCGCGTCTTCGCGCTTGCGGGATGGTGCGCGATCCTGCGGCGTGCCGTTTTCCGGCTCGTCCGGCTTGCCTTCGGCGGGATCGTGCGCGCTGCGCGGCGGCGGCGTGGCCGTGCCGGGGCGTTTGCCTTCGGGGCCGGGCGTGCTGTTGCCGCGATCTTCGTCGCGCGTGTCGGTGTCGAGTGAGGTCGAGCGTGTCATGGTTCGCGAGTCCTGTCGGGGCCGTCGAAACGTACGCGTCGCGCATCGGGCGTGCCGGTCGGCTGGAACCAAGCCGAACCACGTTGCCGGGCCCGCTGTTTGCTTGATCGCGCGCTTGAGGTCCGTGCGGGCAATGACGCCCGCGGCCGCCGCCCGGAGTCCCGTTCATGCCCGATGCGATCCTGTGCCCGTTGTCCGTTCGTGAGCGATTTGGCGTCGCGGTCCGGCGCGCGCTGACGCCCGGACCGCGCGGCACCGGCGCGCCAGACGCGTTCGTGTCGGCGGCGGCCGGTGCCGCGCTGTCGACGCCGCTGCACGTGCGCTGGCCGACCGTGGTCGCGCGCGCAGGCGATGGGCCGTCCGGTGGCGGCAGCGGCGCGGGCCCCGCGCCGGGCCGCAACGACGGCGAGCATCCGACCGACGCGCCGGGCGGCGGCGGTGGCGACGACCATCCGCACGACGATCGCGGCGGTCGCACCGGCGGAGACGGAGACGGCAACGACGGCGAAGGCGAACGCAAGCGACCCGGCAAGAAAACGCTGATCATCCTCGGCGCGGTGCTGATCGTGCTGCTCGTCGGCGGCCTCGTCTGGTGGCTCGCGACGCGCAACCAGGAAAGCACCGACGATGCGTACACCGACGGCAACGCGGTCGCGGTCGCGCCGCACGTGTCCGGCTACGTGACGCGGCTGGCGGTCGACGACAACACCTTCGTGCGGCGCGGCGACGTGCTCGTCGAGATCGATCCGCGCGACTACCGCGCGCAGGTCGACGCGGCGCAGGCGCAGCTCGGTCTCGCCCAGGCCCAGCTGGATGCGGCGCGCGTGCAGCTCGACATCGCACGCGTGCAGTATCCGGCCCAGTACCGGCAGGCGCGCGCGCAGATCGAATCGGCGGAAGCCGCGTACCGGCAGGCGCTCGCCGCGCAGGCGCGGCAACGCGCGGTCGATGCGCGCGCAACCTCGCAGCAGACGATCGATGCGGCCGACGCACAGCGCGCGACCGCCGACGCGAACGTCGCGATGGCCCAGGCGCAGGCGCGCACCGCGAGCCTCGTGCCGCAGCAGATCCGGCAGGCCGAGACGGCCGTCGAGGAGCGCCGCCAGCAGGTGCTGCAGGCGCGCGCGCAGCTCGAGACGGCCAACCTGAACCTGTCGTACTGCGAAATGCGTGCGCCGTCCGACGGCTGGGTCACGCGGCGCAACGTGCAACTGGGCTCGTTCCTGCAACCGGGCACGTCGATCTTCTCGATCGTCACGCCGCGCGTGTGGATCACCGCGAATTTCAAGGAGTCGCAGCTCGAACGGATGCGCATCGGCGACCGCGTCGACGTGTCGGTCGACGCGTATCCCGATCTCGACCTGCACGGCCACGTCGACAGCATCCAGCTCGGCAGCGGCTCGCGCTTCTCCGCGTTCCCCACCGAGAACGCGACCGGCAACTTCGTGAAGATCGTGCAGCGCGTGCCGGTGAAGATCGTGCTCGACGGCCCGCTGCCGACCCGTCCGCCGCTCGGTCTCGGCCTGTCGGCCGTGCCGACCGTTCACCTGAAATGACCGGCCGCCGCGCCGCGGCCGGTGTCGACCGGAGCGATCCGATGCCCGATACCCGCACGTCATTCCCGTTTCGCGAGGCCCGCCGATGAACCGGCCGCCCGAGCGCAACGGCGCGTCCGGCGGCGCATGGCGACCCGCCGCGAACCCGTGGCTCATCGCGATCGTCGTCACGCTCGCCGCGTTCATGGAAGTGCTCGACACCACGATCGTCAACGTCGCGCTGCCGCACATCGCCGGCACGATGTCGGCGAGCTACGACGAGGCGACCTGGACACTCACGTCGTACCTCGTCGCGAACGGCATCGTGCTGCCGATTTCGGGCTTCCTCGGGCGCCTGCTCGGCCGCAAGCGCTACTTCCTGCTGTGCATCGCCGCGTTCACCGTGTGCTCGTTCCTGTGCGGCGTCGCGACCAACCTCGGCGAACTGATCGTGTTCCGCGTGCTGCAGGGGCTGTTCGGCGGCGGGCTGCAGCCGAACCAGCAGTCGATCATCCTCGATACGTTCCCGCCCGAGCAGCGCAACCGCGCGTTCTCGATCTCGGCGATCGCGATCGTCGTCGCGCCGGTGCTCGGGCCGACGCTCGGCGGCTGGATCACCGACCATTTCTCGTGGCGCTGGGTGTTCCTGCTCAACGTGCCGATCGGCGCGCTGACCGTGCTCGCGGTGATGCAGCTCGTCGAGGATCCGCCGTGGCGGCGCGATGCCGAACGCGGGATCTCCATCGACTACATCGGCATCGGGCTGATCGCGATCGGGCTCGGCTGCCTGCAGGTGATGCTCGATCGGGGCGAGGACGAGGACTGGTTCGGCTCGAACTTCATCCGCATCTTCGCGGTGCTGTCCGCGCTCGGGCTGATCGGCGCGACGCTGTGGCTGCTGCGCACGAAGAAGCCGGTGGTCGACCTGTCGTGCCTGCGCGACCGCAATTTCGCGCTGGGCTGCGTGACGATCGCGACGTTCGCGGCCGTGCTGTACGGCAGCGCGGTGATCGTGCCGCAGCTCGCGCAGCAGCATCTCGGCTACACGGCGACGCTCGCGGGGCTGGTGCTGTCGCCCGGCGCGCTGCTGATCACGCTCGAGATTCCGCTCGTGAGCCGGCTGATGCCGCACGTGCAGACGCGCTATCTGGTCGGGTTCGGCTTCGTGCTGCTGTGCGGCGCGCTGATCTATTCGCGCACGCTGGTGCCGAACATCGATTACACGCACCTCATGATGATTCGCTGCGCGCAGTCGCTCGCGATCGGCTTCATGTTCGTGCCGATCACGACGCTCGCGTACCTGACCGTGCCGCAGCGGCTCAACGACGACGCGTCCGCGTTGTTCACGATGTTCCGCAACGTCGCGGGCTCGATCGGCATCTCGGTGTCCACCGCGCTGATCCGCGAACGCACGCAGGCGCGCATGGCGCATCTGTCCACGCACATGTCGACGCTGTCGCAGAACTTCCAGGATGCGTTGCAGGAGAACGCACGCGCGATCGGCGCGTTGACGGGCGCGCCGCCGTCGGCCGCATTGCAGACGGCCGGCGGGCGGCTGTACGAGACCTTCATCGCGCAAGCGACGATCCTCGCGTATATCGACGTGTTCGCGATCCTCGCGGTGTTCTGCGCGTTCAGCATTCCGCTGACGTTCCTGTTCTCGCCGGCGAAGGCCGCGCGCGCCGCGGGAGGGCATTGAGATGAACGCACGTCGGGACAATCGCAATCGCCGCGTGATTCGCAGCCTCGTACGCCGCGCGGTGACGATCTTCACCGGATGCGCGGTGGTCGCAAGCTGCACCGTCGGGCCCGACTACCAGCCGCCGCACGCGGACGTGCCGGACACCTGGCATGCGATGCGGGCGGACGGACAGGCGGCGTCTCACGCGTCGGACGCGGCCGCACGGTCGTCGCCGACGGTCGACGCCGATCCCGATCCGCGCTGGTGGCGCGCGTTCGGCGATCCGCTGCTCGACCGGCTCGTCGAGCGCGCGGCGCACGACAACCTCGACGTGCAGGCGGCCGTGCTGCGCATCGCGCAGGCACGCGCGCAGGTTCGCGCGGCCGCCGCGCAAGGTTTGCCGGACGTGCGGGCGACCGCCAGCTATCAGCGCGAGCAGCTCGGCCTGAAAGGTATCGTCGAGGAGCAGGGCATCGACCAGCGGGTCGATCGTCTCGGCGCGCCGGGCTCGCCGCTCGACCGGTTCGGGCCGGGCACCGGCGCGCGCGTGCAGCAGGGCGCGCGTAGCGCGATCGATGCGCTCGAAGCGCCGGTCAACCTGTGGCAGGCCGGCTTCGACGCGTCGTGGGAGCTGGACCTGTTCGGGCGCGTGCGCCGCTCGGTCGAAGCGGCCGGCGCGCAGACGAGCGCGGCGATCGCGAGCCGCGACGACGCGCTGCTGTCGCTCGAGGCGGAGGTCGCGCAGACCTATCTGCAACTGCGCGGCGCGCAAGCCCAGCGCGCGCTGGCCGACGACCTGCAACGCGCGCAGCGCGAACTGCTCGACCTGACGCGCGAGCAGGCCGCGCACGGTCTCGCGAGCGATCTCGACGTGCGCAGCGCCGACGCGCGGCTCGCGCAGATCCGCGCGCAACTGCCGCAGTTCGACCAGCAGATCGTGTTGTTGCGCAACGGTCTCGCGTATCTGGTCGGCGGCGCGCCGGGCGCGCTCGACGACTGGCTTGCCGCCCCGCGCGCGCTGCCGGACGTGCCGCCGGCCGTGCCCGTCGGCCTGCCGTCGACGCTCGCGCGCCGGCGTCCCGACATCCGCCGCGCGGAGGCCGAGCTGCATGCGGCCACCGCCGACGTCGGCGTCGCGGTCGCGCAGTTCTATCCGGACATCTCGTTGACCGGGCAAGTCGGGTTGCGTGCGTCGCACGTGCGCGAGCTCGCGCACTGGTCGCACCTGTTCTATTCGTTCGGGCCGGCCATCTCGCTGCCGATCTTCTCCGGCGGGCAGCTCGTGTCGAACTTGAGGCTGTCGCAGGCGCGCCAGGCCGAGGCGGCGCTCGCCTACCGGCAGGCGGTGCTCGTCGCGCTGCGCGACGTCGACAATGCACTGGCCGTGTACCGCACCGACCAGGCGCGCGCGGCCGCGCTCGACGATGCGGTGAAGGCCGAACAGGGCGCGCTGGACCTCGCGCGCGATCGCTACCGGAAAGGCTTGTCGCCGTTCCTCGACGTGCTGGACGCCGAGCGGCAATGGTCGGAGGGGCGGCAGCAGGCGCAGCAGGGCGCGTTGCAGACGACGACCGATCTCGTCGCGCTGTACAAGGCGCTCGGCGGCGGATGGCAGGCGGAGCCGGGCACGCATGCGAATCCGGATGCCGGTACGGCCCGCGCGCAATAGCCGCGAACGCACGCCGGACATCGCGGGCCCCGCTCGCGCCACGCCGCTCGCCGGCCCGCACGCGGCGTCAATCCCACGCGTGCTTGCTGAACTGATAGCCCTTGGAGCGGATCGTCTTGATCCGTTTCGGTTCGGCCGCATCGTCGCGCAGCTTGCGGCGCAGCTTCGAGATGCGACCGTCGATCGACCGGTCGAGGCCGTCGAACGCGATGCCGCGCAGCAGCAGCGTCAGGTCTTCGCGGCTGACCACCTCGCCCGCGCGGCACACGAGCGCCCACAGCAGGTCGAATTCGGTCGACGTCAGGCGCGGCATGCTGCCGTCGGGAAGATGCACGCGGCGATCGGCCCGGTCGATCGAGAATTTGCCGAACACGTATCGCTGCGGCGAATCCGGCGCGGGCTCGCCCGCCGGCACGCGCGTGCGCCGCAACTGCGCCTTGATCCGCGCGAGCAGCAGCCGCGGCTCGACCGGCTTGCGGAGAAAGTCGTCCGCGCCGAGTTCCAGGCCGAGCAATTCGTCGAACGGTTCGTCGCGGCCGGTCACCATGATCACGATGCCGTCGTACTGCATGCGCGCCTCGCGGCAGATCTCGAAGCCGTCCTTGCCCGGCAGGTTGACGTCGAGCAGCACGAGGTCGGGGCGGTTGGCGACGATCGCCGGCACTGCGCCGGCGCCGTCGAACAGCGTGTCCACCTGGTAATGATGCTGGCGCAGATAGTCGGCGATCAGCGCGGACAGCGGGGCGTCGTCTTCGACGAGCAGGATTCGGATGGGCATCGCTAAACGAAGGGGGCAAAACGGGAAGGTGGCGAGCGGTCAGGCCCAGTCCGAACGCGTCGTAGCCGAAGCGACGTGGATGATACTGCGCAACATTCCGGTGGAATGTGGCGAAATCTGAATCGTTCGGTGAGCTTAGCTATGGGCCAATCGCCGCCGCCGGGCGGCAGGTACGGGAAGCGCGAGGCGGGGTCGCGCGCGGGGCAGAAACGGTTCGGGGCGAGGGCCGGCGCGGCGCTTGCGACGTTGCGCGGCCGCGCATCCTTCAGACGAAAACGTTTGCGCCAGGCCCCGGTCGCGAACCGCGCTCGCACCGGTCAAACCCAGGCCAGGCAAGGTTAGTCGACATATCATTACAAAATATTACCGACGTGGGCGGGTGCCGCTCCCTACAATCTGCGCAGCTGACTCGCGCGCATCGCGCACTGCGATGGCATCGTTTCCCGATCGTATCGACTGCCGGTTTCGACGACACGTCGAGCCATGTCGCTCGCGTGCGGAACCGGATGCGCGCGGGTCGGCGCGACGCCGCGCCGGCGCCTGACGGGCGGGCAAGCGGATGGTACGAACGATTGACGGGGAAATGAAATGACGCCGTTGCAAGTCGTCCAGCGTCTCGAGGCACTCACGCAGGCGATCGAAGCCGCGGTCGCGCGCGCCGACTGGAACGAAGCCGTCCGCGCGGCCGAGATGCGGTCGGCGTTCGTGCTTGCGCTTGCGCCCGATCAACCGGCCGAGGTCGTGTCGGCGTTGATGCGCATGCAGGAAATCGATGTCCGGATTTCCACCATCGCGCGCGACACGCTGGAGGCGCTCATCGCGGAGGGCTGGACGGCGTTGCACGCGACCCGGTTGGCCACCCACGCGCTGAGGGTGCGGCAGCGATCGCTCGACGCCGGCGCCGCGGCCACGCGACATTGAAATTCGTTTCTGCAGGTGACGGGATGAGATTCAGAAAACGCACCAGTCACGTCGATGCGACACGGTGGTTCGCCGACGGCGATCATGAACGGGTAGAGCGCCGTGACGGGAAGTGGGCGGTCGCGACGCCGGAAGGCTGGCGGCCGGTGCAGCCGGGCGACTGGATCGTGCGCGATGAAGGCGGCAACTGCTGGCCGATGGAAGACGGCCTCTTCGTGCGTTGCTACGAACCGGCAGCCGACTGACGCGGCCGCCGGCTCGCCGCGCTTATCGGCTCTTGCGCGAAAACATCAACGAATCGGCGTCGTTGAAACGGATAGGCCGCGGCTCGCCGTAACCGGCTTTCTCCGCGACCCGGATCGATGCGACATTGGTCGGCGCGATCAGGCACACGCTGCGCTCGAACCGCTGCTGCGCGTCGAGCCATGCGAGCGCGGCCGCGAGCGCCTCGGTCGCATAGCCGCGGCCCTGCGCCCACGTCGCCAGCGCCCAGCCGGCTTCCGGCACGCCGCGGATCGGCGGTTCGATGTTCCGGTGGAAATCCGCGAAGCCGAGATCGCCGACATAGCGGCCCGACGCCTTTTCGCGAATCGCCCAGTAGCCATAGCCGAGCAGCGGCCACAGCCCGCGATACGCGAGCATGCGCATCCACGAGTCGCGCGGCGCGGACGGCTCGCCGTTGAAGATGTGCGCGACGACGCCGGGTTCCGCCCACATGGCGGCGAGTGCGTCGAAGTCGCCGAGCGGATGGCCTTCGAGCACCAGGCGCGGCGTATCGAGAACGGGCGGGGACGAGACGGGTGGCATCGGGTGTCCGGAAAGAGGGGAAAGTCGGGCGGCTAGACCGTCAGCACGTCGATGCCGCGCTGGCGCAGGTCGTCGACCACGGCTGCGTCGGCGCCCGTATCGGTGATCAGCATGTCGAGCTGCTCGACGCTCGCGATTACCGAGAGATTGCGCTTCATCAGCTTCGACGAATCGGCGACCGCGATCACCTGGCGCGAGATCTTCAGCATCTGCGCGTTCAGTTGCGCTTCGAGCAGGTGCGGCGTCATCAGGCCGATCTCGGGATCGAGGCTGTCGACGCCGAGGAACAGCCGGTCCGCGTACAGCCCCTGCAGCGCGACGACGGCCTGCGGCCCCGACAGCGAATACGAGTTCGGCCGAAGCTGCCCGCCCGGCATGATCAGGTTGATGTGCGGCGCGGCCGCGAGCAGCACGGCCACGTTCAGCGCATTGGTGATCACGTTCAGCGATTGCAGCTTCATCGCGAGGATCTGCTTCGCGATTTCCTCGGTCGTGCTGCCGGAGTCGAGCAGGATCGTTTCGCCGTCGCCGATCAGCGCGGCGGCGGCCGCCGCGATCCGCACCTTCTCCGCGTGACGGAGCTTCTGCTTGACCGCGATCGGCACCTCGTCGCTTTCGCGCAGCACCAGCGCGCCGCCGTGGGTGCGCAGCACCGCGCCGGCCGCCGCGAGCGCGTTCAGGTCGCTGCGCACCGTGACGAGCGAGATGCCGAACCGCTCGGCCAGTTCCTCGACGGTGACCTTCTCCCGCTCGCGCACCAGCTCGCAGATCAGGCGGCGACGTTCTTCGACAAGCAGCGGCGCGTGATCGACGGCAGGCGACGGAGGCACTCGGTGAGCGGGCATGTCCATTTCGGCAAGACAGGGAGCCGAAATGATATCAAAACCCCTGGCCGGGCTGGAGCGCATGCAAGGCCGGCGCGTCGAGCGGCATGCCCGCCAGCCGGGCCGCGTGGACCGCCGCGCCGACGTGGGGCCCGAGCCGCGGCGCGGTGAGCACCGCATCCGGCACGCGGCGCGCGAGCGCGTCGCGCAGCGGCTCGAGCACGCGCGCGCCGGCGTTGAACACGCCGCCGGAATACGACACCGGCAGCGGTTCGCCGGGCGGCCAGCCGAGGGTGCGCGCGACGCCTGCCGCGAGTTGCGCGAGCTCGTCGGTCGCGCGGTCGATCAGCGCGTGCGCTGCGGGGTCGCCCGCGTGCGCCGCATCGATCACGAGCCGCGACAGCTGCGCGAAGCGGCTGCGCACCGCGCCCGCATTCACGGCCGCGCACAGGTCGAGATCGTGTTCCAGCGCGAAGTGCGCGCGCACGATGTCGAACAGCGGCCCGCGCGCGGCGCGGCCGTCCGCCATCCGCGAAAACGCGGCGAGCCCTTCGCGCGCGAGCCAGTAGGCCGAGCCTTCGTCGCCGAAGACCTCGCCCCAGCCGCCGCAACGTGCGGCGCGGCCTTCGCGTTGCCCGTACGCGATCGATCCGGTGCCGGCGACGATGCTGATGCCGTCGCCGCCGGCCAGCGTGCCGGCCCAGCTGCACACCATGTCGTTGCCGATCCGGTAGCGCTCGCGCGCGAACAGCGGCGCGAGCAGGCCGTCGAGCTCGGGCAGCAGGCGGCTGTCCTCGCCGTACGCGGGCAGGCCGGCGAATGCGTACGCGACGTCGTCGCGCGCGACGTTCGCCGCGGCCAGCACCGCATGCACGCCGTCGGCGAGCAGCGTGCGCAGCGCGTCCATGCCGATCTCGAGGTAGTAGCTGGTGGTCGTTTCGTGGCGCGCCCGCACGCGGCCTTGACGGTCGATCACCATGAACGCGGTTTTCGTGCCGCCGCCGTCGATGCCGAGAAAGAGTGGAGTCATGTGGGCTGCCCCGCGTACGGATGAATGGTGACGCCGGCCACGACGCGGTTGACGGTGCCGGACGCGCTCGGGTTGTCGGGCGTGAGCCCGAGCCGCAGCGACGCGAGCAGCGCGAAACACTGCGCGAGGACCAGCGCGACGGGCGCGAGCGCGAGATCGGGCAGGCCGGGCGGCAGCGGCACCGTCAGGTCGTCGCCGGACGGTGACGGCGTGCCGGTGTCGCCCGCGTCGTCGGCCGGCGCGACGCCGACCGACAGTATGCCGGCCGCGCGGTTTTCGCGCCGCAGTTCGCGCAGCAGGTCGAGGTCGTAGCGGCGCGTATGCGGATCGCCGGACAGCAGCACGACGACGAGCGTGCGTTCGTCGAGGAACGTTTTCGGGCCGTGCCGGAAGCCGAGCGGCGATTCGGCCATCGCGACGATCAGCCCGTCGGTCAGTTCCAGCAGTTTCAGCGCGGCTTCGCGCGCGAGCCCGAGCAGCGTGCCGCTGCCCAGATACACGACGCGCTCGGGCAACTGCCGCACGTGCGCGGCGAGCCGCGACGCGTGGTCGCGCAGCAGCGTGCGCGCGGCGTCGGCCAGCGGCCCGACCGGCATGCCGGCCACGCCGAACGCCCAGGCCGCGCCGAGCAGCATGCCGCTGAAACTGGACGTCATCGCGAACGCCTGGTCGTGCGTGGCCTCGGGCAACAGCACGACGTGCGCGCGCGGATGCGTGCCGAGGCGGCGGTTCAGCATGCCGTCGGCCGCGCACGTGAACGCGAGGTGGCGGCAGCCGTCGACGAGGCGATCCGCCAGTTCGACGGCCGCGACGCTTTCGGGGCTGTTGCCGGAGCGCGCGAACGACACCAGCAGCGTCGGCACGCCCGGCTGCAGCGTGTCGCCGGGGTTCGCGACGATGTCGGTGGTGGCCACCGCTTCGACGCGGCCGCCGAAGCGGTGCCGCAGCGCGGGCGCGAGGCACTGGCCGATGAAGGCCGAGCTGCCCGCGCCGGTCAGGACGATGCGCAGGCGGGGATCGGCGAGCAGCGGCGCGAGAAACGCGTCGAGCGCCGCGCGCTGCGCGTCGACGACGGCATGCACGTCGGGCCAGACGTCGGGTTGCTGGGCGATTTCGCGTGCCGTGTGGGCGGCGTGGCGGCGGTTGAGGTCGGCGGGATCGAGGTCGAAAAATTCCATGAGCAGATCTGAGGAGAGTCGGTCACGCGGCACACGCGTGGAGATACGGACGGACGGCCGCGGCCGTGCCGTCTTGCAACAGGGCGCCGGCGCGCAACGCGAGCCGTCCTTCGCGGACGGCCTCGTACTGGCGCGGCAGATGCTGGCTGACGAGCGTGAGCGGCGGCGGCGACGCATCGAGGCGCGCGAGCAGGTCGGCGCACGCGCGTTGCACGACGGGATGGGCCCAGTAGTAGCGGATGCGGTCGCTCAGGCTGTACGCGAGATCGAGTTCGAGTCGCGCGCCGGCCGGGTAGTAATCGCGCCAGTGCGCCGGTTCGTTGCGCATCACGCCGAGCACGGTCGCGATGAACCCGTCGTCGCCGCCGAGCCATTCGCGCTCGATCGCGGCGAGCGACCACAGCGTTTCGCGCATCGCGAAGGTCACGCCGGGGCCGACCTTCAGGATCGCGAAGTGGTCGCGCACGAGTTGCTCGAGGTTGTCGGGCGTCTGGTAATCGGTCGAATGCGCTTCGAACACGAGCGCGGGTTCCGTTTCGATGAATGCGCTCAGTTCACGCGCGTTGCCGGCGTCGTAGTCGATCACCTTGTGATGATCGAACTCGACGCCCGGCTGCACGACCATCGCGATCACGCGCGACCACGCATCGTCGAGGCCGGCGCGCGCGAACGCGTCGCGGTGCAGCGCGAGCGTCGAGCCGGCCGCTTCGGGCGTGGTGACCGCGACCGCGTCGAGCGTCTCGTGCGCACCGCCGGGCACCGGCACCTCGGTGCCGATCACGTAGACGGGCGCGTCGCCGCGCGGCGCACCGGCCGCCCACGCGGCCTCGGCGGCGCGGCACAGGCGCACCGCCCGCGCGGCGATCTCGGCTTCGGGCAACGGCTGCGGATCGTCCGCGCACGACATCGAGCAGTCGAGATGCAGCTTGCGGAAGCCGGCCGCCACGTACTGCGCGACCATCGTCTCGGCCTTGTCCATCGCGTGCGCGGCCGGCAGCCGGCGCCATGCGTTCGGGCCGAGATGGTCGCCGCCGAGCAGGATCGCATCGGGGCTCACGCGCTCGCGCGCGGCGATGTCGAATACGTGGCGACGGAAGTCGTGCGGCGTCATGCCCGTATAGCCGCCGTCCTGGTTGACCTGGTTGCAGGTCGCCTCGATCAGCGCGGGGCGTTCGCGCGCCGCGCATTCGCGCAGCGCGGCGGCGATCGCGACCGGATGCGCGGAGCACACGGACGGGATGCCGATCGCAGGTGTGCCGGGCGGCGCGTGACGCGACGATTGCTTGTGACGGCGGACGAGATCGAGCAGCGGGTTCATGCCGATTCCCCCGCCGTGTGGGTTGCCGCGGCGCCTTCCGGCTGCAGCGCGAGCAGCAGCGCGGCCAGCAGCGCCAGCGCGATGCCCGTGAGCTTGCTGCCGGTCGGCGTCGCACCGGTGACGATCATCGAGATCACCGACGTCAGCAGCGGCGCGCCCGCGTTGACGAGCGGCGACACGACGATCGCCTTGCCGAAGCGGAACGCATAGACGAGCGTCAGCGCGCCGATCGCATTCAGCACCTGGATCACGGCGGCGAGGCCCGGGCCGCCGATCCCGTAGTTGATCGTGCGGCCGAAGTCGGTCATCCACAACGCGAACGGCACGCAGAGCAGGCCCGTCAGCGCCATGTAGAAGAAGATCGATTCCGCGTCCATCGTCGCGTTCGCGATCTTGATGAAATACGCCTGCAGCCCCCATGCGACGAGCACCAGCAGCGCGAGCGCGAACCACAGCCCGAACCGCGCGGGGCCCTGGCCCGACTGGAAGTCGAACAGCGGCAGCGAGCACAGCGCGAGCACGATGCCGGCCACGCCGAGCTTGCCGGTGCGTTCGCGCAGCAGCAGGAACGACAGCGCGATCGTCAGCGCCGGCGACAGCGACACGATCGGGAACACGAGATACGGCGGCCCCGATTCGACCGCGCGGAACAGCAGCATCTGCCCGCCCGCGCCGAGCAGCCCGATCGCGAGCCCGAGCGCCAGCGAACGGCCATCGCGCCGCACACGCCAGCCGGCGCGGCCGAGCGCGACCAGCGCCGGCGGAATCATCGTGAACGCCCAGACCACGTAGATCAGCGTGTCGGGGAAGCCGTGTTCGGCGGGCAAGCCGGTGAATGCGCCCCACACGCCCCAGAGCAGGGTCGTGACGAGCGCGTGAACGAGCCAGTTGTTTTGCATCGGTCGCGTCTTTCGAAGTGGGTTCTGATCCGTCGAATGCTTTCGTTTGATGCCGTGCAAGGCGAAATCGGAGGCGTTCGGCGGGCGAGCCCGACGACGTTCCAGCAGAAATCGGCAGAAACGTGCGTCGGGAGCGGCCAATCTATGATCTTTCGTTTTCTTTCGTTATTAGTGTAAACCACAAACGAAAGAAATCGAAAGATCGACTAGATTGCCGATCTGCGCGAGACGGATGCGTCGGCGCACGGCCCTTCTTCACGAGGAATTCCGTATGAACGCTTGCTTTTCCTTTCGATTTCCACTGCCTGCCCGGCGTGCCGGCAGCGCGGCGCGCTGTGTGCCGTTGCGTCGCGAGGTGCGTCCATGACCACCCGGCGCGCGTTCGTGCAGTGGCTGGCCGCCGGTGCGGCGAGCCCGATTCTGGTCGGCGTCGGCGTGCGCGATGCCCGCGGCGGCGAGCCGTCGCGCGTCGCGCTGCGTGACGACCGGCTCGTGATCGAGTTCGATCCGGCGATGCGCAGCCGGCTGGCCGTGCGTCGCGGCGGCGGCACGCGTGCGCTGACCCGCTTCGATGCGAGCGAGACGCTCGAGCAACTGATCGGCCCGGCGCCGGCGCCGACCTCGGACGGCCCCGCGCCCGACACGCGGCCGGTGCGCACGATCGATCGCTTCGCGCTCGTCGACGCCGCGCATGCGGACGTCTCCACCGCCTTCGGCGCGGGCCGGCAACTGCGGCTGGTGGGCCGGTCGGCGCACGGCTTCGAGAAGACGGTGCGCATCACGTTGCTCGACGCGCGGCCGGGCGTCGCGCTGCTCGACACGCAGTTCCGCAACGTCGGCATGCAGCCGACCGACGTCCGCGCATGGAACGTCGCCGCGCACCGGCTGCTGCCGGCCGCGGCCGGCGCGGGCGGCTACTGGACCTATTCGGGCGCGAGCCACGCGGACCGGCGCGACTGGGTGCAGCCGGTCAAGGCCGGCTTCGATCAGCGCAATTTCATGGGCATGAACGCGTCGGACTATGGCGGCGGCACGCCGGTCGTCGACGTGTGGCGGCGCGACCAGGGCATCGCGCTCGGTCACCTCGACATCGTGCCGCGCCTCGTATCGCTGCCGGTGAAGGCGGTGCGCGACGAAGTCTCGCTCGGCCTGCGCGGCGAGCAGACGGTCACGCTCGCGCCGGGCGCGACGCTCGATACGCCGACCGCCTTCGTGATGCTGCACGACGGCGACTATTTCGTCGCGCTCGATACGTACCGGCAGATGATGGGCGCGCAGGGTTTCCATGCGCCGCGGCCGCCGGCGAGCGCGTACGAGCCGATCTGGTGCGCGTGGGGCTACGAGCGTCAGTTCAGCCTCGACTACGTGCGCGCGACGCTGCCGAGGGTGCAGGAACTCGGCTTCAAGTGGGCGGTGCTCGACGACGGCTGGCAGCGGCGCACCGGCGACTGGGTGCCCGACCGCGCGAAATTCCCGGCCGGCGACGCGGACATGAAGGCGCTCGTCGACGACATCCATGCGCGCGGCCAGAAGGCGCGGCTGTGGATCGCGCCGCTCGCGGTCGCGCCGGGCAGCGACGAACTGCACGACCACACCGACATGCTGCTGCTCGACGCGGACGGCGCACCGCAGGCGATCACCTGGTGGAACAGCTTCTATCTGTGCCCGGCCTACGAGAAGACGCAGGCGCACATCGCCGCACTGATGAAGAAGGTGATCGGCGAGTGGGGCTTCGACGGCGTGAAGATCGACGGCCAGCACCTGAACGGCGTCGCGCCGTGCTACAACCCCGCGCACCGGCATGCGCGGCCGGAGGATTCGGTCGAGCACCTCGCCGATTTCTACCGCGTGTTCCATGACGCCGCGCATGCGATCAAGCCGGATGCGGTCGTCGAAGTGTGCCCGTGCGGCACCGCGTACGCGTTCCACAACATGCGCTACATCGACCAGGCGCCGGCGTCCGATCCGCTGTCGAGCTGGCAGGTGCGCCACAAGGGCAAGACGCTGAAGGCGCTGATGGGCGCATCGTCCGCGTACGCGGGCGATCACGTCGAACTGAGCGACGGCGGCCGCGATTTCGCGTCGGCGGTGGGCGTCGGCGCGGTGATCTCGACGAAGTTCACGTGGCCCGTCGATCCGAAACCGAAGGACTCGTTCCTGCTGACGCCCGAGCACGAGCAGGCATGGCGGCACTGGGTCGAGGTCTACAACGCGCACCGGCTCGCCGAGGGCCGCTATCGCGGCGAGCTGTACGACATCGCGTTCGACAAGCCCGAGGCTCACGTCGTGGAAAAGGACGGCGTGCTGCATTACGCGTTCTACGCCGAGCGCTGGAGCGGCCCGGTCGCGCTGCGCGGCCTGCAGCCCGGCCGGGCGTACCGGATCGTCGATTACGCGAACGGCAATCGCGAGGTCGGCCGCATCGCGCCGGGGCACGACGCGATCGCATTGCGCTTCGAGCATGCGGCGCTGCTGCGCGCCGAGCCGCTCGACGCGTGAGCGTCACCCCGCAACACCGCGTACCACCGCCCGGGCCACGTGTCGTCGCGCATCACCGGGCAACCGGCAGTTCCGCAACGCGCAGTTCCATTCGTCATTCCGATCCCTCCACTGGAGATGCTTCGATGAAAAAAATTGCACGCAACCTTTCCGGTGTCGCGGCGCTCGCGCTGTGCGCCTCGATCCTGCAGGCCTGCGGCGACGGGTCGTCCGATCCGTTGTCGGCGAAGGCCTTTGCCGCGTCGCCGCCGGCCGTGGCGGCGCCCGCGCGCGCCGCGTCGCACTGGACGCCGGCGGTGGGCGATACGTGGCAATGGCAGCTCAAGGGCAAGCTCAATACGTCGTACAACGTGGCCATCTACGACATCGACCTGTTCGATACCGACGTGGCGACGATCGCGGCGCTCAAGCAGGCCGGGCGCAAGGTCGTCTGTTATTTCTCCGCGGGCAGTTCGGAGAACTGGCGGCCCGATTTCTCGAAGTTCAAGGCGTCCGACCAGGGCAACAAGCTCGACGACTGGGAAGGCGAGCGCTGGCTCGACATCCGTTCGAGCAACGTGCGCGAGATCATGACGGCCCGCCTCGACCGCGCGGTGGCGAAGGGATGCGACGGCGTCGAGCCGGACAACGTCGACGGCTATGCGAACGACACCGGTTTCCCGTTGCAGGACACCGATCAGTACGCGTTCAACGTGTTCATCGCGAACGAGGCGCACAAGCGCAATCTGGCGGTCGGGCTGAAGAACGACGTCGATCAGCTCGTGGCGCTCGAACCGTCGTTCGACTTCGCGGTGAACGAGGAGTGCAACGAGCAGAAGGAGTGCGACGGCTACACGGTGTTCACGTCGAAGAACAAGCCGGTGCTGAACGCCGAGTATGCGGGCAAATACCGGACGTCGAGCGGGCAACGCACGCTGTGCAATGCGGCGCGCGCGCTCAACATGCGCACGCTCGTGCTGGCGAAAAAGCTCGACGACAGCTACCGGTTCAGCTGCGACGGCGCCTGATCGAACCGCGCCCGTCGTGACGGGCGAACCTGTGTGACCGGTGTCCGCGCGCGCACGCTCCGTGCCCGGGCGTGCGCGTCGCGCGCATCGGATGCCGCGATCCGGCGCGCGATGCATGGCCGATGCCGCATCGACGTCCGTTCAAATCGATTCGCACTACTTATTCAACAATACGATGAAAAATTGCATGCTGATTGCAGGCGCTGCCGTGGCGGCCGCGCTTTCCGTCGCCGCGCGCGCGGAGGGTTCGGTCACGCTGTACGGCACGATCGATACGGGTGTCGCGTATCTGAACCACGCGGAAGGCGGGAAGTCGCGCGTATCGATGTCGTCGGGCGCGTTGTCGGCGAACGAATGGGGATTGACCGGCAGCGAGGCGCTCGGCGGCGACATGAACGCGATCTTCACGCTCGAGAACAATTTCGACGTCGGGACCGGCCAGCTCGACGGCGGCCGGCTGTTCGGCTCGAAAGCGTTCGTCGGCGTCGCGTCCGCGACGTGGGGCACGCTGACGCTCGGCCGGCAGAACGATCCGGTGACGGATCTCGTGCAGCCGATCACGGCCGACGCGTTCAGCGGGCTCTTCGCGCCGCCCGGCGACGTCGACAACTACGACAGCAGCGTGACGTTCAGCAACGCGGTCAAATGGACGAGCGCGGCGTGGCACGGCGTGACGGTTGCGGCGATGGTGTCGCCCGGCGGCGTGGCCGGCGCATCGGGGTCGGGGCTCGCGTATGCCGGCGCATTCGGCTATGCGGACGGTCCGCTGAGCGCGGCGGCCGGCTACCTGCACGTCGACAACGGCAACGCGCTCCGTTCGACGCGCGGCGCATCGTCGGCCGATTCGTTCTTCAACAGCGCGGTGAACCGCGCGTATGCGTCGGCGCGGTCGATCGAAGTCGCGCGCGCCGGGGTGCAGTATGCGATCGGCAACGTGACCGTCGGCGCGGCGTTCAGCTTCAGCGAATACCGGCCCGACGCGTCGTCGACGTTCGTGCACGCGCAGCGCTACCGGAACGGTTCGGCGTTCGCGCAATGGCAGGCGCTGCCGTCGCTGCTGACGATCGTCGGCTACAACTTCACGTGGTCGGGCGGCGATTCGTCCGCGCGCTATCACCAGGTCAATGCCGGCGTCGACTATCTGCTGAGCAAGCGCACCGATCTCTATACGACGGTCGGCTACCAGCACGCGAACGGCTTCAACGGAACCGGGCCGGCCCAGGCCGTGATCGGGTCGTACAACGTCGATGCCGGCACGAATTCGCAGTTGCTCGCGATCGTCGGCATCCGGCACCGGTTCTGAGCCCGGTTGCCGGCGCGCGTTATTTGCGGCTTTTCAGGAAGGAGCGTCCTTCGGCCGTGATCGATGCGCCGGAGCGGCCGTGCGCGGGATGGCTGACGAACCCGGCGCTGACGAGTTCCCGCGCGATCGACCAGCCGAGCGCCGGCGCGTCGCGGCCGTAGCGAACATCGGCGAGCCGTTCGAGCGCCCAGATCGCGGAGGCCGACAGGTTGGGGGTGTTGGACGTGAGATTGTCGTTCATCGCTTCCTCGGGAAATGGGGTGTCGGGGTGGACGGCGCATGGCCGCGGGATCGGCGGCGCAGGCGTCAGCTTGCCTGCAGCAACGGCAGCAGCGCCTGCAGCGCGGCCTCCTCGTCGGGGCCGGTGGCGAGCACCTGGGCCGACGTGCCGCCGTGAACCTGCAGCGACGCGATCGCGCCGCCGTCTTTTGCGTTGCTGCTGTGCCCGTTCGCGATCAGCTGGATGTCGCTGTCGAAACGGCGTGCCGCGGCGACGGTCGCGTCGCGCGCGGCGCGGCCGCGATTGCGGTTCCATGCGGGGCCGATTTGAACGTACACAACGATTGCCACGATGCTGGAAAGCCTCCGGACAGGTGGGCGGGGCGGTGCGCGCCATGCACGGTTGCGCACGTGTTGCGGACATCGGACGGCCGGTATTCACGATTTCTCCCGCAGGGTCGCGGGCACCGGCCGGGCGGAGTGCGCGCGCCATCCGGCGCGAACATGCCGACATCCGCTGCGAAGGCGCATTCAAGTGCGCGGATTGTCGGGAAGTGCGTGATTATAATGCATCGGCCAGATCATGTGAATTGCATTATAATGCGGTGTGCGCCGATGCCGGCCCGCGGCGTTGCCGGCGGGCGTGTCGCCCGCATCCGGGCGCGCAACCTGCTCGCCCGGCATCATCGAACTCCTCCCCGAATGGAAGCCGCAATGAATGCCCCCGCCTGCCCGCAATGTGCAATGGAAAACACTTACCCGGACGGTGCGCTGACCGTCTGCGCGGACTGCGGCCACGAATGGTCGGCCGACGCCGGCGCCGAGGCCGGTGACGAACCGGCGGGCGACGTCGTCAAGGACGCGAACGGCAACGTGCTGTCGGACGGCGATTCGGTCGTGCTGATCAAGGATCTGCGTGTGAAGGGCTCGTCGATCACGCTGAAGATGGGCACCAAGGTCAAGAGCATCCGGCTCGTCGGCGGCGATCACGAAGTCGACTGCAAGACCGACATGGGCGGCTTCATGCTGAAGGCGTGCTACCTGAAGAAGGTCTGAGCACGCGGTTCAGGCGACCGTTGCCTTCGCGTTTTCATCCGCCGCGTTTTCATCCGACTACCCGCACATGGCCGAGGATCGAACTTCCTATGACGCGTTCGTCAGGTTCCTGGCGACGCCGCTGAACGACGGCCGGCCTTTCGTGCTGCGGACGCAGCACGCGGTGTCGCTGCACTTCGATCATTTCGGCACGCAGAGCTTCATGTCGCTGCGCGATCCGATGCGGCTGGAGCTGGGTTATACGCGCGTGATGATGGGTTTCCTGCTGCTGCAGCCCGAGCCTGCACACATCTGCATGCTCGGGCTCGGCGGCGGTTCGCTCGCGAAGTACTGCTACCGTCACCTGCCCGGCACGACGATCGATGCGGTCGAGATCAATCCGGACGTGATCGCGCTGCGCGACGTGTTCAGGATTCCTGCCGATGATGCGCGGTTCTGCGTGGTATGCGCGGACGGCGCGGATCATCTGGAGCGGGCGGACGTCCGGACCGACGTGATCCTGCACGATGCGTTCGTCGCCGACGGTATGCACGGCCGCTGTGCCGGCGGCACGTTCCTCGACGCGTGCCGCGCGCGCCTGAGCGCATCCGGCGTGCTAGCGATCAATTTCATGGACGACGATCCGGCGTTGCCGCAGCACCTCGAGCAACTGCGGTCGGTATTCGGTTCGTCGTATGCGCTGCTGCCGTGCGGCGACGACAACAACTTCGTCGCATTCGCATGGAAGGACGGCAGCCGGCTGCCGTCGTTGCGTATCCTGCTGGAGCGGGCGCTCGCGTGCCCGCAGGCCGGCGAACTGAAGCTGGCTGCCACCGCGAGGCGCATGAAGCACGGCGAGGGCATCGATCCGCGGCGGCTGGTCTGGCGCGCGCAGTCGCACGAACGTTGGGAGATCGGCGCGTAACAGTACCGGGCGGTACCGGGCCGGCGAGGCCGGCGCCGCGCGCGGCCGGTGCGGCCGCGCTTACTTCACGCGCTTGCCGATCGCGCTCCGGGTCTTGTACGTGACGCCGTGCCGGTCCAGATATTCGCGGATCAACTGCCGTACGACTTGCGACGGCGTAAGATCCTGCTCCGCGCAGAGCATCTCGAAGGCTTCCTTCTTCGCGGGATCGATCAGGACGGTCAGGCGGGCGGTTTTCGTTTCCATGACGGGGCGAGGGTGGTCGATATGTTAATCAAATTATAATCGATCCGCTTTCGGCGTTACCGCGCGCGAGCGCTGCCTGTCGCGCACGATCAGCGTTTGCTGCGCAGCAGCGCGAGCAGGTCGTCGATCACCGGCACGATGGCGAGCGTGACGAGCACCGCGGCGAGCGGCACGGTCGACACGTAGCCCACGCGCTTGAAGCCGATCGCGCCGGCCAGGCCGCCGACGAAGAACGACGAGAGCATCGTCGCGTGAATCCGCAGTTTCGAACGGTTGGCGATCACCGCGTGCGCGTCGACGTCGATGGCCGACCGGTTCCAGTAGAACAGCTTGCCGAGCTCGATGCCGAGGTCGGTCACGATGCCCGTCATGTGCGTCGTGCGGATCTCCGCGCCCGACAGTTTCGTGATCGTCGCGTTCTGCAGCCCCATGATGAAGCACAGCAGCGTCACGGTCACCGGCACGAAGAAGGTTTCCCACAGGGCCAGATGGCTGCCGAGCAGCCCGAACAGCAACAGCAGCGCGGCTTCGACCAGCAGCGGCAGCATGAACTGGCTGTGCAGCCCGCGGCGGCGCCCCCAGTTGACGAGGACCGCCGAGCACGCGGCGCCGATCAGGAACGACCCCAGCGAGCTGATGCCGGCGAGCGCGAGCCGCACGTCGCCGAGCGCCGTCTGGTCGGCGATCGCCGACACGATGCCGCTCATGTGCGACGTGTACTGCTTGACCGCGAGAAAGCCGCCGGCATTGGCCGCGCCGGCGACGAACGCGAGCGAAAACCCGAGCTGGCGGTTCGCGGTCGCGCTGCGGTGTTTTCCCGTCAGGTTTCGAAAGTACTGCGCTGGCATAAGGGTGTCGCTCGATCGTCGCGGATTCGCGGTCACAGGCCGAAACCGGTGCCGGACGCCGCGACGGGCACGCCGCTTGCACCGGATACCGGGGCTGTCGAATCATGTGATGAACATGATAATGTCATTATCATACTCTGTTGGCCGGATGGTGCTTTCAGTACAATGATGGAAGGCGCCGCCGGCTGGCTGTTTCGCCGCTGCGCGGCGCGCGCTTGCGATTCCCTTCTGCCCACCGCTTCATGACCCCGATCAAGTTCATCCTGCGCTACACGGCGATCCCGTTCACGGCCATCGTCGCCGTGGTGATCTGGACTGTCATACCATCGTCGAAAGAGATCGATGCGAGACAATATGCGGCGCTGTCGCGCGCGTACGCGAGTTTCCCGCTGCCGTTCCGGCGCGAGATCTCGGACACGATGGAGCACGGCACGATCAACGACCGGCGCTATCAGGCGCTCGTGCGCGATTCGCTGGGCAACGGCGTCGCGCTGGACTGGCCGGCGTCGGGCGTCGGCGGCGTCGCCGACGAGCGGCAAAAACTGGCCGAACTGATTCAGGCCGATTCGGATCTTCAAAGGCAACGGCAATGAAAACCCTGCTGGTTTCTGTGGCATTCGCGATGATCATCGCGAGTTTGATCTTCGCGCTGTACTTCATGAATCACGATCGCGGCAAGTCCAAGCGGATGGCGTGGTCGCTCGCCGCGCGCGTCGGGTTGTCGGTCACGCTGTTCCTGTCGCTGCTGATCGCGTACAAGCTCGGCTGGATCGAACCGACCGGGTTGCCGATCGGGCGCTGACGCGCGATTGCCGCGCGGTACGATCCCGCGTGATCGCGCCGAAGTGGACTTGACGGCGAGAATCGGCGGTCGATCAGCCCGTGACGGCGGTTCGACGGGGGCAGGCAGCCGTCATGCGAGCGCGGTGAGGGTTGGGGCGATGACCGCGCTGCCGGGCAGCGTGGGCAGTGCGTCGAGGAGCGACGCGGTATACGGGTGCGACGGCGCGTCGAATACCTGCGTAACGGGCCCGCTTTCGACCACGCGGCCCCGCCGCATCACGAGAATCCGGTCGGCCACGTGATGCACGACGCCCAGGTCGTGCGAGATGAACAGCATCGCGGTGCCGTGTTCGGCCTGCAGATCGGCGAGCAGGTCGAGCACCTGCGCCTGGATCGACACGTCGAGCGCGCTGACCGGTTCGTCCGCGACGAGCAGCGCCGGGTTGGACGCGAACGCGCGCGCGATCGCGACGCGCTGGCGCTGGCCGCCGGACAATTCGCGCGGGTAACGGTCGAAGCACGCCGCGCCGAGCTGCACTTCGTCGAGCAGTTGCAGTACGCGGCGGCGGCGTGCGTCGCCGTGGAGTCCGGCCACCTCGAGCCCTTCGCCGATGATCCGGCCGACCGAATAGCGCGGATCGAACGAACTGTACGGGTCCTGGGCGATCAGTTGCAGCCGCGCCCGGCGGGTGCGCCGCGCGGCTTCGGGGATGCCGTTCCATGGCCGGCCGTCGAGCGTGACGGTGCCGGCGTCGGGTTCGACGAGCCCGAGCACGATGCGTGCGACCGTCGATTTGCCGGAACCGGATTCACCGACGATGCCGAGCGTCTCGCCGCGCGCGAGGGAGAACGACACGCCGTCGACGGCGGCAGGCGCATCGCGCTCGCCGTAGCGTTTCGTCAGCGCGTCGACGGCCAGCACCGGTGCCTGCGTGTCGATGCGCTTCGGCGGCAGGGGGACGCGCTCGGCGCTCGCCAGCCGGAATCCGCGCGACGCGGCGGTGGGAATTGCCGCGAGCAACGCACGCGTGTACGGATGCGCCGGTGAGCTCAGCACGTCGCGTGCCGGCCCCTGTTCGACGACCTGTCCCGCGCGCATCACGAGCACGCGGTCGGCCAGATCGGCCACGACCGCGAGGTCGTGGCTGATCAGCAGGATCGCGTCGCCGGCGTCCCGGCGCGCACGCAGCAGCGACAGGATCTGGCGTTGCACGGTCATGTCCAGCGCCGTGGTCGGCTCGTCGGCAATCAGCAGCGATGCACCGCCCGCGATCGCGGTGCCGATCAGCACGCGCTGCCGCAAGCCGCCCGACAACTGATGCGGATACTGCGGCAGCCGCCGCTCGGGATCATCGATGCCGACCGCGCGCAGCAGGTCGGCGCTGCGCGCGGCGACATCGTGCCGGCGCGTATCGTGCAACGCCTCCGCGACGAGGTCGCGCACGCGCCACAGCGGGTCGAGCGACACCAGCGCGTCCTGCAGCACGTAGCCGATCCGGCGGCCGCGTATCGTGCGCCAGTCGCGCTCGCGATGGCCGCGCGCATCGATGCCGGCGATCTCGAACCGGGCGGCATCGATCACCGCGTGCGGACCGCTCAGTCCGACGAGACTGCGCGCGGTGACCGACTTGCCGGAGCCCGACTCGCCGACGAGCGCGACGCATTCGCCGGCATGCACGGCCAGGTCGAGCGGGCCGACGACGGCCTGGGTGCCTCGCGGGCCGCGAAACCCGATCGTCAGACGCCCGATGCGGACCAGCGGCACGGCGGCGTCGGTCGTTGCGCTCGCAACGGTATCGCGCGTGCTCATGCTGTCTCCCGGTGCTCGAAGCGCGCCTGCCAGTAGCCGCCGAGCGCATTCACGGCGATCACGGCCGCGGTGATCGCGAGGCCGGGCCACACCGCGATCCACCACGCGTTGTACAGATAGTTGCGGCCCTCGGCGAGCATCAATCCCCATTCCGCCGCGGGCGGCTGCGGCCCCATTCCGAGAAAGCTCAACCCCGACGTGCCGATGATCGCGGTGCCCAGCCCGATCGTCGCGAGGACCGGCACCTGCGCGATCGCATGCGGCAACACGTGCCGCCACACCAGTACCGCCGGCGCGAGGCCGAGGGTGCGCGCGTGCTCGACATAGCCGGACGCCGCGACGACGAAGGTCTGCGCCCGCACCACGCGTGCGAAGCGCGGCACCGACGCGATGCCGAGCGCGAACACGAGGTTGACCGCGCCGGGGCCGGTGAACGAGATCAGCATCAGCGCGAGCAGCAGGTCGGGGAAGGCGGACACGACGTCGAGCACGCGCGTGATCAGCTCATCGAGCCAGCCGCGCGCGAGGCCGGCGCACAGCCCGAGCGCGGTGCCGAACAGCGTCGCGACGCCGATCGCGGCCGCGCTGATCGACAGCGAGTAGCGGGCGCCATGCACGACCCGCGAGAAGATGTCGCGGCCGAGCTGGTCGGTGCCGAGCCAGTGCTCGGCGCTGCTGCCGAGCTGCGCGGACAGCGGATCGGCCGCCAGCGGGTCGTAGTGCGCGAGCCAGCCCGGTGCGACCACGGCGATCGCGTTCAGCAGCAGATACACGGCGGCGAGCGCGAGGCCCGGATGGCGGCGCAGCCAGCCGGCGGCGGCGAATGTGGCGGGCGTGCGCAACGTGAAGTCGATGGGCGTGGACATCGAAGTCTCCGGTTCAGCGCGCTGCGCGGCGGTCGCGCAGGCGGGGATCGATCAGCAGGTACAGCAGGTCGACGGCCGTGCTGAGCGTGACGTAGATGGCCGCCGACAGGATCGCGATCGCGAGGATCACCGGCATGTCCTTCGACAGCACCGCGTCGACCGTCACCTTGCCGAGGCCCGGCCGGCCGAACACCTGCTCGGTGATCACCGCGCCGCTCAGCAAGCCGCCGACGAGCCAGCCGGCGAGCGTGACGGCCGGCAGCGCCGCGTGGCGCAGCGCATGGCGCACCCGCAGCGCGAGCCCGCCGATGCCCCACGAACGCACCGTCAGCGCGTACGGCTCGTCGAGCGCGCGCTCGATGCCTTGCCGCAGCACGCGGCCGATCACCGCGCCCTGCGCGAGCCCGAGCGACAGCGCGGGCAGCACGAGCGACGCGAAGCCGCGATCGCCGGCCACCGGGAACAGCTTCAGCGTGAAGCTGAACACGAACAGCAGCATGATGCCGAGCCAGAACGACGGCGTCGACGCGAGCAGCAGTTCGACGCCCGATGCGGCGCGGCCGGCCCAGCGTCGGCCGGCGGTCAGTACCGCGAGGCCGACCGCGAATACGATCGTCACCACCAGCGCCGCGCCCGTCAGTTTCAGCGTCGGCCATAGCTGGCCGAGCACGAGCGGCGCGACGTCGGTGTTGAGGATGTACGAGCGGCCGAACTCGCCGTGCAGCACGCGCCACAGGTAATGCAGGTATTGCAGCGCGAGCGGCTCGTCGAGCCCCCATTCCTGGCGGATCGCGGCCTCGATCTCCGGCGTACTCAACTGCTCGCCGATCAGGATGCCGACGATATCGCCCGGCGCGAGATGCACGGCCGCGAACGACAGCGTCACCGCGGCCCACAGCACGAGCGCGCCGGTGGCGAGCCGCGTCGCGACCGGCGAACGCAGCCAGCGGCGCCACGCAGCCGGCGGCGCAGCGGCAGGCCGCGCGTCCGGGACGGCGACGAAAGCGGACGACGGACGGTTCATGGTCGATTCTCCTGTCGGGGCGGCGCGATGGGCGAGGCGAAGCAGGCCGGCACGCGTCGGCTTACTTCTTCACCCACACGTCGTACGGGTTCTCGGGCATCTGCGCGAACGAGCGGAAGCGCAAGCCCTGGACCGCCTTCGCGGCGGCGATCTGGTCTTCCGGCTCGTACAGCGGCAGCGCGTACGCCTGTTCGTCGATCGCGAAGCGCTGCAACTCGCCGTACAGCTTCTTGCGCTCGGCGACGTTCTGCGTGCGCGCAGCCGCCTGCAGCCAGCGCGTCAGCTCGGGCGCCGCCGCACGGCTGTAGTTCAGCGCGCCGCCGCGGTCGACGGGCAGGTAGTGGCCTTCGATGTCGATGCCGTCCGGCGGCGTGTTCGAGTTCGCGATCGAACCGAACTTGCCGCTCTTGCGCGCCTCGACGTACGTGCCGTCGTCGACGTACTGAATCTTCAGGTCCACGCCCAGTCGTTGCCGCGCTTGTGCCTGCAGCGCCTGCAGCAGCACGTCGCGCTGGTCGCGCACGGTCGCCTGCGCCTGGACGACCGCGATCGTCAGCCGCTCGCCGTGCTTCGTGCGATAGCCGCCGCTGTCGCGCGCGCTCCAGCCGGCTTCATCCAGCAACTGGTTCGCGAGCTTCGGGTTGTTGCCGTAGGTCTTTTCGATCGACGCGTCGTAGAACGGATCGATCGGCGACGTGATGCCCCAGGCGCGCGTGCGCTCGCCGCGGTAGATCGACTGCACGATGCCGGTCGTGTCGAGCCCTTCGAGCAGCGCGCGGCGCACCTTCACGTCCTGCGTCGGGCCGTAGCCGACGTTCAGGAACAGCGAGTACGGCGTGCCGGTATTGAGCGCGCGGCGGTAGGTGAAATCGGCGTTCTTGCGGATCAGCGCGGCGTCGTTGCCGGACACGCCCTCGATCACGTCGACCTGGCCGGACAGCAGCGCGCCGGTGCGGACCGACGATTCGGGCAGGAACCGGTAGACGACCCGGTCGAGATACGCGGGGCCTTGGTGGCCCGCGGTCGGCGGCGCCCAGCGATAGTCGGGATTCTTCGCGAACTCGATTTCCTGGCCCTTCACGTAGCGGCGCAGGATGAACGGGCCGGTGCCGGCGATGTCGGGGCCGCCGGATTTCAGGCCGGGCCGGTCGAACGCGTTCGGCGACAGCAGCGGCAGCCGGCCCGCGAACGTCAGGAACGGCGCATACGGCGCGTCGAGCGTGATGACGACGGTGTGCTCGTCCGGCGTCTTGACGTCGGCGACGTGCGAGATCAGCCGCGCAAGCTGGCTGCCGGCCGCATACGACAGTTCGCGCGCGTTCAGGAAATTGCGGGCGACGGCCTTCGCGTCGAACGGCGCGCCGTCGGTGAACTTCACGCCGTCGCGCAGTGTGAACGTGTAGGTCTTGCCGTCGGCGGAGACCTTGTAGCCGGTCGCGAGCCACGGGACGTAGCTGCCGTCGGGCTTCTGCGCGAGCAGGCTTTCATACGCGTTGCGCAGCAGCAGCTCGACCTTGTCCTGGCCGTTCAGTTGCGGGTTCAGCGTGCGGGGCTCGGTTTCGACGCCCCAGGTCAGCGTGCCGCCCGCGACGGGCGCGCCCTGGGCGAACGCCGCATGCGGCAGCGCGAGCGCGAGCAGCAGCGCAGCCGATACGATGCGGCGCGACGCGTGCGGCGCGGAATCCGGAAATGCGAATGTCATGCGAGAAAGCCTTTTACGAGGTGGATAGCGGTGGATGCGGTTCGCGTCGTTTATGTGGGCCGGCGCGGCACGTCACGTCATGCGTTCGCGTGGATGCGCTCGTGGTCCCGGGCGGTATCGTCCGCTGTCGGGGCCGGGTAGAGATCCGGGATCAGGATTTTTCTCAGCCAGACGAGCGGCGTGCCGAGCGCATTCGTCGAGCGGTCGAACGGCTGATAGCCGCTGCGCTCGTAATAC
The DNA here is from genome assembly GCF_003253915.1 of Burkholderia sp. 28_3. NCBI lineage: Bacteria > Pseudomonadati > Pseudomonadota > Betaproteobacteria > Burkholderiales > Burkholderiaceae > Burkholderia > Burkholderia sp. 28_3. Next base: position 157,660 of record NZ_QKZF01000011.1, read on the forward strand.
GACGGCAGCCATGGATGGTTGGTCGCGGTCGCGAGATACGTCGCCGGCGCCTTCACCTGCGACGCCAGGAACTGCGTCTCGACGTGCGCGATCAGCGCGTGTCCGAATCCCTGCCGCTTGAACGCTGGGGCGACCGCGAACCAGTGCAGGAACGGATAGGGCGTGCGATGGCGTTCGCCGGATACCCACGGAAACCGCACGGTCAACGTGGCCGCGAGGGCGGTACGGCCGTCGGGTGTCGCGTGTTCGAGCACGAACGTCGTTTCGCGCGCGATGGTCTGCGCGACGCGTTCGATCGGCGAGCGCGTGATCGTGAAGTGCACGCCCTGCGCCGCGAGCGGCGCGTAGGCGTTCTGCAGCAGCGCATAGACGGCCGGCACGTCGTCCGCGCCGGCGATGCGGATCGTATCGGTCATGGCGCGGTGCCTTCGAAGTGCGGTTGATGCGTGGTCGTGCGCGCGTTCCACCCGTCGCGCGCCGTCGCGGCGTCGTGATCGTCGGCGGGCGCGCCGGCCAGCAACCGCAGCGACGCAATCCGCGGTGCGGCATCGGCGAGTGGCGTGTCGACGACGAATTCGGCAATCCCGTGACGACGATGCAACGCGTCGAACTCGCGCAGCACGTCGTCGCGCGTGCCGTGCACGATGCGCGTTTCGCGCGGGTCGATCCGGTGCGGGCCGCCGCCGGCCTGACGGATGTACGCATGCGCCTGTTCGACGCTGCCGACGTTGACGGCCGGCGTGTCGCCCACCTGCACGCGAAAGCCCTGATGGCCGCTCGCGAGCCGCGCGGCCGCGTCGCGGGTGCCGGCGACGATCGCGGAGACGGCCAGCAGCGGCGTGCGGCCGCCCGACGCTTCCCGATAGGTATCGAACGTTCGCGCCAGATCCGTTGCCGATGCGTTCAGGTGCGACGCGTAGACGAACGCCCAGCCGAGCCGTGCGGCGAGCGTCGCGCTTTCCGCGCTCGCGCCGAGCAGGAACGGTTGCGCGGGCGTTGGCGGTCGCGGCGTCGCATGCAGCGTGGCCGCATCCTCGCCGGTCGCATCGGTTGTCGCATCGTCACCGTGGAGATGGCGATTCAGCGCGTGGGCCAGATCGGCGAAGGGCGCGCGTCGCGCCGGATCGTAGCCGTCCTGCAGCGCGCGCGTCGACAGCGGCAGGCCGCCCGGCGCCTTGCCGATGCCGAGATCGACGCGGCCGGGCGCGAGCGACGCGAGCAGGTTGAAGTTTTCCGCGATCTTGTACGGACTGTAGTGCTGCAGCATCACGCCGCCCGATCCGACCCGAATGCGCCGCGTCTGCGCGAGCACGTGCGCGATCAGGATTTCCGGCGACGGGCACGCGAGCGCGGCCGTGTTGTGATGCTCGGCGAGCCAGTAGCGGTGATAGCCGGCCGCATCGGCGAAGCGCGCGAGCGAGACGCTGCGCGCCAGCGCGTCGGCGGCGGTTTCTCCGGGCGCGACGGGGCTCTTGTCGAGCACGCTCAAGCGGAACGGCAACGCGGACAAAGCGGACGAATCGGTGTGGGAGCGGATGGCGTCGAACGTCATGATGAAGCGATCGGCGCGGGTCGAAACGGCCGGATCAGCGGGTTTGGCATGCCGAATTATTTTGCGTCGTCGTTCGCACGGTCAAACAATCAAGAAGAATATCGAAAGCCGAAAATATTCGTTCCGGCCGACCGGGGGGCTTGCGTTATGGTCGTTGGCTGCGCGCCTCGCGGCGCGTGCGTGGAGCCTGCCCGACGATCTCCGGCGCGAGTACGCTCGCCGTCGCGATGGCCGCAGGCATGCCCCGATTCTCCGACCGAACGGAATCACGAGGAATCCGAATGAATGAGCAACGCGAACGACGTACGGCCTTCACGACGACCGGAGCCGCGTCATGAGCGGCGCACGCAGACGGCTCAAGACGCTCGTCGGCGCGGCGAGCGTGCTGTACGCGCCCGGCGATGCGGATGTCGGGCAGGGCGTGCGGCGCGCGGCGTCGCTCGCGCGCAAGGCGGAAGCCGAGAAGATCACCGGCCTCTTTACCGCCGATCTGCTGCAGGCCGATGCGGCCGGCCTCGCCGGGACCACCGGCAGCCAGGAGCCGATCGTCGCGCTGGCGGCGCTGAGTCAGGCGACCTCGGCCATCGGGCTCGTCGCGACCGTGTCGACGACGTATCACCATCCGTACAACCTCGCGCGGCTGATCGGCACGCTCGATCACGTGAGCGGCGGCCGCGCCGCGTGGAACGCGGTCACGTCGTCGGTCGGCGAGGAGAATTTCGGCGATGCCGCGCTGCCCGACCCGGAGCAGCGTTATGCGCGCGCGGCCGAGTTCATCGAGGTCGTCAACGCGCTGTTCGATGCGAACCATCCGCGTGCGACGCGTCGCGGGCCGGGTGGCGGCATCTCCGTCGATCCGCTCAAGCTCGGCGCGATCGACTATCGCGGCGCGCATTTCCAGGTACAGGGGCCGTTGAACGTACCGCCTTCGGCGCAACGGCGGCCCGTGCTGTTTCAGGCGGGGCAGTCGGCAGGCGGCGTGGCGCTCGGCGCGCGGTATGCGGAAGTCGTCTACACGTCGCAGCCGACGCTCGACGATGCGCGCGCGTTCGTCGCCGAGCTGCACCGGCAGGCGGCTGCATTCGGCCGCGGCGACCGGCCGCCGCTCGTGATGAACTCGTTTCATTCGGTGATCGGCGAATCCGATGCCGACGTCGCGCGGCGCTTGCGCGACAAGCATGAGCGCATCGACTACGAACAGGGCAGGCTGAAGCTTGCCGACATGCTCGGCGGCGGTGTCGACCTGCGCGGCCTGCCGCTCGACCAGCCGTTGCCGGCATCGCTGCTGCCGGCGATCGACAGCGTGCACCGCCGGCGCGGGCGCGTGGCGATCTTCGTCGGCTATGCGCGCCAGCGGCTGACGCTGCGCGAGCTGATCGTGCGTGCGCAGGAGACCGGGCACTGGTTCGTCGCGGGTACGCCGGAGCAGCTCGCCGATGCGATCGAAACGCGCTATCGCGCGGGGCTCGTTGACGTGCTGTCGCTGCACGGGCTCGGCCAGCCGGATCAGGAGGACCTGCTGCTCAACGGCTTGCTGCCCGAATTGCGGCGGCGCGACCTGCTCGATACCGACTATGTAGGCGGCGATTTCCGCGCGAACCTGGAACTGCCGGCGTTGCGGCGCGAGGCCGTGGCAGCGTGAACGGATGACCCGCGCACCGGGCGAGGACGTTGGCCGGTGCGCGGCCCGGCGCATATCGCGCGATCAGATATCCATCGAAAAAATAACCATTTGGTACACGCTTCGGCGCGCATTACAGTCTCGCCTCCTGCCGGCCGCCACGCCGGTCGTTCCGACGTTATTTCAGAAATGCGCCACATGAATCGTTTGATGCGTTCCAGGGTCCGCCGTGCCGCGGCCGCGCTGTTCGTGCTCGGCCTCGCGCCGGTTTCCCATGCGGCCCAGCCGACGTTGCGCGTCGGCATCGACGCCGAATCGTACCCGCCGTTCTTTTCGAAAGATGCCGGCGGCAAGTGGAAGGGCTGGGAAATCGACGTGCTCGATGCCGCGTGCGGCAAGCTGAACGTGCGGTGCGAGCTCACCGACATCGCGTGGGACGGCCTGATTCCTGCGTTGCAGAACCGCAAGATCGACGTGATCTGGTCGTCGATGACGATCACCGGCGAGCGGCAGAAAGCCATCGATTTCAGCCGTGCGTATTACGAATCGCCGACGGTGTTCGTCGGCGCGAAAAGCGACCGGCGCCGCGTCGACTGCGCGGTGCCCGCGACCTTCAAGGGCAGCGTGATCGGCGTCGAGGCCGGCACCAACTTCTCCGCGTTCCTCGATGCCCGCTTCAAGCAGGACGCGCAAGTCAAGGCGTTCGACAAGTTCGACAATGCGCTCGCGGATCTGGTGTCCGGCCGCGTCGACTACGTGCAGGAAGGCAAGGGGCTGTTCACGGCGTTCCTCGCGTCGCGCGACGGCAAGGACTTCGAGATCAAGGCCACGTGCGCGGACAATCCGGTGCTGGGCCTGGGCATCGGCGCGGGCGTGCGCCATGGCGATGCGCTGCGCGGCAAGCTGTCGACCGCGATCGCGCAATTGCAGCAGGACGGCACGTGGGATGCGATCACCGCCCGCTATCCGAACCTGAAGGGCACGATCGAGAAGGGGCGTTGAGCGCATGGCCGCGGACGATTCGCTGCTCGCGTTGCTCGCCTTCGGCGACGGCGGTTATGGCCGCGTGTTCGCGGGCGCGTTCGCGCTGACGTTCGGCGTCGCGGCCGCGTCGTTCTGCACCGGCGTGCTGCTCGGCATCGCCGGCGCGCTCAGCAAGCTGTCGCGATACGCGGCGCTCGTGTGGCTGGCGCGGCTCTACACGATGCTCGTGCGCGCGCTGCCGGAGTTGTTGTGCCTGCTGCTCGCGTTCTACGCGGTCGCACCGGCCATCGAGAACGCGTTGCGCGGCAGCCGCATCGTAGCCGGCGACTTCGCGTTCGACCCGTTCGTCGTCGCCGCGCTGTCGCTCGGTTTCATCCAGGGTGCGTATCTCACCGACATCTTGCGCGCGGCGCTCGTCAACGTGCCGGTCGGGCAGATCGAAGCCGCGCACGCGTACGGGATGACGCCCTGGCAGACGTTCACGCGTATCCGGCTCCCGGCCGCGGCGCGGCTCGCGCTGCCGGGCGTCGGCAACGTGTGGCTGAACGCGACCAAGGACGCGTCGTTCATCAGCGTACTCGGATCGTTCACGGATCTGCTGAAGGCGAGCCAGCTCGCGGCCGGTGCGACGCGGCACTACGTCTTCTTCTATCTGGTCACGGCCGCGCTGTTCCTGCTGCTGAGCATCACGTCGACGGGCATTTTCGCGGCGCTCGAGCGGCATGCGAACCGCGGCACGACGCGCGCGACGACATGATCTTCTCGCTGCCTTTCCTGCTCGACACGGTGATGCCGAAGCTGCTCGCCGCGGTGCCGACCACGCTCGCGCTGACGCTCGTATCGGGTGCGGCCAGCGTGCTGCTGGGCGTGCCGCTCGCGCTCGCCGCCGGTGCGCGCCATGCGCCGCTGCGCTGGTCCGCGCACGGCTGGCTGATGCTGATCCGCGGCACGCCGCTCCTCGTTCAGCTCTATCTGCTGTACTACGGATTCGGGCAGATCGTCCCGCGCGAATGGATGCGCGACAGCTGGGCGTCGCCGCTGCTACGCGACGCGTTCTGGTACGCGATCGTCGCGCTGAGCGTGAACGAGAGCGCGTACGTGGCGACAATCCTGCGCGGCGCGATCGCCGGCGTGCCAGCCGGCGAGATCGAGGCCGGCCACGCATACGGGATGACCCGCGTGCAGGTGCTGCGCCGCATCGTCGGCCCGCGTGCGTGGCGGCTTGCGCTGCCCGCGCTCACCGGCGAGGCGATCCTGCTGCTGAAATCGACCGTCCTCGCGTCGACCGTGACCGTGTTCGACGTGATGGGCACGGCCAATACGCTGCGCTTCGAGACGTTGCGCGTGTACGAACCGCTGGCCGGTGCGGCGATCGTCTATGTCGTGCTGGTCGCGTTGCTGACCATTCCCGCCGCCCGCGTCGAGCAGCGCATCAATCGCTACCTGACGCGCCAGCCCGACGAACGGGTGCCCGCACGGCGCAGCCGCGCGTCGTCGGGCGCGTGGGCGGCCCCCAACTGATTCCTGCCTTGGTACCGATTTCGACGATGTCCGATCCTCGCCCCTTGCTGTTTTCCCTGTATGAACAAGCCAGCGTCGGCTGCGGCGGCGCGCCGAGCCTGTGGACCCATCCGGCCGACGAACGGCTGCGCGCGAATACGCTCGCGTTCTGGTCGAATCTCGCGCGCACGGCCGAGCAGGCCGATCTCGACATGCTGTTCTTCGCGGACGTGCTCGGCCTGTACGACGTCTATGGCGGGTCGGCCGACGCGGCGGTGCAGTGGGCGGTCGAGGCACCCGCGAACGATCCGATGATGCTGATTCCGGCGCTCGTCGCGCAGACCGAACGGCTCGCGTTCGGCGTGACGGCGAGCACGACCTACGAGCATCCGTTCGCGCTCGCGCGCCGCTTCAGCACGCTCGATCATCTGAGCAACGGCCGGATCGGCTGGAACATCGTGACGTCCTACCTGACGAGCGCGGCGCGCAACTTCGGGCTCGACCGGATGATCGGCCATGACGAACGCTACGCACGCGCCGAGGAATTTCTCGACGTCGTATACAAGCTTTGGGAAGGGAGCTGGGCGGACGACGCGGTCGTCGCCGACAAGCACGCGCCGCGCTATGCGCGTGGCGAGCGCGTGCGGCCGATCGCGCACGAAGGCACGCACTACCGCGTGCAGGGGCCGCACGTCTGCGCGCCGTCGCCGCAGCGCTCGCCCGTGCTGGTCCAGGCCGGCTGGTCGGGGCGCGGGCGCGCGTTCGCGGCGAAGCACGCGGAGGTGGTGTTCGTCGCGAAATCGGATCCGCACGAGATTCGCGCGGGCCTCGACGAGATTCGGCGGCTCGCGGCCGAACGCGGCCGCGCAGCGGACGACGTGAAGTCGCTGACGGTGCTGCGGATCGTCACGGCGCGCTCGTCGAGCGATGCGAAGGAGAAGTATCACGCGCTGCAGCAGCACTATCACCAGCACGCGCAACTCGTCAGCTATGCGGGCGACACCGGCATCGACATCGACCGCTATGCGGACGACGAACCGCTGACGACGCAGACGGAAGGCCTGACGTCCTACGTGGTGCGGCCGGACGGCAGCGGCAAGCCGCTCACCGCCGGCGACGTGCGGCGCAAGTTCGCGAGCGTCACGCGCGGCACCGACCTGATCCTCGTCGGCGCGCCGGACGAAGTCGCGGACCAGCTCGCCGAGCATGCGCGGCAGTCGACGACGAGCGGCTACATGATCAACCCGCTGATCAGCCCGGGCACGCTCGACGATTTCGCCGAACTGATCGTGCCTGAGCTGAAGAAGCGCGGCCTGTACCGGACGACGCCGGCGAGCGGCACCTTCCGTTCACGGCTGGGCGGCCGCGACCGCCTGCCGGACACGGCCTATGGCGCGTCGTTCCGGTTTCCCGTGCCGGAAGCGGGCTGACCAGCCGACCAATGCCGAACGACTTTCATCGGAGGGGCGTGACATGAGCGATGACGTACTGTTCCTGCCGCAACTGCATCGTACCGACCGGGATCTCTCGGCATGAATCGCGCGACGAACGAAACCATGGAGGCGACGCGGCGCGAAGCTCGACCCCGTCGATCGGCATCGCCGCCCGTCCTGAGCGCCACGGGCATCGCGAAACGCTTCGACGCGACCGTCGCGCTGGCGGCGCTCGACCTGTCGATCGGCGCCGGCGAAGTCGTCGCGCTGATGGGCGCGAACGGCGCGGGCAAGTCGACTTTCGTCAAGATCCTGAGCGGTGCGCTGCAAGCGGACGACGGCACGCTGACGCTGCGCGGCGAACCGTATCGGCCGGCGTCGCCGCACATGGCCAAGCGGCTCGGCGTCGCGACCGTGCACCAGTCGGTGGCCGACGCCGTCGTGCCGACGCTGTCGATCGCCGACAACCTGCTGCTGGACCGGCTGTGTGACCCGACGTCGCCGTGGCGCGCGCCGCCGGCCGCGCGGCGTGCCGCGGCGCGTTCGCTTGCCGAGCGGGTCGGGCTCGACGTCGATCTGGCGGCGCCGCTCGCATCGCTGTCGCTGGCCGACCAGCAGCGCGTGACCTTGGCGCGTGCGCTGGCCGGGCAGCCGTCGTTGCTGATTCTCGACGAGCCGACCGCCAGCCTGTCGGCGACGGAGGCCGAGCGGCTGTTCGAGCTGGTGGACGCATTGCGTCGCGATGGCGTTGCCATCCTGCTGGTGTCGCATCGGCTCGGCGATCTGCGTCGCATTGCCGATCGCGCGGCGATCGTCCGCGACGGCCGGATCGTCGCGGATCTGGCCGCGCCGATCGATTTCGACGCCGCGGTGGAAACGATGATCGGCCGGCCGTTGCCGCGTACGCGTGCCGTGGCGCCGGAGCGGGTCGCACCGGCCGAATCCGGGCCCGGATCAGGCTTCAGCGTGCGGCAGATCCGGCTGACACCGACCAGCACGCCGTTCGACCTCGAGGTCCGGCGCGGCGAGATCGTCGCGATCGCGGGCCCGGTCGGCGGCGGCAAGTCGCGTTTCGCGCGGACGATCTTCGGCGCGGTGCGGGCGGCGGCCGGCGAGATGACGCTCGACGGCCGGCCGTGGCGGCCACGCTCGCCGGCGGACGCGATTCGCGCCGGCGTCTTCCTGGCCGGCGAGGATCGCTGGCGCACGTCGTTGTTTCCCGACAGCGTGCCGTTTGCCTCGATCGCGGGCACGATCGGCTTTCCGTTCCTGTCGCGCTGGTTCGCGGGCGGCGCGGTGCGCCGAGCCCGCGAACGCACGGCCGCCGCGGCCGCGATCGCGCGGTTCGGCATTCGCTGCGAGGGGCCGGACGATCGCGTCGCGCACCTGTCCGGCGGCAACCAGCAGAAGGTCGTGCTCGCGCGCTGGCACGCCGAGCCCGCGCGGCTGTTGCTGCTCGACGAGCCGTTCCAGGGCATCGATGCGGGCGCGCGCGCCGATATCGTCGATACGCTGCGGCGTCATGCGCATGAACGTGCGACGCTCGTGTTCGTCAGCGATCTCGAGGAAGCGGCCGAGATCGCCGATCGGATCGTGCGGTTCGATCGCGCGACGCTCGATTGTCCGCCTCCCACCTCTTCCATTGTGGGTGCCCACTCGTGAAACCCGTGACTTCTTCTTCCGCTGTGCGTCAGGCCGCATCCGTCGAACGGTCCTCGCGCCGCGGGCCGGCGTGCATCCGCGATGCGCTCGAACGGACGGGCATCCTGCTCGTGCTGGCCGTCCTCGTGGTGGTGTTCGCGCTCAGGGAGCCCGCCTTCCTGAATCTCGACAATCTGTTCAGCATCCTGCAGGCCGTGTCGATCGTCGCGTTGCTCGGCATCGGGGTAACGGTCACGCTCGCGGCCGGCGGTTTCGACCTGTCGGTCGGCAGCGTGGCCGCGACCGCGCAGATGGCCGCGAGCTACGTGCTGGTCGTCTGGCACGGCAGCGCGTGGGCGGCCGTGATCGCGTGCGTCGTGCTCGGCGTGGCCGCCGGGTTGTTCAACGGCTTGCTGATCACGCGGCTGCGCGTGCCCGACCAGCTCGCGACGCTCGGCACGCTGTTCCTGCTGGCCGGCCTGCAGTTGATCCCGACCGGCGGCCGTTCGCTCGCTACCGGCTCCGTGCTGCCCGACGGCACGGATGCGACGGGCGTGTTCCCCGACGCGTTTCTCGCGCTCGGCCGGCTGCGCGTATTCGACGTCGTACCGTTGCCGGTGCTGGTGCTCGCGGCCGTGACGGTGCTGGCCTGCATCACCATGGAAGCGACGCGCTGGGGGCGCGTGATCTATGCGATCGGCGGCAACGAAACGGCTGCGCGGCTGGCCGGTGCGCCGGCCGCGCGCTATCGCGTCGCCGCGTATGTCGTGTCGGGCGCGATCGCGTCGCTGGGCGGCGTGTTGATCGCCGCGCGAGTCGGCCGCGGCGACGTGAGCGCGGGACACTCGCTGCTGCTCGACGCGGTGGCCGCCGCACTGATCGGCTACGCGGTGTGGGGCGCGAAGCGGCCCAACGTGTTCGGCACGGTCGTCGGCGCGGTGTTCGTCGGCGTGCTGCTCAACGGACTCACGATGCTGAACGCGCCCTACTATATGCAGGATTTCATCAAGGGCGTGCTGCTCGTGCTGGCCTTGGCGTTTACGTTCGGCATCGGTCGCCGGGCGGATGCCCGGGCGTGACGGGTGAGGTCGCCAAGCGTCGGCTCGGGAATGGACGGGTTCGAGGCACGCCCGGGCTGAACCGTTTGTTATCCAAAGTAATATCGATTGCCGAATCGGTCGGTTTGAGTTCGCGTGCCGCGCTGATAGATTGAGCCGATATCGTCCTGTACGGAGACAGACACGCCATGCGCTCGTTGCTTCGCCGAAAGTCGCGCCTCGAACCGAAACTCGGTGCACTCGTATTGGGCGCCGCACTCGCGCTCGGTGTGCCCACCGCGCACGCCGGCCCGCTCAAGGGCGCGCCCGCGCCGTTCGACAAGGGCGGCGTGAAGATCGCGCTCGTCAACTACCTGTCGACCGGCGATTTTTTCCAGGCCTACGAAGCCGGCGCGCAGAAGCAGGCGCGCGCGCTCGGCGTCGATCTGCGCATCTACGAAGGCCGGCAGGACGCGGCCGAGCAGCGCGAGCAGATCCAGCAGGCGATCAGCATCGGCGTGTCCGCGATCATCGTCAATCACGGCTTGCCGGAATCGCTGAAGGACGTCGTTCAGCGTGCGCTGGACAAGGGGATCAAGGTCGTCGCGTTCGACGTCGATCTCGCCAATCCGAAGGTGCCGCAGATCGAGCAGAACGATCGCGACCTCGCGAACCTGCTGCTCGATCAGGCCGTGAAGGACAACGGCGACGCGTTCTCCGCCGGGTACGTGTACGTGGCAGGATTCGCGCCGCTCGACCGCCGCGATGCCGCGTGGCGCGATTTCAAGCGCGCGCATCCGAAGGTGCAGGAAAAGGCGCGCTGGGGCACCGTCGACAACCCGATCGCGCAATCGGTCGCGAACCAGGCGGCGGCCGTGTATCGCGCGAATCCGGACATTCGCGTGGTGTTCGCGCCGTACGATGAATTCGCGCGCGGCGCGAAGCTCGCCGCCGACGAGGCCCGGCTGTCGTCGAAAATCCGCATCTACAGCGCGGACGTGTCGACGGCCGACATCGAGGCGATCCGCGCACCGAACAGCGCGTGGGTCGCGACGGCCGCGACCAATCCGGCGGTCGTCGGCGCCGTGTCGGTGCGGGCCGCGGCGCTGCTGGTCGCCGGGCAAAACCCGGGCGCGCGCATCGCGGTCAAGCCGACGCTGATCACGCGCGACGATCTCGTGAAGAACGACATTCATACCGTGGCCGAACTCGGCGCGAAGTTTCCGGCGTTCCGCGCGAGCGACGCGGCAACCGCCCCCTGGATTCCGGCGATCGACTGATCGCCCCGGCACGCAGCGAACCGATCGGTCGCGTGCGTGCCGCTTACCCGTGACTTGACCATGACGACCCTGAACGACTATCTCGCCCACAAGCGCGATGCGTGGCACGCGAAGCAGCAGGCTGCCCGCAACGATCCCGATTTCAAGGCGACGCCACTGAAGGCGACCGTGCGCGCGCTTGGCCGCAGCGGTGTGCGCGAGATCCGGATCCGCGACTTCCAGGTGATCAGCGACAGCCCGCCCGATTTCGCGGGCTACAACCTCGGACCCGCGTCGCCGGAGCTGCAGCTCGGCGTGCTCGGCAGTTGCCTCACGCACATCACGTTGATCCAGGCCGCGGAGCGGGGCCTGAAGATCGATGCGATCGAAGTCGAAGTCACCGGCGACCAGCATCCGCTCGCGCAGCAGCCGGGGTTCGAGCATGTTCCGGTATTCCCGCACAACATCCGCTATACGCTCGACATCGTGTCGCCGGAGCCGCCGGAGACCATCCGCGCGTTGCATCAGGCAGTCGAAGCGGTGTGCCCGATCTTCAACCTGCTGAGGCTGCCGCAGCACATCGACGGGGAATTGCGGCATACCGGCGGCAGCGCACCGGCGCAGTGATACGCGGCCGAGTTTTGAAAATAAATCGGTGCATTGTGATAAGAATACTTATCCCGACGATCGTGATACGAACGCATGGCGTTGACGGAGTCGCGCCATCGCGAGCCCGACGAAGGCAGTCACGACGCTAGTTGCCCGATTCCTTCGTCACGTCATGACGATAGGCGCGCGGCGAGCAGCCCACGATCCGCTTGAACGCATGGCCGAACGCGCTATCCGAGTCGTAGCCGAGCCGTTGCGCGATCGTCGAGATCGACGCGTTCGAGCGGCGCAGTTCGCGCATCGCCAGCTGGATCCGCCAGCGCAGCACGTATTCGAGCGGCCCGAACCCGAGCCGCCGCTTGAAATGCAGCGCGAACGTCGAACGCGACACGTGGCAGCAGGCCGCCAGCGCGTCGACGGTCCAGCGCCGCTCGGGCGCCGCGTGAATCGCGGCCAGCGCCGCGCTGACCCGCGCATCCGCGAGCCCGGCCAGCCACCCGACATCGCCGTTCGCGCCGGTGTCCACGTAGCGCCGCAGGATCTGCACGAGCATCATGTGTCCGAGATGCCGGATCATCAGCGACCCGCCCGGCGACGACGCGCCGAATTCCCGTGCGAGTTGCTGCAGCGACCAGCGCAGCACCGCCGCCGGTTCGGAATCGCCGCTCACGATCACCACGGGCGGCAGGCTGCCGAGCAGCAGCGGCATGCGTTCCTCGTACGCGAAGCGGCCGCCGATCAGAAAACAGTCGGCCGGCTCGCCATAGTGCGCGATACCGCGGTCGATATGCCGATAGATTTCCGCGGCCGGCACCGGCGCGACCGACGGATCGCTCGCCAGCGAAAATGCCCGGGGCGCGGCGAGCAGGAAGCAGTCTCCCGTACGCAGCCGAACAGGTGGCCCCGCACCGTCGACGGTCAGCCAGCAACTGCCTTCGACCACCGCGTTGAACTTGATTCCGTCGGGCGGGGGCAGGTCGACCGCCCACGGGCCGCCGGCCCGCAGGCCGGTGAAAAACGAGTCGCGCGTTTCCAGCAGCGACAGCACTTCCGATAGCGGGTCCACGCGCAATCCCCGGACGATCTCGACGAAAAACCGGATTCTATTGCATTCACAGTCCGGATGCGCGGCCGGAGAATGGGTTCGTGCAGTGACGCGGCCGATGGGCGGCCTCGAGCTTCGCACCCCGTTCCTGGAGCCTTCGATGACGAGCAGGCAGCATCCCCTTCATTCCGGATTCGACGCCGCCTCGACGGCGAGCGACGTCCTGGCCGGCCTCGACCTGCACGGCAAGACCGCCATCGTCACGGGCGGCCATTCGGGTCTCGGCCTCGAAACCACGCGGGCGCTGGCGCAGGCCGGTGCGCACGTCGTCGTCGGCGCACGGAGCGTCGCGGCCGCGCGCGAGGCGACGCGCGACATCGACGGCGTGGAAATCGCGACGCTCGATCTCGCGGACGCCGCGAGCGTGGCCGCATTCGCCGCGCGGTTCGTCGACGCGCGGCGCGACGTGCACATCGTCATCAACGGCGCGGGCATCATGGCGTGCCCGGAGACTCGCTTGGGCGACGGAAGGGAAGCGCAGCTGGCCGTCAATCACCTCGGTCACTACGCGCTCGTCAACCGGCTGTGGCCGGCGATCGCGCACGGCGACGGCGCGCGCGTGGTCGCGGTGTCGTCGCTCGGGCACCGGCTGTCGCCGATCCGCTGGGACGATATCGATTTCACGCGCGGGTACGACAAATGGCTGGCGTACGGGCAGTCGAAAACGGCCAACGCGTTGTTCGCGGTGCAGCTCGACGTGCTCGGCGCGCCGTTCGGTGTCCGCGCGTATTCGCTGCATCCCGGCAAGATCGCGACGCCGCTGCAGCGTCATCTGACGCGCGAGGAAATGATGGCGCAGGGCTGGGTCGACGAACACGGCGTGCCTATCGATCCGACTTTCAAGACGCCCGCGCAGGGCGCGGCAACCCAGGTATGGGCGGCGACGTCGCCGCGCCTGGCCGGTTTCGGCGGCGTCTATTGCGAGGATTGCGACGTCGCGACGGTGATGCGCGGCCACGAGGAATCGGGCGTGCGGCCGCATGCGATCGATCCGGAGGACGCGGCGCGGCTGTGGGCGTGGTCCGCGGCGGCGACGGGCGTCGATGCCTTTGCGGGGCGGGGCTGACGCCCAGGTATTCGCCGGGCCGGGCGGCGCGCGGGTATCGGCGGCGGTACGACACCCGCGCGCGGCAACCTATCCGCGCGCCTGCCGCAGCGCGCGCCCCATCGCCGCGATCGGCATCGCGGCGATCGAATTCAGCAACCGCATTTCCCCGGCGTCCGGATGCGCGATGTTTCGCACTTCATCGAGCGTCTCTCCGACGTGACGATCGAGCGGCTCGAGAAAGCGCTGCAGTTCGCTGGTGGCCGCTTTCTCCCTGAGCCCTAGCGCATGACCGAATGCGACCAGCGCATTCGTGTCGATATCGGCGAACCGCGTCGCATTCCCGAGCGGCATCGTCAGCTCGCAGTGCGGCCAATGATCGCCGCGGTGGTCGGGCCGTTGCGTCGGCGTGTGATACACGACCGTGCTGACGATGTCGTAGAACGGTGCGAGCCGGTAGCCGCGCGCGTCGACGAAGAACGACAGATTCTTCAGGTGCGCGTCGGCATTGCCGACCACCACGTTGAACACGGTCCAGCGGAACACCGACAGACGCGTGAGCGCGCGCGTGCTGGTGCGGTCGATCGCGCGGGCCAGCTCCTGCGCATTCGCTCGCTGGTACTTGAAACCGCGGTCGTAGTTGAGCAACTGCATCGCGTCGATCGTATGCACGCGTGCGGCCCGTTCGGACGCGACGTCGCGGTCGAACCGGTCGATCACGTAGCAGGCGGACGGCGCGCGCAGGAAATGCACGTCGGGCACGTCGAGCCCCATCTTCTTCGCGAGCCGCATGCAGAAGAACTCGTTGATCGCCGAATGCGGATAGCCGGCCGCGCATGTTGGGTTTGAGCAGGTGCATCGACGGTTCGCTGCCGACCGGCTCGAACAGCGCGTGGTCGGGCGCGTCGCCGCGCAGCACCAGTAGCAGTTTCTGCTGCGCGCCGGCCGCCGACATGCGCTTGGGCGCGGTGGCCGTCAGCGCGCGCTCGGGCATCGCCTGGATCCGGTGCTCGAGCTCGTCGAGCGGCAGCGGTTGCAGGTCGCCGGGCGTTTCCTGCTCGCCGTCGGTCAGCAGCGTCAGCGCGCCGGCCGATTCGCGGCCGAAGTACGCGAGCAGGCCCCACGCGTCGGCCGCATCGACCTTCGCCTCGCGCGCGAGCGACGTGCGCATGCCTTCCTCGGGCAGCAGATTGTCGAAGAACCACTGGACCGGGCGATCGGTGGACGTGTCGGTGAACACGTCTGCGCGGAGCGGGAACGCCGGCGACAGCGGATACGCGGTGGGTGACGCAAGCCATTGCGGGTCGTACGCAAACGACCAGATCCCCTTGTCGTCGGCCAGCGTGCCCATGCGCACGCCGTTAGCGGACGCGATCAGCGTTCTAGCCGCCATGGCTGCTCCTGCGGCGTTGGGTGGCCTTCAGCGCGGTCGCTTCGGAAATCTCGATCGACGACTCGGCGTACAGCCGCACGCCGAGCTCACTCAGCAGCAGCATGACCTTGCCGATTTGTGCGGTCGGCTTGCCGGCTTCCACCTGGCTGATGAATTTCGGCGACAGCCCGGTCGCGTTCGCGAGTTCGTCCCGGGTGAACCCCTGCTGGATTCGCGCCGCGCGAATGAAATGGGCGAGCGCGCCGATCGTGTCGACGGATTGGGACTCCGACATGACATTCTCCGTGCTTCGTATCCGAACGGGAACAGTATTGCATAACTCGCCGGCTTGGACCGTGATTCGTATTCGTGCGGGAACGAATGGAGTGTTCCGATAAGCGGCGGCGTGATTTCGTTCCCGATTGGGAACGGACGGTGAGAAAAGGAGGGTGGAGGCGAGGTCCGTATCTGATCGGATACGGAGAAAGACGGCGTCGGCGCCTGCGTGCGCGCGTCCGACGGGCACGCCGGACAGGGCTCCGATGGATGCCCGCAGCGGCAATCCGTCCGCCGCCGTTCCGCGCCTCGAGCAGCGGCAGGCGATCCCGCGCACAGCTCCGGCACCTTCGCCGCTGACGCACAGTGTGCGCAGAACGCCCCTTTCTACAATCCCATCCGACTTGCTACACCCGCCGCCTACCCGGAAAGCAGGCCCGAGCCTTGCGACCGGCAAGCGTCGTCGGCGGCGTTCGCGCCCCGACACATGACGATTCGCACGGGAGGCGCGCATGGAACCGATGCCGGTCGTACTGCAGTGGCACGACGTTCTCGTCAGGATCGGGCTGGCGCTCGTCGCGGGTGGCCTGATCGGCTTCGATCGCAGCGAATCCGGCAAGACGGCCGGACTGCGCACGACGATCCTCGTCTGTCTCGCCGCGTGCCTGTCGATGCTGCAGGTCAATGCGCTGCTGCTGCAGGCGGGCAAGCCGGAGGGCGCGTTCTCGGTGCTCGACCTGATGCGGCTGCCGCTCGGCATCCTGACCGGGATGGGCTTCATCGGCGGCGGCGCGATCCTTCATCGCGACGGCCTGGTGTCCGGCGTCACCACGGCCGCGACGCTGTGGTTCGTGACGGTCATCGGGCTGTGCATCGGCGGCGGCCAGTTGTCGCTCGGCGCGCTCGGGCTGGTGCTCGCGCTGCTGGTCGTCTGGCCGCTGCGGTTCGTCGAGCGGCGCTTGCGGGGCGTCCGGACCGCGCTGGTGACGGTCGAATATCCGCTCGGCTCGGCTGCACGTGAACAACTGGCCGCGAAGCTGCGCGACGCGGGTTTCACGTGCCGGACGAAGAGCTTCTGCGAAACGACCGCGCGCGCGGTGCGCCAGGAAGAACTGTTCGTGCAGTGGCGCGAAGCGGCCGGCGCCGACGTGATGCTGAAGCAACTGATGCGGATCGTCGAATCGGCCGGCCTGACGTCGGTGCGCTGCTCGACGGAGAACTGACGCGCGCGGCGGCCGGAACGCGCGATGCTGCATTGCGCAGGCCGCCGTGGGCGGCTTATCAAGGAGCGAAACATGACATGTGTATCGGAAGTGATGACGCGCGACGCCGCGACCATCGGCCCGACGCAGAGCCTGCGCGATGCGGCCAAGCTGATGAGCGACCTGAACGTCGGCGCGCTGCCCGTGTGCGACGGCACGCGGCTGATCGGCATGCTGACGGACCGCGACATCGTCGTGCGCGCGGTGTCGATGGGCGTGCCGCCGAACGAATCGATCGAGGGCGTCGTCAGCGGGCCCGCGAACTGGTGCTACGAGGACGACGACATCTCGGCGGTGCAAAAGAAGATGGAAGACGCGCAGATTCGTCGCGTGCCGGTGGTCGACCGGCAGAAGCGGCTGGTCGGCATCGTCGCGCTGGGTGATCTGGCGACCGCCGCGGACGGCGCGATGTCGTCGACGCTCGGTGCGGTATCGGCGCCGTCGCGCCCGGATCGGTGATGGCCATGGCAGACACGGAGAACGACATGGACGAAGACAGGGAAACGCAGATTCGCGAGCGGGCGTACCAGCTGTGGCAGGCGGACGGCGCGCCGGACGGCAGGGCCGACGAATACTGGCAGCGGGCCGAGCAGCAACTCGATGCGCAGGGCAGCAGCGCGGACG
This sequence comes from Burkholderia sp. 28_3, assembly GCF_003253915.1. Classification (NCBI taxonomy): domain Bacteria; kingdom Pseudomonadati; phylum Pseudomonadota; class Betaproteobacteria; order Burkholderiales; family Burkholderiaceae; genus Burkholderia; species Burkholderia sp. 28_3. The sequence goes on from NZ_QKZF01000011.1 coordinate 174,980, forward strand.
GGCGCGCCGAGCAGACGGCGGATTTGCCGGCCGACCAGGCCGCGAAGCGCCGCGTTCCGGGCGAGCCGCTGCAGGACGTCGATGCGTTGCCGACCAGCGAGGTCGCGCACGAAAGGCGGCGCACGCGGTGAAGCGCGGGCCGCCGGCCGGCGGTGTCGAAAATCAGGCAGGCGGCACGGTTCGCGCGATCGGTTAGCCGTCCTCGCCCACTTCGGTCGGGTCCGGCAAGTCGGGCAGGTCGTCGTGGCGCTCGTCGTCGGGCTCCGGCGGCGGAATGTCCGGCGTGTCGGTCATGTCTTCGTCGTTCGGTGTCGCGTTCGTCGCGTGCGTCGCGCTCATGATCGTCCTCCTCGGCATCGAAAGGGTGCCGGCGTGCAGCCGGCATGCCGCTTTCGAGCATCGTGCGTGCCGCGTTTCGTTTCCGCATCGGCACGGCCGCGTGCGCTGTCCTGACTGCGCCGGATGACGCGTCGCTTGTAATTTCTGTAGCGGATCGACTGGCTGGCGGTGCGCAGACGCAGCCCGATGACGGCATGTCGCTTGCTGAAAGCGGTGCAGGCTGCCGCATCGCCCGTCGCGGCGTGGTGCGGCGCAACGCAGTCCTCATCCGGACAGGGAGTCATTCATGACCGAGCACAGTCAACGGCAGGATCCCGCGTCGCCCGACGCGGCGCGTGAGGCGGCCGACGCGCCGCAGCGGCGCAACCCGACCCCCGGCGGCGGCGAATCGACCGCGCGCCCCGGCCACGCGCCGGGCGGCGGCGAACTCGACACGATTCCGGACGATCAGGCACGCAAGGTCGTGCCGGACGACCCGCGCCAGACCGAGGTGCGCGATCCGGCCGGCCAGCCGTGGCCGGACGAGCACGACGCGCCGGACGATTCTGGAAATCGGCCGCGGCCGCTGTAGCGCGCGCGTCGGCCGAATGGTCGCGTCCGGTTCCACACCGCCAACCACGCACCGGAGTCCATCATGTCATCAGACGAAGTTTCCGAATCCCGTCGCAAATGGGTGCAGGGCACGACGGCCGGACTGGTCGCCAGCGTCGCCCTGCCGACGATTGCGCAGACGGGCGGCCCGGCCGACGCCGGCGACCCTGCGCCGCGCGATCCGCGCACGCTTTATCCGCATGCGCCGTTTCCGCAGCAGCACCAGCCGTGGCCGGGCCTCGCGGGCCGGATGACGCCGCGCCCCGATCACGGCGAGCGCAGCTATCGCGGCAGCGGCCGGCTCGACGGCCGCAAGGCGCTGATCACCGGTGGCGACTCGGGCATCGGCCGCGCGGTCGCGATCGCCTGTGCACGAGAAGGCGCGGACGTCGCGATCGTCTATCTGCCCGACGAGGAGCCCGATGCGCGCGAAGTCGTGGACCTGATCCGCAGCGCGGGGCGCAAGGCCGTGCCGCTGCCGGTCGACATCCGCAGCGAAGGCGCGTGCAACGGGCTCGTCGAGCGGGCCGTCGCCGCGCTCGGCGGGCTCGACATCCTCGTGAACAACGCGGCCCGCCAGCAGAGCCACGAATCGATCCTCGACATCAGCACCGAGCAGTTCGACTGGACGCTGCGCACCAATCTTTATGCGATGTTCTGGATCACGCGGGCCGCCATTCCGCACATGCCGGCCGGTTCGGCGATCGTCAACACGACGTCGGTCAATGCGTACGATCCGTCCGCGAACCTGCTGGACTACGCGATGACGAAAGCGGCGATCGCGAATTTCACGAAGGGGCTCGCCAAGCAGATGATCCAGCGCGGCATCCGCGTCAACGGCGTTGCGCCGGGGCCATTCTGGACGCCGCTGCAGGTCAGCGGCGGACAGACGACACACAACGTCGAGAAATTCGGCGAGCAGGTGCCGATGGGGCGGCCGGGACAACCGGCCGAGATCGCATCGATCTATGTCGAACTGCTTTCGTCGCGTTCGAGCTACGTGACCGGGCAGATCTATGGTGCGTCGGGCGGTGCAGGGCAGCCATAGTCGGCTCGCGGTGCAGGGCGATGCGGCAGGGTGCGGGCGGACCCTTTGGTCATCGGCGCCGGTCGGACGACTCCGCGCCCATTTTACGCCCGATCGGCGCCGTATGCGCGAGCAGCCATCTTTATCACCGCAGCAGATAAACGTATCCGAATCGCTTCGTTGACGCACGCCGGCACGCACTCGTAGATTCGCGTTTTGACCGAATCAGGGGCCGTGCCGTGACGACTACCGCCATCCGCGACGCCGCAACGCTTTCCGCCGGGCATCCCGCCTTGCGGCCGGACGGCGCGGCGCAGCATTTCGACATCGTGCCGTTCGACGCGCCGCTCGGCGCCGAGGTGATCGGCCTCGACCTGTCGCAACCGCTCGACGCCGACGATTTCGCGCGCATCCATCGTGCGCATCTCGATCACCACGTGCTGGTGTTTCGCGATCAGCGCATCACGCCGGACGAGCACATCGCATTCAGCCGCCGCTTCGGCCCGCTGCAGATTCACGTGCTGCACCAGTTCGCGCTGGCCGGTCACCCGGAAGTGCTGATCGTGTCGAACATCGTCGAGAACGGCAAACCGGTCGGGCTCGGCGATGCCGGCCATTTCTGGCACTCCGACCTGTCGTACAAGGAAAAACCGAGCCTCGGCTCGCTGTTGCACGCGCAGGAGCTGCCGGCCGAAGGCGGCGACACGTTGTTCGCGAACATGCATCTCGCGTGGGACACGCTGCCGGCCCACCTGCGCCGCGCGGTCGAAGGGCGGCGCGCCGAGCATACGTATCTCGCGCGCTATGCGGAACTGCAGGCGCGCAGCCCGTGGCGGCCCAACCTGTCGCCCGAGCAGATCGCGCAGGTCGCCGCGGTCGTGCATCCGGTCGTGCGCACGCATCCGGAAACCGGCCGCAAGGCGCTGTTCGTCAGCGAGCATTTCACGACGCGCATCGTCGGGCTGCCGGAAGACGAAAGCCGCGCGCTGCTCGACGAACTGTTCACACACAGCGTGCGCGCCGAGCACCTGTATCGGCACGCATGGCGCGACCACGATCTGGTGTTCTGGGACAACCGTTCGCTGATGCATCTCGCCGCCGGCACGCCCGACCACCTGCGCCGCAAGCTGTACCGCACGACGATCGAAGGCGACGCGCCTTTCTGAACCGCACGCCCCCGTCATTCATTTCCGCCCCTTCCTGACCGGAGTTCCGATGTCGTTCTCGTTCTTGCCGGCGCGTCGCGCGCTGGCGGCCACGCTCACCGCCGCGCTCGCCTTCGCGGGCGCGGTCATCCCGCAAGCCGCGCACGCGGAGGGCCGCATCCGCATCGCCGAGCAGTTCGGCGTCGTCTACCTGATGCTGAACGTCGCGCGCGACCAGCAACTGATCGAGAAGGAAGGGCGCAAGGCCGGCCTCGACATCAAGGTCGACTGGGTGCGGCTGTCGGGCGGCGCGGCCGTGAACGACGCGCTGCTGTCCGGCGCGGTCGACGTCGCGGGCGCGGGCGTCGGGCCGCTGTTGACCGTGTGGGACCGAACGCGCGGCCGGCAGAACGTGAAGGGCGTCGCGTCGCTCGGCAATTTCCCGTACTACCTCGTCAGCAGCAACCCGAACGTGAAGACGATCGCCGACCTGAGCGCGAAGGACCGCATCGCGGTGCCGGCGGTCGGCGTGTCGGTGCAGTCGCGCGTGCTGCAGTACGCCGCGGCGAAGCAGTGGGGCGACAAGCAGTTCGACAAGCTCGACGCGTTCACGCAGGCGATCCCGCACCCCGATGCGACGGCCGCGATTCTTGCGAACAGCAACGTGATCACCGGCCATTTCGGCAATCCGCCGTTCCAGGAACAGGAGCTCGCCGGCAACCCGAACGCGCACATCGTGCTGAATTCCTATGACGTGCTGGGCGGCCCGAGCTCCGCGACGGTGCTGTACGCGACCGAGAAATTCCGCGACGACAACCCGAAGACCTACCGCGCGTTCGTCGCCGCGCTGGCCGACGCCGCACGGCAGATCGCGGCCGACCCGGAGCGCGCGGCCGATACCTATATTCGCGTGAACGGGTCGAAGATCGATCGCGCGCTGCTGCTGAAGATCCTGCGCAATCCGCAGGTGCAGTTCAAGACCGCGCCGCAGAACACGCTGCCGCTCGCGCAGTTCATGCATCGCACCGGTGCGATCCGCAACGAACCGAAGTCGTGGCGCGACTACTTCTTCGACGATCCCGCGACGGCCGGCGGCAGTTGAGCGGCGTCGACGCTGCGACGCCGCGATCGACGCTTATGCGGCGGCGCGGTTTCGATATGCGCAATCGATGGTTGGTCCGCACGACGCCTGGCCGTATGTTGATGCTTTTCCCGCAAGAGATTCGATCGTGAACGCCACTTCTCCCCGAACCTGGTTTCCGCCGTATACGGCACGCAGCGGCGCGTCGCCGGCCGCGTCCGCCGCATCCGATGCAGGTGCCGCCGGGCGGCCGGCGGCGCATGCCGCGCAGGCCGGCGCGCACAGCGAACGCCTGCTCGCCATCGACGAGGTCAGCCTCGAATACCGCAGCGGCGCGCGGATCGTGCGCGCGACGCATCAGGTGAGCTTCGACGTGTACGGCAGCGACCGCTTCGTGCTGCTCGGCCCGTCGGGGTGCGGGAAGTCGACGTTGCTGAAGGCGATCGCCGGCTTCATCGAGCCCGTCTCGGGTTCGATCGCGCTCGACGGCCGGCCCGTGCGCGGGCCGGGGCCCGACCGCGTCGTCGTGTTCCAGGAGTTCGACCAGTTGCCGCCGTGGAAGACGGTCGTCGAGAACGTCGCGTTTCCGTTGCGCGCCGCTGCGAAGCTGTCGCGCGCCGAAGCCCGCGAGCGCGCGCTGCACTATCTCGACAAGGTCGGCCTGAGCGCGTTTGCCGATGCCTATCCGCATACGCTGTCGGGCGGCATGAAGCAGCGCGTCGCGATTGCACGGGCACTGGCGATGCAGCCGCGCGTGCTGCTGATGGACGAGCCGTTCGCCGCGCTCGACGCGCTCACGCGCCGCAAGATGCAGGAGGAACTGCTGCGGCTGTGGGACGAATTCCGCTTCACGCTGCTGTTCGTCACGCACTCGATCGAGGAGGCGCTCGTGGTCGGCAACCGGATTCTGCTGCTGTCGCCGCATCCGGGCCGCGTGCGGGCGGAACTCAACAGTCACGAGCATTCGCTCGACAACGTCGACACCGGCGACTTCCGCGACCACGTCGCGCGGATCCACCGCCTGCTGTTCGACACCGACGCACCGCACGTACCGACGACGGAGGACGCCGCATCATGAGTACGATCGATCCGGTCCTGCCGCCGCTGCCGCCCGTGCGCGCCGAATACACGCGTCCGCTCGACCCGCTGCCCGACGCCGAACGCGCGGCGCCGGCGCCGCTGTCGCGCCGCATCGCCGGTGCCACGTGGTTTCGCCGCGGCGTCATCGCGCTCGTGCTGATCGCCGTGTGGGAGATCGTCGCGCGCATCGTCGCGAACGATCTGCTCGTCCCGACCTTCGGCGCGACGCTGGCCGCGTTCGTGCAGGGCATCGAGTCGGGTGAACTGCTGGTCAAGACCGGCATCTCGATGTCGGTGCTGCTGCGCGGCTATGCGCTGGGCGTGCTGCTGGCGTTCGCGCTGACGTCGCTGGCGGTATCCACGCGCATCGGCCGCGATCTGCTGACGATGCTCACGTCGATGTTCAATCCGCTGCCGTCGATCGCGTTGCTGCCGATCGCGCTGCTGTGGTTCGGGCTCGGCACCGGCAGCCTGCTGTTCGTGCTCGTGCATGCGGTGCTGTGGCCGCTCGCGCTCAGCATCTATACCGGTTTCGTCGGCGTGCCCGCCACGCTGAAAATGGCCGGGCGCAACTATGGGCTCACGGGCCTGCGCCAGATCGCGCTGATCCTCGTGCCGGCCGCGCTGCCGTCGATCCTGTCGGGCCTGCGCGTCGGCTGGGCCTTCGCGTGGCGCACGCTGATCGCGGCCGAGCTCGTGTTCGGCGCGAGCGCGGGGCAGGGCGGCCTCGGCTGGTACATCTTCCAGAACCGCAACGAGCTGTACACGGACCGCGTGTTCGCGGGCCTCGCGGCCGTCATCGTGATCGGGCTGCTGGTCGAGAACCTCGTGTTCGATACGCTCGAACGCGCGACCGTGCGGCGCTGGGGGATTCAGCACTGACGCGCCCGTCCGCGATCAATCCCGGCGCGGGCATAACGTAAGCTGAAATCGGCTTTTCACGCGCGCCGGGTGCGTCCCTATACTCAGCGGACGGCGTGTAACGTACGCCCCGTCGCGCGCTGCCGCGACATTCCCCGATCTGCCCGAACAAGGACCTGCCGAATGACTGCCCGTGATGCCGTCGATCCGCGCGACGCATTGCGCGACGCGCTTGCCGCGCTGCCCGATCTCGCGACTGCGATCGGGCAGGATGCCGCCCAGCGCGAGGCGCGTCGCGAACTGCCGTTCGACGGCTTCGCGCTCTTCCGGCGCTCGGCGCTGGGTGCGCTGCGGATTCCGGTCGCGCGCGGCGGCCTGGGCGGCACGCTGGTCGACCTGTTCGATGCGATCGCGACGCTGGCGGCCGCCGATTCGAATCTCGCGCATGCGCTGCGCATCCACTACGACCAGACCGAGACGCTGCGGCTGTCGCCGCGTACGGCGTTCAACGACGTGCAGCTCGAGCGTGTGCTGGCCGGCGCGATCTTCGGCGGCGCGTCGACCGAACGCGGCACGTCGCGCCCGGGCGAGAACACGACCGTGCTGCGCCGCGACGGCGATCACCATCGCGTGACGGGTCGCAAATACTATTCGACGGGCACCGCGTTTGCCGATTTCGCGCGCATCAACGTGGAGAACGAGCAGGGCGACGCGCTCGCCGTGATCGTTCCGGTGGCGCGCGACGGCCTGCAGGTGCTCGACGACTGGGACGGCATGGGCCAGCGCATGACCGCGAGCGGCAGCCTGGTGCTGAACGACGTGCAGGTGTTCGCGGACGAAGTCGCTCCACGCGACGGGTCGACGCTCGTCGGCCGGCATTGCGGCGCGCTGCGGCAGTTGCATCTGGTCGCGACCGGCGCGGGCATCGTGCGCAACGTGGTGGCCGATGCGCGCCGCTACGTGCTCGCGCATGGTCGTCCCGCGCTGCACAGCCCGGCGGCGACCGCGCGCGACGATCACTTCATCCAGCAGATCGTCGGCGAGCTGTCCGCGCACAGCCATGCGATCGACGCGCTCGTGCGAGAAAACGCGCGTGCGCTCGACCGTTCCGCCGATGCGATCGAGGCGGGCGCCGCCGATGCGGATACGCTCGTGCTCGACAGCGCCCTCGCGACCGCACGCACGCAACTGATCGTCAGCAAGCTCGCGCTGCATGCGGCCGAGCGGCTGTTCGAAGTGGGCGGCGCGTCGGCAACGGCGCGCGAGCACAACTTCGATCGCCATTGGCGCAACCTGCGCACGATCTTCAGTCACAACCCGTTGCTGCACAAGGCGCGCGTGGTGGGTGATTACGTGTTGAACGGCGTGACGACGCACCTGACCGAAGGGCGCGTGTTCTGACGACGGCCGCGGGCGGTTGCTGCTACGCCGTCGCGCCGCGTTGCAGCGCCGACTTCAACGCCGCAAGCCGGCTTCGCGCAGCAGCGGCAGCACGCGCTCGCCGAAGAAGTCGAGATCGGGCTTGAAGTCGTAGAAACTCAACTGGATGCCGTCGATGCCCGCGCGGTGCAGCCGCACGATGGTGTCGGCGACTTCCTCAGGCGAGCCGGTGATCGAGATGTTGCCGCCGATCGCGCGCGCGGCGGCCTGCGCACGCTGCTCGAACCCGCCGCGCCACGCGTGCGCGTCGCTGTCGAAGCGGTGGAAGCTGCCTTCGTCCGCATGCGCGACGATCGCGTCGCGGTACGCGCGTGCTTCGGCCGCCGTCTCGCGGCAGATCACGAGCGGATTGAGCAGCGTGCGGATCGTGCGACCGCGCGCGGCGGCGGCCGCCTTCACGCGGGCGGTATGGGCGGGCAGCGCGTCGATCGCGCGTTCGGCGTCGGGGCCGGCCGGGCTCGTGACGAACACGATGTCCGAATAGCGTGCGGCGAACGCGATACCGGCGTCGGAACCCGTCGCGTTGATCAGCAGCGGGCGGCCGTAGCGCGGCTTCGGCGTCACGAATGCGCCGCCGAGCCGCCAGCTCGACAGTTCGGGCGTATAGCTGAAATTGTCCGGTTGCGCCCACAACTGCTGGACCGCGTCGAGGAATTCCGCGGCCATCTCGTAGCGCCGGTCGTGTTCGATCCGGTTCCAGCCGAACATCTCGTGTTCGATCGCGCGGTGGCCGGTCACCACGTTGATGCCCCAGCGTCCGCGCGAAATGTGGTCGAGCGTCGCGGTGAATTTCGCGAAATGCAGCGGATGCCACGGCCCGTAGAGCACGTGGCTCGTCGCGACGAGGATGATCCGCTCGGTGCGCGCCGTCAGCGCGGCCAGCGTCATGAACGAGTCGAGCGCGTGGCCGTCGAACACGCCGCCGTAGCCGCCTTTGGGCAGCCATTGCGACAGCGCGAACACGAGATCGAAACCGAGCGCCTCGGCGCGCGCGACCAGCTCGGCGTTGTAGTCGAACGTCCAGTCGGTCGAGCGCGGCAGCGTCGACGCGCTCCATCCGCCAGCCTGGATCGGCAGGAACAGCCCGAGCATCAGCGGCTGCGAGAGGGTGCGCGACACGGGGCTGTCGGGGAAGTCCGCCGGCGAACGAACGTCGACGAACGGCGACGATGCGAGCGGGGCGGCGACGGAGGGATCGCTCATCACGGGGTCCTTGCTGAAAAGCGCGACGCGACTCGCGCGGGTGGGCCGCTCGATCGGGCAAGCGAAGCGGGACACGTCATAGCTTGCCCGGCCTCGGATCGGGCACGAAGCCGTCACGGTTCGGCATCCGCACGCGCGGCAGCGTGCGCGCGTCGAGCCGGGCGTCGCTGGACACGATGCCGTTCAGGTGGAGGACGTATGCGGTGACCGCATAGACGTCGTCCGCGCTCAGCGATTGCGGCGCGTTGTACGGCATCGCCCGGCGAATGTAGTCGAACAGCGTCGTCGCGTAGGGCCAGTAGCTGCCGACCGTCTTCTTGGGCTTCGCGCTCGTGAGCGAGCCGGCGCCACCGACGAGCGGATCGCCGACGCCGCCTTCGCCGCCGACGCCGTGACACATCGCGCATTTGTCCGCGAACACGCGGCCGCCGCGTGCGACCGTGCCCGCGCCGGGCGGCAGGCCGCCGCCGTCCGGCGCGACGTCGATGTCCCACGCGGCGAGCGCCGCGCGGTCGATCGGCTGTCCGAGGCCGAAGCGGGCGCCGAACGCGCCCGACGTCATCGCGCCGGTCGCAAGCAGGCAAGCAAGCAGCTTACGCATTGCGCACCTCGCCGTCCGCGCCGATGCGCCAGTTCTGGATGCCGTTGTAGTGGTACTGCGAGTTCAGCCCGCGCGCGGCGACGAGCGCGTCGCGGGTCGGCTGCACGTAGCCGGTGTCGTCGGTCGCACGGCTTTGCAGGTCGGCCGGCTCGCCGCGCCATACCCAGTCGGCCTCGAAGCGCGTCAACGCACGGTCGCGGACGTCGCCGGCGAGCCGTGCGGGGCGCCAGGTGCGACCGCCGTCGGTCGACACGTCGACGGCGCGAATCCGGCCGCGGCCCGACCACGCGTAGCCGCTGATCGGGTAATAGCCGTGCGCGGGGAGCCGATGGCCGGCCGACGGCCGCGTGATGACCGACTTCGCATCCATCTCGAACACGAACTGGCGCGCACAGCCATCCGGCAGCAGATTCGTGTATTTCGACGTTTCCTCGCGCGTCATCTCCGGCGCACGCACCAGTTTCAGCCGTCGCAGCCACTTGATGTTCGTGTTGCCTTCGAATCCCGGCACGATCAGCCGCACCGGGTAGCCGTTCTCCGGACGCAGCCGTTCGCCGTTCTGCGCATAGACGACCAGCGCGCGCTCGAGGATCCGGTCGAGCGGCAGGCTGCGCGTCATCGCCGCGCCGTCCGCGCCTTCGGCGAGCAGCCAGCGTGCGGCGGGATCGATGCCCGTCTCGTCGAGCAGCGTCGACAGCCGGACGCCGGTCCATTCGCAGCACGACAGCAACCCGTGCGTGAACTGAACCGGCAGCCCGCTCGGGCCGTTCCATTCGCTGCCCGTGTTGCCCGAGCATTCGAGGAAGTGGATTCGCGATTCGGACGGGAAGCGCAGCAGGTCGTCGACCGTGAAGACGCGTGGCTCGCGCACGAGGCCGTGCACGACGACGCGATGGCGTTGCGCATCGATGTCCGGCACGCCCGCGTGATGACGCTCGTAGACGAGCCCGTTCGGCGTGATGTCGCCGAACAGGTCGGCGAGCGGCGTCATCGACGAGCCGGAACCGGGCAGCGCCGGCGTGCGGGCGCTGCGGCGAATCACGTCGCGTTGGTGCGGCCCCGGCACGCCGTACGGCGGCGACAGCAGCGGCGCACCGGGCGCGCGCGTCCACGGCGGCACATCGAGCGGCGGGCTCGCGAGCGCGCCGCCGGCCGGCAGCAGCGTCGCCGCCCAGCCGCCGGCCAACTGGCGTAGCGCCGCGCGCCGGCCGGGGCGCGGCGCACGGGGAGGAAAACGGGAATCGGTCATGGTCGAACGCGTGTGGCGCGCGGGGAAACGATCATTCTCGGCAACCGGGCGGGGCGCGGCAAACAACGATTCCCGCTTTGCTTATCGTGACGATTGCGCCGCGCCCGCCGCCCGCCGCGCGTGTCGTCAGAACTTCACGCGCAGCCCGCTGACGAACGCAAGCTGGCGGTTCGTCGACGACGCGCTGCCGATGTTCGAGATCGCCGCGATCTTGCGATAACCGCCCGACGTCGCGGTGCTCGCATCACCGGCCGCGAGCTGGTAGATGCCCGACACATAGATGTCGGTGCGCTTCGACAGCGCGTAGTCGAACCCGAGCGTGAACTGGTGCCAGCGCGGTTTCAGCGTCTGGCCGCTCGTGCCCGGCAGGCCGCTGGCGCGCCCGTCGGTAAACGTATAGACACCGATCAGCGTGGCCGCCGGCGTGATCTGGTAGCGCGCGTTCACGTCGTAGTTGTTGAACTTGCGCGACGAGCCGTCGAGATAGTCGAGCTGCGTGTGGCTCCATGCGAAGCCGAGCGTCGTGCGGCCCAGCGAGTAGTTCGCGCCGACCGCGCCGATCTGCTGCTTCAGTACGCCGCCGTTCAGCCCGTAGAAGAACGCGCCGCTGTAGTCGTTGCCGGTGGTCGAGGTCGCGCCGCCCACCGCGCCGCTCGTGTTCGACGTCGCATTCGGGTGATTGAGCCGCACATAGCCGCCACCGACCGACAGCGGACCGTTCACGTAGTTCGCCGATGCGCCCCACGCGTTGTTGTTCGAGAAGCCGGTGCCCGCGCCGCCATTGGCCTGGTTGCTGAATGCATAGAGCAGGTCGGCCGTGAAGCCGGCGATCGTGTCGCTGCGGAATTTCACCGCGTTGTTCAGCCGGAAGCTCTGGTTCAGGTTGTCGTTGTCGCCCACGTGCGTGGCCGGCGACCAGAAACCGGCTCCCGAATACTGCGCGACGAGATCGGTGATCGGCTCGTACTGACGGCCGAACGTCAGCGTGCCGAGGCCTTTCTTGCCGAGACCCACGTACGCGGAGCGGCCGAACAGGCGGCCGCCCTGGCCGAGCCCGCCGTCGCTCGGCCGGAATCCGCCTTCCAGCGTGAAGACCGCCTGCAGGCCGCCGCCGAAATCCTCCGCGCCTTTCAGGCCCCAGCGGCTGCCGCTCAGCTTGCCGCTCGTCTGCTGGATGTTGCTCGCGCCGCCCTGGTTGTTCGTATACGCGATGCCGGCGTCGACCACGCCGTACAACGTGACCGAACTCTGCGCATGCACACTGACCGAACCGATCGACACCAAACCCAGTACCACCGTTTTTTTGATCATGACCATCCTCTGTTGTTATCAGTACGTTTGTGAGGATCACGATGCTATTGACGACGGCCGCGTCGATGAACGGCCGATCCGTGGTTTGTAATTCGCTGTGCGGCCGATTTGTAATGTGCGTTGCCGCCGGCCCGGCAGGTGCGCCGCGATCGCGTCCGGCGCGCCTGCTGCGGCGAACGCATCGCGCGGACTGCGAACGTCGCGCGCTGGAAATGCCTGCGCGCGGTCATATCGATCGATGAAATGGTTCGATGTGCGGACTGGCAGTCGTTCGCATGACGATGCGTTTACGCAACGTCCGGCTAGGCGACGACCGGCCGATACGCTATGCGCGTTTGCATATCGATTCCGCAAAACGTTGGTAGGGCCGTGCGAGGTGCGACGGTAGAGTCTGGCATCCGGCCGGTGGCCGGCATGACGCGGGAACAGCAGCGCGTACAGGTGTACGAATGCTTCCCGATCGGGACGATCGACGAAAAAGGAGCCGTTTGACATGAGTCGCGATGTGCTGTTTCTGCTGGAACCGGGCTTTGCCGATCCGAAGCATCCGGGCCAGCGCTTCGTGTGTCCGCATGGATTGCCGATCGAGGGGCTGCTGGCGAGCGCGCCCGATCTTGCCGCGCGTCTCGACGTGAAGCGCGTTGGTTTCGAGCGGCCGCGGCCCGCGGTGATCGACGCACTCGACGACGCACACCAGGGCCTGCCGGTGCTCGTGCTGGGTCGCGACCGGCCCGCGCCGGACGACGCGCAGACGCTCGGCGACGTGCGCTTCGTCACCGACGCGCGCCGCATCCTCGAACTGCTGGCCGAGCGCCACGGGTTTCCGGCGCTGCATTGACGCAGCGGTTCCACTTCCGATCCCATTCCATCCGATCGACAGGAGCATCCGATGTCGTCAATGTCGGCGGCACGTCGCCGTCTGCTGCTTGCCGGCGCCGCGATCGTGGCGCACCCATTGGCCGCGTTCGCCGCGCCGGCCGCCGACGCCGATCTGGCCGGCGCGACGTTGCGCGTCGCAACCTACAAGGGCGCCTGGCGCGCGCTGCTGCAGGCGGCCGGGCTCGCCGATACGCCGTACCGGATCGACTGGCGCGAACTGAACAACGGCGTGCTGCATATCGAGGCCCTCAACGCCGATGCGCTCGATATCGGTTCGGGTAGCGAAATTCCGGCCGTGTTCGCCGCACGCCAGAAAGCCAATGTGAAATTCATCTCGCGTGTGCGCGAAGACCTGAACAACCAGGTCACGCTCGCGCGCAAGGACACGCCGATCCGCGGCATCGCCGACCTGAAGGGCAAGCGCGTCGGCTACGTGCGCGCGACGACGTCGCACTATTTCCTGTATCGACAGCTGGCGGAAGCCGGCCTGACCTTCGACGACATCCAGCCGATCAACCTGTCGCCGACCGACGGGTTGTCCGCGTACGACCGCGGCGATATCGACGCGTGGGCGATCTACGGCTACAACGGCCAGCTTGCGCGCAATCGCTACGGCGCCCGCGTGCTGAAGACGGGGAAGGGCTACCTGTCGGGCAATTTCCCGGTGTACGCGAATCCGCGCACGCTCGACGATGCACGTCGCCGCGCGGCGACGGCCGATCTGCTGCTGCGGTTTCGACGTGCGTATGCGTGGGCGAACGGGCATTTCCGCGACTATGCGCTCGCGCAGAATCGCGAGACCCGCGTGCCGGTCGCCGATCTCGTCACGATGTTCGACCAGCGCAGCGAGGACTACGCATTGCTGCCGGTGACGCCCGACGTGGTCGCGCAGCACCAGCAGGTCGCGGACGTGTTTGCCCGCATCGGCGTGCTGGACGGGCCGGCCCATGTCGCGCCGTTGTGGGACACGTCGTTCAATTCGGTGGTTGCGGCGGGGTGATGCGATGAAGCGGAAGGCGCGGGCGGGTCAGCGGTGATGCAAATTTCGTCGGACGATCAGGCTCGACCGGATCAGGAGAACGTCGTCGCGACCATGATGCCGAATACCACGCCGAGCGCGATCCCGCAGAGCCGGCCGTAGATCGATGCGCGAACGTTGTCGTCGAGTTCGAAAGGCGAGCGCTTGTGCTTCCAGACCGTGCTGAATGCGACCGGCCGCGTCAGCAGCGCGAGGCACGCGATCAGCACGGGCGTGGCGATGAGCATCGCGACGCGCGGGCCGTTCCAGTCGACGCCGTGCATCGCCAGCGAAACCAGCGCGGCAAGCGGCACCTCGACGCACAGGCCCAGCAACGAGCCGTTGACGAAGGAATCTCCCGGAGTCTGGAACATGGTCGGTCCTGGGGGCGAGTGAAATCGGTGGCCGGATGGGCCTCCGGCAGAAAAATCATCGGCGCGATACGCGACGGTCGGTCGACCGTGTTCGACACGAACCGATATGACGGCCGGATGTTAAGGCAAATTGTCGGTCCGTTGGCGGTTATTCAAGCTATTTAACAAATGTTCGGCGGTGAGCCTATTTCGACTTTACTCGACCTGTTTGTAACAAAATGTAACTTTTTGGACGGATCGCTAAACGAATTTCTCTCGCTTCGGATAACTCCCGCATGAAAGCCGTATCCGGCCCATCCGGCCACGCGGCAACCACACCGAATACGGGAGAACAAGCGCATGGTAGCGATCGTTAACTTCGTCGCCGATCCCCACTTACGAGGAAAGCAGCCGCGCCGGTTTCCTGGCCGATGCGTCCGGCAGCTACATCTGGACGTCGCCACAAACCCTGAACCTCTATTCGGTGCGTGATTCCGCGCTGCATCTGGCCGACCACATCGTCGTGAAGATGCGTCCACAGGGCGGTGCCACATGGAACGAAGAGCGAACGCTCTGGCGCGATCCGGCCACGGGCGCATTCTCGATCGACCTGTCGGGATACGCGCCGGGCAACCTCGACGTGGAGTTCGACCTGTACAACGCAGCGGGTCAGAAGCTCGATGCCGTGCTGAGCTCGGTCGGATTGCCGGGAGGGAATGGCTCGCCGTCGTTCAGCACGAACTACCTCGCCGATCTGAAATCGACGATCGTGTTCCATTCGCAACCTGCCGACACCGATTACATCATGGTGTCGTGGGTGCAGGATGGTACGACACGCTATTCGCGCGTGACCCGTATGGGTAATGGCGAGTTCACGTGGGACGTCCAGGCCGGCGGGTTGATTCCGCAACCTGGCCAATCATATGCCTACGCGATCAAATACACCGCCTACGACGCTGCTGGCATTCCGCTGGCGATGGGCGCCGGCGACATCACCGTCGGTACGGTAGGCAATTCCCAGGTCACGTTGACGGGTAGTGAGCGCCCGAGCATTTTTGAGTTCAAGCCGGTCGGTGCGGACGGTCAGCCGTTGACGAACGTCAACACGATCACGTTGTACTACCGTCAATCCACGGCGAAGGACCAGGCATTCGATCGTCCGTTTACTGAAGTAACACTGACGCGTGACGCACTGGGGCGTTTCCTGTTCGACGCATCGGCGCTGCCCACGCGAGCCGAGTTCGAATATCGCTACCTGGCCAAGGATGCGAACGGCACAGTGTTGACTGAACGCCAGAGCTATTTCCTGACGGGTACGCGCAACAACCCGGTGACGAACGTTGATATCGTCGGCGTGATCGACGAGACAGCGAAGGACATGACGATCGACCGTTTGCAGCAGCACAACGCATTCGGCGAGGTGTCGGCCGAACGTGACGGCCGCGGCAACTGGACGACCTCGTCATACAACACGATGGGGTATCTGACGCTCAAGCACGAGCCGAAGGTCAGCGTGACGCTCGCGAATGGCGCACAGGTCGAAGTCGAGCCGGACACGCGCTTTTACTACGACCTCACCGGCAACCTGGTCGGGTTGAAGGATGCCAACGGCAACCTGACTACCCAGCAGTGGAACTACGGGTCTGCCAAGGCCACGGTCGCCCGGACATGGGATGCACTGGGGTTCAGCAAGGTGATGCAGTACGACGTATTCGGCAATCTGCGAACGACGATCGATGAGCTGAATCGTCGGACGGACTACCGTTACGACAAAATGAACCGCCTGATCGAAGTCGATCGGCCGGCGCTGGCGGATGGCCAACGGAGCATCGACCGCTACGAATACGATGCACTGGATCGGCGTATTGCACATACCGATGCGCAGGGCGGCCGCGAGCGTACGTTCTACGACGTCGATGGGCGGGTGGTAAAGACGATCAGCGCAGCGGGTCGCGAAGTCAAGTATGACTATAAGTGGGCCACGAGCATGGGCTCGGCCGAAGCGGCGACCGCGGGCGGCTGGATTCGCACGACGACCAACGCCAACGGCATGACAACGGTCGACGAGAACGACCAGTTCGGTCGCTTGATGAAGCACACGGACCTCGGTGGGCACGTGTTCCAGTACCAGTACAACTGGGCGGGCCTGCTGACGAAACAGTCGGGAACGAGTGGCCAGGACGTCGACTACACGTACTACTCGAACGGGCTGGTGCGCTCGATCCAGGATAACGCGACGAAGACGCAATCGCTGTACGAATACGATGGTGACGGCAATCGCACGGCCGAGTACTTCTCGAATTTCGGCGATGTATTTGTGTTCGCGCAATCTCGCGTGAAGTACGACGCGTTGAACCGGGTGACTGCGATCGAGGATGACGCGTACAAGGTGTACTACGAGTACGACGCGGTGGGCAATCGCCGCCGGATGCTCGCGAAGTACACCGACATGGTCGGCTATCAAGACCGGGAGCAGGAGTACTGGTACGAATACGATGCGCTGAACCGATTCACAGTGTCGATGGGCAGCCTGTCGGGTGCGCGTGCAACGGATCCGAACGATACGAGCGTTTCGATCGCGAAGGGAACGCTCGGCGGAGACGGCATACAACTTGGCTATAACGCCGCGGGTGAACGGGTGTTGGCTGTGTACGCGAAAGACGGCCGGACTGAGCGTTACACGTACGACGCCAACGGCTATACACCGCCGGCGCGGCGTCCGAATTGCTGGGTGTGACGGCAACCGGGGCCGGTGCAACGGCAGGTGGTGGATTGGGTAGCTTGGGCGTGGCGACGTTGTCGGGCAGCGTGACCGGTGGCACGCTGGGTGCGACGTCCGGGGCGGTCGCTGCGGGTATTGGTGGTGCAGCGGGTGCGCTGGCAAGCCAGGGCGTGATGATCGCCGGTGGTGAACAGCACGGCTTGAATTTTGCAAGCATCACGTTGGGCGCTATATCGGCAGGCGTCACTGCGGGCATTGGTGCCGCGGCAGGTGCGCCGGGTAGCGCGTGGAGTGCAGCGGCTCAAGGTGCCGTAAGGTCAGCTGCGACGCAGGGCATCGGGGTAGTAACGGGGCTGCAGGAACGATTTGACTGGAAAGGCGTGGCGGCCAGTGCGATTGCGTCTGGTGTAGGATACGGCGTAGGCGAGCAGGTCGGGAAGACGGTGATCGGGGCAGGTGTCGGTGCTGACTTGGGCCGGTTTGCGAGTGGTGTAGCGGGCGGGTTGAGCGCGGGGGTTGCAAGTACTCTGGTTCGTGGTGGGAGCCTGGGGCGCAACATTGGGGCAATCGCCGCAGACGCGGTGGCCAGCACCGTTGGCAATATGGTTTCGGAGGAGATGGCGAGCCGGCCGACTTCGAGCGCAAGCTCGTTGTATGGTCCAGGTAGCGACGTCAATGCGATGACGGCCAACGCGGTCCGCGCCTATGGCGGGGATCCCGGACAGCAGTTTGCGAATCAGGCGAACTGGAATCTGCAACTGGATGCAGGGCTCCGGGAACAGGCCTTCGTTGGTGGTTTGCAAGATCAGTTTGGTCAACTGGCCAATGACGCGCTTGCCGCCTCGCGTGCTGAAAATGCAGCGCTCAAGCAGCGACTCGGATCGGAGTTTGCAGGATCGGCGAACTGGGCCCTGGCTCAGCAGCGAGCCGAACACGCGGTGGCCGCACGTCAAGCAGCAGCGACTCGCAGCGGTCTGGCTGGGTTCGATTTGGGTCGCGGAGCGAACGACTGGTCGGACGATGCGGGCGGATTTGATCCGGGGCGTGGTGGCTGGAGCAACGATTCAACGCTGAGCCGAGCTGCGCAGTGGCTTGATCGCCCAATTCAACCGCTGCAAGCGCTCGCCGATACTGTTCGACGCGGCAACGCGATGATGGCCGACGGGCTCGACGCTGTTGGGCTCAGTGGCTTAGCCGGTGCGCAGCGCTTTGGGTGATGTGATTTCTGGTGCGGTGCCGACGAGGCCGTGGGAGGTGGCACTCAGCGCTGCGCCGCTGGCTGCTAAGGCACCCGGTGCGCTGCGATTCGCAGGCGAGGCATTTGGGCCGCAAATTGATCAATTGGTTGTGCGCGCGACGCCGGGCCTTAGGTTTGGCATTGTGCCTGACGGTCCGGTTGCCGCTAGAACATTCAGCAATCTATTCCCTGAAGACATTCCCCAAGCTGCAAAGATTATTCCGAATGAACAACTGGCAACAATGAGCCAGCGAAGACTGGCATATGTCGTTACTCAGGATGGATCGCTCGTCGTTGGACGAAACAATATCAATCAAGGCCATATCGATCTGGCGGGTGGTCAGCCAGTCTTGGCCGCCGGTGAATTTGGTGTACATGGTGGCCAGCTTAAATTTATTGATAATTTCTCGGGCCACTATCGTCCGAGTGGAGCTGCAGCGCAGAGTGCTGCGGAGCAGGCGTTTAGAAGCCTTGGTTTCAATGTCGATGGGCTGTACATTGAACGTACCTTCAAGTGAAGCAGATGAACACGACCATTGACGAATTCTTCAAACTTGCGGCACATGCGGAATTCATAGCTGAGAATGCCATGGACCAACCACTTGAGCCAGCTTTGGAGGTTGTGCTGAGCTTTGTGCAGAGCCATCTCGATCAACGTTTCGAGTTCGCAACTGCATTCCTCGACGTGCTCCGCGACCCGGAGAAAGGGCCGCCGGAGTTAGTCGAATATTGCATGCACGAGTTGAAATGGCCTGAGGTGCGTGAGGCTATTCAAGCTTGGTTAGATAGTGAACGTAGTGAACGGGTGCGCCACGTTCTTCGCAAGCAGTTGCTCGCATTTGACGAAAATTGGTATGACGCGAACTTCTATGATCGCTTCAAGCCGTAGAGAAAGCGCCCGCGCAAGCGGGCGTTGTTGCATCTGAGCTCAATGCGTCAGAAAAGCCTCTCCGCGACGCGCCGGCGCTCGTCGTCATTGAGGTGCATTACGCGGATTCCGTCGATTGCGCGACGCAGCCAGTCGTCGGCGATGACGCGATGTTCCTCGTTCGTGGTGGCCGTCGTCGAGGATGGTAATTGCCGAATTCGAGTACCGGCCGTCGCGCCGTCGTCGACCGTGTTTGCAGCGTAAATCTCGTGTTGGTCCAAAACGCACCACTCCTTGGAAATTGCACAGACATGACGCACGTACCAAACCGCGTGCGAAACGGCGCTCAGCCAAGCGTGGCGCGGGTTTGAGGCGCACCACATTCCCGAGCGGAGAAACGAACTGCGGCGGCTGCGGATCGCGCTGAGCCAATACGGACGGAGCTTTGCGGCATGGTGCAGATTGCACCACATCGAGCGCGCGCCGACGACCGTGTCACCTTGCTGTCGCGCATGTGCGCGGCGGCTAGTCGGGAACGGACAGCCATACTTGCTCGTTCACCTAAGACTTCGACACCTCCGACTCGAGCTGTGTTTAAATCACCGGATTCGACAGGAGGCCACCATGTTCTCGGAGCAGCGCCCTACAGCGTTCATTCTTGCTGCGACCAACCACGGTCCGCTAATCGTCAATCGCAACGATTATGCGATGGTCGACGGACGACCTTGCTATGGCGTCGGTTTTAACCTGCTCGAAACGGGCTCGTTCGACGGATCGGAGGTTGAATTCTTACTGTCGCTCCTGCGCGTGCAGCGACAGAGGTTAGGCGACGGTGTTGTATTCCTCGATTGCGGGGCTAATATCGGCGTATTTTCAATAGAGGCCGGTCGCATGATGACGCATTGGGGGACAGTGCACGCCTTCGAGCCGCAAGACTTCATTTTTTATGCCCTTGCCGGCAACATTGCCCTAAACAATCTTTTTAATGTTCAGGCGCACGGAGTTGCGCTCGGCGCGGCAGATGAAGTCATCACGATCCCGAGTGTGAACTACTCTCAGCCGGGTTCGTACGGCAGCCTAGAGATCAAGGAGCCTGCGACGTCGATGTTGTCGATTGGGCAATCCGTCGATTACACACCGGAGACGGGACGACAGGTTCGTCAGATCACCCTCGATGGTTTGAACCTGAAGAGGGTCGACCTGCTGAAGATCGATGTTGAATCGATGGAGATCGATGTATTGATGGGAGCGCGCTTAATCATCAAGACATTTCGGCCATTGATCTGGGTGGAGACGCTCAAGACTGACGCGCAGCGCATCAAAGATCTGCTCGGTGAGTACGATTACCGCTTTTTCGACGCGGGCCTCAACATGCTTGCGGTACCAGCCGATGATAGCGAATTACTCAAACGTTTCTGGGTGAATGAGGAAAACGTTCTGTTTGTTACTGTGTGACGTTGGTTTCTCACTGTAGAGGAGCGGCGCAGTTGAGAGGGAAATCAGGCGTAGCGACGAAGTGACGTCCATGTTTTCGACTTAGGCGATATGAATGGACGATGGGCGCGCAAAATGGATATCCCTCGCGACATCCTCAAAGGGGCGGCCGAACGATTTATCGAGGAGCAACGCACGGAACTGCGCAAGGTCTGCACGCGCGCGAGGGCGGTTGCGATCTGTTCTACCGACTATTGCGTGGGCTTCATCGTCAACCTCCCGTTCCTGTTGGGAAAATTGCCTCCGAAACACTAACCCTCGTTTGTGTCCAGGATTTATGGAGCCGATCAGTCACGCGCTGTCGATAACCAGCAGTTGGATTTAACAATAATTTACTGGGATGTGTCGATCCGAGCGGGCTGCGGCATCTAGAATTCAAGGCGGGAACAACCGGCGAGCGCGTAGCGTCGTCGCAGACGAATTGGCTACTACAGAATAACCTGATGTCGAGGCTAGTTTTAGTTCGACTGCCGACCGGATCATGAGATGTCGTTTGATGACGAATTCAGTATCGTCGCCGCACAGGCGCGCGAAGCAGAAGCCGCTGGGCAGTTCGACAAAGCGGCGGATCTTCTTCAGGTTTTTTGCGAAAAGCATCCCCATGACGACAGAGTCCTCCTGTCCTGCGTCGATGTGCTACTGCGCGCGGGCCGTGCTGGAAAAGCGCTGGAGGTCTGCGACCGCGCGATCGCTGCGACGCCTAAATCGGCCATTCCGTGGCGTACCAAGGCGCTTGTTTGCTTCAATCACCTGAATGATCGTGCAGCCGCCATCGCAAGCCTGAAAGCAGGGGTGGCGGCATTTCCTTCGAACGCCGAGTTGCATCTGATGCTGGCCGACGCAAGTTTTCAAATGCTCGATTTCGATGCGTCCCGTGAACATGGTGCGAAGGCGGCTGAATTTGGCGATCCGGGGATCGTATTGAGGGCACGCCATCGATTTCTCGACGATCATGAAGGCGCAGTCCAGATCGCGCGCGCCATCCTCGAGCAGTACCCTGCAGATGTCGGCACGCTCGTGCAAGGCGGGATCTCGCTTTACCTGTTGGGGCGCCCGGAAGAGAGTCTCAGCTATCTGTATCGAGCCGCCGAACACGATCCATACCGAGGCGATGTCCTCTTTCCGCTTGCGAATCTGCTTTTGTTGCTGGGCGACACGAAAGCAGGGTGGCGCCGCTATGAAATGCTCGCGGATATTGAGCCGCTGCGTAGCGGTCCCCCGGCAATGACCACCTATCATGATCGCTTATGGCGCGGGCAGCCTCTCCAGGGCAAGCGCCTTCTGGTGATCAGCCATCTCGGCCTCGGCGATTGCCTGATGTACGCACGTTACGCCCGGAACTTGAAGGCAGCGGGTGCCCATGTCACGCTCTGCGTCAAACCGGAACTGATGCAACTGCTGCGTGATCTCGAGGGCGTCGACGAGCTTTTGGGGGCCTGGCCTGTCGAGATTTGGGGCAACTACGATTACTGGATCTTCGAAAACTTGCTGCCCGCGAGACTGGGGGCGGTAGATGGAGAGGTGCCGGTCTACCGTGACGGCTATATCAAGCTGAAAGATCGGGATGTCGCCAACGCCCTGGCCGACCGCCGTCGGGCATCGGGCCGTCTGCGCATCGGCTTGTGCTGGGACACGTCGCCCAATTATTTTGCGGGACGGGCGCGCAGCCTTGCACCGGAAGATCTCCGTCCATTGGCCGAAATTGAGAACGTCGACTGGTTCGTGCTGCAGAAACATCCAATCGAGCCGGATTTTGCGGCACGGAGCGGATTGTCGGTCCTCAACCTATCCGGTGAATGGAACGATCTTTACGACACGGCCGTATTTGCGACGTCCCTGGATCTAACCATCTCGATCTGCTCGGCGCCCGTGCATCTGGCGGGCGCCTTGGGTTTGCCTGCGTGGGTCATGCTTGGGGCGCCGGAGTGGCGTTGGGGCGCGAAAGGCGACGTAGGGCCTTGGTATCCGAATGTCCGTATTTTCCGTCAGGCGGCGCCCGGAAACTGGCGGAGCGTCACCGAGGCTGTTCGTGACGCACTGCGATCGGAGCGGGAAGTTTTGCGTCGCATGGAATGACGGCCAGCACGCCATCGTCGAGGCGGGACATCAAAAAGATTCACGCACAGCGATCACCCTATTGCGTCATCGCCAGCCAACGCATCCGCCATCTCTGTTACCGGTCTGCTCCAGTCGCCCAATCTTGCTTGCCGATATAGCTGCATGGACCTGTACCACGGCGTATCGCGATGGCTGTTGTACCAGCGCTCGTCGCATGCCGCCGACAGCAACACCCATACTGGCCGCCCAAGCGCCCCAGCGAGGTGAGCCGGGCCCGTATCCACCGTGATCAATAAATCGAGCTCATTGAGAATGACGGCCGTATCGCCGAGATCGCGCAGCTCGTGACCGAGGATGCCGATGCCGTGTTGATCCAGCAGCCTATGCTCGTCGTCGGTGATCTTGCCGAACTGTAGCGCATGAAAACGACATTCCGACGAACTGAACAACGGTGCGAGCTGCTCCAGCGAGATAGATCGATACGGCTCGTGCCGCACCGCAGTATTGCTGCGCCAGATCAAACCTATCTCGCGAACGCCATGGCGTCGATTGCGGAAAGTGGCACTCGCAAGGGGCGCCATTTCCCGTCCAGCCGGCGCTTGTACGTACGGCTCCCCCCAGCTCGGGAAGTACGGCGTTTTTTGATACCGGACAAAGAGATCGAAGGTGCAGATGATGCAATCGCTTTGATCGATTGCATCGCCGGCATTCTCGACCAGCGTGACCCAGTGATAGGTGGCGAGTACCGGAGCGAGTATGGCTGGCGCCTGCAACACGATACCCGCCGCACCTTCATCCCGTAACGCGTACAGGTACCGGGAGAACATGAGCACGTCGCCAAGGCCGCCCTCCTGGATGATGAGGACACGCTTGCCGGTGACAGATTCGTCGCATCGAAGCAGTTTGTTGACAATCCGCTGATACTCGCTGGTATGAGACGGATAAATATTTGAAACCACGCCGGCTCTCCCCCAAGCATCGCGCGAGCGCCGATTCAGCGTGTGAGCTTCGCGAAAACGGCCTTGAGCGTACTGCGAGATCAGGAGTTCAGCTGTCAAGGCTCGCCGATCAGGTTCGTGGTGAAGCACCGAGAGCGATTGACTCAATAGAGGTTCGGCCTGCGAGAAAAGACCGAGAAGGTTCATGTCGATACCGATCTGCGCGCGAAAAAACGGATCGTCAACGCTGTCCGCGAGTTCTTTCAACACCCGTATGGCTTCTTCCGCGTGACCGGAGAGTCTGAGCGCCCGACACAGCGCGAGTCCGGCGCTCGGGGATTTGTCGCGGAGATAGATCTCGTATGCGCTGTCGAGCACGGTGTAGTCGCTTGTCACTTTACCCCCGGTGAAGTGCGTTCGCTCAGTTTGACGAGCATTACTTGCGGCGTGCAAACGCGGCCATCAGGTCGTCCTTGAGGCTGTCATCTTCCAGGATGGCTTGCGCCACCCGGTTCGCAATCGACTGAAACGTCGGATCGTTGACCTGCTCGTCGCCGAATTGCCGGTGCAGCACATGCTCGACCGCGGCGCGCGTCAACTGGAACTCGTCGGTCACGCCCGCTGCGAGCAGCTGGTCGATATGCGCCCGGAGCGTTTCGCCCAACGGGCGCGGGCCACCTTTCGGTGTCGTACTGCCGGCCGACGTCGCGCCTGCGGCGCCCGGCCGCGCACGGGCCTTCTTGTCGAGCTCGCTGCGCAGTATCTCGGTGAGCTGGTCGAGCGTGGTGCGGGAAATCATGGCGATGGAAAAGCCTGTCAGCGGGGCGCGGAATACGCCGGATCGATTTCCAAAAGGACACCTGTCTTTTCGGATGGTGCGTGGCTGGCAGGCGCCGCACCGACGATCGACTCGACATGCTGTAGCACGTCAACAATATAGCGATTGATCAGCGGGTATTTCGTATTCGATGCGATGCCCGCACGCAGTTGCTCGCCGGCCAGCGCGAAGCGGTCGTCCACGAGATTCAGCAAGCCGGTTTTCAGCACGCGCAGCGTATCGTTAGCTGGCAGCGCGTCGAGCGGCCGCCATGCCTCGACTGCACGATCGACGTGACCGTGAGTCAAGTGGAGAAAGTCGAGCATGAAGCCCGCGATCGGGAAATCGGGCGTCAGTTGCTGCGATGCATCGAAATCGCTTCTTGCAGCCTCGTAGTGCTGCGATCCGGCATGAACCGCGCCACGCAGGAACCACAGGCGATAGTCGTCGGGCCAGCGCTCGAGTGCGTTGTTCAACGCGTGGAGCGCCGCCTCGTCGCTGGATCGCATGGCTTCCACCGGCACGGCCATCCGGATTCGCATCGTGTTCGGCGAGTGCGCGGAAATCGGCCAGTGCGGCTTCAAATCGACCTTCGGACATGGCCGACAGGCCCCTCGTATTGACGAGCGACGGCGAGAGCGGCTGAATCGCTTCGTAACGCGACAGCAATTCATTGCAGAGGTGAAACTGGCCGGCGTCGAATGCAGCCGCCGCGGTATCGGCAAGCAGGCTGAGATTACGCGAATCCTCATCCAGAAAACTCAAGAGACGATCGAGACGCGCTTGAAGAGATTGAGACGCCTGCAGATCGACGGCCATAAATCTGGAATCCTTTGGTATGGATGAGTGAGGTACGAACGATTTGGGAGTGCAAGTTATTTATGACGAATGCACTTGAAATCGACCGATTTCGAATTTTCCGGAAACAATCCGCATGACGGGCAGTAAATGTCAGGCAGTGTAGCAAAGCGGTTCGACGATCGAGCGGGTTTTGTAGAAACGTGTTGAAACCGATGTAGCACCAAAGGCTCGGCTGTCGGTTGAGCGCGGAAGCAATTACGCACTAACTGCCGCTCGACCGCCTGCTCGTGCAGGCGGTCGGCCGGCCCCTTCTCGTCATTCACCCGAACGCCGCGTGACCACGACCGAATCGCTTTCCTCCGAAACGAAATCCCGCCACGCGACTGCCGGCGTCCGACGCGTTCATACACGCACGGTCAATTCACCCCGACCGCACTCCACGCGCGGGCGACCGTCGCGCTTTCGGCCGAGTTCGCGCCATACAGGTCGTTCGCGGCCTGGATCGACGCACGCCGCGCGTTCGGGTAGCTCGAGTTGGCGTTCAGGTACACGGTCAGCGTCCGGTACCAGATCTTGCCGGCCTTGTCGCGGCCCAGCCCGCTGAAGGTCGTGTCGCCGTTGCAGACCAGTTGCGTCCTCGACAGGCCGGTGTCGGTCGGCGGCACCGACGGGCCTTCCGACAGCAGGTAGAAGAAGCGGTTGCCGACCCCCGACGTGAAATGCGGATCGTGGCGCGGATTCGACCACGAGAAGCCGCCGGACGGGTAGCAGCTGAACGACCGGCCGTCGAGATCCTGCTTGTACATCTTGCGCAGGCCGCCACTCACCACGCGCGCGCCGATCACGTAGTTGCCGGGATCGTTCGGGTTGTTCGCGTAGAACTTTACGAGCGTGCCGAAAATGTCGGACGTCGATTCGTTCAGGCCGCCCGCATCACCCGAATAGTTCAGGTTGGCGGTGGCCTCGGTCACGCCGTGGCTCATCTCGTGCCCGGCGACGTCGACCGACACCACGGGTTTCGGCAGGCGCGTGCCCGGCTCGCCGTCGCCGTACGCCATCACGCGCGACGACAGCCATGCCGCGTTCGCGCCCGTCGTGCCGCTGCCGGTATTGAACACCACGTGCGCGTAGCTCTTCACACCGCGGCCGTCGTTGAAGATGCCGTTGCGGTTATGCGTGGTCTTGTAGTAGTCCCAAGTCAATGCGAGCCCGTAGTCGATGTCTGCCGCGACGGTCTGCCGGTCGGTGGTCGTGTTGTTGCCCCACACGTTCGTGCTGCTCGTGAAGATCGGCAGGTCGGTCGCTTGCTCGACCTCGTCCGAGCTGAGACCGCGACCATCGTAGACCGAGCCGCCGCCGCGGCTCGGATCGAGCATCCGGTACGCGTTCGTACCGGTCTGGTCCGTCGTGAGCGTCAGGTTGCCGTAGTACAGCGAGCGGCCGGTGCCGGTCGCGGCGGCGGTCTTGATCAGGTCCTGTGCATCGAGCAGGGTGCCGGTGCGAGCATCGACGTAGTAGAGCACGGCGTCGCCGTGGGTCTCGGTCGCCTTGCCGTAGACGCGCACCGCATAGGCCAGCGTCGGCGTGACGTCGCGTGCGAACACGACGAGTTCCGCGTCGTCGACGCGGCGCACGTCGGAGTTGAAGCGCGCGGCCGCGATGTGCCTGGCGCGCGTCGCGCCTACGTCGGGTGCGTTGCGGATCACGGCGCGGTTTCCGACCTTGCCGATCGAGCCGGCGAGATTGATCGGCGCGAGCTGGGTCACGCTTGCCTGCTTCAATTGCCCCTTGCTCGAATGGACGACCACGTCGCCGCCGATCACGGGCAGGCCTGCATGGAAGCGGTCGAAGCGCACGTGCTCGGTGCCGTCGGGATCGACGATCACGTCGCGTACCTGGAACTGGTCGCCGTCGGTCGGTGCGCCTGCTTGTGGCCCGGCGAACTTCAACGTGCGTGCCGTGCCGCCGGCAGCCAGACTGAAGGCGGACGGGTTCTGCTGGATCAGTTGCAGTGCCTTGTCGACCGCGGCCGGCTGGTCGCCGGCCTGGGCAAAAGCGCTGAGACTCGCGAGGGTAATCGCGGTGATGGGCAGCAGTCGAGACAGTTTCTTCATGTAATTCCCCAGGTTATGAATGGGTTTGTTCGAGGAATGCATCAAGTGATGACTTTTAAACAAGACGTGTCGCGAACAGCAGAGGGATGCTAGAAGGTGATTTTTATAATTACAAGATATTTTCTGTTTGATTAATTTTTCATGTCGCCACTGTTAATCAAGTCGGGGTTTGGTGAGGGATTTGAAATGATCGTGTCGGGTGTGGCGGCCGCGTCGGGAGCCGCACATCGAGGTGTGGGGATTGGGCCGTGATGTACGTGCCGCGACGGGGCGGGGCGCAGTGCGGGTCGAGTGGACGGGGAGCGAGTGACGTGTGATCGAGTTGACGGAATGACTGGAATTGGTTTCATTAAATATTGTTTTTTATTATTGTCATTTAATGTATGGCGGCATCGTTAAGTTGCGTGCAGTTTTCCGTCGACTGATCTTGATTGGGGTAAGGGCGCTGAATTGTGACCCCGAACATTTTGATTTAAATCAGTACCGGCCAGCCTCACGGACCCTGCAGTGACTCCAGCAGCCCCGTTCGTTTCTGCCGAAGCAGCAGGTAACGCATGCATGCGGTGAATGCGAGCGCTCCAGCGCCCGGCGGCGAGTGCACTGCCTTCACATCTGTTTGAAGAGACCGGCGCTCGCGCGACTGACGGGCAGAACGTCGGAGCTGCCACGCAAATGGATGCGCAAGCGACCGAGCAGATCGCGCTCGATGTGATCGATCGCCGCATAGGCAACGATCACGCCGCGATGCACCTGTGCGAAACGCTCGGTATCGAGCCGTTGCAGCATTTCCTTGAGGGGCGTGCGGATCACGTGCCGGTCGTTCGTAGTCACGACCTCCGTGTATTTGTCGGCTGCCTGGAAATACAGCACCTCCTCGATCGAGACGAGCCGGGTCGTGTCGCGGAGGCCGACGGTCAACCATCGAATGGGCGCGGCATCCCGCTGCTCCTGCGCGCCGGCCAACTGCGCGGTGTCGGCCGGTGCCGGGCCGCCGCGCTGCAGCTTGACGATGCAGCGGAGGAGGCGATCATCGGTCAGGGGTTTCAGCAAATAGTCGATCGCCGACTGGTCGAATGCCTGAACCGCGTACTCGTCGTAGGACGTTACGAATACGACATGCACGTGCGGCACGAGGCTCGCGATCTTCAGCCCGTCGATACCGGGCATCCGGATGTCGAGGAAAGCGAAATCCGGGCGCTTTGCATTGAGCTCCGCGAGCGCGTCGACGCCGTTGCGCGGCATCCCGACGATCTCCAGTTCGGGCCACAGCGTACCGAGGCGCGCGGCAAGTTCGGCGGACAGGTTGGGTTCGTCGTCGGCGATCAGGGCTGTCGGCATGTCAGGCAATCGGAATCTGCAAGGTTGCGGTTACGCCCCGCATGGCTTCGGCATTCGTGCCGACCGACACGCGGCCGCGCTCGCCATGGAGACTGATAATTCGGGCACGAATGTTTGCGAGCCCCACGCCCCCGTGGAGCTTCGTGCCGCCGTTGCCGAGGCCCACGCCGGTATCGCTCACGCTCAGGACGAGCAAATTGCCGTCGCGCGTGCCGCGAACACGCACTTCACCGCCGTCGACCGACGGCTCGATGCCGTGCAGCAACGCATTCTCGACGAGCGGCTGCAGCAGGAGCGGCGACAGCGGCAAGGCCCGCAGCGCCTCCGGGACGTCGATTGAATAGCGCAGGCGTTCCTCACCGAGCCGGATCGTCGCAATCTTCAGCAGCGCCTCGACCAGCTCCAGTTCCTCGCCCACCGTGGAGGTGGCCTTGCGCGTGCGCCCCAGGCTCGCGCGCAGATAGCGGTTCAGGCTGTCGAGCATCGTCGTGGCGCGAGCCGGATCGCGCTCGATCAGGCTCTGCACGTTCGCCAGCGTGTTGAACAGGAAATGCGGCTCGATCTGGGCCTGCAGCAGCGCGAGCCGCGCGGCCGTTTCTGCCTGGCGCGCCTCGGCGGCCTCGCGCCGCTGCGTCTCGAGCGACGTGCGCATGCGGGCGGCCTGCACGAACACCGACACGAACGCGCAGGCGGCGCCGGCGACAATGAATGACGAGCCGTAGGCCAGCCAGACCTTGATGCCTGCATGTCCGATCAGGTGCGGGACGTGGCCGACGGTGGAGGCCGCGACTTCGAAACCGATGAACACGCTGGCCGGCGCGACGATCAGGATCTTTGGAACCAGCGCGAGTTTGCCGCGCACGAGCCGGTCGATGGCGACGCCGAGCAGGGTCGCGCTGAAACCGATGCCGTTCGCGACGACCAAGTACGGCAGCAGCGCTTCGTTGCGGCGCGTCGCCCAGAAGATCAGTCCGACCGCCGAGTTGAAACACAAAAGCCCCACCAGCGAGCGGCCTCGATGTGCGGGGCCGACGTGCGGTTCGGACGACAGAAAGGCGAGCGGCTTGCTTGGCATGGCAGCGAGCGGGGAGGTTTGCGGAGATGGTAGCGTAATTCGCGACGGCATTGCCATCGGCGATCGGCTGCGACGCTCAGGTGACGATCCGCCAGGACGTTCGCCGGACCCGAGGGCCGTTCATCCGGCGATTTCGACCGTTCATCGCAACGTGCGGCGCTCGATGCGGCCGGCCGCTAAAGTCGCTGACATTCCGCCGGTTGCGGCGCTTCCGAACGAGGTACCCCTTGGCCCACCTGCCGACCTACGTGTATGTATTGTTCTGCGCGCTCGTCTATATCGGCGTGAAGCGCTGCTTCGTGCGCGAAGTGCGTCCCGTGCGTCCCGTCCTGTTTCCGGTCGTATTCGTCGGCCTCGGCCTGTCGAGCCTCGGTCACCTGTTTCCAAAGGCGGGCGTCGATGCGTACGCGGCGGCCCTTGCGATGCTGGTGGTCGGCTCGACAGGCGGCTGGTTCCACGCGCGCCGCTGGCGCCTGCAGTTCAGGATCGGGCCGGATGGCATGTTCGTCCGCCTGCCGGGCGACGCGAGCCTGCTGGTCACGCTGCTCCTGACCTTCGTCGCCGAAACCTTCATTCATGACTCGATCGCGACCGCGCAGCCGTGGGC
This sequence comes from Burkholderia sp. 28_3, assembly GCF_003253915.1. Taxonomy (NCBI): domain Bacteria; kingdom Pseudomonadati; phylum Pseudomonadota; class Betaproteobacteria; order Burkholderiales; family Burkholderiaceae; genus Burkholderia; species Burkholderia sp. 28_3. The sequence continues at coordinate 205,227 of NZ_QKZF01000011.1, forward strand.
GGCCACCGACGCCTTCGCAGTTCTGTCGTTCGCGGTCTGGGGCGGGCTCGTCGGCTTGCCGTTCGGACGTGCGATCAACGTGGTGACGCGCTGCGTCCGTCATTCGAACGGCGTGCTGGAGGACGGCGGCGGATCGGCGCTCGAATCGCGCTGAACGAGGCAGCGTCGCCGGCGAGGGCGGACGTCTGGGTCCGCCGCGATCTCGGCGACCCGGGCGGTTGCGCCGCCCGCTCCCGCGGGCTCGCGATCCGTGCGCCGCTACGCCGCCTTCCGCGCCCGACGCATCGCGTCGGGCGCGTCTTGCATGATGTGCATCGGCGGCCGCGCTTTCCCCTGTTTCCGCGCTCAAAAGAAGAACGTCGCGATCGCCTGCACGATCTCGCTCTGCGCCTGCGCGCCATAGACGCTGCGCGCCGAGCCGTGGTTGCTCTGCCATTGCACGGCGCAGTCGGTGCGCGGCCAGTGATAGCGCGCTTCGAGCCACGTGAAGTAGCTGTGGTCGTCGAGGTTGTAGCGCGCCATCGCGGTCAACGCCAGATGCTGGACGAAGACGTCGGGCATCGATGCGTAGACGAACAGCGAGCGCCGTGTCATCAGTTCCTGCGCGGTGCCGGCCATGTCGCGATAGCGCCAGTATCGCGACGGGTCGCCTTGCAGTGCCCGCCATGCGGCGCCGCTCGCGCTGGCGCCGTCGTAGTCGTATTCGAGCGTCAGCGACAGCTTGCTTGCGAAGGTATGGGTGACGCCCGTCGCGAGCTTCGAGACCCAGGACGATGCGGTCTGCGCGAAATCGCCGACCGCGCTGCCGCGGCCGATCGCGTATTCGACGAACCCGACCGTCGCATCGTCGATCAGCGTGGTGGCGTTCACGCCCAACTGCGGTGCGATACCTTCGCCGCCGTACAGCAACCACTGAGGCGAGAAATTGCCGAACAGGCGCTGCGACCCGCTCAGCATGTAGCGGGTGCGTGCATTCGTCGCACCGAGATCGGGATTGAAGGTCGCATCGTTCGGATGCGTGTCGAGCCGCGGCGACACCAGCGCGGTCATCGAGCCGCCGCTCCAAAGCAGTTGCCCGCGCATCATCACGCTGCCGAGCCGGTTTTCGCGCAGGCTCTCGGGGTCGATCGAGACGACGGAGCGCAGTGCGCCGACCTTGAAGAAGTCCGTGGGATTGAAGCCCGACGCGACGCCTTCGCGCAGGTTCACGCGGCCGAGGTCGACGAGCGCGTTCGGGCTCGCCTGCCAGCTCACGTATGCCTGTTTCAGCGTGTCGACCGCGTTGTACCGCGACGCGCCCGCTCGCCATCCCGCATCGAAGCGATTCGAAACGATCGCCCGCCAGTTGCCGAACGTGCCGTCGTACGACAGCGTGTTCGATACGCGCGCGTTGTCGTTGAGCGTCACGGACGCGGCCTGGTTCGCAGCCGTGTAGTTCGCGAAGGCCGCCTCGAAGGTGCCGCGCCAGTTGCTCGGCGTCACGGGAGCCGCTGCCGCCGTATCGGCGAGCCGCAGCGCGTCGCCGTCCGCGTCGTCGGCCGCGAGGGCCGGCTGCGCGGTCGCGACGCCCGCCGCACAGATCAGTATCGCGACCCGGGATCGCGCCATCGTCTAGTCGGCCTTGAAGCGGGCCAGGTACGCGCGTTGCAGCCACGCGTCCGGAATGTCGCGCCACGCGTAGTCGGAGTAGCGCATCACCGTGACCCAGCCGGGATCCAGCCCATCGATGATGACGGTTTCCGTCGGCCGCGCCGCGCCCAACCGGTCCTGGTAGTGCCGGTAGTACGCAATCTTCAGCACGCTGCCGCTCGCCGCGAAGAAGCGCGCCTTGACCGGCCGCTTCGTATCGTTCGCGATCCACAGGTCGATCGCGTGGTACGTGACGTCCGCCGCGCGCGCCGTCAGGTGCAGCCGGTAGCAGTGCCGGGTCTGGTGCTCGCCGTCCGCCACGTTCTCCTCGCCCGCCAGCGACGCGTCGTAGTCGTTCGCCCAGTTGACGGTCACGACGTCGCCGTTCGCGGCCTGGCCGAGCAGGCGCTGCTGCGGCGAGATTCGCACGCTGGCCTGGCTCGACGGATCGTAGAACCACAGATCGTTGCCGTTCTTCAGCATCAGCTTGTTCGCGTCGCGGGCCGGGGCGACGAACTGCACCAGCGTGCGGAACTGGCTGGTTGCCGGGTCTGCCTTCGAGTAGATCTTCAGCACCTCGCTGTCCGTCTGCTGTCCATTGCGAAATTCGAGCAGGGTCGTTGTCAGGCCGAATGGTTTGTCGGGATTGCGCACCGCGTCGCTTTGCGCGAGGAGCTGTTGCGCCGACGGCTCCGCCGCCACGGCTGCGGTGGCGGCGAACGCGAGCAGCATCGCGGCGGCGCGCAGGATCCGGATGGGAACGATCATGGTAGAGGCTCCTGGTCAGGCGAAACGCAGCGCATCGACGATCGGCAGGCGGGCAGCGCGGTGCGCGGGCAGCCAGGCCGAGAACGTCGCGACCACCGTCACGCCGAGCGCGTAGCGCGCGATCATCCCGAACTCGCCCCACACGCGTACCGACAGCGCGACCGGATCGGTCTGTCCGGGCGGCGTCCAGTGCAGGCCGGCGCGGTTGATTGCGACACCCGCCGCAAGTGCGAGGACGGTGCCTGAAATCGCACCACACATACCGAGCAGGCAGCCTTCGCAGACGAACAGACGGCGAATGCCTGCGCCACGCAGGCCGAGCGCGCGCAGCGTGCCGATCTCGTGCGTGCGCTCCATCACGGCCATGTTCATGGTGTTGCCGACCGTGAATAGCACGATTGTGGCGATCAGCACCGCGATGAAGCCGAAGATCGCGCCGAACATGCCGGTGACCTGGCCGTACTGCGGATTCAGCGTCGCGAAGCCGAGCACCTCGAGCGGCTCGCCCGCGAGCCGGGTGCGCAGCAGCGTCTGGATGCGGGCGCGCGCGGCTGGCAGATCGGCCGTGTGTTTCAGCTGCACGACGATGGAGGTCACCTTCGCATTCGGGCCGGCCCCGTAGACGAGCTGCTGCGCCTGCGGCAGATGTACCTGCACGAACATGTCGTCGATCTGCTTGACGCCTTGCTTCTGAGCCGAGATCACCGACAGTTCCGCGACGTTCGGTGCGCCGTACGCATTCGACGTCAGCAGTTCGAGACGAGCGAGCCCGCCGTGCCGCACCGGCTTCGCCGCAGCCTCGGCCCGCGTGAGCGACGCGATGTCGTCGGGCAGGTCCGACGCGCCAGCCGGGGCCGCCGCCGTCGCCGGATCGCGACAATCGGGTACGCGCAGTGCATCGCAGAGGCGCAGCACGCGCGCGACGCCCGTGCCTATCACGGCGGCATTCGCGGCGCTGCCGGTCAGCGCGACGGGCGTCGCGCGGTCGGCGAAGCCGTAGTCGTTCCACTGTCGCATCCGGTTCTGGTCGGCCACGACGATCCCGCTGCCCGAGACGGTGCGTGATACGCCCGCCGCGAAGTTGCCAGCGATGCCGTTGATCGTCAGCACCGGCGTCACGACCGTCACCTCGCGCGCTAGCTCGGGATCACCGAGCAAGGTGTCGATGATCTTCCGGTAGTCGGCGATCCCGTACGAGACGGGGTCGCCGCTGCCGTACAGGAAATAGTCGCGGTGCTGGATCTGCAGATGGCCGCCCTGACGCACGTAGCTGGTCTGGAGCCCGTAATTGATGTCGCGTGCATAGCCGCCGAACAGCAGGATGGCGGTCAGGCCGACGACCATCGCGAGCAGCGTGGTGGACGAGCGGCGGCGGTTGCGCAGCAGGTTGCGGAAGGCGAGAACCCAGGTGCTCATTGGCAGGCCTCCTCGTGCACGGCTGCGGAGCGGGTTTCGACGACGCATCCGTCGCGAATCATCGCGACGTCGTCCGCGGCCGCGATCACCTGCGGGTCGTGCGACGAAAACACGAACGAGGTCGCTCGCTCGCGCTGCATCGTGCGCATCAGCGCGATGATGGTCGCGCCCGTCGCGCTGTCCAGGTTGGCGGTGGGCTCGTCGGCCAGCACGAGTGCCGGCTCGGTGACGAGCGCGCGCGCGATCGCGACGCGCTGCTGCTGGCCGCCCGACAACTGGCCGGGCCGGCGATTCGCCTTGTCGCCCATGCCGACGGCATCAAGCAGCGCAAGCGCCCGCTCGCGTCGCCGCGCGCGGGCGACGCCCAGCAGGGTCAGCGGATATTCGACGTTCTCGAACGCGCTGAACACGGGCAGCAGGTTGAACGACTGAAAGACGAACCCGACGTGACGCGCGCGAAAATCCGCCAGCGCATTCTCGCGCATCGCGTCGATCCGCTGGCCCGCGACCGTGATGGCGCCGCGCGTTGGGCGATCGATGCCGCCGAGCAGGTTGAGCAAGGTCGTCTTGCCGCTGCCGGACGGGCCCGACAGCACGGTGAGGCGGTTCGCGAGAATATCGAGCGACGCATCGTCGGCTGCCGCGACCGCGAGCGGGCCGGTTCCATATGTTTTCGTGACATGACTCAAGCTGGCCGCCAACACGGACACCTCCCAAGGTATTCCATCGATGCTGCCACCTTATCGGGAACCGTGCCCCCGTATTGCGCAGTGCGACGAACGGCGGAACGCGCGGACGAACGGCATTCCGTCGCGACGAACGGCGGCCGTCGGCGAGCGCTTCCGCGCCCGGGCGCCGCGAGCCATGCGCGGCCCGCCGTCGGTCGTGCGTCCGCGTTGCATTCCGTCGGCTCCATGCGCGGTTCGTCGCTCGTTTCTGCAATTGGTCGCATGATCGTTTCTTTCGGCGACGAATCGATACACTCGCAGCCGATCAGTACTTGATCCGCACGACATCGGCCGACGTGAGAGCGGTCACCGGGGTGCGAGAAGCCAAAACACAGACATAACAAGGCATAAAAATGAGACATACCAGGTTTGAGAGGGGGGGCGAGACGGCGCGGCCTGGCTTTCTTGCCCTTTGTCGAGTGATCCGCGATCCGTCCGATCCCGCGCGTTTCGCGGGCGACGCGGATCCGCGTCGGTATGGCGACTGGTCGAGCGCACGGCCGGCGTTGCTCGTCATCGAAGCGCTGCATCAATTCGCGGTCAAGGCTGCGCGCACGATGCACGGCGAGCCGGCGCTGATGGTGCCGGCGCAATTGCGCGAGGTGACGCTGCACCGCGTCGACGGCTATCCGCGGCTGGCGCTGGCCGGCACCGTCGCGAAACACGGTGACGGATACCGGGTCGAGGTGTCGGTACGCGACGCCGATGCCGGTATGTATCCGACCGTGGCGTCTGGTACCGTGTTCGTTGCGCTGATGCCGCTTCGCCTGCCCGCGTTGGCCGTGTCGGGAGAACGGCCATGATGCCCGCCACCGCGACACCGGCGGCCACGATCACCGGCGACCGGTTCGGCGTGATCGACGTGGCGAGTGCCGCACCGCTATTCGACGAGCATTTCGAGCAGTTTCCCGTGCTGCCCGGTTCGTTCAGCCTCTGCCTGGCGATCGCGATGCTGTTCGACGCGCTCGGCCTCGCGACGGACCAGCCGCCCCCGGCACTCACGCTTCGCAAGATCAGCTTCATTTTCCCGGTACGGCCCGGCGAACGTCTGACCGCGAGTCTGCGGCGCCTGCAACAGGACGGGGCGCGCACCACCGCGCACGTCGAGTTGCGCAATGCGAACGGCCAGAGCGTAATGGACGGCATTCTCGGCTGGGAGCACGACGCATGACGAAGCTCGCCATCGTCACGGGCGGCACCCGTGGGATCGGGCGCGCAATCGTCGACGCGCTGATCGCTGACGGCCACACCGTCTACTTCACCTATCGATCGAATCCGGCGTTGGCCGACGCCCTGGAGCGCGCGTACGACGGCGCGGCGCTCGGCTTTCGGGTCGACGGTGGCGACTGGGACGCCGTGCAGGCGTTCGCCAACCACGTGAACGCGGAAGCGGCCGTCGACGTGCTCGTCAACAACGCGGGCGTCAACGACGATGCGCTGCTGATCGGCAGCCCGTTTGCGCGCTACTGGGAAACGTTACGGCTCAACCTCGGCGCGACGATGGCGTTTTGCCATGCGTTCGGCGAAGGGATGCAGTCGCGCCGGCGCGGCGCGATCGTCAACGTGTCGTCGATCGCCGCGCGCAAGCCGAAAACCGGCAACGGCGCATACGGCGCGTCGAAGGCGGCGATCGAGCGCTTTACGAAAACGCTCGCGCTCGAGATGGCGCGCTTTGGCGTGCGCGTCAACGCGGTGGCGCCGGGGTTTGTGCGCTCCGACCTGTTCGAGCGCTTTCTCGCGTCGCAGGACGCGGCGGCGTTCTATCGTCAGATTCCGATGCGCAAGATCCTCGAGCCCGAGCAGGTTGCGCGCACGGTCCTGCTGCTCGCGAACGGCGCCCTCGAAACGACCGGAAGCGTCGTCGATCTCGGCAATGGCGAAAACATCAGTGGCTGACCCAGTGACTCAAGGAGAGTGGAGCATGAAGGAAGACATCAAGAGCATCGTCGCGCAAATCCTTTATCTGAGCGGTCCCGAACAGGTGGCCGACTCCGCGTCGCTGTTCCGCGAGTTGAATATGAGTTCGATCGACTACGTGGACCTGTGCTACGAGCTCAAGGACAAGGTGGACAACCGCATCAGCCTCGAAAACCTGTGGCCGTTCAACCGGATGCTGCTCGATCCGCAATGTCACACCGGCACCGAGTGGACCGACGCCGGCTGGCGGCAGGTGTGCGACGTAATGAGCTGGAACAGCCGCGAGAAATGCAGCCTGCAGGATCTCTACGAGCACTTCTCGGTGAACTACATCGAGCGCCGCATCGCGCAGTTCAACTGACCCGGGCGTGCCGTCCGGGTGGCAGGCGCGCCGTACCGCGCGGTTTTCGATTCACGTGAATGGGGACTTGCCATGTCGTACATCACCGGCCTCGGCATCGCGACGGCCGCCTTTCCCGACATCGCGTCGCTGCTGGACGTCGACTTCGCCGCACGCGCGCCGCTCGTGCCGGCCGCGAGGCCCGGCGACTACGCGCGCGCCAACCTGCCGTTTCCGCTCGTGCAGCGCATGGCGCGCGAGGATCGTTCGCTGCTGAACCCGGGTTCGCGCCTCGCGCTACAGGTGGCTGCCGAGGCGTTCGACGCGGCATCGGCCGGCCGGCCGTACACGGCTGAAGAGCGCGAGCGGTTCGCGGTATTCACGGGGGTCGAAGGCGAGGACGCGACGATGGCTGTGCTCACGCCGCTGCACGCGCGTCACGGCCTCGACGGCTGCGGCTATTTCGGCGAGATCAAGGCGGACCTGAACCCGCTCGACATGCTGCGCCTGCTGACCACCAACGCGCTGTACCAGATCTCGAAGCTGTTCGAACTGCGCGGCGAAGGCTATCCGCTGCAACGGATGTCGCTGACCAGCCTGTGCGCGCTCGAGGAGGCGCACCGGCAGATCGAGGGCGGCGCGATCGACCGCGCGGTGATCGCGGCCGTCGGCGACATGACGTCGGCCGACAACGTCGCCGCATTCGAGAAGATGGGGTTGTTGCGCACGACGTCGCACCCGGTCGGCATCGTTCCAGCGTTCGGGGCCGTCGGGGCCGTCGTCGAGCGCACGCCGCGCGACGGGCGCTCACCGTGCGCGCAGGTGCTCGACGTTCATTCGCTGTACAAGCCCGATACCGCCGTGTCGAGCGACGACTGGTCGAGGCTGTTCGCCCGCTTTCCCGGCGAGGCCGCGCTCGGCGTGCCGCACGTCGTGCTGTACCAGAACGGCGAACCGTCGCTGGGCAAGGCGGAGCGCAACGCGGTGCAGCATGCCTGGCCGAATGCCGTCGTGCACGCGTACAAGCCGCACGTCGGCTATACCGGGCGCGCGAACAACCTAATCGACCTGGTCCTGGCGATCGCGGATCCGGCCATTCCGGTCGGCGCGCCCGTGCTGGTCAACGGCATCGGCGTGTCGTCGGGCCTCGGTGCAATCCTGGTGCGCAAGCTGAGCGGGGTGGGGCGATGAATTCGCGATCGGACGCAATCGTCATCAGTGCCTTCGGCGCCGTCACGCCGCTCGGCGGCAGCTACGACGAACTGCACGCCGCGCTGCGCGAAGGCCGCTCCGGCATTCGCAGGATCGAGAAATTCGATTGCTCGACCTATACGACCCAGCACGCGGGCGTTCCCGACGAAGGCAACGAGCGCGTGCGCTGGCCTTCGGCGCGGCGAATCGGGACCGAACAGCTGTACGGCGATCTCGCCGCGGCGCGGTTGCTCGCACAGGCGCCGTTCGTTGTGCGCGACTACGCGCCGGAGCGCATCGGCTGCCTGGTCGGCGTCGACGTGCCGGCCACCGACGTGCAGAGCGCGCTCGAACTCGTCGACAAGGTCAACGGCGACAAATCGCGCGACGCGCTGCTCCGTGTGCTCGTGTCGCACATGCGCATGAGCGAGTTCGTGAGCGGCGACGCGACTTCGGTATTCGGCGCGATTCATCGCCACATTCCGTTCAGCGGCTGCGCGCTCGCACATGTGGGCCTGTGCTCGGCGTCGCTGCAGGCGATCGGCATGGGCATGCTCGCGCTGCGCCAGGGGCGGGTCGACGCGGCCATCGTCGGCGGCGTGTCCGGCAAGGTCAATCCGCTCAATCTCGCGCGGCTCGAATCGCTCGACGTGATCTCGACCGACCTGAATCTCGATCCCCGGCACCGTTCCCGGCCGTTCGACGTGCGCCGCTCGGGTTTCGTGCTCGCGGAAGGCGCGGTGCTGTTCCTGATCGAACGCGAATCGGCCGTGCGCGCCCGTGGTGACAAGCCGTTCGCGCGCGTGGTCGGCTATGGAGCGAGCCTGGCCGCCGAGCACATCGTCATCCCGCACCTGCAGTCGCTCGAGATGCGGCTCGCGATGCAGCGGGCGCTCGACGATGCGGGATGCGCGCCGGCCGATATCGACTATGTCAACGCGCACGGAACGTCGACGGTGCTCAACGACAAGCACGAATCGGAGGCGATCCGCGCGATCTTCCCGACGCGGCCCGCGATACCCGTCACCGCCAACAAGTCGCAGCACGGCCATCTGATCGCGACAGCGGGTGCGATGGAAGTTCTGAACACGGCGATCGGACTGCGGGAGCGCTTCATTCCGGCGACCATCAACCTCGACGAGCAGGCGCAGGAGTGCCCCGTCAACGTGGTGCGCGCCGCGACGCCGAGCGATGCGCGGCGTGTGCTCAAGAATTCGTTCGGCATGGGCGGCCTCGCGGCCTCGCTCGTGCTGGAAGGAGCGCCCGCATGAAGTTCACGTCGTTGCTTGCCCGCGATGCGCGCTGGCAGATCGTGTTGCACGGGGCGCGCCTGACGGCCGCAGACCTGCGCGCGCGGCTGAGGGCCGCCCGGCGCGCGCTCGGCAGGCTGGAGCCGCATTTGCTCGGGCGCGGCTGCCTGATCGCCGTCGGCTTCTCGGGGTTCGACTATTTCCTGTTCACGTTGCTCGCGTCGACGCTCGGCTGCCGGATCGTCCTGTGCGACCCGAAGATGCTGTCCGCCGCGCTGCGTCAGTACCGTCTCGATGCGCTCGCGGTCGTCGCGACCCGGTCGATCGCGTGCGACGGACTGCCGGTCGTCGTGCTCGACCCGACGATGGCCGATGCCGAAGCGTCCGGGCACGACGCGTGCGCGTGGGCCGACGCCGGCTCGCCGCGTGCGCAGATCGTCTTCATGACGTCGGGCACGACGAGCGCGCCGAAGCTGGTCGTCTACGACGAAGCACAACTCGTCGAGAATGCGCTGGCGGTCGGTCGCTATCTGGGCGTGCAGCCCGGTGACGGCGTGCTGTGCATGTTCCCCACGCACTACATGTACGGCTTCTCGACGATGATGAACGGCCTGCTGGCCGGCGCGACCGTCTGGCTCGAACGGGCATCGCTGACCGCGCACGAGGTGCTCGGTTACCTGGGCAGCGGCCGAATCCGCTTCGTGCCGCTGATCCGCAGCATCGCCGAGCGCGTGTGCGATCTGGCCGAGGGGACGCCGGGCATGCGGTTCGACGGAATCGTCGTGCTCAATGCATCCGACCGCATCTACGCGACCCAGGTGCGCCGCTTGCTCGCGCTCGGCGCGTGCGTGTGGAACAACTTCGGCCAGACTGAATCGGGGCCGCGGATTTTCGCGTTGCCACTGACGCCGGACGACCTGCCGCACGTCGATTCGTACTGCTTCGAGGGCGTCCTCGCGCCGGGGCGCCCGATCGATCCGCGCATCGAGCTGTCGATCGTCGACGCGCAGGGCCAGCCGTGCGCACCTGGCGAGCCCGGCCATCTGCTTTACCGTACGCCGTATGCGATGCACGGCTATCTGCTGCCCGACGGCAGCCTGCGGCGGTTCACGACGCTGGAATCCGGCGACCTGGTGTTCCGCCGCGACGATGGCGTCGTATTCTGGGTCGGCCGCCGCGACGAGACGGTCAAGTGTAACGGCCGGCTCATCAACGTCAGCCTGCTGCACCAGCACTTCGATGCGTTCGACGACATCGCGAAGAGCTATTTCCTCGCCGATCCGCAGACCGGCGCGCTGACGGTGTTCGTCGTGCCCGGCCGGACGCCAGCCAGTGCGGACGCGAATTTCAAGGCGCGCATCCTGAGCCGCTACCGGGCCGCATTCCCGCTGTATCCGCGCATCGCCGACGTGCTGTTCGTCGACGACCTTCCGGTCACGTGCACGGGCAAGATCTCATTGCGTCTCCTGCGCGAAAGCGCGTGACCGCGGCCTGAACCTGGAGCACACGATGTCCGAGCGCACGACCCGCTTCGATTCCTCCGCCGTGAGCGAAGCGCTTTCGTACGATGCCCGCTATGCGGATTTACTGCCGACGGGCGTGGCCAGCTACGCGGCCTTCCGCGCGCTGGTCGGGATCGAGACGGCCGACGACCTGAAGCGGCGCGTACTGGAGCGCCTCGAGCACGGCGATCTCGCCGGCGCGACGTTTTACACCACGTCGGGCACGAGCGGCGAGGTCAAGCTGCTGCTCAATGCGCCGGCCCGCAAGCGGCCCGACGCGACTTATGGCCGGGCGCTCGCGAATGCGCTGGCGGGGACAGCGATCGCACCGACGGACCGGGTGGCGAACCTGTTTACCGCCGGCGGCTTTTCCACGCTGTACGACGGCGTGAACCGGTTGCTGGAAGCGATCGGCGCGAACGTGCTTCCGATCGGGCGGCTGGACGCATACGGCGCCGATCTTCCCGCCATGCTGAACCTGATCGGCCGCGTGCGCCCCAACGTGCTGGTCGGCACGCCGACGAGCGTGCTGCAATGCCTGCGGCTGCTCGACGCGTACGGCGTGGATCTCGACGTGACGACGATCCTCTACACCGGCGAAGCATTCTCTGGGCACAAGCGCGAGATCGTGCGGCGGCGCTGGCGCGATGCCGCATTCTTCGGACTGTACGGCGCCACCGAAACGGGGTTTCTCGGCTATCACACGCCGCGCTGTGCGGAAGGGCATTACCACGTGCTCGACGACTGGTTCTTTCTCGAAGAGGAGGACGGGCAACTCCTCGTGACGAGCCGTGCCAACCCGGGCCTCGCGATGCTGCGCTACCGGATCGGCGATCGCGTGCGCGTCGGTCCGGCGGTGCGCTGTACGTGTGGCGAGGGCGGTTCCGTCGTCGTGCTGCAGGGCCGCACGGATCAGCGCTTCAAGTTCGCGGGCAACCTGATCAGCACGGAGCTGCTTGCGCAGCGGCTCGCGGCGTGCGCCGGCCGGCCGCTCGACAGTCAGTTTCGCCTGGCCGCCGACGCGCATGGACGCGATTGTCTGACGGTCGCGCTGGACCTGGACGACGATGAATTCGCGCCGCTCGGGCCACGGCTCACCCGTACGCTGCTCGAGATCGAGGACGTGCGCGAGTGCATCGACAAGGGCGAGGGGCGCCTCGACGTGCGCGGCCGCGATGCCTTGCGCTTCTCCGCACGCCAGAAGCTGCCGCGCCTGATCGACGAGAGGCACGCCCATGTGTGACGATAGCGCCACCGTCGCGCCTGCCACGTCGGCCTCGACGCGCGCGTCGCGCGCCGACCGCATGCGCCAGTTCGCGGCCGAGGTTCGTGCGACTTGGCTGATGCTCTATCCGATGGTGCTGTCGTCGATTTTCGGCTACTGCATGACGCTGTTCGACTACCGCTGGATTCGCGATCTGCCCGCGGAGGACATGGCGCTGCTCGCACTCGTCAACGGCAGCGTGGCGACATTCCTGTTCCTCCTCGGCAAGAGCTTCGAGGAATCGTTCGTCGCGGTGTTCGCGAAGGCGCCCCGCGAGGACCAGGGCCGGCTGTTCGTGCAGAGCCTGGTGTTCGCGGGCGGGATCGGCGCGCTGGTCGTGTTGGTGCTGATCGGCACGCGGGCGCCGCTGATGACGTTTATCTCCGGTGGCCAGTTCCGCGGCGAGCGCATGTTCGGCTACTACGCGCTCGTCATCGGCAGCTTTCCGCTCACGCTGCTCAGTACCGCGCTTTCGGCGGCGATGCGCACGTACGGCGACACCAAGTCGCCCGCCCGCATCAGCATCGCGTGCGGCGTGGTCAACAACATCCTCGATCCACTGCTCGTGTTCGGGCTGTTCGGCCAGCATCCGTCGTTGCAGCTGTTCGGCCTCGCATTGACCTCGTGGATCACCAAGAGCCTGTATCTCGGCTGGTGCATTCGTTGCATCCGCCCGCGGCTGCGCCGCGAGCAGGTCGCACTGCCGCACCCCGGCGTGGAATGGCCGACGCAGCGACGGCTGCTGCGCATCTTTCTGCCTTCGGCCGCGCTCGAGGCGCTGACCTTTCTCGCGAATACGGCCGTCTATTCGCTGATCGCCCGCTACGGCGTGCGCGCGATCGGCGGGTACGGCATCGGCTTCGAGCTGATGACGATCGGGTTCATTCTCATCAAGGGCCTGAGCATGGTGTTCATGATCCGGATCGGCCATCTCGTGCGCAGCCGGGCGCCGTCCCGCGCGGTACTGCAGTCGGTGATGCTGCTGGGCGTGCTGTTTACCGCGGCAATCAGCGTCGCGTTCTTCCTGCTGCGCTCGCTCGCGCTGCGCTTTCTCGCGTCCGACGCCGGTGTGATCGCGGCGGCGACCGCGTTGCTCGACTACGTGCCGCTGTTCGTTTTCAGCTATCTGCTGACGAACCTCGTGACCGGTTGCTTCCAGATTCTCGAGCGCCCGGCGCGCGCGATGGCGCTCGGACTGTTCTTTTCCTGGATCGTCACGCCGGGCGTGATCTACCTCGGCGTCACGCACCATCTGGCGCTCGCGCAGCTGTTCGCGCTGCTCGCGGGCGTGAGCGTCGTGCGCCAGGCCGTGTACCTGACGATTTTCCTGCGGCTCATGCGCAGGCTCGGCGCCGCGCCGGCTGCGCCACCGGCCGGCGCGCGCCCCGCGGCCGGATGATTTCACGACCGTTGTACCCCTGGACCTCACGACTGGAGACCTGCATGCGTACGAACACCCCCGCCGAAGTCAACGCCGATACATACGATCACTACGTCGACACGTTTACGCTCGAATGGAACCGCAACCTGGTGCAGCGCGTCGAGCACGAGATCGCGCAGCGGCTCATCGCATCGGGCCGGTTGCTCGATGTCGGCACCGGCACCGCGCGGACGCTGATCGAGCTGGCCCACGTCCCGTCGCTCGCCCCGCTGGCCTTCGTCGGGGTCGACTACTACGAGGACATGGTGCGGCGCGCCGAGCAGAACGTGCGCGCGGAAAGGTTGGAAGGACGTATCGACATCCGCGCGGGTGACGTCCATGCACTGCCGTTCGACGACGGGACGTTCGTCGCGGTGATCGGCCGCTCCGTCGTGCATCACTGGGCCGACCCTGTCGGTGCGTACCGGGAGATCTTCCGCACGCTGGCGCCCGGCGGTTTCGCGCTTATTCACGAGCCCTGCAGCGATCCCGCACCGGACGCGCTCGCGTTCTTCAACGAACGGCGCGCGGCCGCGGGCGTTCATCCGGTCCATCTCGACGGCAAGTTCACGGTCGCTGAGTCGGTCGAGCACCTGCACGAAGCCGGCATCGGCGGGCACGCCAGTGTATCGAAGGGATCGGGGATGCTCGCGATCGGCTTCGAGGTGCTGATCGCGAAACCGGCGCGGCAGTGAGCGGGGCATCGCCGATGCGAACCGCTCACGACTTGCCGGCGCCGGACGCCGCCCGTTCGCGCGCCGCACGCGACGAAGGCGAGATCGATGCGGTGTCGATCTCGCCCGACCGGCTTGCCGTACGCGGCGTCGATCTGCTGCAACTGATCGATTCCGTCGAATTCACCGCCGCGATCCTGCACGTGCTCGCGGGCCGGATGCCGGATGCGGACGACGTGCGTGCACTCGATCGCGCACTGGCCGCGCGGCTTGTCGACGATGGGCTGCCCGACGACGGCTTGCTCGCCGCACAGCTGGCCCGCCGCCAGCGGCGGCCCGAGGTGTTCCTGGTCGCGGCGGTCGCGGCCGGGCTGGCCACCGGCCCGCAGGCTCGGCCGGTCGCGTGGCCCGACGCGTTGTCGGGCATCGGGCAGGACGACGAGGTGGCGACGGGCCTGTGCATCGTCGCTGCGTTGCCGCGCCTGCTGGCGGTGTGGCGCACGACACACGACGAGGTGCCGGCCCGGCAGCGGGCGACGGACGTTGCACGCGGTTTCAGCGCGGCGGCGCTCGATTGTCTGTGCGGCGGCGAGGCGCACGACGCCCAGGCGAGCCTGTTCGACGTTCTGCTGGTGGCGCTGCACGGCGGCTTCGGTCTCGTCGCACCGACCATCGCGCTGCCGCGCTTCTCGGCGAGCACCCATGCGAGCATCGACCTGAACCTGATCGCGGGCCTGACAGGCAGCGGTGCCGCGCACGTGGGCGCCTGCAGCGACGCAACGCGGTTTTTCGCGAGCCTCGTCGGCCGGTCGCCCGCGGAGATTCGCGATCGTGTCGCGCAGCGCGTGCAGGCAGGCGAGCGGATTCCCGGCTTCGGCCATCCGCTGCTCGAGCGTGATCCGCGGCCGGCCGCGCTCGAGCGCCACGCCGTGCGGCTGGGTGTCGACGGCGCGGCGTTCGACGCGTACCGGGCCGTATGCAGTGCGATGCAGGACCTGCGCGGCCTGCCGCCGAACATCGATTCGGCCGCCGCGGCGATCCTGCTCGAACTGGGCGTGCCCGCCGTGCTTGCCACGCCGGTGTTCCTGTTTGCACGGATGCCGACGATGCTCGCGCACGCGTTGCAGAAGAGGGCACACCCGCCGTTCGGCCAGACCAGGCCGGTCGCGCGCGAACGCCTCGCCGCGCTGCCGAAGGCCTGGATCTGACGCCGGCTCGCCGGCGCCCCTCAACCCGAGATTGGATCGACACCGACATGCTGACCAACCCGCCGCTTGCGCCGCATTGCGCGGCCAACGATACCCAGCACCGCATCGACTTCGTGAAGACCCAGATTCATCGCTGGATCGACGAGATGTTCGTGTCGCCCGACCGGCACGATCTGCGCGCGTGTTTCGCGAAAACGCTGCTGATCCGTAACTACCTGCTGTCGCCGGTGCTCGATGCGAACGAGACCGAGCGCTTCCTGCGCGACGCGACGGTGCGCGAGTACATGAAGCGCTTTCAGGCGCTGTCGCTCGACAACGAGGTCCGCTTCGAGCGACAGATGAGCGACGTGCTGCGCGCCGGACCGTCGAGCGAAGGGCTGCTCCTGATCATCAAGGAATACTACGCGGAGATCTACCGGCTGCTCGCGCGAACCGAGATGTTCCTGTCGGACATGTCCGCCGATTCGACGGTGGCGATGGTCGGATCCGGCGGGATGCCGTTGTCGCTGCTGTTCATGCAGTCGTTCAGCGGTGCCCGCATCGTCGGACTGGATCTCAGCGAGGAATCGCTCAGGACCGGCGAGCGGTTCGTCGATCACCTGTGCGCATCGAACCCCGCGCGCTATCGGCGTGCGGCGATCGAGATGGTTCACGCGGACGGCGCAGCGTACGACTACGGTGCGTGCGACATCATCATCCTGTCGATTCATATCGAGAACAAGGCGGAGATCGTCGAACGGATCATCGAGACGGCGCCGCGCGACCGCCGCGTGATCGTGATCGAGCGACAGGTGCAGGGGCTGGGCCAGTATTTCTATCCGAACTACGGGTTCGATCCGGCCCGGCTGCCGCTTGTGAAGCTGGCCACGCTGTGCTCATCGCTGCTGGTGAGCACCGCTTATCAGCTCGACTGGTAGGAGGGCGGGATGACGACGAACGAGATTCGTTCCGGCGGCATCGGTCTGTTCCATGCATGGGAGCGGCAGGTGCTCGCGCTGTATATGGACGCGTTTACGACGGGGCCGTATGCCGGTCATTACCTGGACGAGGCGGCGGAGCGCGACTGGCTCTACGGACTCTTCACCGGGCATGCGGCGCGTTGCCATCTGTGGGTGGCCGGCGACGCGGTGGCGGGCTTCCTGCTGTCCGCCGATGCGGGCTACGACCGTAAGTTGCCGGCGTCGCTGCGCGCGACGCTCGGCGACGGGCCGGTGATGTCGATCGCCGAACTGGCGGTCGCTCCGCACTGGCGGTCGCGCGGGATTGGCGAAGCGCTGGTGCGGCGCTGCGTCGGCGAGGCGGCGTCGGACTATCGCGACATCATCGTGCGCAGCAACGGCAATGCGCTCACCGCGCACCGGCTCTACCGGCGGCTCGGGTTCGAGCCGCTCGGTTCGGTGCGGGTGCCCAACGCGATGCTCGACGACGGGCGGCGTGGGGTCGAGTGGGTCGACAAGCAGTATTTCCGCTATAGAGTGAGTAGCGGGTGATGGCTGGCAGGAATGGTCGAGGCAGGAACAAAAAGACCGGCACGCAGCGATCTGGGTATCACGCACGCAGTACGCCTTGCGGGGCCCTGCATTCTGTATTTTACATAATGCTGATTATCGCCAAATTGAATTGTAGTAGCTAGATTGAAATGTCCGCTTTGGGGGTGCGGCGGAATTCTTGGACTGGTTTATGTGGTCAGCCCGAGGCTTGCTCGGTATTCGATCGGACTGCGTGCACCAAGCGAGATCTTGATCCGTTTCTCGTTGTACCAACGAATGTACGAGTCAACGACCTCAATGAATTGGTCGGTGCTGACGGTCTGCCAGTCTCGAGGGTAAAACAGTTCCGTCTTCAGCCGTCCAAAGAAACCTTCGCACGCCGCGTTATCGGACGAGCACCCCTTGCGCGACATTGAGCGCGTCAGATTGGCCTCGCGTATCCGAGTAAGCCAGCCTCGCACGTTGGGCGGCTCACGCCAATCTTTTTGGCAACTTCGTCTGCGCTTCCTCGTCGGGTGCACAGATCGATGACCGCTGTTTGCCTGAGCTCTGGTGTATGCCGAATACCCGAAGCCTTACCGAGCACGCGTTTCTTTCGCTCGGGATGCAGCTCATCAAGCCATGTGACGACCGTCCCGCGTCCCGGATACCCCAAGGCCTTCGTCGTTGCTTTCGCTCAGTACCGCATGGCACAAGGTTTTCGCGCTTCGCGCATGGCCTTGTGGTTGCAAGTCCGGCCGATATGCCTGATCAATAAATCGCAATCGATCTAAATCTGCGAGGGCTCTCTTTCTCCGGCCGAGTCCTCTGGCATTTTGAGGGCTTCAAGTAGCTCGTCGCGTAGCGATAGCCAAAGCGTTGAAAACGCGTGCACTCCTTCCTGGCGGACGACCTGCTCGAGACCCGAACACAGATCACCGAGTACCCGCTGTCCGACGGTCGCGAATCCTCCAGCAAGTGAATGAAGTTCGCGGACGACGACATCAGTATCGTTGGTTGCCAACGCCAGGTCTATCGCGCTGATCGACGATAGAGTGACGCGCCGCATCGCGACTTTTTGATCCTCTGCCAACGCACTCCACGTAATGTTCGCCGTGCCCGAACCGGCCACGCCATTATCGGTACCGCTGGCAAACCATTCCGTGCCACGTATTCCGAGCGCTTGCGATAACGTGCCAAGCGTCACCGGCTTCCGCAGCAACGCTCGGATACCTGCGGTTACGCAGCGCTGTTCGTCATCGGAACTTATATGTGCGGTCATTCCGACGACGGGGATGTTAGAGCCCCCCGCCTTCATCGCTTGCGCAAGCGACCATCCGTCCATATCGGGCAACCCGAGATCGGTAAGTACTACATCGAAGCTGCAATGCATGATCGCGTTGAGCGCCTCGGTCCCCGTTTCGACCAGTGTTGCATCGATACCGATTTCGCGACACTGATCGGCCAGAAGCAAACGGGTCGCAGGATGGTCCTCTACAACCATTACCTTCAAAGGGGTATCGCGCTCAACAATCACCTCCCGCCCGTCGACGCAGTTTTCCACGTCGGTAACCGGAAGCGGAATGCGAACCTTGAACACACTCCCGCTCCCGCTCACGCTTTCGACCGTAATCTCGCCGCCCATAGCATCCAGCAACCGCCGGCAAAGTGCGAGGCCCAAGCCTGTTCCACCGTACCGACGATGAATCGAATCGTCCGCTTGCCGATAGAACTCGAAGATTGCCGATTGGGCAAGCTCGGATATCCCTATGCCGGTATCCGAGACTTGAATTTCCACGTCGTCCTGATGGCCTCCTTGCGCCATGCCGGTGGTTACCGTAATACCGCCCGCCTCTGTGAACTTGATTGCATTGCTTAGCAAGTTGGATACGACCTGTCGGATCCGAACCTGATCGCCGATACGGTAAGGCGGAAGATCTGGCGCAATATCGCAATCGAAGCTCAGGCCCTTGTCCTCCGCGAGCGGTCGAAACGCTTCTGTCACTTCGCGCACGACGGCAGCATAGTCGAACGGCACTGCATCGATGCGTAGCTCCCCCGCCTCGACTCTCGACAAATCGAGCACGTCATTCAAAATATGCAGCAACGAAGAAGACGCCGAGTCAGCGATCTCCAGTCGTTTCCGCTGTATATCAGACAACTCGCCCCGTCGCATCAATTCAAGGTTACCAATCACTGCATTCAGAGGTGTACGGATTTCGTGGCTCATCGCCGCGAGAAAAACCGATTTCGCGCGATTCGCTTGATCCGCTGTGCGACGCGCTGCGTCGAGCGACTGTTCGGTCAGCTTTCGCGCCGTGATGTCAACCAGCGTGCCGAGCAATGCGGCGGTCCCCTGATACTTGACGCGCGTAACGTTGATAAGCAGATGTGTCGCGCCGGCCACTTCGCCTTCTTCGCCGAGTGTTAGCTCCTTGCAGAAGACTTCCGGCCCCTCGCCAATCTTGCCGGACGATGCGAACGCCCAAATCCGTGCCGATAACGTACGACGAGGATCAGCCTTTTCGTAGCGATCCATCGTCTCGTTGCCCAACAGCAATGCACCGTTCGTCGCGTCGATCAACGCTAGGCCCACGGGCGCCGTCCGGATCAAGGTTCGGTTCAATTGCTCGCTGTCCTTGAGACGTCTTGCGCGCGTATGCGACGGAACCAGTATTCGGCGATTGATCACACGCAACCCGACAACCAAAATTACGATGCCGAATCCCGCTGAAACTACGATCGCCAGGAGTCTCGGTGCAAGATCCAGCAGAATTGCCCGAAGCGGGGAAACACTCACGAGTTGCCAATCGGTCTCAGGAATCTGATCGCGCAAAATCAGGTTCGCTCGAAACATCTTCTGTTCGATTCCATTGGCGCGATCAGAGGAGAATGCTTGCATCGCAGTCGCAACATCGATGCTGCTGGAACCGTCGGATTGCAGCAGCACATGCCCTCGCGCGTCAACGATTGCAACTGCTCGATCGGCATCGTTTGCACCCAATGCATCAAGCAGGTGCGACGCGCGCGTCGCGTGTACGATGAGTGCAACGGGCGCATTACCGCTGTCGAATATCCAGCTTGCAACGCGGATCATCGGTTCCGGCGTTAAGGGTGCCGTCCGCGGCGGTAGCCAAACGACTCCGTCTGGTACGCGTTCGAGATGGGCATCACCGTCGCGTACGCAACTCATGACGTCGGGCCAGACGCGCGACAAGATTCCGAGCAGATCGCCGCGCTCGAGGGCGGTCGTCGGTATGCGGCGCCGAAGCTTCAGCAGCAGCGCGGCGAAACGGCTATCGCGCCCGATTATATAGACCTGATCCGGTGCTTCGGTGGTCTGATGACGCCATACGCCATCCCCCAAAAGGCGCTCGCTCAAGGCAAGCAGCGGGAGATAGCTTTGCTCGGAATCGTGCACCACTTGCCCGACGTAGTACAACGTCGGGTCACGAACCTCGCGGAACGCCGCATGTTCGCGCGATGTGAAGAGCGCGGCTAATTCAGCGGTGGGCTTGGCACGAGGATCCCACGCACCATCGGCAACACTGGTGAAGCGCTTGACCACGGTCGCGCTCTCAGTCATTGCTAACAGCAGTCGGCTCCGCTCGAGGAGGAATCGCGATCGCAGCGCGGCTTGGTAATCGCTGACTTCGACCCAAGCGACGGCCGCGGCACATAAGACGATGAAAATGCAGAGCGCTGCCCCGCCTGCGAACAGCAACGTTCGCTGGTAGGCGCGCATCCATGCAGGGTCAAATTCGCCTTGACTCTGCCATCGTTGTCGTCGCATTAACCACCGTGCGCCTGTACGCATGCCGCTTTCACGAAGTTGGTTCCGGTTCGTCCGGCGCGCCCGGATCGAATGGACCTTCAAACCGAATCAAATCAGCATCCCGCTTGATGCCGAGCTTGCGCATGGCCGCCAGTTTCTGCGCGCTGATGGTCTTTTTGCTGCGATGGAGCTTTTCCGCGATCTCGGTTACCTTGTACCCTTCGCGGAACAAACGAACAATTTCCGATTCACGCTGCGACAGCGTCGAGACCGGTCCGGAGTCGGCTTGCTCAAGCAACAACGCAATCGTTGGAGACAGGTAACGCCCACCGGACTGAGCAGCGTGAACAGCTGCGACAAGATGTGACATCGCGTCCGACTTGCTGACGACACAGTTCACGCCAAGCTTCTGCAACGCCCGAAAGACGGCTGGCGAATTCAGCATCGTTACAGTGACAAAACGGAGCGTCGAATAACGGCGGCTCAGATACGACAGAAGTGCTAATCCATCACCGTACTGCCCGCCGGGCATCACATAATCAAGCACGAGCACATCGCAAGCAGTCGTTTCGAGAATTTCGACCAGCGCGGATGTATTTTCAGTAACCGCCACAACCTGGATTGTCGGAATGCCGCTCAGGGCCTGCTTGATGCCGTTTCCGGACACAGGATGGTCGTCCGCAACAACGACTCGCACAAAAAATTCGTCCATTGAGTTCCCTGCGTCCGTCAGGCCACATCAGGGGATGCCTTGGCCCATTTTCTTCCGGATAATTATATCTCAAAATATGCAAACTTTCGGACTGGGAGAAGCAAGGATTGATCGTGTTTGCGGAAGCGAAGCGACCGTTTCGATCGGGTCGCTACCTGCAGCGCTGCCTGCGTGCGGAACATGGTTGCATCGACGGCTACTGATACGAAAATGTAATCAACGCTCGTGCATTGACACTTCCCGGGCCTACTTCCGGTGCGGTCCTCACGTATTTCACCGTAAACGGAATCAATAGTGGGTTATAGGCGTTGGCCGTACCAACGAACCATTGATTCGGATTACCCTTCGTCGACGATTCGGGACCGTACGCGATGGGGGTCATCGAGTTTTCACGGAAAATTTGCAGCCCGAACCCGGTCGCTGTCGACCCGGGCGAAAGGCTGAGCACGTTCGACGTGTTAGAACGATCGCTCGCATCGGTCAAGGTCGCGTGCACAGCCAGCGTGGTATCGCACTTCAGGCCAACGGCGAACGACGAAGAGACCGCCGAGGTCGCGCCGACCTCTTTGAAGTCGTACGTAATAACTCTTGGCAGATTCACATTCTGCCCTTCGCCCGATGTGACTTTGCAGCCTTGTGCGGTTACTGTGACCGGTACACTAGCCATGGGAATAGAGGCGCTTAGCACAGTGCCGCTACCATCGACAATGGTGTAGCGTCCGACGTTCAGGGCCGGAACCCTGTAACTGCCAGTACTCAAACGCCCGGTCGCCACTAGAACGACTTTTACTGTGATTGGCGTCAGGGACGACTGGGGGCTTGCCATACTGCCGTACGAGACGTCGATTCCCCCCTCTTTGACGCCCGCTTCTGGACCAAAAATACTTCTAACTATCATCGCGTACCCGATGCCGGGTACGCCGGTCTCCCAAACGTCCGATATTAGCCCGTTCGACACATAGTGAATGCCTCGCACCACGTTCCCGGATGACTCAAATCTTCCTTTTAGTTTCTTGCATGCCTCGTTGTTCGTCGGCTCGGGGAACTCATAACGCCATCCGTGCACGCTCCCGCTAGCGCTCGGAGTAAGCAAAGTTCCATGCGGCACTGCATCAGCGGGACCGGCCAACGAGATTGCCGAAATCGCGGCCACATTGGACGCCACTGTCCAGCGCGCATTACACGCGGCTGCCGCTACCGAACACTCGGTGACCAGTGTAGCCAGCAATACGTACCTCAGTACCTGTATCACACGCTTAGAATAGAAGCTCATATTGTCCCTCGATTGATTACTTGTTGATCCCTCACGGACTTTCGCCATACCCGGCCGCTGTGCGGCTCGACAAGCTCGGCGCATAGTCGGGGTCACGCGCCGCGACGCATCGCTGATCGAGACTTTGCGGCGGTTGATATCCGCTGGAGCGTTTGCGCAATGGCAGCGCATACGACAAACGGCAGGTCGATGCTGCGTCTGCGGTGCCCCACGTGACCGTCAATTCCCCGTGGTCCGCAAGACCGCGCGCGAATATCTTGCCGCCCTGTCCCACGACGCCGACGTCCACGCCTTTCCGATCCTTGACCGTCGCACCAAATGGCAGCGGCGTCCCGTCCGGCTGAAGCACGCGAATCACGGCGGAACGGCCATAAACGGTCTTGAACCTCAGCATCGGCACCGCGCCGGCCAACGGCGCGACATGCTGACTGGTTTCCCGCAACTCAATGTCCGTCGACAAACCCTTTGGATCGATCGTGACGTCGTTGATCGCGAAGGGTGACAGATACGGGACGATTGCGTAGCCGTTCCGGCCGATCCGCACGCCGGTCGCATTCACGATCCGTGCGCCTGCCGCATGCGGCGCAGAAACGATCGCGAACGTCTCGCCTACCGGTTGCGACAGCGAGACGCCGCCAGGATGCGCGACGATTGCACCACGCAGTCCAACCGAATACTGTTGATACTCGTCGCTTGCACCCACGCTGCCGCTCATCTCCGCGATCGCGCCGCGATAGGTGAAATTGGCGCCGCCGCTCGTCTGGGAATTGCCACGGCTCGCTCCTCGCGTGACGTTGACACCATATGCGAGCCTACCCTCTTCGCCGACCGAGCCGGACAGTGCGGTTTGCCATTGCGTCGATCCGCGGGAGTCGTGGTTGAAATTTGTCGAGACGATCGCCGGCCGCGTGCGGCCGAGTGGAATCGACAGGCCGGCATAGATCATCGTGCTCGATCCGGCGAACGGCTTGCGCTGGCGAGTCGCCGACACGTTGTACGACACGTTACGAAACGTGTTGTTGTAGCCGATCGTGTAATCGACATCGGATCCGCCTCTATTCCAGTACGTCGCGGCCGATACGGTCGCGTTCACGCTTCCCCATTTTTCGCTGAACTGCTGGCTCAGCGTGAGCGATGCGCGATTGCGCTGGCGATAGAGATCCGCCGAGCGAATCCCGACAACCGCCTGGTCGCGGGCGCGCATCGCATCGGTCAGACCGAAGAAGCCACTCGTCGAGTAACGGTACGCTGCGATTGCAATGTTCGTCCCGGTTTCCGCAACGGTCTTCGCGTAGCTCAACCGAAAACTTTGCCCAGCATAACGTCGCTCGCCCGGAATTTGAGTGGACGCATGTGTCACATCGGCGCCGATCGCGCCCCAGGACGTATTGAGTACGCCGCCGAGCATCGCGGACAGATAGCCATTTGCGGCCGTCATGCCACCGTAGCCGGTGACTGAATTCGTAAAGCCGCGCTGCCACGTCGCCTGGACGAACAATGGTGACGTTTTGTCGAGATTGCGAACGGCTCCCGCAGTGAAGCTGTACCGGTTCTGGCCGGGGCGAAGCGATAACGGGATTGCCGCGAATGGCACCGAAAAGGAGTGAACGGACCCATCCGCTTCCGTGACCGTCACGTGCAGGTCACCGCCGTAGCCGGTCGGATACAGATCGTCGATCACGAATGCGCCCGGCGCGACGGTCGTTTCGTACAGTCGCATGCCGTTCTGCGTAATCGTGACTTTCGCGTTCGAATTCGCGACTCCGCGCACGACTGGCGCGTAGCCACGCTGCGATTCGGGCAGCATGCGGTCGTCGGTATAGAGCCGCACGCCGCGGAAGGACGTCGAATCGAATAGATCGCCAGAGGTATACGTATCGCCGACGACGAGCTGCGACGACCATGCAGCGACATCGCGCTGCACGTAGGTTGCAAGGTTCTGATAGCGTCTTTCGCCACGATCGTCCCAGCTGAACGAACCGCTGTGACGGAAATGCCAGCGCTGTACGTTGAAGCCGCCGTCGAGACCCACGTACCCCTGTGTATTACCGTATTGTCCCCGCATTTGTGAGTGGTACGTATTGATGTTGTACCCGAGCATCGCCACCGGTACGCCTGCCGTCCACTGATCCGGGCTCACGTAACCACGCGCACTACGGCGCATCGCGATCTGCGGAATGCTCAGGTCAAGCCGCTGTTCGCCGAAGTCGAAACTGACTGATGCGTCCGGGATGATCTGGCCGAGACGCAGGCACGCGTCTGCGTGATCAAACGTCGCGCGGATGTGCTCGGGTAAGCGCACACGGTCCACCCCAATCTGGTCGATTAACGCCCGATTGAAACACGGCTGTGCATCGGGTGTGTTCGGCGCGGCATTGAAGCCGACCTCGACGCGCCCGATCCAGTGACCGTCCACGTAGATGTCGGGGGTATAGCGCCCCGGACGAACCACGTTACCGCGCTCGTAGCGAGTCACGTCGATCGCCCCTGCGCCGCCTTGCAAAAAGCCGCTCTCGAATTCGACCTGTGCAAACTCCGTTTGCGCGACCTCAAAAGTCTCAATGTGCTTGCCAGCGCGCGCCTCCGCCTGCCATCCCGCGATAATTGTGAGAAGCAATGCGCAGATAGGCTTCAGGCGCGGCTGATTGTCCAGCCTCCAATCCATGACTTGCCTCTCCATTATTCACCATGCTCTTGTTTCGAATCGGTTGTATGGGCCGAGCACGCCCATCCGTGCCTAATCGGTTGTCGAATAGGCCGCGCTGTACCGCTATTGCGTCACGACGCTCTGATGGGAATGACTCGCGCCCCAGTCGTCCATGCTGCTGTAGACGACCGTACCGCCTGAAATGCCTGCGGTTGGTGCACCTTTGATCGGAAACGACCTGGACTCGCCGGGACGCACAAAGCCCACGCCGGCCTCATACGTCTTGCCGTTCGCAACCAGCGCGACCCCGGCCAGATTGACGACGTAAGGCGTCGAATTGCTTGCGTCGAGCACCAGATGGCCGCCGGAGTCGGCTGCGATCCGCCACTTCAGTTGAGGAGGTGCATCAAGCGCATCGCCGGATAGTCCGGTCGGTCGGTACATCAGCTTTACGCGTGTCCGAAACGCCAGCTGGAGTCGATTGGAATCGTGGTCGAGGGTCGATTTCGCGGGCACTTCGAGCACGTTCAGCCAGAAAAGCGATTCTTTGTCGGACGGCAGAGGTTCTCCGGTGTGCAGGATCCGCAGCGTCTGGCCCTTGCCACCTTCGATCCGAAAGATTGACGGAGTGATCACGAACGGGACGTCAATGTTCTCTGGCGAAGCACGTTCGTCACCTTTATCGATCCAGGTTTGGACCAATGCCGGGCGCTTTCCGTCATTGGTCATCTGAATCGTGACCTCCTTCTCGCTTTCGGCAAACACGACGCGTGTGCCGGACAGCGTCACGCTCGCGTGAGCAAACGAGATGGTTAGCGCGACCGTCATCAACGTGAACATGTGGCGGCAGGAACGTGCCATCATTTTTTCTCTCCTTTAGTATGCAGTGCGAAGTTAATTGAAATTATTTTCTCCAGAAAAACAGAAAATGCCCGACCGCCTAAGGCGGTCGGAAATATCACTCAACGCGTCGCATTTCAGGGGTAGGTCAGCGAGTAAGTGACGAACGAATTGGCGGACCCCCCAGTCACCGGACCGGTCGCGACATACTGCGCGGCAAACTGCAGCGTCGCAGTGCCGGCGCCGCCGATTGCCGTATCGATGTCCGCAATCTGTACACCTTGGGTCGAGCTCTCCGCGCCGATCTTGATCGGTTCGTATTTGTCGTTCAGGATGCCGATTTGGACACCGGTCGCTGCATCAGCGCCCGTGAGCTTCAGGCGGCCGCTACCCAGATCGACGTTCGGCCCCGGTTCGAACGCGACGGATACCTTCTTCACCGGCGCCGCAATTACCGTCTCGCCATCCTCGCCCTTCTTGTCGGTCGTGCAACCGGACAATGCGAGAGTGAACGGCGTGCGGCCTGCCGTCGCGCCAACAGTCGCGAGTTGGTTCGTCGCGGCCCGCGGCAGCGGCACGGTCAGGTCATTTGCGCCACCGTTGATCTTGCACGTCGACGCCACCACCGATCCCGTGAAAGTAATCGTCCCCTCCGCCGCATGGGCATTCATTGCGACAAATGCGAGTGCAGCTGCCGACATAAAAAGTGAGTGCTTGTACATTCTGTTTTTCCAAAAATTTACGATTAAGACAGGGGCGAACAAATGTTCGCCATATAGATGAAGCTGATGAAAATAACCTCATCATTCGATTGAACAAATGCCTACGCCATTATTTACCTCCCCATTCGCCAACCATGGTAGCGCTCGATTTTCTATCTTATTAATTAATCGTCTTGATCCAGACGTACACCCCCCCCGGGGTGCTGAATCACAATCCTGCCAAACCAAGACTCATTGCACACTGGATTAATGCGACATTCGTCTTTACGCCAAGCTTCTTCATGGCGGATGCCTTCTGCGCGCTAATTGTTTGTTTTCCTTTTTTGAGCTGTCGAGCAATTTCGCTAATAGACAGTCCAGACAAGTAAAATCTAATAATTTCTATCTCGCGTGGCGATAGTTTCGCAATTCGACCGCCGTTCGCCGTTTTTTCGAATTCCAGGCCAGACCGGATAATTGGCGAAAGGTAGCGACCACCACCATGACTCATATGAATCGCGGTTACGATGTGATTAACTTCGTCATATTTGCTGACGATACTCGATGCGCCGTGCTTTAGTATTGCGTTCGCAAGGATAGGACTCTCGCGCCTGAGCAACGTTACTATTGCGAGATCTGGAAACGTGCGACTCAAGTAGCCAAGCAATGCCAACCCTTCAAATCGCCCCGCGCCGCGCACCGAATAGTCAAGCAACACGACGTCACATCTGACGGCTCCGAGTGTTTCAATCAACTCATCCGTGCTTCGGCATATTCCGACCAATTCGAATGCGCCAGAGTTGGCTACGACATACTCCAGGCCAGCTAACGCCAACGGTCGATCATTAGCAATTACGACTCGAACGCAAATCCCTTTCATGTTGATCCCCGATCTGCTTTTTGGGCCTCCATGTCAACATATTTCCAATAGCTTTCAAAATCGGACCGCGCATCTATTTTCATTACGGCCCGACAGGACAAATCCTATCAATTTGCTTACTTGAAATATATGAGACAAAGGCTTGTCTTTCTTTGCAAACGTAAGACGAGTCCTATCGGGTTCGCATACCACGCAAAGACTCAATCGAGCGGACGAACCTCATCTCAAAAATCGACCTGCAGTGCGAGCGGGGTGGCACACTGTTCTTTGGGCGAACAAGACTCGTCTTATACCCGATCCAAGCATTGAGAATTTGTCGTATTTTTCTGAGTCGTTGCGTCTTTTAAACTTGCGCAAGCTGGAGCACATCGCGCGTTGTGCTGGTTCGGCCCCACATGCACACCTAGATTTTCTTTGGTGCGGAGAGATCATCGATATAGGCTGGATCCACGGTGCCGGCAGTTTGCGGGCGGGAATCAGATCCCATCTGAAAAAATCTCATGCTAAGCAAGCGGGTGCGCTACGAAATTAATTGTCGAAAAACTAGGGAAACGCTGATCAATGGACCAACTTCCGAAGTTGCAGGCGAGATGGCTTCAAATTTTCTGGATGACGAAGCGAATCGGCGCTCAATTCAG
>NZ_QKZF01000012.1:0-213792 GCF_003253915.1 Burkholderia sp. 28_3
GTGTGAAAGTAGGTAATCGTCAGGCTCCCTAAGCCAGAAACCCCCGCTCGAAAGGCGGGGGTTTTTGCATTGGTGCGCCAGAAAAGCGTGCGGCGAAGCGCGAAACGGTATGCGCGCCAGATCAGATCCTCCGGCTCCCGCCACCAGGCCGTCCCCCGAACAAAGTCCCGCGATTTGATACGATCGAACTGTCGTCGACAATGGCATCCGCCGACGTTCGTGTTCGAAACCAGGTTTTGAGGGCAGAGGGCGAGGAATGAATATCGGCGACGCGTCGCGCGAATCCGGGGTCAGCGCAAAAATGATCCGGTACTACGAACAAGTCGGCCTTCTTGCGCCGAGCAAGCGCACCGATGCCGGCTACCGGATCTACGGCGCGGACGAAGTCCATACTCTGCGGTTCATCCGTCAGGCGCGACGGCTCGGCTTTCTCGTCGAGGACATTCGCAAGCTGCTGATGCTCTGGCAGGATCGCTCACGCGCAAGCGCCGAAGTGAAATCGATTGCTCTCGAGCATGTGGCCGAACTCGACAAACGCATCGCGGAGCTGAGCGACATGCGCGACACGCTGGCCGACCTCGCCGCGCACTGCCATGGTGACGGACGACCTGAATGCCCGATTTTGGCGCGCCTCGCCGACCCGGTCGATGAACCAAATTAGTGCGTGTTCTCGAGCCTAAAAACAAGCCCTGGAGCAATATCCATTAAAATCAACGGGTTATGTGATGTTCGCCTCAGTCCATTCCAAATGGGAATGGTTGCCATGCAAGTATTTCACTAGCATCTTGGTGCGGCGTCGCTATAATTCGGGATAACCCTATACGGGAAATCCCTGAATCTCGATTCACCAGGGGTCCCTCTTCCTTGGAGAACGTCATGATCGCCTACATCGTCGAAAAGCTGAGCAACTGGTTCGAATCCGCAGAACGTGAGCGCCGTGAGGCTTACCTCGCCACGTCGTCGGACATCGTCCAGCTCGAGAGCCGCATCCGCTCGCTCGAAACCAACGGCTACTCGCTGTAATCGCAGTCCCCGTCAGGTGCCGAGCGGCGCCGAACGATAAGCAAGCCCCGTATTGACGGGGCTTTGTTTTTTTGTGCGTCGGATCTGGCGAAATCGTCGGTGCAGCGCTATGGTATGGACCTGCTTTTCATCCTGAAGGACACGATCATGCGTTTGGGTGTCGATGTGCGTCGCAGTGCCCGCGCGCGTCTCGTTGTGGGCGCGGCTGTGCTCGTCCATGGCCTCGCGGCTGGTGCCGCGACATCGTCCAAACCGCTGGTGCTCGATACGCAGCGCGGTATCCAGGACGGCAAGGGCGGATGGGTGCTGCAGACGGCACCGCTGTCGTCGCAGCCGATCGTCGAGCCGGCAGGCATGCGCGCTCCGGCCGGGCAGGCGCCGAACACGTCGGTTCCATTGTTCGTCGCCCCGTATATCAATGTTCCCGCGTGGGACGGGCAACCCGCCTATCAGCCGAGGCTCGCGCCGCGACCGCAGCCGTAACGGCCGGTCGCCGGATCAGTTGCCGCGGTGCTCGATCTGGCAGCGAGCGCCGCTATCCTGTCCCAGCATCTCGACCAGGTAGGGCAGAACCTCGTTCATGCTCTGGGCGAGCGTATACGGCGGATTGAGGATGAACATCCCGCTGCCGTAGAGGCCCAGCCCGTCGGTCGGCGGATTCGACACCGTCAGCGTCAGGTGCAGCCAGTTGTTCGGCTGCAGGCGCTTCAACTGCTCGGGAAAGCGCTGCGATTCCGTCCGCGTGACCTGCGGATACCAGATGGCATAGCAGCCGGTCGCGAAACGCTTCAGGCATTCCGTCACGCAGCTCACCGTGCGCGCGTAGTCCTTCTTGTCCTCGTAGGACGGATCGATCAGCACGAGTGCACGTCGCGGCGGCGGCGGCAGCAGCGCCTTGATACCTTCGAAGCCGTCACCGGCGAAGATCATCGCGCGTCGCCCCGCATCGCGGAAATTGTGGCGCAGCACATCGATTTCCGTCGTGTGCATTTCGAACAGGCGCATACGATCCTGCTCGCGCATCGATCGCCATGCGATGTACGGTGAACCCGGGTAGAAGTGCAGTTCGCCGTCGTCGTTCAGCGCGCGGACTTCATCCACATAGTCGCCGAGCGCCTCCGGCAGGTTCTTTTCGTTCCACAGTCGGCCGATGCCGGTATCGAATTCCGACGTCTTCGCTGCATAACCGTCGCGCAGCGAGTACACGCCGGCGCCCGCGTGCGTATCGATGTACCAGTACGATTTGTCTTTCTTGTTCAGGTAGCGCAGCAGTTGGACGACGACGGCGTGCTTGAGCACGTCCGCGTGGTTGCCTGCGTGAAAACCGTGACGATAACTGAGCATGGCTGGCTGCCTGAAACGAAGGGTGAATCGATGAAAGCGGGCGATCGTGCGCGGCCGTGAGGCCGCGCGCCGATGCGGCCGCGTATTGTACGCGAGTCGCCTCACTCGTATGCGTCGCCGACCACCGCCTCGATGCGTTGCTTCACATCCGGCGTCAGCTTCGCGGCAACCTCGAGCGCGCGCATGTTGTCGCCGATCTGGTCGATCCGCGATGCACCCGTGATGACCGAACTCACGCGCGGATTCGACAGTACCCACGCGATCGCCAACTGGCCGGTGCTGCAGCCGAGTTCGGCGGCGATCTCGCCGAGCCGCTCGACGATGTCGTTGGCGGCCCGATCGGTCAGCCGTTCGCGCATCCAGTCGTAGCCCTGCAACTGCGCGCGGCTGCCGGCTGGCACGCCGTTGCGGTACTTGCCGGTGAGCAGCCCCGACGCCAGCGGGCTCCAGGTCGTGAGGCCGAGGCCGTAATCGTCGTAGAGCCGCGCATATTCCTGCTCGACCCGGGTGCGGTGGAACAGGTTGTACTGCGGCTGTTCGACGACCGGCTTGTGCAGATGATGCCGCTCGGCGATCTCGCATGCCGCGCGGATCTCGTCGGCGCTCCATTCCGACGTGCCCCAGTACAGCGCCTTGCCGCGCACGATCATGTCGCTCATCGCCCAGACGGTTTCCTCGATCGGCGTATGGGGATCGGGACGATGGCAATAGACGAGGTCCACATAGTCGAGCTGCAGCCGGCGCAGCGAGCCGTCGATCGCATTCAGCAGGTATTTTCGGTTCAGCGTGTGATACTGATTCGGGGCTTCCGCGAGCCCCCAGAAGAACTTCGTGGACACGATATAGCTGACGCGCGGCCAGTCGAGCGACTTGAGCGCGTGGCCCATGATTTCCTCGGATTTGCCGCCGGCGTAGACCTCGGCGTTATCGAAGAAATTGACGCCCGCATCGCGTGCCGCGGCGAGGCATTCGCGCGCGACCCGCTGATCGACCTGGTTGCCGTATGTCACCCACGACCCGAGGGAAAGCTCGCTGATTTGCAGGCCGGAGCGGCCTAGCCGTCGATAGTGCATGAGAATCTCCTGCTGAACGGAACCGACCTTAAGCTTAGACGTTTTGCACGCGAACGGCGGGGCCGATCGTGCACAATGACGCTTGGCACGCCGCCACGATTTCGCGATGAGCGCGGATGCGGCGGGCGCGTGTTTTATTCGATCCGATAACGGGAGGAGACGGATATGGCAGCAGATCTGAGCGGCAAGACCGCAGTCGTCACGGGCGCCGCGAGCGGCATCGGCAAAGAAATCGCACTGGAGCTCGCCAAGGCAGGCGCGGCCGTCGCGATCGCCGACCTGAACCAGGACGGCGCGAACGCGGTCGCCGACGAGATCAACAAGGCAGGCGGCAAGGCGATCGGCGTCGCGATGGACGTGACCAACGAGGAAGCCGTAAACACCGGCATCGACAAGGTGGCCGAAGCGTTCGGCTCGGTCGACATCCTCGTGTCGAACGCGGGCATCCAGATCGTCAACCCGATCGAGAACTACTCGTTCGCCGACTGGAAGAAGATGCAGGCGATCCACGTGGACGGCGCGTTCCTGACGACGAAGGCCGCGCTCAAGCACATGTACAAGGACGATCGCGGCGGCGTCGTGATCTACATGGGTTCGGTGCACTCGCACGAAGCGTCGCCGCTGAAGTCGGCGTACGTGACGGCCAAGCACGGTCTGCTCGGCCTGGCGCGCGTGCTGGCGAAGGAAGGCGCGAAGCACAACGTGCGCTCGCACGTCGTGTGTCCGGGCTTCGTGCGCACGCCGCTGGTCGACAAGCAGATTCCGGAACAGGCGAAGGAGCTCGGCATCAGCGAAGAGGAAGTGATCAAGAAGGTGATGCTCGGCAACACGGTCGACGGCGTGTTCACGACGGTGCAGGACGTCGCGCAGACGGTGCTGTTCCTGTCGGCGTTCCCGAGCGCCGCGCTCACGGGCCAGTCGGTGGTCGTCAGCCACGGCTGGTTCATGCAGTAACGCGGGGCGGGCGGCATAGCCGCCCACCGCGCCGAACGGTACAAAAAAACGCGCTCCGTGGAGCGCGTTTTTCATGTCGGCAGGGCGGGCCTGGTGACGGCTGCCGCCCGACGCGGCTTTACTTCAGGACTGCTGCGACCGCATTGGCGACCGCGTCGAGGTTGCGCGTGTTCAGCGCGGCGACGCAGATCCGGCCCGTGCCGACCGCATAGATGCCGAACTCGTCGCGCAGGCGATCGACTTGCGCCGAGGTCAGGCCCGAATACGAGAACATCCCGCGCTGTGCGTTGATGAAGCTGAAATCGCGATCGACGCCGCTTGCCTTCAGGCGCTCGACGAGACCATTGCGCATCGCGCGGATGCGATCGCGCATTTCGCCGAGTTCCTGCACCCACGAAGCGTGCAGTTCCGGCGACGCGAGCACCGCTGCGACCACCGCGCCGCCGTGGGTCGGCGGGTTCGAGTAGTTCGTGCGGATCACGCGCTTCAGTTGCGACAGCACGCGCGTGGCTTCTTCCTTGCTCGACGTGATGATCGACAGCGCGCCGACGCGCTCGCCGTACAGCGAGAACGACTTCGAGAACGACGACGACACGAATGCGTTCAGGTCGGCCGCGGCAAACAGGCGCACGGCAGCGGCATCGGCGTCGATGTTCTCGCCGAAGCCCTGGTAGGCCATGTCGAGGAACGGCACGAGGTTGCGCGCCTTCACGACGTCGACGATCTGTTGCCATTGCGCTTCGGTCAGGTCCACGCCGGTCGGGTTGTGGCAGCACGCGTGCAGCACGACGACCGTGCCTGCCGCGTAGCCGTTCAGCGCCGACAGCATGCCTTCGAAGTTCACGCCGTTGGTGGCCGCGTCGTAATACGGGTAGGCGACGACTTCGAAGCCGGCCGCTTCGAACAGCGCGCGGTGGTTTTCCCAGCTCGGATCGCTGATCGCGACCTTCACGTTCGGATTCACGGTGCGCAGGAAATCGGCGCCGATCTTCAGCGCGCCCGTGCCGCCCAGTGCCTGGGCCGTGACCACGCGGCCCGCCGCGATCAGCGGCGAATCGTTGCCGAGCAGCAGCTTCTGCACGGCCGCATCGTAGGCGGCGATCCCGTCGATCGGCAGGTAGCCGCGCGGCAGGCCGGCCTCGACACGTGCCTTCTCCGCTTCGCGCACCGCGCGCAGCAGCGGAATCTTGCCGTCTTCGTTCGTGTACACGCCAACGCCGAGGTTGACCTTGGTCGGACGCGCATCGGCGTTGAAGGCTTCGTTCAGGCCCAGGATCGGGTCGCGGGGAGCAAGCTGGACAGCGGAGAAGAGCGACATGATGATTCGGCAGTAGTGAAAAGAGGGTCAGGCTTTCAGCCGGCGGGACGGGCGCAGCGGACCGCGCGCCCACGGCGCGACGCCGGAAAGCGCAGCAGCCTGATATTGTAGCGAATTCGCGCTGGCGGGGGCGGTGATTCCGTCGCGTTTCGGCGGCGAATCGCGATTTCGGGCGGCCGTCGCGCGGCAGGAGCCGACAGCAGTTCGCGCGGCCGCGAAGCGCTAGAATGCTTTCTTTGCCCTTGCTCCGGCCGCATTCCATGTCCGAACATCATGCCGAAGTCGGCGACGCGCTCGACGAATCCAAATTCGTCACTTTCGAAGGGTCGCCGTTCCAGCTTTACCAGCCGTATCCGCCCGCGGGCGACCAGCCGACCGCGATCGACACGCTCGTCGAAGGCGTCGGCGACGGCCTTGCCTTCCAGACGCTGCTCGGCGTGACGGGTTCGGGCAAGACCTTCACGATGGCCAACACGATCGCGCGGCTCGGCCGCCCGGCGATCGTGTTCGCGCCGAACAAGACGCTCGCGGCCCAGCTTTACGCGGAGTTCCGCGAGTTCTTCCCGCGCAACGCGGTCGAGTACTTCGTGTCGTACTACGACTACTACCAGCCTGAGGCCTACGTGCCGCAGCGCGACCTGTTCATCGAGAAGGATTCGTCGATCAACGAGCACATCGAACAGATGCGGCTGTCGGCGACGAAGAGCCTGATGGAGCGTCGCGACGTGGTGATCGTCGCGACCGTGTCGGCGATCTACGGTATCGGCAACCCGTCCGAATACCACCAGATGATCCTGACGCTGCGTACGGGCGACAAGCTCGGCCAGCGCGACGTGATCGCGCGGCTGATCGCGATGCAATACACGCGCAACGAGCAGGATTTCCAGCGCGGCACGTTCCGCGTGCGCGGCGACACGATCGACATCTTCCCGGCCGAACATGCGGAAATGGCCGTGCGCGTCGAACTGTTCGACGACGAAGTCGAGACGCTGCAGCTGTTCGATCCGCTGACCGGGCGCGTGCGGCAGAAGATTCCGCGCTTCACCGTGTATCCGTCGTCGCACTACGTGACGCCGCGCGACACCGTGATGCGCGCGGTCGAGACGATCAAGGACGAACTGCGCGAACGGCTCGAGTTCTTCCATCGCGAGGGCAAGCTCGTCGAGGCGCAGCGCCTCGAGCAGCGCACGCGCTTCGATCTCGAGATGCTGCAGGAGCTCGGCTTCTGCAAGGGCATCGAGAACTATTCGCGGCATTTCTCGGGCGCGGCGCCCGGCGATCCGCCGCCGACGCTCGTCGACTACCTGCCGCCCGATGCGCTGATGCTGCTCGACGAATCGCACGTGCTGATCGGCCAGCTCAACGGGATGTACAACGGCGACCGCGCGCGCAAGGAAAACCTCGTCAATTACGGCTTCCGCCTGCCGTCGGCGCTCGACAACCGGCCGCTGAAGTTCCACGAGTTCGAACGCAAGATGCGCCAGGTCGTGTTCGTGTCGGCCACGCCGGCCGATTACGAGAAGCGCGTGACGGGGCAGATCGCCGAGCAGGTCGTGCGACCCACGGGCCTCGTCGATCCGGAAATCGAAGTGCGCCCGGCGAGCTCGCAGGTCGACGACGTGCTGACCGAGATCAACGCCCGCGTGAAGGCCGGCGAGCGCGTGCTGATCACCGTGCTGACGAAGCGCATGGCCGAACAGTTGACCGAGTTCCTGGCCGACCATGGCGTCAAGGTGCGTTACCTGCACAGCGACATCGACACGGTCGAGCGCGTCGAGATCATCCGCGACCTCCGGCTCGGCACGTTCGACGTGCTGGTCGGGATCAACCTGCTGCGAGAGGGGCTGGACATTCCCGAAGTGTCGCTCGTCGCGATCCTCGACGCGGACAAGGAAGGCTTCCTGCGCGCCGAGCGCTCGCTGATCCAGACGATCGGCCGCGCCGCGCGGAACGTGAACGGCAAGGCGATCCTCTACGCGGACAACATGACCGAGTCGATGAAGCGCGCGATCGGCGAAACCGAGCGGCGCCGCGCGAAGCAGATCGCCTACAACGAAAAGATGGGCATTACGCCGCGCGGCGTCGTGAAGCGCATCAAGGACATCATCGACGGCGTCTACAACGCCGACGACGCGCGTGCGGAGTTGAAGGAGGCGCAGCAGCGCGCGAAATTCGAGGACATGTCGGAAAAGCAACTCGCGAAGGAAATCAAGCGTCTCGAGAAGCAGATGGCCGACTACGCGAAGAACCTCGAATTCGAGAAAGCCGCCGCCACCCGCGACCAGCTTGCCGTGCTGCGCGAACGCGTGTTCGGCGCGAACGTCGGCGACCACATCAGCGGCGGTCGGTAAATCTTTCCAAGCGTCACTGAATCCTTTTGGTAAAGCGCCTGTAAGCCTTGTCGGATCAGGGGTTTACGGCGCTCTCCGTTTGTTCCGAAACGGGTTCGGTGCTAAACTCCGCATGTATTGAGAATAGTTCGCATTAACGTTCTTCGTCGCGTTAGTGTTTCCAGCGGGTGGCCCAGGCGGGTCGCTCGCATGTCGTCAAGATAGTCAGACAAATAACAAGGAGTGTCCATGTTGGGTTCTTCGTTCATCCGCACGACGGTTGCGGTAGCGGCGGCGCTTGCCGCGATGTCGGCCTCGGCGGCCGAGTATCCGATCGGCAAGCAGCAGATCCAGGGCGGCATGGAAATCGGCGCGGTGTACCTGCAGCCGATCACGATGGACCCGGAAGGCATGATGCGCAAGGCGTCGGATTCCGACATTCACCTCGAGGCCGACATCCATGCGGTCAAGAACAACCCGACCGGTTTCGCGGAAGGCGACTGGATGCCGTACCTGCAGGTCACGTACAAGCTGACGAAGCAGGGCGACACGAAGTGGAAGGCCGAAGGCGACCTGATGGGCATGGTCGCGAGCGACGGCCCGCACTACGGCGACAACGTGAAGCTCGCCGGCCCCGGCAAGTATCACCTGACGATGGTCGTCAAGCCGCCGATGCAGTCGGGCCACATGGCGTTCGGTCGCCACGTCGACAAGGAAACGGGCGTGGGCCCGTGGTTCAAGCCCATCACGCTCGAGTACGACTTCCCGTTCGCCGGTATCGGCAAGAAGGGCGGTTACTGATCGGTGGCATCACGAACGGCGCGCTTCGGCGCGCCGTCGGCGTAGAGAACCCAGAATGAAAATTCCCCAGAAAATCGTTACCGCAGCCGCTGCGCTGTGGCTTGCCGGCGCGGCGCATGCGGCCGATCTGCCGACGTTCAAGCTCGAGATGACGGATGGCAAACTGACGCCCGCCCGCATCGAAGTGCCGGCCGGCCAGCGTTTCAAGATCGAGATCAGGAACACCGGCAAGGGCGCCGCCGAATTCGAGAGCGTGCAGTTGCGCAAGGAGAAGGTGCTCGCGCCGGGCGCCGATTCATTCGTGGTCGTCGCCCCGCTGTCGCCGGGCGAATACAAGTTTTTCGACGATTTCCACCAGCAGGCTCAGGGCGTGATCGTCGCGAAGTAACGCGTTTTATCTGCGCGCGGGCGCGCCAGTCCCTTGCCCCGCGCGTCAGGAGGTATCGATGGGTCAGATCTTGTTCATCGTCTGGCGGGAGAGCGTCGAAGCGCTGCTCGTCGTCGGCATTCTCTATGCATGGCTGAAAAACGGCGACGACGACGCGCGCCGCGGCCTGCCTTTCCTCTGGGCCGGTGTCGCTGTCGGCCTGCTGATGGCCGTCGGCCTCGGCGCCGCGCTGGTCGGGTTCACCGAAGTGTTGTCCGGCGACGCGCAGGATTATTTCCAGACGGCGATGGTGCTGATCGCGTGCGTGCTGATCGTGCAGATGGTGCTGTGGATGCGCCGGCACGGGCGCACGCTGAAGCGCGACATGGAGCAATCGCTGCAGCAAAGCACGCGCGATTCGAACTGGTGGGGCGTCGCCGTGCTGGTCGCGCTCGCGATCGCGCGTGAAGGCAGCGAGACGGTGATCTTCCTGTACGGCCTCGGTTTCGGCCAGTCGGGCCACGTCGACGGCAGCCAGATGCTCGCGGTCGTGATCGGTCTCGGTCTCGCGTTCCTCACGTTCTATCTGCTGCAGCTCGGCGGCAAGTACTTCTCGTGGCGGCATTTCTTCCGCGTCACCGAAGTGATGCTGCTGTTCCTCGGTGCGGGCCTGTTCCAGACCGGCGTCGACAAGCTGATCGACAAGGAAATCCTGCCGCTCGGCATTTCGCAGGTGTGGGATACGTCCGCGATCCTCGATGATTCGGGCACGTTCGGCTCGCTCGTCGCGACGCTGACCGGCTATCGCGCACACCCGGCGCTGACCAACCTGGTGGCCTATGCGGTCTACTGGGCGGTCGTCTGGCTGCTGATGAAGCGCGCGAGCCGCCGTCCGGCCGTTGCTGCGGGTCGCGCGGCATGAGCGTTGTCGCCGCCGTCAAGCCAGGCTGGCTCGCGCAGGCCGGCCAGTGGATGCAGCGCCACGGTGCGCTGATCCGCGGTATCCAGTGGATCGTCGTCGCCGTCTACGCGTTCCTGATCATCGTGCCGGCCGTGTTGCCGCTGCCGGACGATTCCGCGCATCTGTGGAACAACCTCACGCTCATCGCGCAATTCGCGTTCTGGGGCATCTGGTGGCCGTTCGTGCTGCTGTCGATGGTGATGCTCGGACGCGTCTGGTGCGGCGTGCTGTGTCCGGAGGGCGCGCTCACCGAATACGCGAGCAAGTTCGGCCGCGGCGGCCCGATTCCGCGCTGGATCCGGTGGGGCGGCTGGCCGTTCGTCGCGTTCGGCATCACGACGATCTACGGACAGATGGTGAGCGTGTACCAGTACCCGCTCGCGGTGCTGTTCGTGCTCGGCGGCTCGACCGTCGGCGCGATCGTGATCGGCGTGCTGTACGGTCGCGAAAAACGCGTGTGGTGCAAGTACCTGTGCCCGGTCAACGGCGTGTTCGGGCTGCTCGCGCGGCTCGCGCCGATGCGCTACAAGGTCGACGAGGATGCGTGGCGCCGTTCGTACAAGAACGGCGAGCACGGCCATCGCGTGATTCCGATCAACTGCGCACCGCTCGTGCCGTTGCGCAACATGAAGGGTGCGGCGGCCTGCCATATGTGCGGTCGTTGCAGCGGGCATCGCGACGCGATTTCGCTGTCGCTGCGCTCGCCGTCCGACGAGGTCGTGAACCTCGGTGCGGAGCAGGCCAACCCGTGGGACACCGCACTGATTCTCTACGGCCTGCTCGGCGTGGCGATCGGCGCGTTCCACTGGACCGTCAGCCCGTGGTTCGTGCAGATCAAGCAATGGCTCGCGGGCTGGCTGATCGACCACGACATCACGTGGCCGCTCGAGACCAATGCGCCGTGGTTCCTGCTCACGCACTACCCGGATCGCAACGACGTCTTCTCCTGGCTCGATGGCGGGCTGGTCGTCAGCTATATCGTCGGTACCGGGCTCGTGTACGGCACGGCGTTGCTGGTGTTGCTGGCCGGCGCAACGCTGATGCTCGGCCGCTTCGATCGCGTGCGTTTGCATCACCTCGCCCAGGCGCTGATCCCGATCGCGGGTGCGGGCGTGTTCCTCGGACTGTCGGCCACGACGCTGTCGTTGCTGCGCGCCGAGCATGTGCCGCTCGGCTGGGCAACCGATGTGCGCATCGCGATTCTGGTCGGTGCCAACGTGTGGAGCGCGTGGCTCGCGTGGAAGGTGACGGGGCGCTATGCGGCATGGCCGCGCCGGCTCGCGGCATTCGC
This sequence comes from Burkholderia sp. 28_3, assembly GCF_003253915.1. Classification (NCBI taxonomy): domain Bacteria; kingdom Pseudomonadati; phylum Pseudomonadota; class Betaproteobacteria; order Burkholderiales; family Burkholderiaceae; genus Burkholderia; species Burkholderia sp. 28_3. The sequence continues at coordinate 11,463 of NZ_QKZF01000012.1, forward strand.
GTGGTTCGCCGTCGGGCTGGCCGTCGTCGACAGCGCATGGTGGTTGATGTTCTGGGGATTCTGAAGCGGCTTGCATGCCGCTTTCTTCGGCCGTCGTGCGTTGTGCGGCCACATACACGCGGGCCGCATGCCGGGCCCATTCGCGGCTCGAACAAAAAAGCGACACGTCGTTGGACGTGTCGCTTTTTTTCTTCCTTGTGCGAGAACCAAAAAAGTGGCTTGGCTTGCTGCAACGGCTGCTTGAGTGTGTTTGCACGAAGGGGTCTAGATCTCGCGTGCAAGCCGTTACGCTGGCTACTGCCCAACACCTCTCAGGGAGGTGGTCCCCACAATACTCGGTCGTTACTTCGTCAGGATCAGTTTGCCGAGCCGCGTGGCGCGCAACTGATAAGTCTCTCCGTTATGCGCGATGCTGATGTGGCTCTGGCCTTGCAGCAGCGTATCGCTGTTGACGACCCGCGTGCCTGCATCGCGGTTGCCGGCGGGTTTCGCCGGCGTGGTGACCGCTGCCGTCTTCTGACGGCTGCTGGCTGCGGTGCCGGTCGTGCGGCGCAGGGTCAGCGTGGTCGGGCGCATGGTGTCGGTCATTCGGTTTGATCGGTGACTGTCGATACGATGGAATGAATTCTAAATGATAACTATTCCCATTTACAAAAACTCTTTATCGATCGAAATGCCGAGACTGATAGCTTGAATCAAAAGCGGCGGCCCGCAGGCCGCCGCCGGGTTCAGTGCAGCGGATCAGGGTCCTTGCGCCCCTGCGCGTATTCGCGGATCAGGCGAACGGTGTCGATGTCCGACGTGCGGTATGCCTCCTTGACGATCCCGTGCGTCTGCCGTGCTTCTTCGCTGTCGTCCGTGACCGTCAGCGTCGTGCGGTACTCGAAACGCAGGAACAGTTCGCGGTCGTCGCGCTCTTCGATCGTCATCGTCAGCGAGCCGCCGATCTCGCCGTCGGCCGCGCGGATGTCGTAGCGGACCTGCTGATTCGGCGTGAACGTCACGTGGTCACGCACGGTCGCGTGACCGTAATGCAGTTCGCGTTCGAGCGTCGTGTCGGTGCGTTCGTGAATGACGCAGCTGTCGAGGCCGATCACGAACAGTTGCGGCTGCTCCGCACGCAGCACGAGGCCTTCCCAGAGCTGGTCGCGGGTGAGGGTCGGCACGCCCGGATCGTCGGAGTTGATCTGGATCAGATGTTCGAAGTTCAAGGGGAGGGGTTCCTTCTGGTGGCGGGTGGCCACATGGTTCAAGAACTTATTGTGACGCAAAACCACCGGCTTCGCGGCACCTGCGACCCCGATCCGGTTCACGCTTCGATGCGACCCATGCGACCGGTCTGGTAATCGACGACGGCCTGCCGGATCTCCTCCTCGGTATTCATCACGAAGGGGCCGTAACGGACGATCGGTTCGTTGAGCGGCACGCCGCCGATCAGCAACAGGTCGAGCGACGTGTCGCCGGCAGCGAACGTGACGGTGTCGCCGTCGTCGCCGTAGACGACCATGTGCCGTGCGTCCACAGCCTGCCTGTCGGGCCCGTAGCGGCCCGTTCCGTCGATCGGATAGGCGAACACGCGATAACCGGCCGGCACGGGCTGCGTGACCGTTGCGCCGGGCTCCAGTGTGAAATGCTGGTAGAGGATCGGTGTGCGCGTCTCGATCGCGGCCTGGACGCCGAATGCTTCGCCGGCGATGACGCGCACGCGTGCGCGCCCGTCCGGCGACGTCGCGGTCGGAATGCGGGCGGCCGGGATCTCCTGGTAGCGCGGTGCGATCATCTTGTCGCGCCGCGGCAGGTTGACCCACAGCTGGAAGCCGTGGGAACGTCCGCCTGCCTGCGCGAACGCCGGGTCCGGCATCTCGCTGTGCACGACGCCGGCGCCGGCCGTCATCCATTGCACGTCGCCGGGGCCGAGCGTGCCGGCATGGCCGGACGAGTCGCGATGGCGGAAGCGTCCGTCCAGCGCGTAGGTCACGGTCTCGAAGCCGCGATGCGGATGGTCGGGCGCGCCCACGGCTTCGCCGGGCGCGTAGTCGACCGGGCCCATTTCATCGAGCAGCAGGAACGGATCGAAGTCCATCAGCAGCCGTGTCGGGAACGGACGGTGAACCACGAAACCGCCGCCTTCGGTGGTGCGAAGCGCGGGGTAGGTACGATCAAGCGAGCGAGCGGTGGTCATGGGAAGCCCTCGAAATCATCGGAATAGCGTTATTTTTGAAACATAGCGCTATTATATTGGGCGTTTTACCGTCCGATTTGCGGCCGTTCGCAATGGATTGTTCTGAAATTGGAACGATGAGATGAATATCGATGCACATAACCTGAACGACCTGATGTACTTCTCGCAGGTCGTCGAACATGGCGGCTTCTCGGCCGCCGAGCGCGTGCTGGGCATCTCGAAATCGCGTCTGTCGCGGCGCCTGACCGAGCTGGAGGCCGCGCTCGGCGTGCGCCTGCTGCAGCGTTCGACGCGCAAGCTCGCGCTGACCGAGGCGGGGGAGCTGTTCTACCAGCACTGCCAGGCGATGCTCGCCGAAGCGCAGGCCGCGATGAACGCGGTGCAGCAGCTGCGCGCGTCGCCGCGCGGCTCGGTGCGCGTCAGCGTGCCGGTGACGCTGTCGCAGACGATGCTGTCGCGCATCCTGCCCGAATTCCTGCGCCGCTATCCGGAGGTCAAGGTGCATGTCCGCGTGACGAATCGCGTGATCGACCTGTTCGAGGATTCGATCGACGTCGCGTTGCGCGTGCGCTCGGAGCCGCCGCAGAACGCCAACATCGTCGTGCGGCCGCTGTGGCGCACCGAGCAGATGCTGGTCGGTGCGCCGAGCCTGCTGAGCCAGAATGCGCCGCCGCTGGCGCCGGACGACCTGACCGGCTTCGAGACGCTCGATACGCCGAGCGTCGACGGCCGGCACGTATTCAACCTGATCGCGCCGGACGGGACGCGCCACGTGCACGAGCATGATCCGCGGCTCGTGACGGCCGACCTGATGACGATCCGCGAGGCCGTGCTCGACGGCCTCGGCATCGCCGCGCTGCCGGAGATGATGTACGGCAACGCGCTGCGCGCGGGGCAACTGTCGCCCGTGATGCCGGGCTGGACGCTGCCGGTGCCGCAGTTGTATGCGGTGTTCGTGTCGCGCCAAGGGATGCCGCCCGCAGTACGTGCGTTCGTCGATTACCTGGTCGAGAAGCTCGACCACGGCGCGTACAAGGAGCCCGGCTGCCCTGAGCGCGCGAAGAAGGAAGCGGCGGTCGATGTTTCGGCGACCTGAACACGGCGTGTACGACGACGCAAATTTGTTTTGTCATTGAAGCGTCGCCTGCAATCGCAAGTTTCAATCGCCGGAACCTTGAATGCGTGCGCGGGCGGGCCTATATTGAAATCCCATTTCGTGAAGGAAGTTCTGAGCGAAATCAGGTGGCCGCATATATTGCGAGCCAGATAGGGCAGAACGCGCAGTCCGTGCAGACCACGGCAGAGTCGCATTTGCGTTGCTCGAGGCGCAACCGATACCGCCAAAGAGCCCGCCGCCCGAAGGCGCCCGCGTGCGCATGAAAAAAGGCCTTCATCTGGCGATGAAGGCCTTTTACTTTGTGTACGGCCGGTTAGGTGCGGCCGGCTAGGTGCGGCCGGCCAGGCGCGGCCGGCCAGGCGCGGCCGGCCGGTGTGGCCGGCCAAGTGCGCCGTTGCTGCCGGCAACGGCGGGGCGTGCGCGCGTTACTTCGCTTTTGCGCCCGGCTCCGTCACGAAGCCGAGCTTCGTCAAGCCGCCTGCCTGCGCATCCGACATCACTTCCGCGACGTGCTCGTACGCGACCTTGCGGTCGGCGCGCAGGTGCAACTCGGGCTGCGGCGTGCGTTTCGCGGCTTCCGCGATCCGTGCCTGCAGTTGTTCGCGCGTGACCGTGTGGTCATCCCACAGGATCGTGCCGTCGCCCTGGATCGCGACGTCGACGGTCTGCGGCTTTTCGTCGACGGGCTGGCTGCTGGCGTGCGGCAGGTCGATCTTCACCGCATGCTGCATCGCCGGGATCGTCACGAGGAAAATGATCAGGAGTACGAGCATGACGTCGACGAGCGGCGTCATGTTGATCTCGCTCATCACGGCATCGTCGTCATCGTCGCTGAAACCGGTGTTCATGGCCATGGTTCACCTCGTCTCAGCTGGCGGCGCGCGAGGCGAGACGCAGGCCGTCGCGCGTCGACGACGACGCGAGGCTCGCGCCCGTCACGAAGTACGCGTGCAGACCGTGCGCGAAGCGGCGCAGCTTGCTGACGACACCCTTGTTCGCACGGGTCAGCGCGTTGTAGCCGAGCACCGCCGGAATCGCGACGAACAGGCCGAAGGCCGTCATGATCAGCGATTCGCCGACCGGGCCCGCGACCTGGTCGATCGACGTCTGGCCGGTGGCGCCGATCGCGAGCAGCGCGTGATAGATGCCCCACACCGTGCCGAACAGGCCGACGAACGGCGCGGTGCTGCCGACCGATGCGAGGATCGCGAGGCCGCTCTGCATGCGCGAGATGCCTTCGTCCATCGTGTCCTTCAGGCAGCGCGTGACCCAGTCCGACACGTCCATGCGATCGTGCAGGTGCGGTTGCGTCTGGTGGTGATGGTCGGCGGCTTCCTTGCCCGACAGCGCGAGCGCGAGGAACGGGTTGTCGTTCGGCGTCGATGCGGCGAGGCCGAGCTTCTTGATGCCGTCGTCGAAATTGTCGGAATGCCAGAAAGCCTGTTCGGCGTTCTTCGTGAGGCGGTTCAGGCGGATCACGTTCCAGCCCTTGATGACGATCACGATCCACGACAGGACCGACATCACGAGCAGCGTGATCGCAATGGCGCGCGTGACGAAATCACCTTGCGCCCAGACGTGCGCGATACCGTAGCTTTGCATTTTTTGTTTCCTTTGAATCTTCCGGATGAGGCAGGTTAGTCGGTGAGCCCGAAGCTGTAGGGCTGTGTGCGGGCGGCGCGGATCGCCTGGCCGTTCTCGATGTACGGACGGCAGGTGGTCGAGCGCATCGCGTCGAGTGCGGCATCGTCGAGGCGCGGATAGCCGCTGCTCTTCTGCAGATCGATGCTTTCGATCTTGCCGGTCACGCCGACGACGAAGTGAACATAGGCGGTGCCCGATTCGCCGCGGCGGCGCGACATCGACGGATAGTCGGGCTTCACGAAGTTGCATTGGAGCGTCGGCACGTTCTTCGGCGCGCTGACCTGCATCGTTTCGCGCGCCGGGCCCGGCGTGGCGGCCGGTGCGGCGGGAGCGGGCGCGGCGGGCGCCGGTGTCGGATCGGCGGCGGGAGCGGGTGTAGGCGACGGGGCGGGCGAGGGCGCAACCGGCTGCGGGGTCGGCTTCGCCGTCTTCTGCACCGGCTTCGGTTCGACCTTCGGCTTCACGCGCGGCACCGGCTTCGGCGGCGCGGGCTGCGGGATCGACTCGGCCGCGACCTGCTGCGCGATCGGCGCGGGCGTGATGAGCTGCGCGGTGATCGTCTGGACCTCGACCGATTTCGGCGGCGGCGCGTTGCGATGGAGCCACGCGGCCGTCAGCATGATCGCGTGTGCGGCAAGCACACCGACCGCGACGACGATCACTCGGGGATTCATACGTGGTGCAGCCGGCATGGCGCCGGCAGGAGCGAGATGCGAAGCCTGCATGTTAGCTTGAAAGAACGACGTCGCACCCGGGGCGCGGCGGGTGAATCGGCATCACTTGCGAAAGATCAGCAGCGAGATGCAAACGGTGGTTACGAATCCGATCAGCAATTCCATCACAGGCTCCTTGACAGGTAAGCCGTTGGCTCGCGCGGACGGTGGCTTGCTGACGGTCAAAACAAAAAATGCGGCCTGGGCCGCATGCGCACGCTCGGCGCCGCTCAGGCCGCCTTGCGGTCGTAGAACGTGACCGGGATCGGATGCGCATGATGCTCGACACCGCACCGGCTCGCGCAGACGCCTTGCTCGGCCATGAGGTCGCGTACGGACTCCTCGCACTTGCCGCAGCACGTGGCCACGCCGAGCTCGAACTGGAGTTCATCGAAAGAGTTCACGCCCTCGGCGAGGGACGCGCGAATCTTGCGATCGGAAACAGACTTGCACACGCAGACGATCATGATGAGTTGCGATAGCTAACGTTAATGCGAATTATTATCATTAATTTTGCGGGCGTTGACAAGCCTGGGTTGGGCTTTTTTTAAGGTCATCGGACCCTTGAAACGGCGGGGCGGTCAGGCCGCCGAGAGCGTCCGGCGTGCCGGCCCCCGCGTCAGGCGGTCGCGCAGGCGCGCGCGTTCGGCGAGGAAATGGTGACGGATTCGACCGGCGCGTCGAGGCCGAGCAGCGTCGAGGCGAGCGCGCGCAGCTGCAGACCGTCGCTGGTCGAGCAGAAACGCGGCGACGCGGCGTGCGTGCCGGCCGGGGCGCGCAGCCCGCGTTCGTCGAGGACCCGCGCAAGCTGGCGGGCGATGGCGTCGCTCGTGTCGACGATCGTCAGGCGCTCGCCAACAAGGTCACGAATCGTTTCTGTGAAGAACGGGTAGTGCGTGCAGCCGAGTACCAGCGTATCGGCGCCGTCGTCGAGCATCGGCTGGATGTAACGCTCGAGCAGCGCGCGCAACGCGGGCGAGTTCGTGTCGCCGCGTTCGATCGCTTCGACGAGCCCGTGGCCGGGTTGGCAGATGAAGCGGCGGCCGGCGCCGTAGCGGTCGAGCAGCGCCTGGAAGCGCGGGCTGTTCAACGTCGATTGCGTGGCGAGGACGCCCGCGACGCCGGTCGCGGACAGCGCGGCGGCCGGCTTGATGCCCGGCTCGACACCGACGAGCGGGATCGACAGGCGTTCGCGGATGGCCGCGATCGCCCGGGCCGTTGCCGTGTTGCACGCGATGACGAGCGCTTTCGCGCCTTCGCGGGCGAGCCACTCGCCGATGGCCAGCGTGCGTTCCGTAATGAAGGCTTCGTCGCGCGGGCCGTACGGCGCGTGGTGCGAGTCGGCGACGTAGACGAACGATTCGTCGGGCAGGTGCGCGCGCGCGGCGCGCAGCACCGACAGGCCGCCGAGCCCCGAGTCGAAGATGCCGACAGGGGCGGCGGCGCGCAGCGCGGTAGCGTTGGACGGGTTCGTCATCGTCAGGCGGGCGGCAGGCTGGCAGGCGGCGCGATTACTCGGGCGAACCCATCATCGTTTGCTGATAGTTCTGCAGGCCGACCTTGCCGATCAGGTCGATCTGCGTTTCGAGCCAGTCGATGTGCTCTTCGGTGTCGTCGAGGATCTTTTCGAAGATCTCGCGCGACACGTAGTCGCGCACCGATTCGCAGTAGGCGATCGCTTCCTTGCAGGTGGACTGCGAGATCTGCTCGAGCTTCAGGTCGCACTTCAGGATCTCTTCGGTTTCCTCGCCGACGAGCAGCTTGTGCAGGTCCTGCAGGTTCGGCAGGCCGTCGAGCATGAACACGCGCTCGATCAGCCAGTCGGCGTGCTTCATTTCGCCGATCGACTCGTCGTATTCGTGCTTGCCGAGCTTGTCGAGGCCCCAGTGCTTGTACATGCGCGCATGCAGGAAGTACTGGTTGATCGCCGTGAGTTCATTCTTCAGTTGGGCGTTCAGATATTCGATGACTTTCTTGTCGCCTTGCATGGCTGTTTCCTTGTTCAGTGGGGCTTCAGAAACCGAACGATAATCGCTCGAACGAGAAAAGCCAAGCCTCGAAGCCTTGTCGGGCCTGCCTTTTGCGTGTAATGAGAATCAGCCTCGAATAACCGGCCGAACACAATAATGAGAATGAGAAGTAAAAAGGCCGGACTCCCGTCCGGCCTTTCGTTCGATCGCGCTTAAGCGGTGGCGACCGGGATCTTGCCGATCTTCGCCTGCCATTCCTTCGGACCCGTCTGGTGCACCGACGTGCCCGACGAATCGACGGCGACCGTCACCGGCATGTCCTGCACGTCGAACTCGTAGATCGCTTCCATGCCGAGGTCTTCGAACGCGAGCACCTTCGCGCCGCGGATCGCCTTCGACACGAGGTAGGCCGCGCCGCCGACCGCCATCAGGTAGGCCGCCTTGTGCTTCTTGATCGCGTCGATCGCGACCGGGCCGCGTTCGGCCTTGCCGACCATCGAGATCAGACCCGTCTGAGCGAGCATCGTCTCGGTGAACTTGTCCATGCGCGTGGCCGTCGTCGGGCCGGCCGGGCCGACCACTTCGTCACGCACCGGATCGACCGGGCCGACGTAGTAGATCACGCGGTTCGTGAAGTCGACCGGCAGCTTCTCGCCCTTCGCGAGCATGTCGGCGATGCGCTTGTGCGCGGCGTCGCGGCCGGTGAGCATCTTGCCCGACAGCAGCAGCGTCTGGCCCGGCGTCCAGCTCGCGACTTCTTCCGGCGTCAGCGTGTTCAGGTCGACGCGCTTGCTGGTTTCCGTGTTCGGTTCCCACTGCACCTTCGGCCAAGCGTCGAGCGACGGCGCTTCCAGCTTGGCCGGGCCCGAGCCGTCGAGCACGAAGTGCGCGTGGCGCGTGGCCGCGCAATTCGGGATCAGTGCGACCGGCTTCGAGGCCGCGTGCGTCGGCGCCGCCATGATCTTCACGTCGAGCACGGTCGCGAGGCCGCCGAGGCCCTGCGCGCCGATGCCGAGCGCGTTGACCTTCTCGTGCAGTTCGACACGCAGTTCCTCGATCCAGTCCTTCGGGCCGCGCGCGATGATTTCCTGGATGTCGATCGGCTCCATCAGCGATTCCTTCGCCATCAGCATCGCCTTCTCGGCGGTGCCGCCGATGCCGATCCCGAGCATGCCCGGCGGGCACCAGCCGGCGCCCATCGTCGGGACCGTCTTCAGCACCCAGTCGACGATCGAATCGGACGGGTTCAGCATCACGAACTTCGACTTGTTCTCCGAGCCGCCGCCCTTCGCGGCGACCTGCACGTCGACCTTGTCGCCCGGCACGATCTCGTAGTGGATCACGGCCGGCGTGTTGTCCTTGGTGTTCTTGCGGGCGCCTTCCGGCGGATTGACGATCGACGCGCGCAGCACGTTGTCCGGGTGCGTGTAGCCGCGGCGCACACCTTCGTTGATCATGTCGGTGAGGCCCATCGTCGCGCCGTCCCAGCGCACGTCCATGCCGACCTTCACGAAGATCGTGACGATGCCGGTGTCCTGGCAGATCGGGCGGCGGCCTTCCGCGCACATGCGGCTGTTCGTGAGGATCTGCGCGATTGCGTCCTTCGCCGCCGGACTCTCTTCCAGCTCGTACGCGCGGCCGAGGGCCTGGATGTAGTCGAGCGGGTGGTAGTAGCTGATGTACTGCAGCGAATCCGCGATGCTCTGGATCAGGTCTTCCTGTTTGATGACGGTCATGGCTGAGACTCTGTGGGGACAGTGGGGAATATGTTGCCGACGGTTCAGGCCGCCGGTCGGGACGCCGCGGGTGCGTGCGCCTCGTGGAAATGGGCCGGGTGCGTGTGCGTCGTCAGGCGATCGACCCACGCCATCACGAGCGCCGACACGAGGAACGACACGTGGATGATCACCTGCCACATGATCGCGTGCGTCGTGTGCTGGTCGGGGTTGATGAAGGTCTTCAGCAGATGGATCGACGAAATGCTGATCAGCGCCATCGACAGCTTGACCTTCAGCACGCCCGCGTTCACGTGGTCGAGCCATTCGGGCTCGTCGGGATGGCCCTCGATGCCGAGCCGCGACACGAACGTTTCATACCCGCCGACGATCACCATGATCAGCAGGTTCGAGATCATCACCACGTCGATCAGGCCGAGCACGGCGAGCATCACGCTGATTTCGTCGAGGCCCGTCGCATGCGACAGCAGGTGCCACACTTCTTTCAGGAACAGGAACACGTAGACGGCCTGCGCGACGATCAGGCCCAGATAGAGCGGAACCTGGAGCCAGCGGCTCATGAAAATCAGCGCGGGGAGGGGGCGAAGCGGGCGACGGCCGGGATGGCCGGGCGAGTGCGGGGCGGACATGTCGGGGTACGGGCGCGGTGCGCAGGTATCGGGGGTAATCTTGAAAAGGCGCGCTATTGTAACGCGTCGGCCGGCGCGACTGCAGCGACGCGCCGGCACGCCCGGGGACGGATCAGGAGGCCGCGGCCGGCACGCGTTTCACGCGCAGGCTCGCGAGCACGATGCCGGCGACGACGCACGCGAGCGCGACGCCGTGCGCGAGCGTCGGGCGCTCCCCGAGGAACGCGATGCCGTACGCGGCCGCGGCGATCGGCAGCACCGCGCTGAACACGCCGGCGAGGCTGCCCGGCACGTGCCGGATGCCCTTCATCCACAGCCAGAACGAGAAGATGCTGGCCGATAGTCCGTACCAGACGACGAGCGCCCAGGTGCCGGCCGGCACGCTCGCGTAATCGAAGTGCCACAGCGCGGTCGCGCCGAGCGGCAGCATCAGGAACAGGCCGAACAGGTGCGTGTACGCGCAGATGTCGATCGGTGCGAGCGTCTGCGTGAGGCGGCGCGACAGGATCACGTAGATCGATTCGCAGCACACCGCGCCGAGGATCAGCAGGTTGCCGGTGAGCGAGCCGGACGCGTCGCCCGGCGTGCCGTGACCGGATGCGCTGCCGTTGGCGAGATTGATCGTCACGACGCCGACGATCGCGAGCGCGATCGACACGAGCGCACGGCCGTTCGGTTTTTCACGCAGGATCAGCCACGCGAACAGCGCGACGATCGCCGGGATCGTGCTCGTGATGACGCCCGCGGCCACCGCGCTCGTGCGCTGCACGCCGTTGAGCATCAGCAGCGTGAACATGAAGGTGCCGAAGAAGGCCTGCAGGAACAGGTTCAGCCATTCGCCGCGCTTGACCGCACGCATCTTCACGGGGCTGAACAGCGGCCACAGCACGGCGATCGCGATCACGAAGCGCAGCGTGGCGAGGATGGCGACGGGAACGAATGCAACGATGGATTTACCGATACCGACGTTGCTGCCGACGAAGAGCATCGACAGGATGAGGAAGAGGGCGTAGCGATTCAAGCTGGAATCCGGAAGGCGAGTTCAGTTAGGATTGTAGGGTCGCGGTTGTAACAGCGTAAAGCTGACCTCGATGCGCGCCGCCCGGTGCACGAAACGGCCATGCCGCGTAAGTGACGGGTAAGTTGGAGCGCTTATCGTGGAAACCGCCGGGCCGCGGGTCACGTTCGCGTGATCTGGTGCGGTGCAGCATCGTGCGCAGGCCTTCGCGGTCGCGTGCGGGTGGTGGGAGACAGCGGCGCGCAGGCGCCGGCCAAGACGACGCGCGGCGCGCACGATCGCGCCGCCATGCAGAGGATTCATGTTCACCAAGGGGTAGTCGATGTCTGCGATTGAATCGGTTCTTCACGAAACCCGTCAGTTCGCGCCGCCCGCGGCGCTCGAGAAGACGGCGGCCATTTCCGGCATGCCGGCCTACCGCGCGCTCGTCGCCGAGGCCGAGCAGGATTACGAAGGCTTCTGGGCGCGTCTCGCGCGCGAAGGCCTCACGTGGCACAAGCCGTTCACGAAGGTGCTCGACGAGCGCAACGCGCCGTTCTACACCTGGTTCGACGACGGCGAGCTGAACGCGTCGTACAACTGTCTCGACCGTCACGTCGAAGCCGGCCACGGTGAGCGCGTCGCGGTGATCTTCGAGGCCGACGACGGCACCGTCACCCGCGTCACCTATGCCGACCTCCTCGCGCGCGTATCGCGTTTCGCCAATGCGCTGAAGAAACGCGGGATCGGCAAGGGCGATCGCGTCGTCATCTACATTCCGATGTCGATCGAAGGCATCGTCGCGATGCAGGCCTGCGCGCGCATCGGCGTGACCCACTCGGTCGTGTTCGGCGGCTTCTCCGCGAAATCGCTGAACGAGCGGCTCGTCGACGTCGGCGCGGTCGCGCTGATCACCGCCGACGAGCAGGCGCGCGGCGGCAAGACGCTGCCGCTCAAGAGCATCGCCGACGAAGCGATCGCGCTGGGCGGCTGCGAAGCGGTCAAGAGCGTGATCGTCTATCGCCGCACCGGCGGCAAGATCGACTGGCATGCAGGCCGCGACCTGTGGATGCACGAGTTGGTGGACGGCGAATCCGACCGCTGCGAGCCGACCTGGGTCGGCGCCGAGCATCCACTGTTCATCCTGTACACGTCGGGCTCGACCGGCAAGCCGAAGGGCGTGCAGCACAGCACGGGCGGCTACCTGCTGTGGGCCGCGCAGACGATGAAGTGGACCTTCGACTGGAAACCCGACGACGTGTTCTGGTGCACGGCCGACATCGGCTGGGTCACGGGCCACACGTACATCACCTACGGCCCGCTCGCATGCGGCGGCACGCAGGTCGTGTTCGAAGGCGTGCCGACGTATCCGGACGCCGGCCGCTTCTGGAAGATGATCGGCGATCACAAGGTCACCGTGTTCTACACCGCGCCGACCGCGATCCGTTCGCTGATCAAGGCGGCCGAAGCCGACGACAAGGTGCATCCAAAGAGCTATGACCTGTCGAGCCTGCGCATCATCGGCACGGTCGGCGAGCCGATCAATCCGGAAGCGTGGATGTGGTACCACAAGCACGTCGGCCACGAGCGCTGCCCGATCGTCGATACGTGGTGGCAGACCGAGACCGGCGGCCACATGATCACGCCGCTGCCGGGCGCCACGCCGACCGTGCCGGGTTCGTGCACGCTGCCGCTGCCGGGCATCACGGCCGCGGTGGTCGACGAGACGGGGCAGGACGTGCCGAACGGGCAAGGCGGCATTCTGGTCGTCAAGCGCCCGTGGCCCGCGATGATCCGCACGATCTGGGGCGACCCGGAGCGTTTCAAGAAAAGCTACTACCCGGAAGAGCTCGGCGGCACGCTCTATCTGGCCGGCGACGGCACCGTGCGCGACAAGGAGACCGGCTACTTCACGATCATGGGCCGGATCGACGATGTGCTGAACGTGTCGGGCCACCGGCTCGGCACGATGGAGATCGAGTCGGCGCTGGTGTCGCATGAACTCGTGGCCGAGGCAGCGGTGGTCGGCCGTCCGGACGATACGACGGGCGAGGCGGTCGTGGCGTTCGTGGTGCTGAAGCGTTCGCGCCCGGAAGGCGACGAAGCGGCGGCGCTCGCGAAGACGCTACGCGACTGGGTCGGCAAGCAGATCGGGCCGATCGCGAAGCCGAAGGACATCCGCTTCGGCGACAACCTGCCGAAGACGCGCTCGGGCAAGATCATGCGGCGCCTGCTGCGCTCGCTCGCGAAGGGCGAGGCGATCACGCAGGACACGTCCACGCTCGAGAACCCGGCCATCCTCGAGCAGCTCACCGAAGTGCGCTGAGCGCCTGCCGGTCGCGCGTCACGCGCGAGCCCCTGCGCGGCAATCCCGATTGCCCGCGCAGGGGCTTTTTGCTACATAACGGCATGACCGTTCCGACCCGTTCGGCGCCCGCCGCGCCACCTCCCGTTCCCGAGCCGCTCGCGCGTGCGCATGCGCGCTACTGGCGCTTCAACGTCGCGTTGATCGCGGTGCTGATGGTGATCGGCTTCGCGGTGTCGTTCATCGTGCCGTTCTTCGGGCCCGCGCTCGCCGGGATTCGCTTCGCCGGCTTCAGCCTGCCGTTCTATGTCGGCGCGCAGGGCGCGATTCTCGTCTACCTCGTGCTGATCGTCGTCTACATCGGGCTGATGCAGCGCGCGGACCGCACGCTGCGCCGCGCGTACGACGAGCATGCGGCACGCGCCGGCCATCCGAACGGCGGGCGCTGATTCATGCTGACGCGTCGACTGATACGCGCATACGCGCTTTATACGCTCGGGTTTCTCGGCTTCGTGCTGCTGATGTGGCGGATCGAGCGCGCGACCGGCTCGGGCGTCTGGATCGGCTACGTGTTCCTGTTCGTGCCGATCGCCGTGTACGCGGTGATCGGGTTGTTGTCGCGCACGTCCGATCTCGTCGAGTACTACGTGGCCGGGCGGCGCGTGCCGTCCGCGTTCAACGGGATGGCGACGGCGGCCGACTGGCTGTCGGCCGCGTCCTTCATCGGCCTGGCCGGCTCGCTCTACGCCACCGGTTACGACGCGCTCGCGTACGTGATGGGCTGGACGGGCGGATTCTGCCTCGTCGCGTTCCTGCTCGCGCCGTATGTGCGCAAGCTCGCGCGCTACACGATTCCGGATTTTCTCGGCACGCGTTTTTCGAGCACGGCCGTGCGCGCGCTCGCGGCCGGCGCGGCGATCCTGTGTTCGTTCGTGTACCTCGTCGCGCAGATCCAGGGGATCGGCCTGATCGCGACGCGTTTCATCGGCGTCGATTTCGCGATCGGGATCTTCTGCGGGCTCGCGGGCATTCTCGTGTGCTCGTTTCTCGGCGGAATGCGCGCGGTCACGTGGACCCAGGTCGCGCAGTACATCATCCTGATCAGTGCGATCCTGATTCCGGTCTCGCTGATCGCGATGAAGAACGGGCTCGGCCCCGTGCCGCAGTTCAATTACGGCACGCTGATGGAGCGCGTCGCGGCGCGCGAGGCGCAGGTGCGCGACGCGCGCGACGAGCAGCAGGTGCGTGATGCATACCGCCGGCAGGCCGCGGATATCCAGACGCGGCTCGACCGGTTGCCGGCGTCGTACGCGGATGCGCGCCGGCATCTCGTCGACCAGCTCGCGGACCTGCGGCGCCACAACGGGCCGCTGCGCGAGATCAGCCTGCGCGAGCGCGAGTTGGCCGATTTCCCGCGCGATCCCGCGGCGGCGCGCGTGGCGTGGACGCAGGTGCGTGACGACCTGCTCGCGCGGGCCGAGCCGCCCGTGCCGATGCACGAGCCGTTTCCGGCCGCGAGCGAGGATGAACGCAAGCCGCGCGAGCGGAACTTCCTCGCGCTGCTGCTGTGCCTGTCGCTCGGCACCGCGAGCCTGCCGCACATCCTGACGCGCTACAACACGACCACGTCGGTCGCGTCGGCACGGCGCTCGGTCGGCTGGACGCTGTTCTTCATCGCGCTGTTCTACCTGAGCGTGCCGGTGCTCGCGGTGCTGATCAAGTACGAGATCCTCGCGAATCTCGTCGGGCGGCCGTTCGCCGAATTGCCGGCGTGGGTTACGCAGTGGCATCACTTCGAACCCGACCTGATCAGTGTCGTCGAGGTGATCCGGGACGGCATCGTGCACTGGTCGGAAATCCAGATGCAGCCGGACATGGTGGTCCTGGCCGCGCCGGAGATCGCGGGGCTGCCGTACGTGGTGTCGGGGCTGATCGCGGCCGGTGCGCTGGCGGCGGCGCTGTCGACCGCGGACGGGCTGCTGCTGACGATCGCGAACGCGCTGTCGCACGACGTCTATTACTGCATGGTCGCGCCCGATGCGTCGAGCCAGCGGCGCGTGACGATTTCGAAGGTGCTGCTGCTGGGGGTGGCGCTGTTCGCGTCGTATGTCGCGTCGCTCAATACCGGGAAGATCCTGTTTCTCGTCGGCGCCGCGTTTTCGCTGGCGGCGTCGAGCTTCTTTCCGGTGCTGGTGCTGGGGGTGTTCTGGAAGCGCACCACGACGCGCGGCGCGATTGCCGGGATGGTGACCGGGTTGGCGGTGTGCGTGTACTACATCGTGTCGACTTATCCGTTCTTCACGCAACTGACCGGGTTCGCCGGGCGCCCGTGGTTCGGGATCGAACCGATCAGCTCAGGCGTGTTCGGCGTGCCGGCGGGGTTTGCGGTGGCGATCGCGGTGAGTCTGTGCGACAAGCGGCCGGATGAATACACGCGGGCGCTGGTGGATTACATTCGGCACCCGTGATCAGCGGGGCGGGGGGAGCGCGTATCGACGTGCGTCCGGAAACGAAAATGCCCGCTGGCGCGGGCATTTGAATCCTGGCGGAGAGAGGGGGATTCGAACCCCCGATAGGCGATTAACCTATACACGCTTTCCAGGCGTGCGACTTAAACCACTCATCCATCTCTCCGGAAGACCGAGAGTATAGCAAACTCTGGCGGCAGCCCGCCACTCCCTTCGGCGCCCGTCAGAAATCCGTCGTCATCGACAGCCACACCGAGCGCGGGTCGCCCTGCGTCAGGTATCCGCCGATCGTCGACGACCAGTACGACTTGTTCGCGACGTTGCGCACGGTCGCGCGGAACGTCGTCTTCTTGCCGAACACGTCCGTCGCGTAACGCGCACCGAGGTCGAAGCGGTCCCACGCCTGGATCGACATCGTATTCGCGACGTCCAGGTACTGCGGCCCGGTGTGGATCCAGCGCGCGGTCAGCGTGAGCCCGCGCAGCATCGGCACGTCGTATTCGGCGCCCGCGTTGAGCAGGAACGACGGCACGCCGATCGGCCGGTGGCCGTCGTACGTGCCGCCGGCCGTGTTCTGCAGTGTCGCGTCGAGGTACGTGGCGCCGGCGATCAGCCGCACGCCTTTCCACGGCTCGCCGTACACGGCCGTCTCGATGCCGCGGTGCCGCTGCGTGCCGTCGGCGCCGAACAGGTTCGTCGCCGGATCGGTGTACGCCATCGGCTTCTCGATCTGGAACAGTGCGAGCGACGCGCCGTACTGGTCGGTGTCGTAGCGGACGCCGGCTTCATATTGCTTCGACCGGTACGGCGACAGCGCCTGGCCCGCGTTGCGCGCGGTGTTGGGCGCGATCTCGCCCTGCGCGAGCGCTTCGCTGCGGTTCGCGAAGATCGACACGTTGCGCCACGGCTTCACGACGAGACCGAATACCGGCGTCGTGATCGCGTTGCTGTAGGTGCTGGTGACCGCGCCCGTGTAGTCGAAGTTGTCGACCGAGATCGACTGGCGCCGCGCGCCGAGCGTGAACAGCACGCGGTCGTCGAGGAAGCCGAGCGTATCGGACACCGCGAGGCTGCGCAGCCAGGTCTTCGTGACCGTGCCCGGATCGTTCATGTCGCCGCCCGCGTAGGCGGTGGGCGGCGACGCGACCGGCGCCGGATCGTAGAGCGTCGTCGGGAACGCGTTCGACATCGTGTAAGCGGACTGGCTGTCGATGCGGATGAACGACGCGCCGGCGGTCACGAAGTGCGACACGGGGCCGGTCGTGAAGCGGCCGCGCACGCCGGCCTCGGCCGACTGCGCATCTTCCTTGTGCGGCACGCTCAGGCGCGAGCCGGTCGTGCCGGACGACGAGTAGGTCGGCGTGTAGTAGTCGCCGTGCTCGTTCGTATGGCGTGCGCCGGCCGATACGTAGGCCGTCCACGCGGGCAGGAAGTCGTACTCGGCGCGCACGATGCCGACCGTGTCCTCGAGTTCGCTGAAGCTCCACGGCTGCGCATAGTTGTGCGTCGCGGACGGCACGGCGGGCAACGGGCTGCCGCTGACCAGCACGATCGGGCGGCCGTTGTCGATCCGCTGCCGCTGATACAGGAAGTCGCCGGACAGACGTAATGTGTCGCCGCGCCAGTCCAGCGACACGGCGGTCACGTTGCTGCGGCGGCGCTCGTCGTCGACGGCGGTGTCGCCGCCGCTGATCGACTGGTTCACGCGCACGCCGAACTGGCCTTCGCTGCCGAAGCGGCGGCCGAGGTCGACATGCGTGCCGAGCGAGCCGGATGTCGCGCCGTCGACGGTGACGCGCGTGAGCGGCTTGTCGTCCGCGCGCTTCAGTTGCAGGTTCACGCCGCCGCCGACCGCCGAGCCGTTTGGCGATGCACCGTTCAGGAATGCATTCGCGCCCTTGAACACGTCGACACGCTCGACCGCATCGGTCTGGACGAGCTGCCGCGGCGTGACGCCGTACAGGCCGTTCAGCGACACGTCGTCGCCGGCGAGCGCGAAACCGCGGATGACGAACACCTGCGAGAAGTTGCCGTAGCCCGATGCGCTGCGCACGGCCGGATCGTTGTCGAGCACGTCGGCGAGCGTGCGCGCCTGCTGGTCCTCGATCAGTTTCGACGTATAGGTGGTCATGCTGAACGGCACGTCGCTCGCCTTTTGCCGGCCGAGCACGCCGAAATCCGCGCCGCGCGCGACCTGGCCGCCGGCGTAGGTCGGCGCGAGGTCGCCGGGCAGCGGCTCGGCCGCGCCGGTCACGTTGATCGACGGCAGCACGGTGGCGTCGGGCGCGGCGTTGGCGGCGGAAGTGGCCTGCTGGGCCCCGGCGGCGGCCGGGAAGGTGCAGGCGAGTGCAATGCCGAAGGCAATCGGCGTGAGACGCAGGACGGGTAACGAAAGTGTCGACATGGGACGCAAATCGGGTGTGGTCGGTGATCCATCCCAGGGCGGCAAGTCGGAATCCGGGCGGCGTGACGCGTCCGTGCTGTCGCGGACGTATTTTTATCGAGCGGCGGAGCTTAACGTAAACGAGAATCATTGTCGTTTACGGAGGGATCGGCCCACTATTTGAGATAGCTGGGTGCGGTTCACCGGCGACCGTGCACAACCGCCGAGCGGGCGTCGGGGCGAGCATGCGATCATGCGAAGACCGCATTCGTCGTAACAAACCGTGCGCACCGGTTGCGGCATGGTGGCCCGATCACGACGACGATGCCGTCCGTACCGCACTCTTCAAAAGGAACGCCACGCCATGTCGCTCTCCGCCTTGCTCGCCTTTGCGCTGATCCTGTCCGTCGGTGTCGCGACGCCGGGCCCGACGGTGTTGCTCGCAATGAGCAACGGTTCGCGCTACGGATTGCGTCACGCGATGGTCGGCATGCTCGGCGCCGTCACCGCCGACGTCGTGCTCGTCGCGCTGGTCGGGTTCGGCCTCGGCGTGCTGCTCGACGCGTCGGAAACGGCGTTCGTGACGCTGAAGCTGCTCGGTGCGGCGTGGCTCGCGTATGTCGGCATCCGGATGCTGATGTCGAGCAGCGGGGCCGCGGCTGCGCAGCCCTGCGTGCCTGCGACGCCCGATCGCCGGAGCGCCTTTCTGAAGAGCTTCTTCGTCGCGATGAGCAACCCGAAGTACTACCTGTTCATGTCGGCGCTGCTGCCGCAGTTCGTCGACCGGTCGCATGCGATCGCGCCGCAGTACGCGATTCTCGCGGCGACGATCGTCGCGATCGACGTGATCGGGATGACCGGTTACGCGCTGCTGGGCGTGCATTCGGTCCGCGTATGGAAGGCCGCGGGGGAGAAGTGGCTGAACCGGGTCAGCGGATCGTTGCTGCTGATGCTCGCGGGGTACGTTGCGCTGTATCGCAAGGCCGTGCATTGACGCGGCGGCGCGGCGGGGAAGCATCGTAGCCTCGTGCCATCCGGACGAGATGACGTCGGCCGAGGATCGGCATTTCGGCCGCGACGTTCGCCGGTATCGACGGACGATGGGATTCACGATTCGTGACTTGGCGGTGCAGTTCGTCCGGCCCGTATCGGGAGTGCGGCACGGACGGGACCGACACCGCGACGACGCTCGAGGGGCGCGGGACGGGATCGGCCGACTTCGAAAGAAAGTGAACGGTTGAGCCCGTTGCGCGCCGTGCAAAAAGGATTCTAAATCCTGTCAAAAAGCCGTCACCAACCTGACAAATTTGCTATGCTCGCCGAAAACCAGACGGGCGGCACTCCCAGGACGGACCAGCGGGCGTGATTGCTCGCCGAACAACGAAGTCAAACAAAATCCTGAGAGTCACGCTGTGAATACAGCCGAATTACTACGCACGTTTGCGTCGGGGGTGGTCGATCAGAACAATCGACCGGTTCGCATGAACTGGGGGCCTGCCCAGAAAACGCTCGAGCAAGTGCTTGCGCTCCAGTATGCCGATATCCGGGAAGGGCTGATGACGGGTATCGAGGGGCATCTGACCTGCGTGTCGGCACGGGCCGATCTGCCGATCCGCAGCTTCATCGGACTGCCGGTTTCCGTCGAGATGACGACCGATCGCGGGCGTCTTCATCCCATCAACGGCATCGTCACCGACGTCCGCACCGGGCAGTCGGACGGTTCGCTGACCTGCTACCAGCTGACGATTCGCGACGTGCTGTCCGTGATGGAGCGGCGGACCAATTCGCGGTTGTTTCGGTCCAAGAGCCTGCCCGACATCCTGGGTGTGCTGCTTCAGGAATGGCGCCAGCGCAGTTCGGCGCTCGCGGGCGCATTCGAGTTCGACCTGTCCGGTCTGCAAGCCGCGCGTTACCCCGCTCGTGAACTCACGCGGCAGGTCAACGAGTCGGACGCGCACTTCATCCGGCGGCTGTTGCGACGGGACGGGGCGACCGTATTCGTCAAGGCGGGGAAGGCAGGCGAGCGGGCGAGCGGCCAAGCGCACGACACGCCGGTGCATACGCTCGTCTTTGCCGATGACTCGATGAAGTTGCCGGAGACGGTCGCCGGCACGATCCGATACCATCGCGACGCCGCCACCGAGGCGCGCGACTCGATCACGCTGTGGGCGACGAGCCGCCGATTGATCCCGGGCAAGGTCGTCCGGCCGACGTGGGACTACAAGAGCGGCCGGATGTCGCAAACCGAGCAGGCGACGATCGTCGATCAGGGCGACGGCGGCAACGACCTCGGGCATTTGCTGGCCGACGTCGTCATCGATATCCCGCATGCCGGGGATTCGTCGTCCGATCTCGACCGGATTGGCAAGGACCGGATGCTGGCGCATGAACTGCGTGCCGAATCCGTCGACGGCGTGAGCAATGTGCGTGATCTTGCCGTCGGTCACTGGTTTGCGCTCGCCGAGCATCCGCAACTCGATACGTTGCCGGCCGAACAGCGGCAGTTCGTCGTCACGTCGCTTCATCATTGCGTGCGCAATAACCTGCCGAAGGAACTGAACGAGCGCGCGCAATCGCTGTTCGCGGCAAGCCGCGTGCTGTTCAACGCGGTGCCGGCCGACCTGAGCGGCAAGCCGGGCGACGAAAGCGACAGGCGCTACGAGAATACGTTCTCGTGCGTGCGGCGCGGCGTGCCGCTGACGCCGGCCTACGATCCCCACGTCGACTTGCCGCCGGTTCATCCGATGACGGCGGTCGTCGTCGGGCCGGAGGGCGAGGAGGTGTTCTGCGATGAAATGGGCCGCATCCGGGTGCGGATCCAGGGGCTCAGCGCGGACGATCATGCGCACGCGCAGGGCGCCGGCACGAGCGGCACGCCGTCCGACAGCGCGCCGGTGCGCGTCGCCTGCGCGCTCGCCGGGCCCAGCTTCGGCGCGAATACGTTGCCGCGCGTCGGCATGGAAGTGCTGATCGGCCATATCGGCGGCGATCCGGACCGGCTGGTCGTGATGGGTGTGCTGGCCAACGGGCCGAACATGCCGGCGACCTTCAGCCATACCGGCGCACTGCCGGGCAACCGCTATCTTTCCGGCACGAAGACGAAGGAAATCAAGGGGCAGCGCTACAACCAGATCCGCTTCGACGATACGCCCGGGCAGATCAGCAGCCAGCTGGCGAGCGAGCATGCGTACAGTCAGCTGAACCTCGGCTATCTGACGCAGCCGCGCGACAACGGGCAGGGTACGGCGCGCGGCGAAGGCGCGGAGTTGCGCAGCGATGCGCACGTGGCGATTCGCAGCGGCAAGGCGATGCTGATTTCGGCCTGGGAGCGGCTGCGCGCGAGCGACGGCCACCTCGCGCGCGACGAGTATCTGCAACTGATGCAGGAATGCGTCGAACTGTTCAAGAGTCTCGGCGACTATGCGGGCCAGCATCAAGGCGTCGCGCCGGATACGCAGCCGCACGATGCGCTCATGACCACGGTGAAAGGCTGGCCGAATGGCAAGGCGTCCGACGGCGGTGAGTCGTCAGGCGCGTCGATGGCCGCGATCGGCATCACCGCGCCGGCCGGCATCAGCATGGCGACGCCGAAGACCGTGACGACCCATGCGGGCGGCAACGTCGATGTCGTCGCGCAGAACCACCTGCAGTACACGAGCGGGCAGCGGATCAACCTGCAGGCCGGGCGTGGCGTGGCGATGTTCGCGCACAGCGAGGGCGTGTCGGCGATCGCCAACCAGGGGAAAGTGGCGCTGCAGAGCCAGAACGACGACACGCAGATCGATTCGGCGAAGAACATCCAGATGACGGCGGGCGGCGGCAAGCTCGCGGGCATGGCCAGCGAGCAGGTCGTGTTCGTGACGTCGGGCGGCGCGTACCTGAAGCTGCAGGGCGGCGATATCGAGCTCGGGTGTCCGGGGAGTTTCACCGTCAAGTCGGCGTCGCATACGTGGGCCGGGCCGGCGAGCATGAGCGCCGACTTTCCGAAGTTCGACCAGGGCTCGCTGGGGCGGGTGCCGAAGCTGGTCCGGGCCACCGACGGACAGCCGGTCGAGGGCATGGAAGCCGAGGTGCGAAAGGCGTCGGGCGAATTGATCAAGGGGAAGACCGACGCGCAAGGCAAGCTGGCGCCGGTCAGCAGCGACCAGTTCGAACAATTGGCGGTTCGCTTCTTCAAGTCGAGAACCTGAGCCGAGTCTTCAAGAAAAACAACATGTTCAACTACAACTTTGCGCAGAACCCGGGCGGGCAACCGTCGACGGACGACCCGTCGCAGACTCCGGTGGGTGGTGGACTGGGGACGACGCTGTTCAACCGCAACGACCTCGAGTGCGTGATGCAGATGCCGCTGCCGGGCGTCGTCATTTTCGTGCACGGGGTGAATTCGGAAGGGGAATGGTTCCAGGAGGCCGAGAAGGGGCTGTGTGCCGGGTTGAACCGGCGCATGGGGCGTTATGACGATCAGCTGTTCCATTGGGGGCCGGTGGCCGGGCAGATGACGCCGGTCAGCTATATCGAAAGCCTGACGCCGGACGGCTTCCTGAATCCGGAAATGTCGTCGAAGACGTACATCAAGCCCGATCCGTCCTTTTCGCCCGTCATCCACTTTCGGTGGGGCTATGCCGCGAATGCGCAGGAGCTGAAGGAGTATGGCGACAAGATCATGCTCAACGAGAAGAATTACTGGGGCGGTGGTCCGTTCGCGGGCGGGTGTTCGAGCCTGCCGGATCTGTGGAACGACGGATTGAACGATCGGCTCTTTCTGTGGCTGACCGTTCAGCACATGAACAGCATCGGCAATCGAAAAATCTACTCCACGCCGCCGCGCACTTACGGCGTGCTTGGCGCGCTGCGGCTGGCACGCCTGGTCGAGTCGATCCGCAAACGACAGGCCGACGCGCCGATCACGATCGTGTGCCACAGCCAGGGAAACATGATCGGCCTTGCCGCCGCATTCCTCGGCGACCGGTTGCCCGAGGTGACGGATCAGTGGGGCAAGAAAGGGCGCTGCGTCGCCGACACTTATGTGCTCGCCAATCCTCCGTACAGTCTCGTCGAGGCCAACATGACCGACTCATGGGCCCAGCGCGGGGTGCGCGACAAGAACGGGCACGTGGGGCGCGAGACCTATGTGGCGCGCAAGGAGACGTTGAGGGCGTACTTCGATATCCTGCGTGCCCGGGCCGAGCTCGAGATGCCTGCGGAGGATCTCGATCGCGCGATGGAAAGCGCGAGACCGTCGAAGGATGGAGGCAAACCGTATAGCGCAGCCAAGGACCGGGAGGCGCATGGGCTGTACCAGAAAAACACCTACGGAAGAGTGACGCTGTACTGCTGCCCGCACGATCAGGTCATTTCCGCCCTGACCGTTCAGGGAATCGGCTGGCGCGGGATGAGTATCGATGAAATCAGTGCGACGAACGCGTGGGGCGTTTTTTCGCAACGCGTGTTCGCGTCGAATTTCGAGGTGGGCGGAGAGAGCAAGCTCTATCGGTACTGGCAGGATGACTGGCGCAAGGACAAGAACCAGAAGGAAGGTTTCTGGTATCCGCCATCACCACCGGCGCGGTATGGTCTTGGACGAGGGATGCATTCCAATGAAGGGTGGATCGCGAAGATTTTCACGCTTGCAACGAGTCCGGTCTTCTACCTGTTCAATTTGACGGACATGGCAGTCAATGCCGAGCCACCGAAAAATTGGGAAATCCCGATTACGGCGCCGATGCTCGACAAGGAAACGCGCTTCCTCCCGCAGGCGTTGCGCTACGGTAAGCCGTCGGGCGCTTGCGATGCGCAAGGGAAACCGATTGAGGAAGGGCGCTTCAACGAGGGTTACGATCCGCCGTCGGCTGGGCGTGACGCCAACAAGGAGAACAAGCGTGATGACGATCCATACGACAACTTCGACGCGAAGTCGGAAACATTCAAGACCGAGGGTGATGCGCTGAAGGCGCAGGGGGACGCGGCGTCCGAGGCTGCGCAGCGGTATGAGGATCATTCCATTCTTCGGATGGAAGCGAGAAGGTCCGGAAATCGCCGCTGGGTCGACAAGGAAGGGAATGTGATCGGGGAGGACAATCCGGAGGCAGCGAGTGCTGACTATACCGAATGGCGGAACAACGAGATATTCCAGATTCTGAACGGCGGGGACAAGAATAACCCCACTAACCATTCGACCATCATGACCAACAAGGATCATGCTGAAAGGGCGTTGGCTTATGATGTGGCAATTGGGCTTTGTTATTTAACTGAAGATGATTTCAAATATCTCAGAATCCAGGCTGATTGGAGATTTGCCAGTGATTCCAAGAAGGGTGATCCTAATTTTCATTTGATGGATTATATAAATACCGGCAAGCACGGCGACCTATTTTTGCCTGACTGGGTTAAAAAAGACGAAAGTGCCGCAATGCCGGGGAAAATACATGACGAGCGAGATGGTGGCTTTTTCATGAAGTTGGGAGGTATTTTATGAAGGCGGTCATTGCCACCTGGCCGCGTCGAGTCGGAGTTGCGAGCCTTGCGTTGTTTTTTGCTTTAGGGGCGTCGTTTTTGATATTGATTTCGTCTGGCAAGCCGGCAGGGGAGTTATTGGGTATGGGTAATCTGTTGAAACGATTGGTGTTGGTCCCGGGGCTCGTGGCAATCATGGTGTTTGCGTTCGCAACAGTGATTGCTGCTCCTCGCGCGATGGCCGCCTCATCGGCCGATAAGGCAGTCCCGATCGCTGGGGCCAGTTCATCCAAGCCTTTCGTTGCGCAGGTTGTAGGCCTTGGATGGATGAATCCCCTCCAGCGCAGGGACTACCCTACCGAGTGGCAAATATTGTGGACGCTTGGTCTGGTCAAGCCAAATGTCAACGATGATATGGTTAGAACGAATCCGAAGAAATATTCGACGTTGCAGGCAATTTCCATTGTCGCGGATGGTAATGGAGGAGGTGAATCTTTTGCTGGATTTTATGAGAAATATGTCGATAAACTATTGTTGCTCTTCCGAGCTCCATATTTTACGGGTGAAGATTATTTTTACACCGTGAGCTCGGATGACAAAAGAAAGTGGCGTGAGCTGGCTGGCGTGCATGTGGAGTTGGCTATTCCTTCCGAACGAATTGAGCCTGCATCGGCTGCGTCATATCTGCGTAATCGCATTGTCAATATATTCGAAATCGGCAACCCGTCCGCAAAGAATCTATGGAGTCGCGACACACCGCCGGATGTGCACGTGACGACGGGCCACGGCAATGCCGGCTTCACATCGCTGAACGCCGCGCTGGACTATCTGGCTACGCATCCTGACAAAAGCGCGTGGGTGATGAACTGGGATGCACCGAGCTTCCCGCCGAACGACGAACAGATCAACGAGAACATGGTGGTGCTGTTCCTTGCAGGCCCGGATCTGAAGACCGAGCGCGAGCCGCTGGCGTGGATCGGTAAAGCCGCTCGAAGCAACGTCAAGGATTTCGACGCAAAGCAAGGCGCGAGTCGCGCGGTGCAGGCATGGAAGTCGACAATCGATACGGCGGCGAGTAATGCTGGCGTGCCGGTGTCGTCGGTGAATTACATCGTGCACGATGCGGGCAAGGGCAGTGATGCTGCGTCGACACGCATTGCGTCCCTGTCGCAGACGTTGACGGAAGTACTGCCGGAATACGATTTCCGTACGCAGACCTTCAATACATCGGCGTTGCTCGGTGACATGGGGGCCGGCGCAGCGCTGACCGATGTGGTGCTGGCGATCGGGCGAGCGAATCACCTCGGGGGAAATGTACTCGTAGCCGGAACGACCGACGCCGAGCACCCGACAGCGGTGGTGGTGGTCGCGCCTTCGAAACTGACGCCGATCGATGCAACTAAGAACTGGTTTCGCGCACGCGGCGGAAACAACGCCTATCTACCTTGGTGGGGACGTCGTCACGATGCGAGCCCTACGACTCAAGGCTATTCAAAATAAGGAACACGCATGCGCGGAATCATTCGAGTCGGCGACGCAACGAGCCACGGCGGTCAGGTCGTGACCGGCAGCGCGGTCAGCGAAGTGATGGGGCGGCCGGTCGCCCGGCGCGGTGATACGTGTATCTGTCCGATCGCGGGCCATCAGGCCTGCTTTATCGCCGAAGGCGATCCGCAGGTCATTGTCGACGGGAAACCGGCTGCATTCGATGGACACAAGACGTCGTGCGGTGCGACGCTGATTTCGAGCCTGGCGTCGTCCGGGCGGGAATGAATTGCCGGACCGGCGCGCGGGGGTGGCCGGTTCGATCGGGGTATTCATGCACTGCTTCACTCTTGCCAGACGTATCGGGTGCGTCTCGATCGTGATGGCGACATTCTTGTCGAGCCCACCATTGCGGGCTGAGACGCGCGCCGCATCGACGCAATCCGTCGAAGGTGCGTCTGCCGCGCCGTTTGTTGCCCAAGTTGTCGGACTTGAATGGCTCAATCCGCTGCAGCGTCGTGACTATCCGACGGAGTGGCAATTGCTGTGGACGTTGGGCTTGGCTTCTGCGAACAAGAATGACGATATGGTGCGCGCCAACCCTAAAAAGTACTCTGCCGTTCAAGCGATCTCAATCATTGCGGATGGCAGCTCTGGACGTGAATCATTTGGTGGATTTTACGAGAAATATATCGACGAGTTGCTCGTATTGTTCCGTACTAGATATTTTACCGATTCCAACTATTTCTATACCGTGAAACCTGGTGACAGAAGTAGATGGCGTGAGCTGGCTGGCGTGCATGTTGAACTGGCAATTTCTGGTCGTCTTGATCCCATCAAGGCAAAGGCATATTTGCGTGATCAAATAATCAGCACGTTCGAGATCGGAAATTCATCGGCAAAAGATCTGTGGAGCCACGACACACCGCCGGATGTGCACGTGACATCGGGGCAGGGGAATGCCGGCTTCACGTCGTTGAATGCGGCGCTGGACTATCTGGCCGCCCACCCCGACAAAAGCGCGTGGGTGATGAACTGGGATGCGCCGAGTTTCCCGCCGAACGACGAACAGATCAACGAGAACATGGTGGTGCTGTTCCTTGCCGGCCCGGATCTGAAGACCGAGCGCGAGCCGCTGGCGTGGATCGGTAAAGCCGCTCGAAGCAACGTCAAGGATTTCGACGCAAAGCAAGGCGCGAGTCGCGCGGTGCAGGCATGGAAGTCGACGATCGATACGGCGGCGACTAATGCAGGCGTGCCGGTGTCGTCGGTGAATTACATCGTGCACGACGCGGGCAAGGGCAGCGATGCTGCATCGACAAGAATTGCATCGCTGTCGCAGACGCTGACGGAAGTACTGCCGGAATACGATTTCCGTACGCAGACCTTCAATACGTCGGCACTGCTCGGTGACATGGGCGCCGGCGCGGCGCTGACCGATGTGGCGCTGGCGATCGGCCGAGCGAATCACCTCGGTGGAAATGTGCTCGTAGCCGGAACGACGGACCCCGAGCATCCGACGGCAGTCTTCGTCGTCGCGCCGTCGAAGCTGACGCCGATCGACGCCGGCAAGGACTGGTTCCGCGCACGCGGTGAGAACAACGCGTACTTGCCGTGGTGGGGGCGCCGTCACGACGCGCGCCCTGCGTCGCAAGGCTATTCGGAGTAAGGAGCACGCATGCGCGGAATCATTCGAGTCGGCGACGCAACGAGCCACGGCGGTCAGGTCGTGACCGGCAGCGCGGTCAGCGAAGTGATGGGGCGGCCGGTCGCCCGGCTCGGTGATACGTGTATCTGTCCGATCGCGGGCCATCAGGCCTGCTTTATCGCCGAAGGCGATCCGCAGGTCATTGTCGACGGGAAACCGGCTGCATTCGATGGACACAAGACGTCGTGTGGTGCGACGCTGATTTCGAGCCTGGCGTCGTCCGGGCGGGAATGAATTGCCGGACCGGCGCGCGGGGGTGGCCGGTTCGATCGGGGTATTCATGCACTGCTTCACTCTTGCCAGACGTATCGGGTGCGTCTCGATCGTGATGGCGACATTCTTGTCGAGCCCACCATTGCGGGCTGAGACGCGCGCCGCATCGACGCAATCCGTCGAAGGTGCGTCTGCCGCGCCGTTTGTTGCCCAAGTTGTCGGACTTGAATGGCTCAATCCGCTGCAGCGTCGTGACTATCCGACCGAGTGGCAATTGCTGTGGACGCTCGGGTTGGTGAAGCCGAACGCCAACGACGACATGGTGCGCACAAACCCCAAAAAATACTCGACCTTGCAGGCGGTTTCCATCGTCGCGGACGGGCGGCGGGGGCGTGAGTCGTTCGCGGGTTTTTACAAGAAATATGTGCGCGAACTTCTCGTGTTGTTTCGGACGCGCTACGTGATGAACCCCGATTATTTTTACACCATCGGCTCGAAGTACAAGCGGGAGTGGCGTGAACTGGCGGGGGTGCATGTCGAACTCGCACTTCCTGCCGGCCGTCTCGACCCGGAAGGCGCCGGAGCGTTCTTGCGCGACGAGATGGTAAATATGTATGAAATCGGCAACCCCTCCGCAAAAAATCTATGGATCCGCGACACACCGCCCGACGTGCACGTGACGTCGGGCCACGGCAATGCCGGCTTCACGTCACTGAACGCCGCGCTGGACTACCTGGCCGCGCATCCCGACAAAAGCGTGTGGGTGATGAACTGGGACGCGCCAAGCTTCCCGCCGCAGGACGAACAGATCAACGAGAACATGGTGGTGGTGTTCCTCGCCGGCCCGGATCTGAAGACCGAGCGCGAACCGCTGGCCTGGATCGGCAAGGCGGCGCAAGGCAGCGTTCAGGATTTCGACGCGAAGCAAGGCGAGGGCCGCGCGGTGCCGGCATGGAAGTCGACGATCGACGCGGCGGCAGCCAATGCGGGCGTCGCGGTCTCGTCGCTGAACTACGTTATCCACGATGCGGGCAAGGGCAGCGCGGCCGCGTCGTCAAGGGCCGCGTCCCTGTCGCAAGGGCTCGCCGAAGCCGTGCCGGAAAGCGATCTTCGCGGCGAAACCTTCAACACGTCGGCCCTGCTTGGTGACATGGGGGCCGGCGCGGCGCTGACCGATGTGGCGCTCGCGATCGGCCGCGCAAATCATCTCGGCGGCAACGTGCTTGTGGCGGGCACGACGGACACCGAACATCCGACGGCCGTGGTGGTGGTCGCACCGTCGAAGCTGACGCCGATCGATCCCGGCAAGGACTGGTTCCGCGCACGCGGGGAGAACAACGCGTACTTGCCGTGGTGGGGCCGCCGCCACGACGCGCGCCCGGCGTCGCAAGGCTACTCGGACTAGGGCGCGACGCCCGCGTTAAGCAATCTGTAACAATCAGCGGAATAGCGACAGGCTAATTCTTTCAAAATACTTTCCATTTCTCTCCGTCGGCGTGTGCCGAGAATTCCGGATTCATGCTCCATCAACGCATATGTCCTTACATTGCCGGAAGCAGTATCGAGATGGCCGTCGTATATATTACAAAGCGTATGGAAATTGAAAGACTTGCCTGGCTTGACGCGCCGCACCGTCGCCATTTATTGTCCGTCTGCCGCCCGTGAGAGAGCACGGCGGCAATCGCGGAAGCGCGCGTTGCGCGCACGACAACACACGTAGCAAAAAGCAGAAAAGGAACGTGGTAGCCACATGAAGCCGCTATTCGACGACAACAAATCCGATGCGGTCAGCGATCGTCCTTCCATGCCGTCCTTGTCGCCCGTCGCCGGGCCAGCCGCCGTCGCCAACGTCGTCGTGCCGGCAGCGCAGCCGACGGAACACGCGCGCCTGATCACCGTCGACGAGATCGACCAGCTCGGCGCGACGCAGGGCACGCGGATCGCCGCCTTCTCCCAGCAGATTCTCGCAAGCGTCCGGGCGTCGGACGCCGACCAGTTCGGCGACAAGCTCAACGAGCTGATCGCGACCGCGAAGGGGCTCGACCCGCGCGGCGCCGACAAGGGCGGGCTGCTCACGCAGGTCACGCGGCTGTTCCGCTCGACCAAGGAGAAGCTGCTGTCGCAATACGAGTCGGTGAGCAAGCGGATGGATACGCTCGTCGTCGAGCTCGAAAACCATGCGCAGCGCCAGAAGGCCGGCATCGACGAGCTCGAGCGGATGTACAACGACAACTACGCGCTGCACCAGGAGCTCGCGCAGTCGAAGGCGCACGGCGAAACGGCGCTCGCGGCGCTGCGCGCGCATCTCGCGGCCGGCCAGCAGCCGGCGGACGATGCGTTCGCCGCGCAGCGCCTGCTCGACGTGAAGCGCAAGGTCGACGCGCTCGAAAGCAAGCTCGACGACCTCGACCGCGCGATGCTGATGTCGAAGCAGCTCGCGCCGCAGATCCGGATGGAGCAGGACCAGAAACGCACGCTGACGTCGAAGTTCATGACGATCAAGACCGTGCTGATTCCCGCGTGGACCAATGCGTTCGCGCTCTACCTCGAGCAGCTCAGCACCAAGCGCGCGGCGGCGCTCGCGAACGCGACGTACGACGCCGCCGACGAGGCGATCCGCGCGCAGGCCGACCTGAATCGCCAGAACGCGCAGGAAGTCGCGAAGCTCGGCCAGCGCCCGGTGATCTCGACCGACACGTTCGAATACGCGCAGCAGCAGCTGTTCGGCGCGTTCGACGACATCACGCAGATCATTGCCGACGGCCGCCGCCAGCGCGAGCAGGACGCGCCGCGCCTGCGCCAGCTCGAACAGGACTTGATCACCCGATTCGCTCCGAAGCACAACTAAGAGAACTGAGAGAACACCGCATGATTACGCTTGAGAAACGCGCGGCGAAGGTCGCGATCGTCCTCGAAAAACGTCAGATCCTGAAGCCGCCGGTCGTGCGCGTCGGCGCGGCGCTCGACATCTCGGGCTCCGCGAAGCCGCTATACCAGTCGGGCGTGATCCAGGAGACGCACGACCGGATTCTCGGCATTGCACTGAAGTTCGACGACAACGGCGAAGTCGACACGTGGACCTTCACCGAAGGCTACGACCGGCTGCCGACCGCGACGCCGGACAACTACGGCTCGTACATTTCCGATCATGTGCTCAACGCGCGGATCGACAAGTGGGGCGGCACGCAGTACGCGCCGGTGATGAACGACATCGTCGATTTCTTCTTCCGCGTGCCGGAGCCGAAGCGCGAAGAAAAGCGCGGCTTCCTGAGCCGGCTGTTCGGCGGTGCGGACGACCCGTCCGCGCCGGCCGCCTCCGCGCCCGTGAACGGCCATCTGCCCGCATGGGTGCTGTTCGTCACCGACGGCCAGAACCCGAAGAACGACCGCAAGCGCGTGCGCCAGTTGCTGACCGAATCGCAACATTTCCCGCTGTACTGGTCGCTCGTCGGCGTCGGCGATCCGAGCGAATTCGACTTCCTCGCGGAAGTCGCGGACGAAATGCCGAACGTCGGCTTCCTGCATCTCGAATCGCTCGACCTCAGCGACGAACAGATCTACGAACAGCTGATCACGCAGGAATTCTGCGACTGGGTGCGCGCGAAGTAAGCGCTGCCCGCCTGCCCATTTTTCTGAACTCGATTACCCCATCATGTTGAAAGACTTCAAGATCCCGTTGTCGCTCACGGCGCTCGCGCTGATCGCGGCCTATCTCCTCGGCGGCGTGAAGGACATGCTGATCGTCGCGGTCCTGTGCGTGCTCGAAATTTCGCTGTCGCTCGACAACGCGGTCGTCAACGCGTCGGTGCTGAAGAACTGGTCGGAGAAGTGGCGCAACCGCTTCATGGTGTTCGGCCTGCCGGTCGCGGTGTTCGGCATGCGACTCGTGTTTCCGCTGCTGATCGTCGCGGTGATCGGCCATATCGGTCTGTGGGACGCGCTGACGCTCGCGATCGAATCGCCGGACAAGTACGCGGCGGTGCTGACGTCCGCGCATCATGAGGTATCGGCGTTCGGCGGCGCGTTCCTGCTGATGGTGTTCTTCAAGTTCATGCTCGACACCGAGAAGGACGAGCACTGGATCGGCTTCCTCGAAGGCCCGATGCGCCATCTCGGCCGCATCACCGCACTGGAAGTGGCGCTGACGCTCGCGATCGTGATCGTCGCGTCGTTCTACGTGCCGGCGACCGAGCAGGTCAGCTTTCTGCTCGCGGGCGCGTTCGGCGTGATCGGCTTCGTGATCGCGCACGGCGTGGGCGACCTGGTCGGCGGCGAGGACACGGGCACGCGCGTGGTGCGCGAAGGCGTCGCGGGGTTCATGTATCTGGAAGTGCTCGATTCGTCGTTCAGCTTCGACGGCGTGATCGGCGCGTTCGCGCTGTCGAACAACATTTTCCTGATCGCGCTCGGTCTCGGCGTCGGCGCGGCCTACATCCGGGAGATGACGCTCGTGCTGCTGAAGAAGGGCACGCTCGCGCAGTACCGCTTTCTCGAGCACGGCGCGTTCTGGGCGATCGGCGCGCTCGCGACGATCATGTTCCTGGGCGTGAAGTTCGAGGTGCCGGAGGTCGTCACGGGCCTGATCGGCGCGGCGATGATCGCCGCGGCCGTGTGGTCGTCGATCGTCGTGCAGCGCAAGGAAGACCGCGCGGCGGTGGCGGGCAAGTAAGTGCGCGTCACGCGGCGCGAACACCATCAACGAAGGGGCCGCCGTGTGCGGCCCGGCATCGCCGCCGGCGCTACGGCGGTTCCAGCAGAAGAGGTTCAGATGATCAATTTGTCGAAAGGCGGTCGCGTCAACCTGTCGAAGGAAGCGCCCGGCACGCAGAAATTCCGCATCGGTCTCGGTTGGGACGCGAACGCGACGGACACCGGCACGGATTTCGATCTCGACGTGTCGGTGTTCCTGTGCAAGTACGACGCGCAGAGCAATCCGAAGCTGATCTCGGATCAGCATTTCGTGTTCTACAACAGCGAAGTGCGCACGATGGAGCGCAAGGAAACCTTCATCCAGCCCGGCGACGACTTCCCGAAGCGCGGGATGCCTTCGTCGAAGTGCCTGGGCGTCGTGCATAGCGGCGACAACCGCACGGGCAGCGGCGACGGCGACGATGAAGTGATCTTCATCGACATGACGAAGCTTGCGGCCGACGTCGAGGAAATCTCGGTGGTCGTGACGATCGACCAGGCCGAAGCGCGCCGGCAGAATTTCGGGCAGGTTCGCAACAGCTACATCCAGATCGCCGACGAGGTGTCGGGCGCGGTGATCGCGAAGTACGCGCTCGAGGAAGACTTCTCGATGGAGACGTCGGTGCAGGTCGGCAGCTTCTATCGCCGCGACGGCCACTTCATGTTCAAGGCGGTCGGCGCGGGCTACAACCGTGGCCTCGGCGATTTCGTCCGCGCGTACGGCGGCGCGGTCTGACTGGCGGCAGCCCGGCGCGCGGAGCACCGCGGCGCCGGGCAGGAAGCAGCGATGACGAATCCGTCCGACGAGCCGAAGCGGCTCGAGTTCGATACGACGCCCGAGCGCACGCCCGGGCGTCTTGCGTTCGACGCGCCGGCCGCGCCCGCTGCGCCGGTCGCGCGTGCGCCGGCGCGGCCCGCCCCGCAGGCGCTCGAGTTCGGGCCGGCGCCCGCGTCCGATCACGCCGTGCGTGCGGCGCCCGCCGACGCAATCGGCCGTGCGCTGTTCGGCGCATCGAACCATCCGCAGCTCGAAGCGTGCTTCCGCGCCGCGCAGGCCAGCTTTCCGAATCTCTATCCCGACTACGCGCCGCGCATCGAGCGGCATATCCGACAACTGGTGCCGCTGAAGCTCGCGACGGTCGCGACGATCGGCGACGGCGCGCTGGAGACGGCCGGCAACCTCGTCGAAGCCGTCGCGGCGACGACGCGCGAATTCAACGAACTCGGCGCGGCCGACATGATGGCCGGGATGCTCGCGCAAGCGACGCGCAAGGCCGGCATGTTCGAACGCTGGTTCGGGGCGGCGTCCGGCCATGTCAACTATCGCGCGGCGCTCGGTGCGCTCAAGCAGTCGCTCGGCTTTTTCCCTCGCCGTACCGAGGAACTCGCCGCCAAGGTCCGCCATGCGGAGGAAAACCTCGTGGTCGTGCTCGCCGCGCTGAGCGCGGTGTCGGACGTCGTGCGCGCGCCGGACGATGCGGGCGTCGAGCGCACGCTGTTCGACCGCCGCAACATCGTCGGACAGGCCGTCCAGCAGATCCGGATGCAGCCGGCGCAACTGCGCGGGCTCGACGAGCGCGTGACCGACCTGCTGTCGCGTGCCGATCACCTGATGAACGTCGTGCTGCCGGCGGCGCTGGCCGCGCGGCCGTCGCGCTGAGCGAACGATGCGACCGCACGCGCTGCGGCGCGCGCAGTCGCGTGTCGGGCGCGACGGTTTCGCGCGGGCGGCCGCGAGTCTGCTATCTTCCCGGGCATCTCATCGCTTTCCCGCCGATTCTCCATGACCGACCGCATCGTCGCCGCCTTCGATTTCGACGGCACCATCACGACCACCGACAGCTTTCGCCATTTCGTCCGCCAGGCGGTCGGCACGCCGCGTTTCGCGTGGGCCGGGCTGCGCGCGCTGCCGTGGATCGTCGCGATGAAGGCCGGGCTGCTGTCGCGCGGCGACGCGAAGGCGAAGTTCGCGTCGTTCGCGTTCGGGCCGATCCGCGAGGACGTGCTCGACGCGCAGGCGCGCCGGTTCGTCGATAGCTATCTGCCGAACCTCGTGCGTCCGGAAATGCTCGAGCGTGTCCGCGAGCATCGGGCGCGCGGGCATGAAGTCGTGCTGGTCAGCGCGTCGCCGTCGCTGTATCTGGAGAAGTGGGCGAAGACGGCCGGCTTCGACGCCGTGCTCGCGACGCGGCTCGCGTTCGAGCGCGGCGTCTTCGCCGGCCGGCTCGACGGCGAGAACTGCTGGGGGCCGCAGAAGGTCGTGCGGCTGCGCGGATGGTGGGGCAGCCGGCCGCCGAAGCAGTTGTTCGCGTATGGCGACAGCCGTGGCGACAAGGAAATGGCCGAACTCGCGAACTGGTCGTGGATCCGCGGGCAGGGGCCGATGCCGCCGATCGGCGAGTGACGAGGCGCTGATGCCGCGCGCCGCCGGCGTTACGCGTCGGCCTGCGCGTGGTGTGTGCCGCGAGACGGGTGATAGCCGCCCCAGCGATTCGCACGGGCGAACGTGCCGACGTCGTTGAAGCGCACGCCGACTTCGCGCAGCGCCGCGTGCGCGGTGCGGGCGGTCAGTTGCCGGATGTAGAACGGATCGCGCACCACGAAGTGATGGATCGCGTGCGTGCTGCCGAAATTGAAGCAGAACAGCTGGAACGGCAGCATCCACCACGGGTTCAGCACTTGCGTCTGCTGGATCACGTTGCGCGAGTCGATGTCGCCGAAATAGTGCATGTTCGAGCTGACGAAGTTGATGCAGAAGCTGCGCACGAAGTTCGGCCCGAGCCACACCACCGCCAGGAAATCGACGACGCTCATCGCGCGTTCGACGACGGCCGGCACCGTCACCGCGTAACCGAACGCATGCAGCGCGAACAGGCCGACGTGATAGACGATGAACGCGTGCCACAGCGTGTAGTACAGGTGACCGACCGGCATGTACGACGACACCTGCTCGATGCGCAACTGCAGGCGCTCGGACGGATCCTGCACCGGCTGCGCGGCCACGTACTGCTTCACCTTGCGGCGCATCGCGGCCGGCCGCAGCACGACGGCGAGCATGCCGTCCGCGATCATCAGCAGGCGTTTCACGCCCCAGCGCTCGCCGTTGGTGATGCCGAATTCCTCGAGATCCGATTCGCCGCCCGACACCTTGTGGTGATGCAGGTGCATGCGCCGGCGCGTCCACGGGTTGATCGTGCCGGGCCGCGTGAGCCAGCACAGCGCCATCATCAGGTGATAGGCCCACGGCGTCTTCTTGAAGTACATCAGGTGGATCAGGTCGTGCTCGAGCTCGTGGATCAGCGACGTGACGAACGCGGCGAGCGGCAGCGCGACGTACCACGCGATCGCGCCGCGCGCATACAGCCACGCGATCGCGAGCATCGCGCTCACCGACACGGCCATCACGGTCGCACCGACGAGGTTCTGGTTGTCGAGCAGCGGAAAGCGTGCGCGGATCGCGTCGCTCGCGGCGTTCACTTCGCGGCGGACGTACGCGACCTTGTCGGCGTCGTGGCGAAAGGCGGTTCGTGCGGGTTGGCTCATCGACCGGAATCCGTGCGGAAAGAGTGGGGCGCAATGCCGATGTGACAAGCATAGGCGCGTGCCGGCGCGTATGCGAGGGCCGTCGGTGCCAATGGTGGTGTCATTTCGGGCCACGTCGGCCGGCGCTCAGGTGGCCGATGCCGTCGCATGGCTAGAGTGCGGCCGCGGTGTCATTGCGGGCCAGCGACGCTACAATCCGCCGAAACCGCTCCGGAGTTAGCCGCATGGCCCTGTCCGTTCCGGATGCCGCGCGCCAGTTGAACAAGGCGACGGTGTCGTCCGCGTATGCGCTGTTCATGCTGATGCTGGCCGAGGAGCGCGGCATCGACGGCGGTCGCATTCTCGCCGGCTCGGGCGTCGAGCGCGACCGGCTCGCGCAGCCCGATGCGCGCATCACGCCGCTGCAGCAGG
This sequence comes from Burkholderia sp. 28_3, assembly GCF_003253915.1. Classification (NCBI taxonomy): domain Bacteria; kingdom Pseudomonadati; phylum Pseudomonadota; class Betaproteobacteria; order Burkholderiales; family Burkholderiaceae; genus Burkholderia; species Burkholderia sp. 28_3. The sequence continues at coordinate 48,109 of NZ_QKZF01000012.1, forward strand.
CGGCGATCGTGTTCAACCTGCTCGACGCGACCGACGATCCGTCGATCGCGATCGAGATCGGCCTGCGCAGCAGCCTCACGAAAGCGGGACTGATCGGCTTCGGGCTGATGAGCTGCGCGACGCTCGGCGAGGCGATCGCGCTCGGCATCCGCTACCTGCCGACGCGCGTGCCGTTTTTCTCGGTGCGGCTCGCGCAGCTCGACGGCATCGTCGACATCGACGTGCTCGAAGCGTTTCCGCTCGGCCGGCTGCGCCAGTTCGCGGTGGAAAACTTTCTGGTCGAAACCGCGATCCTGTTCAATTCGCTGCTGTATCCGACGCCGGGCCGCACGCTCCAGTCGCGTGCCGAACTCCATTTCGAATGGCCCGAGCCGCCGTGGTTCGAGCGTTATCGCGCGCGGCTGCCGCGCTGCCATTTCGATGCGAGCGCGAACCGCATCCGCTGCGACGCCGCGCTGCTCGACGAGCCGATCGGCACCGCGAACGCGCAGACCGCGCAGATGATCGTCCAGCAGTGCGAGGCTGAACTCGCGCGGCTCGGCTATGCGGAGAGCATCGTCGAGCGCGTGCGCAACCTGCTGATCTGCGGCGAAGGCGGCTATCCGTCGGTCGACGACGTCGCGCGCGAGCTGCATGTGTCGGCGCGCACGCTCAAGCGCAAGCTCGCCGAATACGGCGCGACCTATTCGGCGCTGCTCGACGAGATCCGGCTGCGCGACGCGCTGCGGCTGCTCGAAGGCACGCGGCTGCCGGTCGACGAGATCGCGGCGCGCGTCGGCTATACCGATCGCGCCAATTTCACGCGCGCATTCAAGCGCTGGACGGGCGTCGCGCCGAGCGAGCGGCGCTGAACGCCGCACCCGCATCGGCGTGCAGGTTCCCGTACGGGCGCCGTTTCTTCTTCAGACCGCCAGACTTCAGACGATCGCGACCCAGTTCGCGCCGCGGCCGCCCGGCACGCGCGCGTGCAGCGACAGCGTGCCGTCGTCCGGCGCGATCGCATACACCGCGACGTGTTCGGACTGCTCGCCGCAGGCGATCAGCCAGTGTCCCGACGGATCGATCGCGAACCCGCGCGGCTGCGCTTCGGTGGCCGTCGCGTGCGCGGGGGCGAACGACCCGTCGTCGTTGCGGCGATAGCCGAGCAACCGGCTCGACGTGCGTTCGCTGACGTACGCGAAGCGCTCGTCGGGCGTCAGGTGCAGGTCCGCGGCCCACACGGACGGCTCGACAGGAGCGGGCGGGCGCGCATGGCCTTGCGCGAGCGCGGCGACGGCCGGATGACGCGCGCTCACGTGTGCGTTGCCGAGCCGGCCGGTGGCGGTGTCGCGGGCGAAGGTGGCGAGCGTGGCCTGGAATTCGCTGACGACGACGAGCGTGCGGCCGTCATCCGCGAATCGCAGGTGACGCGGACCGAAGCCGGCCGGCACGCGCGTTTCGCCGTGTTCGACCGCGCGCAACCCGGCGGCGCCCTCGACGAGCGCGAAGCCGAACACGCGGTCCGAGCCGAGCGAGCTGACGTACGCGAAGCGGTTGTCCGGCGACACGATCACCGCGTGCGCGTTCGCGATGCCGCCCGCGACCTGCAGCGGCGTACCGTCGCCGTCGCGCACGCGCGCGGCGTCGTAAAGGCTCAGCGAATGGCCGCCGTACGACGCACCGAGCAGCCAGCGGCCGCCGCGGTCGAGCGACAGGTACGCATGACTCGCGTCGATCGCGGTCGTGCCGATGCGCGCGAGCGCGCCCGTGGCCGCGACGCGGAACGCGACGATCGTCGGCTGTTCGCCGCGGGTCGCGACGTAGAGCCGCGTGCGGTCGGCCTGCACGGCGATCGGCATCGCGACGTCGGCGGCGGGATAGCGGGCGAGCGGCGCGAGCGTGCCGTCGCCTGCGAGGGAGAACGTGGCGAGGTCGCCGTCGACGGCATTCGAGACGACGACGGTCAGGCGGTCAGTGTTCGGCATGGCGGAGCATCGGAGCGTGCGTGAAGGATTCGTCGGCCGGCTGGCCGCGCGGCGGCTCGCTGCGCCGGTGCGTGCGCGCGAACAGCGCGGCGACCGCGGCGACGAGCGAAGCGATCGCGAGCGCATACAGCCCGCCCGTGATCGAACCCGTATGTTGCTTCAGATAGCCGAAGGCCGTCGGCGCGACGAAGCCGCCGAGGTTGCCGACCGAGTTGATCAGCGCAATCACGGCGGCGGCCACGCGCGTGTCGAGATAGCCCTGCGGGATCGGCCAGAACAGCGACGCCGCGGCTTTGAAACCGAGCGCGGCGAAGCAGATCGACGCGAACGACCACACCGGACTGGGCGACGTCGACGCGAACAGCCCGCACGCGGCGAGCACGAGCGAGAACGCGAGCCAGCGCTGCGGATGCTTCCACTTCGACGACAGCACCGCGAAGCCGTACATCGCGCCGATCGCGATCATCCACGGAATCGTGTTGTACAGGCCGACCTGGAAATCGGTGAGGCCGCCCATCCTGCGGATGATGGTCGGCAGCCAGAACGTGGCCGCGTAGATCGTCAGCTGGATCGCGAAATACAGGAAGCAGAACAGCATGATCTGCGGATCGCGCAGCAGCGCCGTGGCGCGCACCGGCACGTTCGAGCGGACGTCGCGCGTCGCACGTTCCGCGTCGAGCGCGTGCTGGAGCGCCGTGCGTTCCTCGGCCGTGAGCCACGTCGCGTCGCGGATATGCGATTTCAGCAGCAGCCAGCTCGCGCCGCACAGCGCGACCGAGAACAGCCCTTCGATCAGGAACATCCATTGCCAGCCCTGCAGGCCGAAGCCGCGGATCGACAGCAGCGCGCCGGTCACGGGCCCGGACAGCACCGACGCGAACGCGGAGCCGCCGAGGAAGATCGCCATCGCCTTGCCGCGTTCCTGCGGCGGCAGCCATTGCGACAGGTACAGCACGACGCCGGGGAAGAAGCCGGCCTCGGCCGCGCCGAGCAGGAAGCGCAGCGTGTAGAACGACGTGTCGTTCCACACGAACGCCATCGCGGCCGCGACGATGCCCCACGTCGCCATGATCCGTGCCAGCCAGACGCGCGCGCCGTAGCGCTGCATCAGCAGGTTCGACGGCACTTCGAACAGCGCATAGCCGACGAAGAACAGCCCGGCGCCGAGCCCGTACGCGGCCGCGCCGATGCCGATCGACGCTTCGAGATGGCGATCGACGAAGCCGACGTTCACGCGGTCGATGTAGTTCGCGATGAACATGATCAGCACGAGCGGCAGCACGTGCCACTTCACTTTCGAGACGGCCGACGCGAGCGGGTCGCGGCCGGGCAGGGCGGACGAGGGCGGGTTCAAGGGTGTCTCCGGTCGGGCGGCGGACGGGGCGGCAGCCCGCGTCGGCGTCTGGTTGGCGGTCGATGTAGTATGTCGTCGTATGACATGGTACGCCGGAGCATCGACGATGACGTCGCGGGTTTACCCGGAAATTTCCTAAAATTTGGCGAATGCCGGTGATCGACGCGTCATTCGACAACGTCTGATGACGTATGACGTGAAATGAGATCGTGCCGAGTGCCGGCACGGCGCGCTACGCCATCGACACCACGCTGTTGAGCAGCGTCTTCACGAGCACGGCCTGCCGCGTCGCACCCGTTTTCGCGAAAATGCCGCGCAGGTGCGCGCGGGCAGTGTTCTTCGTGATGCCGGTCGCGGCCGCCGCTTCGTCGAGCGTCAGCCCGTCGACCAGCAGCAGCGCGATTTCGGTTTCCATCGGCGTGAGCCGGAACAGCCGGTGCAGCATGTCGCGTGATGTCTGCGGCGACGCGGCCGGATCGCGGACGAACACCGCGACGGCCGGCCGATGCTGGCGGTCCTCGGCGCCGCGATAGGGCGCGAGCGGGCGCAGCAGCACGCTCAACGGCATCGCGCCGCCGGGACGCGACAGCGTGGTGGCCTCGATGCGCGTGAGCGCCCCGGCGCGGAAATGCTCGAGCGCGGCCTGCAGCGCCTTCTGCAGCCGGCGCTCGTCGAGCGGGCACGACGCGTGAAGCCGCTCCTGCCGCACGCACAGCCCGTCCTGCTGGTCGATCAGCCGTTCGGCGATGCGGTTGCGCTTGATCACGCGGCCGTCCTCGTCGACGATCGCGGTGCCGACGTCGAGCCGGTCGACGGTGCCCGCATACAGCGCGCGTTCGGCATCGAGGACGTCGAGCGCCGCGTGCAGCTCGACCGCGCGTTGCAGGTGCGGCAGCAGCGTCGCGACCTGCGCGCGCTCGGTCGCGTCGAAATCGCGGCCGCCGTGCGGGCGGCTCACGAAGAACGCGCACTCGACGCCGCGTTCGCCGCGCAGGTTCGCGCCGAGGATGTAGCGCAGGTCGAGCGGCTGCAGGTATTGCCGGTAGAAATCGTGCGCGCGCCACGCGGCGTCGCCGAACAGGCGGTCGGCCGTGAACACCTGGCCGGGCGGGTGGTCGAGAAACGGGCACAGCGCATAGAACTGCTCGCTGTACGACGGTTCGCCGGGCAGCAGCGGGCCGTGTGCGGACGCGTTGATGATCAGCCCGTGTCGCGCGCCGCCCGGATTGCGCAGCACGAGCGTCGTGAAGCTCGCATCGAGTCGCACGCGAACCGCTTCGAGAAAGCCGGCCCACGGCGTGGTTTCAGACGGACCCTGATAGACGAGCCCGAGCCATGCGCTGAGCTCGCGCGCGCTCCATGCCGCGTCGTCGAAACCATCGTGCGCGGCCGTGTCGCCGGGCGCCAGCGCGATCCGCATGCTCGTGTTCTCCTGGTCCGGATGAAGGATTCCGAACCAGCATAGCGGCCCGCCTGCCGCGCGCGTCATCCGAACGGAGTAGGCGACGCGGGCAGGCGGGCGCCGCTTACGCCGCGCGTTCGCGCAGCAGGTACGTGACGATGCGATCCGCCGCGACCTCCGGCGACTCGGTCACCGTGTCGACACGCAACTCCGGCTGCACGGGCGGCTCGTACGGCGAATCGATGCCGGTGAAGTGCTTCAGCTCGCCGCGCCGCGCCTTCTTGTACAAGCCCTTCGGATCGCGCTCCTCCGCGACCGCGAGCGGCGTGTCGACGAACACTTCGACGAATTCGTCCGGGCCCGCCAGCGCGCGCGCCATGTCGCGCTCGGCGCGGAACGGCGAGATGAACGACACGAGCGTGATGAGCCCCGCGTCGAGCATCAGCCGCGCGACTTCGGCGACGCGCCGGATGTTCTCCACGCGGTCGGCCTCGGTGAAGCCGAGATCGCGGTTGAGGCCGTGCCGCACGTTGTCGCCGTCGAGCAGGTACGTATGCTTGCCGAGCGCGTGCAGCCGTTGCTCGACGAGGTTCGCGATCGTCGACTTGCCGGCGCCCGACAGCCCCGTCAGCCACACGATGCGCGGCGTCTGCGCCTTCTGCCGCGCGCGCGCGTCGCGATCGACGTCGACGGCCTGCCAGTGCACGTTGTGCGCGCGGCGCAGCGCGAAGTGCAGCATCCCGGCGCCGACCGTGTCGTTGCTGAAGCGGTCGATCACGATGAAGCCGCCCGTATGACGGTTCCGGTCGTACGGATCGAACGCGACGGGCCGGTCGAAGCTCAGGTTGCACACGCCGATCTCGTTCAGCGCGAGCGTGCGCGCGGCGAGATGCTCGCGCGTGTTCACGTCGATCTTGTACTTCGGCGTCGCGCAGGTCGCGCCGACCGTCTGCGTACCGAGCTTCACGAGATACGGGCGGCCGGGCAGCAGCGGCTCGTCGTGCATCCACACGAGCGTCGCCTCGAACTGGTCGGCGACTTCCGGCGGCGCGTCCGCACGCGCGATCAGGTCGCCGCGGCTGATGTCGATTTCGTCGGCGAGCGTGAGCGTCACCGCTTCGCCGGCGCGGGCGATGCCGGCTTCGCCGGCCGGCGTGATCACCGACGCGACGCGGCTTTCCTTGCCGGACGGCAGCACGCGCACGCGTTCGCCGACGCGAATCTCGCCCGACGCGATGCTGCCCGCGTAGCCGCGGAAATTCAGGTGCGGACGGTTGACCCATTGCACCGGCAGCCGGAACGGTTCGTCGTGCGTCACGCGCGCGGCGAGCGGCAGGCGGTCGAGATGCTGCATCAGCGGCGGGCCCGCGTACCACGGCATCCGTGCGCTCGGCGCGATCACGTTGTCGCCGCGCAGCGCGGACATCGGAATGCTGACGATCTCGGCGAACCCGAGCTCGGCCGCGAACGCGCGGTAGTCCGCATCGATACGCTCGAACACGGCCCGGTCGTAGTCGACCAGGTCCATCTTGTTGATCGCGAGCACGACGCGCTTGATGCCGATCAGCGCGACGAGATGGCTGTGACGGCGCGTCTGCGTGAGCACGCCCTTGCGCGCGTCGATCAGGATCACCGCGAGATCGGCGGTCGACGCGCCGGTGATCATGTTGCGCGTGTACTGTTCGTGGCCGGGCGTATCGGCGACGATGAACTTGCGCCGCGCGGTCGCGAAGAAGCGGTACGCGACGTCGATCGTGATGCCTTGCTCGCGTTCGGCCGACAGGCCGTCGACGAGCAGCGCGAAATCGAGTTCGCCGCCCTGCGTGCCGACCTTCTTCGAATCGGCTTCGAGCTGCGTGAGCTGGTCGTCGAACAGCATGTGCGATTCGTAGAGCAGGCGGCCGATCAGCGTGCTCTTGCCGTCGTCGACGCTGCCGCAGGTGATGAAACGCAGCAGGTCCTTCGTTCGCGTCTCGTCGGCGTGGATAGGGGGCGCCTCGGGCGCGGCGAGTACGTGTGCCATCAGAAATATCCCTCCTGTTTCTTCTTTTCCATCGAACCGGCCGAATCGCTGTCGATCAGCCGTCCCTGGCGTTCGGACGTCCGCGTGTCGCGCATCTCCCGCAGGATGTCGTCGAGCGTCGTCGCGTCGCTGTCGATCGCGCCGGTGAGCGGATAGCAGCCGAGCGTGCGAAAGCGCACGTTGCGCATCCGCGGCACTTCGCCGTCACGCAGCGGCAGGCGTTCGTCGTCGACCATGATCAGCGCGCCGTCGCGTTCGACGACGGGCCGTTCCTTCGCGAAGTAGAGCGGCACGATCGGGATGTCGTGAAGCCGGATGTACTGCCAGATATCGAGCTCGGTCCAGTTCGAGATCGGGAACACGCGCAGGCTTTCGCCCTTGCGCTTGCGCGCGTTGTACAGCGACCAGAGCTCGGGGCGCTGGCGCTTCGGGTCCCAGCGGTGCTGGTCCGAACGCAGCGACACGATGCGCTCCTTCGCGCGCGATTTCTCCTCGTCGCGGCGTGCGCCGCCGAACGCGGCGTCGAAACCGTAGTGATCGAGCGCCTGCTTGAGCCCTTGCGTCTTCCACACGTCGGTGTGCACGGCCGAGCCGTGCGTGAACGGATTGATGCCGTTCGCGATGCCGTCGGGGTTGACGTGCACGCGCAGGTCGAGGCCGAGGCGCGCGGCCGTCTCGTCGCGAAACGCGATCATCTCGCGGAATTTCCACGTCGTATCGACATGCAGTAGCGGAAAGGGCGGCTTCGCCGGGTAGAACGCCTTCATCGCGAGATGCAGCATGACCGAGCTGTCCTTGCCGATCGAATACAGCATCACCGGGTTCTCGCTCTCGGCCACGACCTCGCGCATGATGTGGATGCTTTCGGCCTCCAGCCGCTCCAGGTGGGTCAACATCGTTCGTCTCCTTGTTTCATGCCGGCGCCGCGCGACATGTGCGGCGTTGCGGGCATGACGCCAACGGTATCGAGCGGGCGGCATGCCGCTCTTCGTCCGGGTGGACTAAACCGGCACGCGGCCGTGGAGCGGATCTTTCCTTAGTCCACCCGGACGAAGTGGCGCGCGGCGGCGCCGCTTAAGGTGAGCGCTCGACCATCGGCGGAGACGACACATGACGGATGACACACGCGCCACGCAATTGCTTTCGGGCCAGACCTGGGCCGATTTCTGCGACACCCTGAAACGCAGCGGAGAACAGATCCTGCGCACCGACGCGCCGGACGATCCGCTCACGCGTGCGGAAGGCTTCCGCTACCTGAGCCGACTGATGCGCATCGCGCTGGAAATGCACGTCGAGTTCGCAGACGGCGCGTGGCCGGGCTTCTTCTCGCCGTCCCACGAGACCGCGAAGATCGGCGCCGACAACCCCGACAACCTGTACCAGTACGCGCGCGTCGACGGCCGCTGCGAATACCGCGTGACGGGACGGCGCGGCACGGTCGCATACCTGAGCTTCGGCACGCAGAAGGGCGGCTACGAGACCGACGGCAAGATGCTGCAGACAGGCTTTCTCGACGCGAAGCAGCTCGAGATCGCGCCGGACGGCAGCGTCGAGATCGTGTTGAGCGCGACGCGGCGCGCGGGCAACTGGGTGCGGATGGAGCCGGACACCAACGCGCTGCTGGTGCGCCAGACCTTCCTCGACCGGCGCACGGAGACGCCCGCGCAACTGAAGATCGAACGCATCGATGCGCAGGCGCGCCCCGCGCCGCTCGATCCGCTCGCGCTGCAGGGCGGCCTGATGCGCGCCGCGCAGTTCGTCGAGCAGACGTCGAAGCTGTTCGCGGACTGGGCGGCGAGCTATCGGCCGCACGTGAACGCGCTGCCGCCCGCCGACCAGGCGCTGTGCCAGTCGGTCGGCGGCGATCCGAACATCTACTACTACCACTCGTGCTGGTCGCTCGCCGCCGACGAGGCGCTCGTGATCGACGTCGATACCGTGCCGGACTGCGATTTCTGGAACGTGCAGCTCAACAACTACTGGATGGAGTCGCTCGACTATCGGCACTTCGACATCTGCGTGAACAAGCACAGCGCTCGGCCCAATGCGGACGGCGGGGTGACGGTGATCGTCGCGGCCACGCGGCCGGGCAGCGCGAACTGGCTCGATACCGCCGGGCATCGCACCGGCACGATCTGCTGGCGCTGGGTGGGCGCCGCGCAACCGGTGCATCCGCGCACGCGCGTCGTGAAGCTCGCCGCGCTGAAGGAGGCCGCATGAACGCGCCGCTCGACCAGGCTCGCACGCTGCTCGCCCCCGACGGCTTGATGGCCGAGGCCGTGTCGCGCACGGGCGGGCTCACCGCGTTCGGCGACGGGCCGTATCGCGACGCGCTCGACGTGATGTGCGCGTCGCTGATCGACGAAGCGGCGCTGTCCGCGCGCGGCGCGGCGATGATGCGCGAAAAGCTCGTCGGCCAGCTCGTGAACCGGCTCGTCGTCGAGGATTACTTCCGGCGCCATCCGGAGATCGCGGACATTGCAATCGACGATCCGCTCGTGATCGTCGGCCTGCCGCGTACGGGCACGACGCTGCTGCAGCGGCTACTGGCCGTCGACCCGCGCTTTCATTCGGCCGCGTGGTGGGAAACGCGCTACCCGGCGCCGCTTGCCGGCGAGACGCTCGACGCGCCGGCCGTGCGCATCGCGCGCGCGCAGGCCGAGGTCGCGACGATGATCGACTGCATCCCGCAGATCCTGACGATCCATCCGCTCGACGCGATGCTCGCCGACGAGGAATTCATGCTGATGGAGCATTCGTTCGTGTGCGCGATGGATTCGTACGCGAACGTGCCGCGCTATACGGCCTGGCTCGCGCGGCAGGATCTCACGCCGGTCTACACGTACCTGAAACGGATGCTGCAGTTCCTGCAGTGGCAGAAGGCGCGGCGCGGCGTCGCGCCGGCCGAGCGCTGGCTGCTGAAAACGCCGCAGCACCTGCATGCGCTCGACGTGCTGTGCCGCGTGTTTCCGCGTGCGCAGGTCGTGCTCACGCACCGCGATCCGGCGCAGACGATTCCGTCGATGGCGAGCATGGCGCACACGCTGTGGCAACTGTACGCGGACGATCCCGATCCGCTCGCCGTCGGCGCGCAGTGGAACGCAGGGATGGCGCGCGCGATCGGTGCGGCGATGGCGGCGCGCGATGCGCTGCCGGCCCACCGGTTTCTCGACGTGCGGTTCGAGGACACCGTGTCGAATCCGCTGGGGGTGGCGCACGCCGTGTATGCGTTCGCCGGCATGTCGGTCGATGCGCGGCAGCGTGCGGCGATGGCCGACTGGATCGCGCGCAACGGCCGCGACAAGCGCGCCGCGCACGACTATTCGATCGCCCGCTTCGGCTTCACCGACGCGCAACTCGCGCACGACTTCGCCGCGTATCGCGCGCGGCACCTGCAGGCCGCCGTCTGACGGCCGCGTACGCAAGACGAACGACAACCAGGAGACAACCCATGTTGCTGAAGGACAAGATCGTCGTGATTTCCGGAATCGGGCCGGGACTCGGCGTGAAGCTCGCGGTCGAAGCCGCGCGCGAGGGCGCACGCGGCGTGGTGGTCGCGGCGCGCACGATGGAAAAGCTCGACGACGCCGACGCGCGAATCCGTGCACTCGATGTCGATTGCGCGGTGCTGAAGGTGCAGACCGACATCACCGATCGGGCACAATGCCGGCAGCTCGCGACGCGGGCCGTCGAGCGCTTCGGCCGGATCGACGCGCTCGTGAACAGCGCGTTCGTGCATGGGACGTTTCCGGAGCCGGTGGAGCAAGCCGACCTCGACGGCTGGCGCGCGGTGTTCGAGACCAACGTGTTCGGTACGATGGCGCTCACGCAGGAAGTCGTGCCGCACATGAAGCGGCAGCAGCGCGGCGCGATCGTGATGATCAACACGCAGGCGACCCGCAAGCCGTTTGCAGGGGAGGGCGGCTACGCTGTATCGAAGGGCGCGCTCGCGGTTGCGGCAAAATACCTGGCGCGCGAACTCGGCGTGCACGGCATTCGCGCGAACAGCATCCACATGGGCTGGATGTGGGGCGTGCCGACGCAGACCTATTTCCGGCAGGCGGCCGCCGACTACGGGATGACGGAGGCGCAGATCGTTGCGCCGATCGCGTCGAACATCGCGCTCGCGAAGCTGCCGACCGACGACGATTGCGCGCGTGCGGCGCTGTTCCTCGCGTCCGACTACGCGAACGCGGTGACGGGCGCGACGCTCGACGCGAACGGCGGCGATTTCATGCCTTGACGATGGAGCCACGGATCATGCAGGACAACCAGTACGCGCGACACGTCTTCGCGTTCAACGGCGACGCGGACGGCCTGTGCGCGCTTCAGCAACTGCGGCTCGCGGAACGCGTGCCCGGCACGCTCGTGACCGGCGTGAAGCGCGACATCGGGCTGCTCGAGCGCGTCGACGCGCGCGCGGGCGACCTCGTCACCGTGCTCGACGTATCGCACGACCAGAACCGCGACGCGTGCGCGCGATTGCTGCGTGACGGCGCGACGGTCCGTTATTTCGACCATCACTTCGCGGGCGCGCTGCCCGACGATCCGCGCTTCGACGCGCATATCGACACGGCAGCCGACGTCTGCACGAGCGCGATCGTGAATCGCTATCTCGGCGGCCGGTACGTGCGCTGGGCGATCGTCGCGGCGTTCGGCGACGAACTGCCGGCGCTCGGCGACGCACTCGCGCGCGAGCATGGGGTCGACGAAGCCGAGCGTTGCGTGCTGGCCGAGCTCGGGCTCTACCTGAACTACAACGCGTACGGCGAGTGCGTCGGCGATCTGCATTTCGATCCGGCGGCGCTCGCGGACGCGATGCTGCCGTGCACCGATCCGCTCGAGTTCGTGCGCGAGACGGCCGTGTTCGCCGCGTTGCGCGACGGCTACCGCGACGACATGGCGCGCGCGTGCGCACTCGCGCCGCTGCGCGAGGTGCCGGGCGCGACGCTGGTCCGGATGCCCGACCACCCGTGGGCGCGGCGTGCGACCGGCATGCTCGCGAACGAGCGGATGCGCAATGCGCCGCATGCGGCGCTCGCGGTGCTGTCGCCGCGCGCGGACGGCGGGTTGGTCGTCAGCGTGCGCGTGCCCGACGGCCGGCCGATCGGCGCGGACGAGTTCTGCCGCGGCTTCGCGACGGGCGGCGGGCGCAAGCGCGCGGGCGGCATCAACCATCTGCCGGAAGCCGAGTTCGACGCATTCGCCGAGCGTTTCGAGGCCGCGTTCCGGCTCGACTGACGCCGCGATCGACGCAATGCATCGACGCTGCGCGCGTCGCGCAGCCATCGCACGGCGCGCGTAGCATGACCGGATCAGCCGATCGTCCCGGCGAGCGCGGCCGGCACGTTGTGGCCGTAGCAGCGCGCCTCGACGCGCTCGGCGATGCGCGAGCCGTGCGCGGTACGCACGAACCGGTCGACGTACCGCAGCCCGAGAAACATCACCTGCGTGCCGCCGTCCGGCAGCGCGACTTCCATCGGATTGAAGCAGATCGTGCGGCCGCGCGCGGTGTCGCCGTCGAGCCGGATCGACAGGTTGCCGACCAGATGCTGATACCGCGGAAATCGCGGCAGCACGGTGCGCAGCCACGCTTTCACGTCCGGATAGCGACCGGCGATGCCGCCCATTGCGCGACAGTCGATCGCCGCGTCGGGCGTGAATACCGTGTCGAGCGCATCGAAGTCGCACGAGTCGATCGCGCTCGAATACGGGACGACCCGCTCGCGGATGTCGTGATGATCGGACAGCGTGTGCAGATCGGGCATCGACCGCTCCCGCTCAGCTGCTTTTGCGCGTGCGTGCCGCATGCAGCGCTTCGGCGCGCCGCTTCACGTCGCGCGCGCACTGATCGAAACCCTGTTTCACCCACGCGCCGTGGTGCTGCATGATCGTGTCCGCGTTGACGCCGAGGAACTGGTCGGTCGTGAAGTAGCGGCAGCGCTCCGCGCCCGTCGCGTCGATGTACTGGTCGCGGCGCGCGGCGTCCTTGTTGTCGTCGGTCGGGCGTTGCTCCCACGACAGCAGGCGTTCGGGCTCGTATGCGACGAGGATTTCGTCGACGGGAATCACGGTCTCCGTGCCCGGAATGCGAATCTGCATGTGCACGAAATCGCCGAGTTTGCCGGTCGTTTCGAAGCCGATGCAGAACGTGTTCCATTCGCCGTAGCGCGGGAAGTCGGTCAGCACTTCCCAGACGACGGCGGCCGGCGCATCGATGTCGACGGTGATCGAGGTGACGAGATTCGAGGGTTTGGTCATGGCGGAGGATCGGATCAGGCTGCGCGCCCGCGTGGCTTCAGGCGGTGCAGCGGTCGGAAGGAATCGCGCCGGTATCGGCCGGCGCGCGCGACGGGTGCGGCGCGGAGCAGGCGGGGCCGGTCGCGGCCGGCGACGTGCGGCGCCGCGCGGCGCACCCGACATCGAGCGTAGGCCGGCGCGCACGGTGAAGAATCGTCGGAACGGACTAAGGCGTTTCACCGGGCGCGGCGGGGCGGCAGGGTTGGCCCGACCGTCGGCGGCGTCGACACCGCGTCGCGCAGCCGCGACAATACGCATCTCTTTTCGCTTTCGTCATCGAGGTGCCTGTGCCCGCCCAGTCGTCCGTTGCTCCCGCGATCGTCTGGTTCCGCGACGATCTGCGCGTGACCGATCAGCCCGCGCTGACGCGTGCGGTCGAATCCGGCCGGCCGCTCGTGTGCGTCTTCGTCGACGACACGGGCGCCGGCGCCGGGCCCGCGCTCGGCGGGGCGGCGCGCTGGTGGCTGCACGGGTCGCTGGCGGGGCTCGACGCCGCGCTCGCGCGGCATGGCGGGCGCCTGCTGCTGTTGCGCGGCGACGCGCAGCGCGAGATCGAGCGACTCGTTCGCGACACGGGCGCGGCGGCCGTGTACTGGAACCGCCGCTATGCGCAGCCGCAGCGCGACGCCGACGCGGCGCTGAAGACGTCGCTCAAGGCGCGCGGCGTGACGGTCGAGAGCAGCAACGGCAGCCTGCTGAACGAGCCGTGGGAGGTGCTGACGGGCAGTGGCGGCCCGTATCAGGTATTCACCGCGTACTGGCGCGCGGCGCGCCGCGATCGCGCTGTCGCCGCGCCGCTGCCGGCACCCGGGCAGATCGTGTTTCATTCGTGGCCGAAGGCCGTGCGCGACCGCGCGCTGGCGCTCGACGCGCTCGCGTTGCGTCCGCATGCGCCGGACTGGGCCGGCGGACTGCGCGATGCGTGGCCGGCGCCCGACGAAGCCGGTGCGCATGCACAGCTCGATGCGTTTCTCACGACATCGCTCGCCGGCTATGCGGATGCGCGCGACCGTCCCGACCGCCCGGCGACGAGCCGGCTGTCGCCGTTCCTGCGCTTCGGCAACGTGTCGCCCAGGCAGGTGTGGCATGCGGTGCAGGGCGCGGCGAGCGCGGGCGGCGCGGCATACGCGGCCGATGCCGACAAGTTCCTGAGCGAGCTCGGCTGGCGCGAATTCAGCTACACGCTGCTGTATCACTTCCCGACGCTCGCGACCGACAACTTCCGCGCGCAATTCGATGCGATGCCGTGGCGCGACGATCCCGCCGCGTTACGTGCATGGCAGCGCGGCCGGACCGGCTACCCGCTCGTCGATGCGGGCCTGCGCGAGCTGTGGACGACCGGCTGGATGCACAACCGCGTGCGGATGGTCGTCGCGTCGTTCCTGATCAAGCACCTGCTGATCGACTGGCGCGCGGGCGAAGCATGGTTCCGCGATACGCTGGTCGACGCCGATCCCGCGAACAACGCGGCGAGCTGGCAGTGGGTGGCTGGCTGCGGTGCCGATGCCGCGCCGTATTTCCGCATCTTCAATCCGGTCGCGCAGGGGCAGAAGTTCGATCCGGACGGCGCGTACGTACGGCGCTGGGTGCCCGAGCTTGCCGGCCTCGACGATGCGTCGATCCATGCGCCGTGGGAAGCGTCGCCGCTGGCGCTCGAAGCGGCCGGCATCCGGCTCGGCATCGACTATCCGGCGCCGCTCGTCGAACACGCGGCCGCGCGTGCCCGTGCGCTGGACGCGCTGACCGCGTTGCCGAAGCGCCGCTGACCGTACGCCGCGGTTCGCCGCCTCAATTGCAGAACGCGACGTGCTCGAGCAGCGCGTAGGCGACGTCGGAACCGAAGTAGGCCGCGCCGCACCACGCGACGAACGCGAGCGTGCCGGCGGTCAGGGCCGCACGGATCAGGCCCATGCCGCGCGGCCCGACGCCGGGCGGGCGACGCGCGCGTCGTCGATCGGCAGGTGCAGCAGCGCCGCGAGCACGCCGAGCGCGATCGAGCCGAGCCACAGCGGCAGGTACGAATGCGTCGCGTCGTACACGAGCGCGCCGAGCCACACGCCGAAGAAGCTGCCGAGCTGGTGTCCGAAGAACACGAAGCCGAACAGCGTCGCGATGTAGCGCACGCCGAACACCTGCGAGATCACGCCGTTCGTCAGCGGCACCGTGCCGAGCCACGTGAACCCCATCACGGCCGCGAACACGTAGACGCTCGCGGGCGACAGCGGCACGGCGACGAACGCGGCCATCGCGAGCGCGCGCACGAGATACAGCACCGACAGCACGTACTTGCGCCGCAGCAGCCCGCCGAGATGGCCGCACGCGTAGGTGCCGGCCACGTTGGTCAGCGCGATCAGCGCGAGCGCGACGCTCGCGTGGCGCGCCGGCAGCCCGTGGTCGAGCAGGTACGCGGGCAGGTGCGTCGCGATGAACGCGAGCTGGAAGCCGCACGCGAAGAAGCCCGCGTTCAGCAGCCAGAAGCCGCGATGCGCGAACGCCTCGCGCACGGCTTCGCCGATCGACTGGTCGGGGCCGGCGGCGGCGCTGACCACCTGCGCGGGCCGGTCGCGCAGCAGCACCGCGAGCGGCGCGAGCAGCGCGGCGACGAGCGCCAGCGCGATGAACGCGTGGCGCCAGCCGATGCCGCCGATCAGTGCCTGCGCGACGGGCACCATGCAGAACTGGCCGAGCCCGCCGATCGCGCCGGCGACACCGAGCGCCCAGCCGCGCCGGTCGGGTGGAAACAGGCGGCTCAGCGCGCCGTAGATCGACGCGAACGCCGAGCCCGACAGCGCGATGCCGATCACGAGGCCGGCGCCGACCGTGAACAGGCCGGTCGTGGCCGCGTGCGCCATCGTGACGAGCCCGGCCGCGTACAGCAGCATGCCGGCGACGATCACGCGCACCGAGCCGAAGCGGTCGGCCACCATCCCGGTGAACGGCTGCGCGACGCCCCAGATCAGGTTCTGCAGCGCCAGCGCCAGCCCGAACGCTTCGCGCGACCAGCCGTGGTCGAGCGACACGGGCGCGAGGAACAGGCCCTGCACGTGACGGATGCCGAGCGCGGCGCCCATGATCAGGCCGCCTGCCAGCACGGGCAGCCAGCGGCGCCGGACTTCCTGCTCGATCGGGGTCATGCGTGTCTCCGGATGAAGGCGCGCGGCGAAACGGCCGCGCTCGATCCGATTAGACGATCGCGGCTGCCGTCGCTCAAGCGATCATTCGGTCAGGTTCGCATGCGCAGCGGGAATGCGAGGGCGCGCTTGCCTGCCCGCACGGGTCTCCGCGCGGCCGGCTCAGGCCGACGTCGTATCGTGCGCGTGCATCGCCGCGTCGCATTCGGCCGCTTCGGCGAGCATCCAGTCGCGCACGTCGGCGACTTCGCGGCGCGGGGCCGGATCGTGCTGGAACAGCCAGTAGCCGTACGTTTCCGACAGCGTCTGCGTGTGCGGCCCGAGCACCGCGAGCCGGCCGTCGGCGAGCATCGGCGCGACCAGCGCGAGCCGGCCGAGCGCGATGCCCTGGCCGGCGATCGCGGCCTGGATCACCTGGTCGTACTGGTTGAAGCGCAGCACGCCTTTCGGGCGCGCGTCGTCGAGCCCGGCCGCATGCAGATGCGCGTGCCACTGCAGTTGCGGTTGCGGCGGCCCGTCGAATTCGAGCAGCACGTGATCGGCGATCGCGGCCGCGCTCGTGACCGGCCGCGCGGCGAGCGCGGGGTGCGCGACCGGCACGACGATCTCGTCGAACAGGCGCAGCGCGCCGGCCGGCGCGCGCTCGCGCGGGCAGTAGCGGATGCCGAGGTCGATGCCTTCGGCGCGCAAATCGAGTACCTTGTCGTTCGCGGCGACGCGCAGGTCGATCCCGGGCAACCGCGCCTGCAGTCGCCCGAGCCGCGGCAGCAGCCACAGCGCGGTGACGCCGATGCTGGCGGTGATCGTCACGGGCTGACGCTCGCGCGCGGCGGCGAGCGACGCGACGGTGTCCTGCAGGCCGTGCAGCGCGGCATCGGCGACGCGGAACAGTCGCTCGCCTTCCGGCGTGAACGCGATCTTCCGGTAGCCGCGCTGCAGCAGCGCGACGCCGAGATGCGCTTCGAGCGCATGGATCTGACGGCTGACCGCCGACTGCGTGACGCACAGGTCCTGCGCGGCGAGCGTGATGCTCATGCGGCGGCCGACGGCGACGAAACCGCGGACGAGATCGAGCGACGGGAGACGGACGAGTGGCGTTGACATGCGCGTGACTCATGCGAACGGAGCAGCAAGATTGGTTGAGAACGCGGCACGCGTCAAGTTCAATGGAGGCCGGTTGATCGCGAATGAAGGGGCCGAGCAGGCGCCGAAGCGCCCACCGGGCCGACCGCGATGCATCGGGTCCGAATCGGCGCTGAAGCGCTCACTCGGACCGACAGCCATGCATGGGACTTCAGTAAGCGCCAAAGCGCTAACTGAGGTCGACAGGAGACACGATGACGATTTCGAACGAAGCAGGCGGGGCGGCGGCGCAGGGCAGTCGCGCGGCGGGGGCGTTGCCGCCCGAGCCCGTGACGCTGCGCGCAGCCGACGGTTACGCATTGCGCGGCCACGTCTGGCGCCATCGGGGCGGCGGCGCCGTGCGGCCGGTCACGGTGATCAATTGCGCGACGTCGGTGCGCTGCGACTACTACTTCCGCTTCGCGGCCTGGCTGTTCGCGCAAGGGCGCGACGTGCTCGTCTACGACTATCGCGGCATCGGCGGGTCGCGCCCGGCGCAGCTTGCGAAGCTGCGCGCGAACTGGCTCGACTGGGGGCGGCTCGATTGCGAGGCCGCGCTGCACTACGCGCGCGACGCGTTTCCGGGCCAGCCGCTCGATGTGGTCGCGCACAGCATCGGCGGCTGCGTGCTCGGCCTCGCGCCATCGAACGTGCATGTGCGGCATGCGGTGACCGTCGGCGCGCAGTATGCGTACTGGCGCGATTACCTGCCGGCCGAGCGGCGCCGCATGTGGTGGAAGTGGCATGTCGCGATGCCGGCGCTCGCGGCCGTGTTCGGCTACGTGCCCGCGAAGCGGCTCGGCTGGATGGAGGACACGCCGCGCGGTATCGCGCTGTCGTGGGCGCGTTCGCAGCCGCGTTTCGAGGACGGCTACATCGGCCGCGAGCTCGACGACAGCGGCGCGAGCCGCGCCGCGTTGCCGGCCCGCTTCGCGGGGCTGTCGGCGCCGATGCTCGCGATCGGCCTCGACGACGACGCGTTCGGCACGGTCGACGCGATCGAGAGGCTGGTCGGCTATTACACGGGCAGCAACGTCACGCATCTGCGGATCGCGCCGGCCGACATCGGCGTCGACGCGATCGGCCATTTCGCGTTTTTCCACAGCCGCTTCACCGATACGCTGTGGCCCGTCGCGCTGTACTGGCTGCAACACGGCGTGCTGCCCGCCGACGCGCCGGGCGCCGTGCATGCGCTGCATCCGGCTTCGCGTGGACGAGTGACGGGGAGCGGCGTGCCGGGTAGGGCCGCGAACGGGTGATCGGGGGCAGACACGAACGCGTCACGCCGCCCCCGTTCAATTCCCGATCGTGTCGCGGCGGCCTCGGGCGGCCGCGATCGATTAACATCGGACGTTTCGTTTCACAGCACAGGCTGCCGCGCGCCGATGTCCATTCCGTCCGATTCCGCTTCTCCCGTTGAAGCGCCCCGCGCGTGGCGCGTGCACGCACTCGATGTGCCGCCCGCCGCGGCGCGCGCCGGCGTGCGGATCGCGCGCGTCGATTTCGACTGGCGCGTGCCGCTCGCGTCGCCCGCGTATGCGGCGCTGAGCGGCGACGAGCGCGCACGCGCCGCGCGCTTCCTGCGGCACGAGGATGCGGTACGCAGCGCCGCGACGCGCGCCGCACTGCGCGACGTGCTCGGCGCGGCGCTCGGCATCGCACCACGAGCGGTCGCGATCGTCGTCGACGCATCGGGGCGGCCGTCGCTGGACCGCGCGCATCGCGCGTCGCTCGACTTCAACGTATCGCACGCAGGCGATCATGCGCTGATCGCGTGGGCGCCGGCAGGCCGCGTCGGCGTCGATATCGAGGGCTGCAACCGCGCGGCCGACTGGCGCGCGCTGACGCGCGAAGTGTGCGCCCCCGCGGAGGTCACGTATCTCGACAACCTGCCGGGCGGCACGCGCGAGCGCGAATTCATGCGGGTGTGGTCCGCGAAGGAGGCGCTGCTCAAGGCGCTCGGCACCGGCATCGTCGGCGGGCTGCGCGCGTTCGCGGTCGTGCCGCCGCGCGACGCCACGACGCCCGCGACGACGATCGTCGAGCCGGCCGCGCCTGCTGCCGGCGTCGCGGCGTTCGACGCGGCGTGGCTCGACGCGGCGCCCGGCTACGCGGCATGCGTCGCGTGGACGCGCGCGTAAGCCGGAGTCGACGCGCGGCGCTTACTCGAGCGGCGCGTCGTTCGGCGCCGCATAGCGCGCCTTGATCACGTCGCTCATCGGGAAGTCGAACGACAGCCCCTTCGGCGGCACCGGCTTCATGAACCATTTGTCGTACAGCGCGTCGATCTCGCCGCTTTTCATCAACTGCACGAGCACGCCGTCGACGAGCGCCTTGAACTGCGGATCGTCCTTGCGCAGCATGAACCCGTAGGCTTCCGACGATTGCGGCGTGCCGACGAGCCGCCAGTCGGCCGGTTTCGCGGCGAGCTGGCGCACGCCCGCGAGCAGCACGTCGTCCATCATGTACGCGGCCGCGCGGCCCGATTCGAGCGTGAGGCGCCCTTCGCCGTAGTCCTTCGCGCTGATGATCTGCATGTTCATCTTCTTTTCCTCGTTCATCTTGCGCAGCAGGCGTTCGGACGTCGTGCCCTGGTTCGTCACGACCGTCTTGCCGGCCAGATCGGGGAAGTCGCGGATGCCCGACGTGGTGCGGGTGAGCAGGCGCGTCGTCGCGACGAAGAAGGTGGTCGAGAACGCGACCTGCGCATGGCGTGCGGCGAGGTTGGTCGTCACGCCGCATTCGAGATCGACGGTGCCGTTCTGCACGAGCGGAATGCGGTTCTGCGACGTGACCGGAATGAAGCGCACCTGCAGGTCGGGCTTGCCGGTGCGCGCCTTCACCGCGGCGATCACGCGCTCGCACAGGTCCTGCGAGAAGCCGATGACCTTGCCGCCCGCATCGACGTAGGA
Organism: Burkholderia sp. 28_3; assembly: GCF_003253915.1. Classification (NCBI taxonomy): domain Bacteria; kingdom Pseudomonadati; phylum Pseudomonadota; class Betaproteobacteria; order Burkholderiales; family Burkholderiaceae; genus Burkholderia; species Burkholderia sp. 28_3. The sequence continues at coordinate 68,317 of NZ_QKZF01000012.1, forward strand.
GAACGGCACCGACGTTTCGCGATGACCGATCGAAATCAGGTTGGCCTGCCGGATCTTCTCGAGCGTGCCGGACAGCGGTTCCGCGGCGACGGATGCGCCGCACGCGAGCACGCATGCGGCGACGAGCAGGGAGCGGCCGAGGCGGGCGGCGAATCGGGACGGGAAGGGCATGACGGTCTCCGGGGCGAGTGGTGATCCGTATGTTGCCAAAAACAAAATAATTGCAACACATGTTAAGCCCCGTGCGTCGCCGGCCGGCCGGGCGGGCCGCGCCGGACATCAGGGAAACTCCCGAGTCGAATTCGGTGAAAAACGGGTTGTCTAGACAAGTTGACGTGGCTACACTTCAATCCATTCCGAACTTGTCTAGACAGGATTGCTCACATGATTACGTTGACCCCCGGCCATCTGACCCTCCCGCAACTGCGCCAGATCGCACGCGAATCCGTGCAACTGAAGCTCGATCCGGCGAGCTTCGCGAAGATCGACGCCGGCGCGAAGGCCGTCGCCGACATCGCCGCGAAGGGCGAGCCGGCCTACGGCATCAACACGGGCTTCGGTCGCCTGGCCAGCACCCACATCCCGCACGACCAGCTCGAACTGCTGCAGAAGAACCTCGTGCTGTCGCACGCGGTCGGCGTCGGCGAGCCGATGGCGCGTTCGTCGGTGCGCCTGTTGATGGCGCTGAAGCTGTCGAGCCTCGGCCGCGGCCACTCGGGCATCCGTCGCGAAGTAATGGACGCGCTGATCACGCTGTTCAACGCCGACGTGCTGCCGCTGATCCCGGTGAAGGGCTCGGTCGGCGCGTCGGGCGACCTCGCACCGCTCGCGCACATGTCGGCCGTGCTGCTCGGCGTCGGCGAAGTGTTCATCCGCGGCGAACGGGCGAGCGCCCTCGACGGTCTGCGCGTCGCGGGCCTCGCGCCGCTGACGCTGCAGGCGAAGGAAGGCCTGGCGCTCCTGAACGGCACGCAGGCATCGACCGCGCTGGCGCTCGACAACATGTTCGCGATCGAAGACCTGTACCGCACCGCGCTCGTCGCCGGCGCGCTGTCGGTCGACGCGGCAGCCGGCTCGGTGAAGCCGTTCGACGCACGCATCCACGAACTGCGCGGCCATCAAGGCCAGATCGACGCGGCCGCGTCGTACCGCGAACTGCTCGAAGGCTCGCCGATCAACCAGTCGCACCGCGACTGCGACAAGGTGCAGGACCCGTACAGCCTGCGCTGCCAGCCGCAGGTGATGGGCGCGTGCCTGGACCAGATGCGTCATGCGGCCGACGTGCTGCTGGTCGAAGCGAATGCCGTGTCGGACAACCCGCTGATCTTCCCGGACACCGGCGAAGTGCTGTCGGGCGGCAACTTCCACGCGGAGCCCGTCGCGTTCGCGGCCGACAACCTCGCGCTCGCCGCATCGGAAATCGGTGCGCTGGCCGAACGCCGCATCGCGCTGCTGATCGACGCGACGCTGTCGGGCCTGCCCCCGTTCCTCGTGAAGGACGGCGGCGTGAACTCCGGCTTCATGATCGCTCACGTGACGGCAGCCGCGCTCGCATCGGAAAACAAGACGCTCGCGCACCCGGCGTCGGTCGACTCGCTGCCGACCTCGGCGAACCAGGAAGACCACGTGTCGATGGCGACGTTCGCCGCGCGCAAGCTCGCCGACATCGCGGACAACACGAAGCACATCCTCGCGATCGAACTGCTGGCCGCCGCGCAGGGCGTCGACCTGCGCGCGCCGTACCACACGAGCCCGAAGCTCGCGCCGGTGATGGAGACGATCCGCAGCCAGGTCGCGCACTACGAACTCGACCACTACTTCGCACCGGACATCGCGGTGATCGCGAAGCTGGTCGGCGAGCGCGCGTTCGCGAAGGTCGCGCCGTTCTCGTTCGCATCGGAACAGTAAGCCGATGAGTGCGCCGGTCTACCAGGAGATCAAGGATTTCATCCTGGCCCGCATCCATGCCGGCGAGTGGGAGGAGGGCGACCAGGTGCCGTCCGAGAACGAGCTGGCGCGCGAGTTCAAGGTGGCGCGCATGACCGTCAACCGCGCGCTGCGCGAGTTGACGGCCGAGCAGGTGCTCACGCGCATGAAGGGCGCGGGCACCTACGTCGCGCGGCCGAAGTACGAGTCGACGCTGGTCGCGATCCGCAGCATCTCCGAGGAAGTCGGCGCGCGCGGGCATGCGTACCGCGCCAGCGTGCTCGGGCTCGACACGATCCGCGCCGACGATGCCCTCGCCGACGAGATGCAGGTGGCCGTGCGCACCAAGCTGTTTCATTCGCAGGTGCTGCACTTCGAGAACGACGAGCCGGTGCAGCTCGAAGAACGATGGGTGAATCCGGCGGTCGCGCCGGATTACGCCGAGCAGGATTTCACGAACACGACGCCGAACCTGTACCTGATGCGCGCGGCGCCGCTGCAGCGCGTCGAGTACCGGATCGAAGCGGCGGCCCCGGCGCCGGAGCGGCGCGAGCAGCTGCGGATGGACGACGTCGAGCCGTGTCTGGTTTTACATCGGCGCACCTGGTCGCAGGGCGTCGTCGCCTCGGTGGCGAATCTGTGGCATCCCGGCAGCCGTTATCGCTTCACCGGGCATTTCTGATTCCTATTTGATAGTCATTTTCCTTCGGGAGCAGTCGTCATGAACCATCCGAAACACATCGATCCCCGTCTCGATCCGACGCGCACGATCCGCGCGCCGCGCGGCAGCGAGAAGACCTGCAAGACCTGGCTGGCCGAAGCGGCCTACCGGATGATCCAGAACAACCTCGACCCGGAAGTCGCCGAGCATCCGCATGCGCTCGTCGTGTACGGCGGCATCGGGCGTGCTGCGCGCAACTGGGAATGCTACGACCAGATCCTCGCGTCGCTGAAGGATCTCGAGGAAAACGAAACGCTGCTGATCCAGTCGGGCAAGCCGGTCGGCGTGTTCCGCACCCACAAGGATGCGCCGCGCGTGCTGCTCGCGAACTCGAACCTGGTGCCGCACTGGGCGAACTGGGATCACTTCCACGAGCTCGACCGCAAGGGCCTGATGATGTACGGCCAGATGACGGCCGGCAGCTGGATCTACATCGGCAGCCAGGGCATCGTGCAAGGCACCTATGAAACCTTCTTCTCGGTCGCGAACCAGCACTTCAACGGCGATCCGTCGGGCCGCTGGATCCTGACGGGCGGCCTGGGCGGGATGGGCGGCGCGCAGCCGCTCGCCGCGACGATGGCCGGCTTCTCGATGATCGCGGTCGAATGCGACGAGACGCGTATCGACTTCCGCCTGAAGACCCGCTACGTCGACAAGAAGGCGACGACGCTCGACGAAGCGCTCGCCATGATCGACGAAGCGAAGCGCACCGGCAAGCCGGTGTCGATCGGCCTGCTCGGAAACGCGGCCGACGTGTTCCCGGAACTCGTCAAGCGCGGCATCACGCCGGACTGCGTGACCGACCAGACGAGCGCGCACGACCCGATCAACGGTTACCTGCCGCAAGGCTGGACCGTCGCGCAATGGCGCGAAGCGCAGAAGGTCGATCCGCAGAGCATCGTGAAGGTCGCGAAGCAGTCGATGGCCGTCCAGGTGCGCGCGATGCTGGCGCTGCAGGAACGCGGCGCGGCGACGCTCGACTACGGCAACAACATCCGCCAGATGGCGCTGGAAATGGGCGTCGAGAACGCGTTCGACTTCCCGGGCTTCGTGCCGGCGTACATCCGCCCGCTGTTCTGCGAGGGCAAGGGCCCGTTCCGCTGGGTCGCGCTGTCCGGCGATCCGGAAGACATCTACAAGACCGACCAGAAGGTGAAGGAGCTGATCCCCGACGATCCGCACCTGCACAACTGGCTCGACATGGCGCGTGAGCGCATCGCGTTCCAGGGCCTGCCGGCGCGGATCTGCTGGGTCGGCGTGAAGGATCGCTACCGCCTCGGCCAGGCGTTCAACGAGATGGTGAAGAACGGCGAACTGAAGGCGCCGATCGTGATCGGCCGCGACCACCTCGACACCGGTTCGGTCGCGAGCCCGAACCGCGAGACGGAATCGATGAAGGACGGTTCGGACGCCGTCAGCGACTGGCCGTTGCTGAACGCGCTGCTGAATACCGCGGGCGGTGCATCGTGGGTGTCGCTGCACCATGGCGGCGGCGTCGGAATGGGCTTCTCGCAGCACTCGGGCGTCGTGATCGTCGCCGACGGCACCGCCGACGCGCACGAGCGTCTCGGCCGCGTGCTGCTGAACGATCCGGCCACGGGTGTGATGCGCCATGCGGATGCCGGCTACGAACTCGCGCAGCAGACGGCTCGCGAAGCCGGCCTGAAGCTGCCGATGCTCGGCCGCTGAGCATGACGGCGCTCGACCAGGCGCCGCTGCACGCAACGATGATCCGCGCGGCGGATCTCGTTGCGTCGCCGTGGAAGAACGGCGGCGGCGTGACGCGCGAGATCGGCGCGTTTCCGCCCGGCGCGGCACTCGATGCGTTCGCGTGGCGCGTGAGCGTCGCGGACGTCGGCACGGCCGGCCCGTTCTCGCGTTTCGACGGGATCGACCGCACGCTCGTGCTGCTGTCCGGCGCGGGCATGACGCTCGCCGAGGCGGGCGGCCCGCGGCACGTGCTCGACGCACCGCTGGCCCGTGCGGATTTCGCGGGCGAGACGGCGATCGACGCGACGCTGCACGACGGCGCGACGCGCGACTTCAACCTGATGACGCGCCGTTCGGCCGCGCGTGGCACGCTCGACGTGTGGCGCGCGGGGGCTCACCGCCTTGCGCCGGCCGATACCGTGCTGCTGTTTTGCGCGGCCGGTGCGGTGGGCGTCGACCTCGACGGCACGCACTACGCGCTGCAAGACATGGACACGTTGCGGCTCGACGGGCCGCGGCGTGCGTTTGACGTCGTCGTGAGCGGAGGCGGCGCGCTGCTCGCCGTCTCGCTTGCCGTCGGCGAACGAGACTGAACGCATGAAACCGACTGTCTGGCATCACCTGAGGCTGTGTCCGCACGGCCATCCCGACGAGACGATCGACGACGCGGCGATCGCCGTCGACGAAACCGGCACGATCGCGTGGCTCGGCGCGCTGTCCGCGCTGCCGCACGGTTATGCGCACTGGCGGCGCGAGGACCTGCACGGCGCGTGGGTGACGCCGGGCCTCGTCGACTGCCATACGCATCTCGTGTACGGCGGCACGCGTGCCGACGAGTTCGCGCAGCGCCTCGCGGGCGTCAGCTACGAGGAAATCGCGCGGCAGGGCGGCGGGATCGTGTCGACGGTGCGCGCGACGCGCGCGGCCGACGAGACGACGCTGTTCGTGCAGGCCGCCGCGCGCCTGCAGCCGCTGCTCGCCGAAGGCGTGACCGCGATCGAGATCAAGTCCGGCTACGGGCTCGACCTCGCGAGCGAGCGCAAGATGCTGCGCGTCGCGCGCCAGCTCGGCGAACGCTTCCCGGTCACCGTCCATACGACCTTCCTCGGCGCGCACGCATTGCCGCCCGAATATGCGGGGCGCGCGGATGCGTACATCGACGAAGTGTGCGACCGCATGCTGCCGACGCTGGCCGACGAAGGGCTCGTCGACGCGGTCGACGTGTTCTGCGAACGCATCGGCTTTTCGCTCGCGCAAACCGAGCGCGTGTTCGAGGCCGCGACGCGGCGCGGGCTGCCGGTGAAGCTGCATGCGGAGCAACTGTCGAATGCGGGCGGGACGGCGCTCGCCGCGCGTTACCGCGCGCTGTCCGCCGATCACCTCGAATTTCTCGACGAAGCCGGCATCGAGGCGATGAAGGCGGCCGGCACGGTCGCCGTGCTGCTGCCCGGCGCGTACTACTTCATCCGCGAAACGCAACTGCCGCCGATCGACCTGCTGCGCAAGCACGGCGTGCCGATCGCGCTCGCGACCGATCACAACCCGGGGACGTCGCCGCTCGAATCGCTGCTGCTGACGTTGAACATGGGCTGCACGCTGTTCCGCATGACGGTGCCCGAGGTGCTGCAGGGCGTCACGTGCCATGCGGCCGCGGCGCTTGGCCGCGCGGATCGCCACGGCGCGCTCGAGGTCGGTCGCCAGGCCGACTTCGCCGTCTGGTCGGTCGGCTCGCTGGCCGAGCTGGCGTACTGGATCGGCCGGCCGCTGTGCGAACAGGTCGTACGCGGCGGCACGACCGTGTTTCGCCGGATGAACGGATAAGTTTGGCGACGGATCGGGCCGGGTCGTGACGGATCCGGTCCGGCCGACGTTTTGCATGGGACCGGACCCGGCGCAACGGCGCACTCCGGTCGATCGCCGCGAGGCAGGGGCAAGCGCGACGCGCTCACGCCTGCCGGCCGCGGCACCGGACCGGACGAGACGCTGACGCGCCTGAACCGGTCGATAAGGACTCGCAATGACCGACACCCTGTTGTTCGCGGACCATGCCTACCTGCCCGATGGCTGGCGCCGCAACGTGCTGCTGCGCTGGGACGCGAGCGGCACGCTGACCGACGTCACGCCCGACACCGACGCGCCGGCAGGCGTCGCACGCGCGGCCGGGCCGGTGCTGCCCGGCATGCCGAACCTGCATTCGCACGCGTTCCAGCGCGCGATGGCGGGGCTCACCGAATACCGCGCGAATCCCGCCGACAGCTTCTGGAGCTGGCGCGACCTGATGTACCGCTTCGCGCTGAAGATCACGCCCGACGCGCTCGCGGCGATTGCACGCTGGCTGTATGTCGAGATGCTCAAGTGCGGCTACACGTCGGTGTGCGAATTCCACTACGTGCATCACGCGCAGGACGGCTCGCGCTATCCGCAGATCGCGGAGCTCGGCACGCGCGTGATCGATGCCGCGCGCTCGGCCGGCGTCGGCATCACGATGCTGCCCGTGTCGTACCAGTTCGCCGGCTTCGGCAACAAGCCGCCGCGCGACGACCAGCGCCGCTTCATCAACACGCCCGACGGCGTGCTCGAACTGCTCGATGCGATGCGTCGCGCGGCGCCCGAGCATGGCGGGCTGCGCTACGGCGTCGCGCCGCATTCGCTGCGCGCGGTATCCGAAAACGGGTTGCGTGCGCTGCTCGAAGGATTGCCCGACGATGCGCCGGTGCATATCCATATCGCCGAGCAGACGGCCGAAGTCGACGACTGCGTTCGCGCGTACGGCGCACGCCCCGTACAATGGCTGCTCGATCGCTTCGACGTCGATGCGCGCTGGTGTCTCGTGCACGCGACGCACGTCGACGCGGCCGAGACGGCGGCGCTCGCGAAGCGCCGCGCGGTCGCCGGGCTGTGCCTGACGACCGAAGCGAACCTCGGCGACGGCGTGTTCCCGGCCGTCGACTATCTCGCACAAGGCGGCGTGATCGGCATCGGCTCGGACAGCCACGCGTCGGTCGACTGGCGCTCGGAGCTGCGCCTGCTCGAATACGGGCAGCGGCTCGTGCACCGCGCGCGCAACGTGCTGGCAAGCGACACGCAGGCGCACGTCGCCGATCGCCTGTTCGATGCGTCGCTCGCGGGCGGCGCGCAGGCGAGCGGGCGACGCATCGGCGCGCTGCGCGAAGGTTGTCGCGCCGACTGGCTCGTGCTCGATCCCGATCACCCGGCGATCGCCGAACATGGCAGCGCGGCATGGCTGTCGGGCATCGTGTTCGCCGAGCACGGCGAGACGCCGGTGCTCGACGTCTACACGGGCGGCGAGCGCGTCGTGAGCGGCCGCCGCCATCGCGACGAAGCCGCCGCGTATGCCGACTACCGCGCCGCGCTGGCGCAACTGCTGCGCTGACGCGCGGCAACCGGCGCACGCCGCATGCGTGCGCCGGCCGACTCTTACGGTGAGGCGACATGACTGAACAACCGGCTGTATTCACGCTGAAGCAGGGCACGTTGCCGCTGCTGATCTCGATTCCGCACGCAGGTACGCACATCCCCGACGACATCGCCGCGACGATGACGCCCGACGCGCGCTTCGTCGACGATTGCGACTGGCATCTCGAGCGGCTGTACGGGTTCGCGGCCGATCTCGGCGCGTCGATCCTCGTGCCGTCGCACGCGCGTTACGTCGTCGACCTGAACCGTCCGCCCGACAACGAGAACCTGTATCCGGGGCAGGACACGACGGGGCTCGTGCCGGTCGATACGTTCGACAAGGCGCCGCTGTATCCGGCGAACGCGCTGCCCGGCAACGACGAGATCATGCGTCGCCGCGACCGCTACTGGGTGCCGTATCACGACGCGCTGCAACGCGAGATCGCGCGGCTGAAGGGCGAACACGGCCGCGTGCTCGTGTGGGAAGCGCATTCGATCCGCTCGCACGTGCCGCGTTTCTTCGACGGCCGCCTGCCGGACTTCAACTTCGGCACGTCGAGCGGCGCGAGTGCGGCGCCGGGCCTCGCGGAGGCACTGGCCGCGCGCGTGCTCGCGCACGGCGGCTATACGGCCGTCGCGAACGGGCGCTTCAAGGGCGGCTACATCACGCGACACTATGGCGTGCCCGATACCGGCGTCGAGGCCGTGCAACTCGAACTGTCGCAGATCACCTACATGGAGGAGACGCGTCCGTACGCGTACGACGAAGCGCGTGCAGCGCGGATCGCGCCGCTATTGCAGACGCTCGTCGAAACCGCACTCGCGCATCGTTGAGCACGGGCCGCGTCCATGCGGCGGCGCGGCGCGACAATGCGTGCCGCCCCGCCGGCACGTAGCAGGCAAGCCGATGCAACGCACAAAACGGCATCGATCCGCGCGATCGATGCCGTTTTTTTCGTCTGATCGATATCGTCGTCCGCCCCCGAAAAGTTGACGCAATTTTTAGGTGATATAAGCTGAATGTCAGGAAGTCGTCACGCGCGCACCGGCGGCGAGGCCCTCGACGATGGCCGTGCTACGCCGAATCCGCTGCGAGACATCTTGCTGACGTGTCGCCACGCGGCATTGCGACACGTGTCCTGTCTCCATCAGTCAGTCGAGTACGATCGTGAAAGCCGCCAGCCCTTCGATACGCCGGACCCGAAGTCCGTCGGCGGGCGCGCCGCCTCAGGCCGGGCCGAACCGGCATGCTGATCGCGGCACGCGCGCCGCCCCGTTACGCGAGCCTCGCTTCTTCGCCATTTCTCATCGCGGCCCGCGCCGCTTCAATCTCGTGACCGCGCACCTGTGCAGCGCGGTGCAGTGCGACGGCAGCGCATCGTTGTTGCCCTAGCGTCCCTTTCCGCTTCCGTCCCGGGCCGTACCGCCTGTTGCCGCGGCATCCGCGCGGCAGGATCGCGCCTGCGCGGCGGGATGGCACGCGCGTGCGGCGTACCCGCGAACCCGCCTCGTTGCGCGCGCAAGCATGTCGCGCGCCATTACCGGAGAGACGCCGATGCGCGCACGACCGATCGTAGCCGTCACCGCCGACCGCATCCTGCGCGGCGCCCATCCAAACCACACGGCGGGCGAGAAGTACCTCGCCGCCGTCGTCGACGGCGCCGGCGCGCTGGCGTTCGTGCTGCCCGCGCTCGGCGCGCGGCAGCCGGCCGACGCGATCGTCGCGGCAATCGACGGGCTGCTGTTGACCGGCAGCTATTCGAACGTCGAACCGCATCATTACGGCGGCGCCGCGAGCGCGCCCGACACGCTGCACGATCCGGCGCGCGATGCGACCGCGTTGCCGCTGATCCGCGCGGCGATCGACGCGGGCGTGCCGGTGCTCGCGATCTGCCGCGGCATGCAGGAGCTGAACGTCGCGTACGGCGGCACGCTGCATCAGCGGCTGCACGCGACGACCGGCTTCGACGATCATCGCGAACGCCCGGCCGATCCGCTCGAGCGGCAGTACGGTCCCGCGCACGTGGTGCAACTCGCGCCCGGCGGTCTGCTGCAGCGGGTCGCGCGCGGTGCGCACGAGGCGACGGTCAACTCGCTGCACGACCAGGGCATCGCGCGTCTGGGCGCGGGGCTCGCCGTCGAAGCGAGCGCACCCGACGGGCTGATCGAGGCCGTCAGCGTGCGCGGCGCGCGTGCGTTCGCGCTGGGCGTGCAGTGGCATCCCGAATGGCGCTACGCAGAGCAGCCGCTGTCGCGCGACATCTTCGCGGCATTCGGCGCGGCGTGCCGCGCGCACATGACACATCGCATTCATGCGACCGGCGGCGCGATGCCGTCGCCGGCCGCATCCGACATCGACTGAACGAGGCCGATCATGCAACCCGAACTGAGCGAATTCCTGCGACAGCACCGCATCACCGAAGTCGAGGCCATCATTCCCGACATGGCCGGCATCGCGCGCGGCAAGATCATTCCACGCAACAAGTTCGAATCCGGCGAATCGATGCGCCTGCCGCAGGCCGTGATGGTGCAGACCGTCACCGGCGACTATCCGGAGGACGGCACGCTGACCGGCGTGACCGATCCCGACATGGTGTGCGTGCCCGATCCGTCGACGATCTGCCTGATCCCGTGGGCGGTCGACCCGACCGCGCAGGTGATCCACGACTGCGTGCACTTCGACGGCTCGCCGGTCGAGATCTCGCCGCGCTACGTGCTGCGCCGCGTGCTCGACCTGTACGAGGCGAAGGGCTGGAAGCCGGTCGTCGCGCCCGAGCTGGAGTTCTACCTGGTCGACATGAACGCCGATCCCGACCTGCCGCTGCGTCCGCCCGTCGGCCGCACCGGACGGGCGGAAACCGGCCGCCAGTCGTATTCGATCGAGGCCGTCAACGAGTTCGATCCGCTGTTCGAGGACATCTACGAATACTGCGAAATGCAGGGCCTCGACATCGAGACGCTGATTCACGAAGTCGGCGCCGCGCAAATGGAGATCAACTTCGTGCACGGCGACGCGCTGCCGCTCGCCGACCAGGTGTTCCTGTTCAAGCGCACGGTGCGCGAGGCCGCGCTGCGTCACAACATGTACGCGACGTTCATGGCCAAGCCGATGGAAGGCGAACCGGGCTCCGCGATGCACATTCACCAGAGCCTGGCCGATGCGCGCACCGGGCGCAATTTGTTCGCCGACGAAGGCGGCGCCGTGTCGCCGCTGTTCCACAGCTACCTGGCGGGACTGCAGAAGTACACGCCGGCGCTGATGCCGATCTTCGCGCCGTACATCAATTCGTACCGCCGCCTGTCGCGCTTCATGGCCGCGCCGATCAACGTGCAGTGGGGCTACGACAACCGCACGGTGGGCTTTCGCATTCCGCAGTCGAGCCCCGTCGCGCGACGCATCGAGAACCGGATTCCGGGCGTCGACTGCAATCCGTATCTGGCATTCGCGGCAACGCTTGCCGCCGGCTATCTCGGCATGACGCAACAGCTTGCGCCGACCGAGCCGATCGCGTCGGACGGCTACGACCTGCCGTATCAGCTGCCGCGCAATCTCGAGGAGGGCATCTCGCTGATGGCCGCATGCGAGCCGCTCGCCGGCATTCTCGGCGACAAGTTCGTGAAGGCCTACCTGGCGTTGAAGGAAACCGAATACGAAGCGTTCTTCCGCGTGATCAGCTCGTGGGAACGCAGGCATCTGCTGCTGCACGTGTGAGCGTGCGGCGCTGTTTGACGGAGAAGACATGACCGATCGAAACGAAGCTTTTTCGCCGCGCTCGACCGCCGATTTTCGCGCGCTCGACGCCGCGCACCACATCCATCCGTTCTCGGACATGGGCGCGCTCAATCGTGCCGGCAGCCGCGTGATCGTGAAGGCCGACGGCGTCTACCTGTGGGACTCGGACGGCAACAAGGTGATCGACGGGATGGCCGGCCTGTGGTGCGTGAACGTCGGCTACGGGCGCAAGGAACTCGCCGACGCCGCGTATCGCCAGATCCAGGAACTGCCGTTCTACAACACGTTCTTCAAGACCACGCATCCGCCGGTGATCGAACTTTCCGCGATGCTCGCGGAAGTGACGCCGGCCGGCTTCAACCACTTCTTCTATTGCAACAGCGGCTCGGAAGGCAACGACACCGTGCTGCGTCTCGTGCACCAGTACTGGCGCGTGCAGGGCAAGCCGCAGAAGAAATACGTGATCTCGCGCAAGAACGGCTATCACGGCTCGACGATCGCGGGCGGCACGCTCGGCGGGATGGGCTACATGCACGAGCAGATGCCGTCGAAGGTCGAGCACATCGTGCACATCGACCAGCCGTACTTCTTCGGCGAAGCGGCAGCCGGCGAAACGCCCGAAGCATTCGGCCTCGCGCGCGCGCAGCAGCTCGAAGCGAAGATTCTCGAACTCGGCGCGGAGAACGTCGCGGCTTTCATCGGCGAGCCGTTCCAGGGTGCGGGCGGCGTGATCTTCCCGCCGTCGACGTACTGGCCGGAAATCCAGCGGATCTGCCGCAAGTACGACATCCTGCTGGTCGCCGACGAAGTGATCGGCGGCTTCGGGCGCACCGGCGAATGGTTCGCGCACCAGCACTTCGGCTTCGAGCCGGACCTGATCACGATGGCCAAGGGCCTCACGTCGGGTTACGTGCCGATGGGCGCGGTGGGCATTCACGAGCGCGTCGCGCGCCCGATCATCGACAACGGCGAATTCAATCACGGCCTCACGTATTCCGGTCACCCGGTGGCAGCCGCCGTCGCGGTCGCGAACCTGAAGCTGCTGCGCGACGAGGGCATCGTCGAGCGCGTGAAGACCGACATCGGGCCGTATTTCCAGCGCCGGCTGCGCGACGCGCTGGGCGACCACCCGATCGTCGGGGAGATCGCGGGAGCGGGACTCGTCGCCGGCGTTCAGCTGGCGCGCGACCGGAGCCGGCGCGAGCGCTTCGGCGCGGACGTCGATATCGGCACGATCTGCCGCGACTTCTGCTTCAACGGCAACCTGATCATGCGCGCGACCGGCGACCGGATGCTGCTGTCGCCGCCGCTCGTGATTCGCGAGGCGGGGGTCGACGAGATCGTCGACAAGGCGAAGCGCGCGTTCGACGCGACGGCGGAGCGGGTGGGGCGCGCACGGTAAGCCGGTAGCTGCGTGCGGACGTGGGCGGCGTATGACGTGGCGCCCGCGTCGCTCGGGGCACGCGCGACGCCGAAAACGAAAAGGGCCTGCGTCGTGAGACGCAGGCCCTTGAATTCTTTGGTGGGCGGTACTGGGATCGAACCAGTGACCCCTGCCGTGTGAAGGCAGTGCTCTACCGCTGAGCTAACCGCCCAAAGAAGAATCAAATTATGTCAGAGATTTTGGGGCTCGTAAAGCCCTTTCTGCAAATTTTTTCAAATAGCCGCAAGCACCGGTTCGCGAGCCGCGCGCTCAGCCCGCGAGCGCGGGCAGCGCATCGATCGACGCGCGTACGTAGCCGGCAAAGCGCAGCGCCACCGGTTCGGCGGTGCCGCTGCGTTTCAGCGCGAGCGTGCGCGATTCGAGCGACGCATCCTTCAGCGGCAGGAACGCAAGCCGGTCGCTTTTCGCCTGCTGCAGCACGCGCGGCACCAGCGCGATGCCCATCCCGAATTCGATCATCGACAGGACCGTCTGCCACAGCCGCGCCTCGTGACGGATCAGCGGACTGAATCCCGCGTTCACGCACTGCGCGATGATCAGGTCGTGATAGTGCGGTGCGGCGTCGCGCGGAAACAGGATGAACGGTTCGGTCGCGAGCGTGGCGAGCGCGACCTGCCTGCGCCGCGCCAGTGGATGCGCGGCCGGCAGGCAGCACACGAACGGCTCCGCATAGACGGGCACCGATTCCACCTCGGGCGGGAAGTGGCCCCAGTGCGCATAGCCGAGATCGATCTGGCCACGCTGGATCGCCTGTACCTGCGCGTGCGTGTTCATCTCGCTCAGCACGACCTCGACGCCCGGATAGTCGGCCTCGAAGCGCCGCACGGCGTCGGGCAGCCCGCGATACAGCATCGAGTGGACGAAGCCGATCCGCAGCCGGCCCGCGAGCCCCGATGCGGAGCGCACCGTCAGGCGCTCGGCTTCGGCCGCCTGCAGCAGCAGCCGGCGCGCTTCGCCGAGCAGCACCTCGCCCGCGTTGGTCAGCGCGACCGTCTTGTTGGTGCGCGAGAACAGCTGCACGCCGAGCGCGTCCTCGAACTTGCGGATGTCGAAGCTCAGCGCCGGCTGCGAGATGAACAGGCGCTTCGCCGCGCGCCCGAAATGCAGTTCCTCGGCGACCGCCACGAAGTAGCGCAACTGCCTCAGTTCCATGGTGTCTCCTCCCGGCGTCCGCATTGATAAGCGATATCTATCGTACCGGACAAATCCTGTATTGGACGCTTATCGATCGCGCGCCTACGCTCTGCGGGAGGCTTGACGCAGGATCGGCCGGACGCCGCGGCGCGCGGCCCGGTCGCCGCACAGGCAGCCCAGGAGACGCATGCATGAACGACACCGCTCGCACGCCCGACACCGGCGCATCCAATATCCCCGACAGCCGGGGCATCAATTTCTTCACCGTCGACCCCGATCTCGGCGCATTGCTGAAGCTGCATCTCGGCGATGCGCGCTATGCCGAACTCGAGCCGCGGCTGCACGCGCTCGGCGCGCGCGTGTCGGGCGAACTCGACGAATGGGCGTCGCGCGCGGACAAGCATCCGCCCGTGCTCGAGCATCGCAACCGGCGCGGCGAGGCCGTGCAGCGGATCGACAAGGACCCGGCGTACGTCGCGCTCGAACGCGTCGCGTATGCGGAGCTGGGGCTCGCGTCGCTGAGCCACGGAGCCGAAACCGTGCCGCCGCTCGTCAAGTACGCGCTGACGTTCCTGTTCGTGCAGGCGGAATTCGGGCTGTGCTGCCCGGTCAGCATGACCGATTCGCTGACGCGCACGCTGCGCCGCTTCGGCGATCCCGCGCTGGTCGCGCGCTACCTGCCGATGCTCGCGTCGCGCGACTTCGACACGCTGTACCAGGGCGCGATGTTCATGACCGAGCAGGCGGCCGGCTCCGACGTCGGCCGGATCGCGACGCGCGCGACCTGCGAAACCGACGTGCACGGCGAGACCGTCTGGCGACTGACCGGCGACAAGTGGTTCTGCTCGAACGCGGACGCCGATCTCGCGATGGTGCTCGCGCGGCCCGACGGCGCGCCGGACGGCATCAAGGGCCTCGCGCTGTTCCTGCTGCCGAAGACGCTGCCGGACGGCACGCGCAACCGCTACCGGATCGTGCGGCTGAAGGACAAGCTCGGCAGCCGTTCGATGGCGAGCGGCGAGATCGCGCTCGAAGGCGCGCAGGCGTACCTGATCGGCGAGATCGGCCGCGGCTTTCACCAGATGGCCGACATGATCAACATGTCGCGGCTGTCGAACGGCGTGCGCGCGGCGGGGCTGATGCGGCGCGCGCTGAACGAAGCGCTGCACGTGGCCGCGCATCGCGCGGCGTTCGGCCGCAAGCTGATCGAGATGCCGCTGATGCAGCGCCAGCTGATGAAGATGCTGCTGCCGGCCGAGGCCGCGCGCGCGATGTTCATGCAGATCGCGCTGCTGCTGCCGCAGGCCGACGCGGGCGACGAGCAGGCCGCGCGCTGCGTGCGGATCCTGACGCCGCTGATCAAGTTCCGCGCGTGCCGCGACGCGCGCCGCGTGACGGGCGACGCGATGGAAGTGCGCGGCGGCACCGGCTATATCGAGGAATGGAGCGATGCGCGGCTCGTGCGCGACGCGCATCTCGGCTCGATCTGGGAGGGCACCAGCAACATCGTCGCGCTCGACGTCGCGCGCGCCGCGCAGCGCGAGCATGCGCTCGACGCGCTGCGCACGTTCCTCGGCGATCGCCTGGGCGCGGCGCCGCTGCCCGAGGCGAGCCGCACGGCGTTGCGGCGCATTCTGGCGCGGGCGTGCGACGGGCTCGCGCGGGTCGCTGACGAAGGCGACGACGCGCGCGTGCGGCAAGCCGCGTCCGCGCTGTATTACGCGAGCGCGGCCGTATTGATGGCCTGCGAGGGCGCGCGGCTCGCGCCGGATTTCCGCCGTCTCGCGCTGGCGCACCTGATCGTGCGTCACAAGCTGCTGTCGGTCGATCCGCTCGCGCCGGCTCCGCGCGACGACGAATCGGCCGCGTCCGACGCGCTGCTGCGCGGTCTGCCGGTCGCGCTCGACACGGCGCTCGACCTGCTGCCGGAGGTCGAGCGATGAACGCGACGCGTGGCGCACTGGACGGCCTGAAGGTCATCGACCTGAGCCGGGTGCTCGGCGGCCCGTACTGCACGCAGGCGCTCGCTGATCACGGCGCGATGGTGGTCAAGATCGAGCCGCCCGCCGGCGACGAAACGCGCGGCTGGGGGCCGCCGTTCCTCGGCGACACGGCCTGGTATTTCATGGGCGTGAACCGCAACAAGGAAGGGCTCGCGCTCGACCTGTCGCGCGACGAAGGGCGCGCGATCCTGTGGCGCCTGCTCGAGGAAGCCGACGTGCTCGTCGAGAATTTCAAGCCGGGTACGCTCGCGCGCTGGGGGATGGACTACGCACGCGACCTGCAGCCGCGCTTTCCGCGCCTGATCCACTGCGCGGTGACGGGCTTCGGCGACGACGGCCCGCTCGGCGGGCTGCCGGGCTACGACGCGGTGATCCAGGCGATGGCCGGGCTGATGAGCGTGAACGGCGAACGCGACGGCGACGCGACCCGCATCGGCCTACCGATCGTCGACATGGTCACGGGGCTCAACGCGCTCGCCGGCATCCTGCTGGCGCTCGCGGAGCGCGAGAAGAGCGGGCGCGGGCAGTCGATCGACGTCGCGCTGTACGACTGCGGCGTGTCGCTGCTGCATCCGCACCTGCCGAATTTCTTCGGCTCGGGTCGCGTGCCGGAGCGCAGCGGCAACGCGCACCCGAACATCGCGCCGTACGACAGCTACCGCACGGCCACCGTGCCGATTTTCCTCGCGGTCGGCAACGACCGGCAGTTCGCGCGGCTCGTCGCGCATCTCGGCGCGCCGGCGCTCGCCGGCGATCCGCGCTTCGTCGACAACCGCAGCCGCTGCGCGCACCGGCCCGCGCTGAAGGCCGAGCTGGAAGCGCGGCTCGCCGCGCACGCATGCGAGCCGCTCGCGCGTGACCTGATGGCGGCCGGCGTGCCGTGCGGGCCGGTGCGCACGGTGGCCGACGTCGCGCACGATCCGCATGCGCTGCACCGCAACCTGTTCGTCGAGATCGGCGCGTATCGCGGCACCGCGTCGCCGGTGAAGCTGTCGCGCACGCCGGCCACCTACCGGTCGGCGCCGCCCGCGCTCGGCCGCGACACGCGCGCGGTGCTCGACCGGCTCGGCGTCGATCGCGCGCTTCAGCAGCAACTGCTCGATGCCGGCGTGCTGAAGACGGCGGCCGGCGAATCGCCGCCCGACTGACACGACGCCGCCGGCCGGCGGCGTGATGCCGGCCACCGGGAAAGGCGCGCGCGAGTCGCGCCCCCGATCACCCCAATATGGAGACATCGATGAGCCGTCCTCAATCCCCGCCCGCCGCACAACCGCGGCCCGGCCGCGCCGCCCTCGCGGCGTTCGTCGGCACCACGATCGAGTGGTACGACTTCTACATCTACGGCACGGCCGCGGCGCTCGTGTTCGGCAAGGTGTTCTTTTCCGGCACGATGGATCCCGGCGTCGCGACGCTGCTCGCGTTCGTCACGTTCTGGGCCGGCTTCGCCGCGCGGCCGCTCGGCGGCATCGCGTTCGGGCATCTCGGCGATCGCGTCGGCCGCAAGACCGCGCTCGTGATCACGCTGGTGATGATGGGGCTCGCGACGACGGGCATCGGCCTGCTGCCCGGTTACGCGTCGATCGGCGTGTGGGCGCCGGCGGGCCTCGTCGTGCTGCGCGTGCTGCAGGGCATCGCGGTCGGCGGCGAGTGGGGCGGCGCGGTGCTGATCGCGAGCGAGAATGCGCCGAAGCATCGCAGCATCCTGTATGCGGCGTTCGCGCAGCAAGGCTCGCCCACCGGCAACCTGCTGGCCACGGCGGCATTCTTCGCGCTGAGCGCGCTGCCGACCCCGTCGTTCCTGATGTGGGGCTGGCGCATTCCGTTCCTGCTGTCGGCCGTGCTCGTGGTCATCGGGATGGTGATCCGGCTGCGGCTCGAGGAGTCGATCGACATGCAGCGCGTGCTCGCGCGCAAGCGCACGGTGAAGCTGCCGCTGCGCGACGTCGTGCGCGACCACTGGGTCGTCGTGCTGCTCGCGGCCGGCACGCTGCCGGTGATCAACGTCACGTATTTCCGCAGCACGTTCGCGCTGTCGTGGGCGACGAAGGAACTCGGCTACGCGCAGGGCACGTTCCTCGGCATCCTGTCGATCTCGCTCGTCGTGCAGTTCCTGATGCAGCCGGTCGGTGCGTGGTTCGTGTCGAAGGTCGACATGCGGCGCGCGATGGGCTGGATCCTGATCCCGGAAATCGTGCTGATGCCCGTGATGTTCCACGCGCTCGCGACGCGTTCGTACTGGGTCGCCGTCGCGGGCATGTGCATCTCGACGATTCCGTCGGCGATGTTCTACGGCGCGGTCGGCGGCGTGCTCGCCCGCGTGTTCCCGGCGAACATCCGCTATACGGGCCTGTCGCTCGCGTATCAGTTGAGCGCGCTGGTCGTCGGCGGCGGCACGCCGGTGCTCGCGCAGGCGATTCTCAATGCGACGGGCAGCATCGTCGGCGTCGCGATCGCGTCGGGGCTGTACGCGCTCGTGTCGCTGGCGTGCATGCTGGCGCTGCTGAACCGCACCGGGTATCGCGCCGACGAGTTGTCGAGCGCCGAGCGCAGCGATGCGGCCGAGTGGGGCACCGAAGGCGCGGGGGCCGATTGTCCGGCCGGCGCGCCGGCGCAGCCCGACGATCGCGGCACGTTGAAACCGGCGGGGTGACGCGGGGAGGCCGGCGCGATTCGGCACGCTGGCGACGCGGTAATTCGGTGAGGCGGCAATCCGCCGGCGCGGTCGCGCGGTAATTCGGCGCTCCGGCGGCATCGCGTGCCGGACCGAGCGTGCGTCGCGCGGCGTCGGCTCGCACCGGATCACGCTTCCCAAAAGCAAACGGCACCGTGCGAGACACGGTGCCGTTTGCCTGGGCGTTGGCTTCACGTCGCGACGAGGCCGGCGCGGCCTGCCGTCGCGAGTCGCGTCGCTTCAGCCTTCCGTCGGCGGCACGTAGCCGGACGCCTGGTCCGCGCCGTCGCCGAAGAAGTACTTCTCGGTCTGCTTCATCAGGTACTGACGCGCGCGCGGATCGGCCATGTTCAGGCGGTTTTCGTTGATCAGCATCGTCTGCTGCTTGAGCCAGCCTTGCCACGCTTCCTTCGAGACGCTCTCGTAAATGCGCTTGCCGAGTTCGCCCGGCAGCGGCGGGAAATCGAGGCCTTCGGCTTCCTTGCCGAGCTTCGCGCATTGGATCATTCGAGCCATCGTGTACTTCTCCTGTAATCGGTGTCTGGGGGGAAGGGCAGTCGTGCCGGTGCTCAGAGCTGCTTCATCAGCACGAGCGACTTGCGCTGCCAGTTATAGAGTTTGCGACGGTCTTCCGGCAGGTCGTCGACGCTGACCTTGACGAAGCCGCGCTTGAGGAACCAGTGCTCGGTGCGCGTCGTGAGCACGAAGATGTGCGTGAGGCCGCGCGCGCGGGCACGCTGCTCGATGCGCTTGAGCAGGCGCTCGCCGTCGCCCGAGCCCTGCGCTTCCGGCGCGACCGTCAGGCACGCCATCTCGCCGATCTTCTCCTGCTGGTACGGGTACAGCGCCGCGCAGCCGAACAGCACGCCGTCGTGCTCGATCACCGAGAAGTGGTCGATGTCGCGTTCGATCTGGTGGCGGCCGCGCCGCACCAGCGTGCCGTCCGACTCGAGCGGCTCGATCAGCGACAGGATGCCGCCGACGTCGTCCGGCGTCGCCTCGCGCAGGCTCTCGAGATTCTCGTACGAGATCATCGTGCCGACGCCGTCGTGCAGGAACAGTTCGAGCAGCATGCTGCCGTCGAGCGACTGCGGGATCAGGTGCGCGCGGGTCACGCCGCCGCGGCACGCGCGGATCGAATGCTTCAGGAAGAACGCGTCGTCGCCCTGGATGTTGCCGGAATCGAGCAGCTCGGCCGCGGCGTCGAGCGACATTTCGCGGACCAGCTCGCCTTCGTCGTCGACGATGCCGGGCCCTTCGGTCAGGAAGATGATCTTGTCGGCGCGCAGCGCGATCGCGGCCGCCGACGCGACGTCTTCCATCGACAGGTTGAACGCTTCGCCGGTCGGCGAGAAACCGAGCGGCGACAGCAGCACGAGCTTGCGGCTCGCGAGCGAATGACGGATCGATTCGGCGTCGATCTTGCGCACGATGCCCGTGTGCGCGAAATCGACCCCGTCGAGAATCCCCACCGGCCGCGCGGTCACGAAGTTGCCCGACACGACGCTGATGTGCGCGTGCGCCATCGGCGAGTTCGGCAGACCCTGGCTGATCGCGGCCTCGATGTCGAGACGCACCTCGCCGGCCGCTTCCTTCGCGGATTCGAGCGCGCGCGCATCGGTGATGCGCAGCCCGTGCGAAAACTCGGATTCGACACCGTGCAGGCTCAACTGCTCCTCGACCTGCGGGCGCGAGCCGTGCACCAGCACGATCTGGATGCCCATCGCCTGCAACAGCGCGATGTCGGACACGAGCGCATTCAGCAGCCCCTGCTGCACCACCTCGCCGCCGAACCCCACGACGAACGTGCTGTTGCGGAACTTGTGGATATAGGGCGCGACGGAGCGCATCCAGTCGACGAACTGCGCGTGGCTGGCGGCCGAATCGTCGGCGGCCGGCGGCGTCGCGGCGCCGGTCTGGGCGGGAGGGAGGTCGGTTTGGGAATTCATGGGCGGGATTATAATGCGCCCCCATGTCGAATGTTTCTAAAAGTCCCGCGCCGACGCGGGCCAATACGCCGTCGGCGCAGCACCCGGATGGTGCGGCCGATGCGCGCCAGCAGCAGGGCCAGCAGCAGGGCCAGCCGCCCCGCCAGCAGCAGGACAAGCCGGCGGGCACGGCGGCACCCGCACCGCGCGGGCCGCGCGGCGACGAACGGCGCGGCGGCGCGCGCCAGCCGGCCGCGAAGGGCGCGCCCCAGGCAACGGGCGAGCGCGCCCCGCGCCGCGAGCGTCCGCCGCGCGCCCCGGTCGCACCGAATCCCGTTCCGCCGATCACGTACCCGGAAAGCTTGCCCGTCTCGGGCAAGCGCGACGAGATCGCGCGCGCGATCGCCGATCATCAGGTCGTGATCGTCTGCGGCGAAACCGGCTCGGGCAAGACCACCCAGTTGCCGAAGATCTGTCTCGATCTCGGCCGCGGCCTCGGCGCCGGCGGCACGGGCCTGATCGGCCATACGCAGCCGCGGCGCCTGGCCGCCTCGTCGACCGGCCGCCGGATCGCCGAGGAACTCGGCACGCCGTTCGGCGAGGTGGTCGGCTACAAGGTGCGCTTTACCGACAATCTCGCGCCGGGCGCGTCCGTCAAGCTGATGACGGACGGCATCCTGCTCGCGGAGACGCAGACCGACCCGTTGCTGAAGGCGTACGACACGCTGATCATCGACGAGGCGCACGAGCGCAGCCTGAACATCGACTTCCTGCTCGGCTATCTGAAGGAAATCCTGCCGAGGCGGCCGGACCTGAAGCTGATCGTCACGTCCGCGACGATCGACGCCGACCGCTTCGCGCGCCATTTCGGCACCGACGCGCGCTCCGCGCCCGTGATCGAGGTGAGCGGGCGGCTGTATCCGGTCGAGATGCGCTACCGCCCGGTGGCCGAGGATCGCCCGGCCGTGAAGAACGCCGAAGGCACGGGCGGCCGCGACCGCGTGAAGACCGCGCGCGAAGCCGAGCGCGACCTGATGGACGCGATCGTCGACGCGGTCGACGAGCTGTGCCGCGAAGGCCCCGGCGACGTGCTGGTGTTCCTGCCCGGCGAGCGCGAGATCCGCGAGGCGGCCGAGGCGCTGCGCAAGCACCATCCGCCGCATACCGAGATCCTGCCGCTGTTCGCGCGGCTCTCGGCGGCCGACCAGGACAAGGTGTTCAAGGCGTCGAACGCGCGCCGCATCGTGCTCGCGACCAACGTGGCCGAAACCTCGCTGACGGTGCCCGGCATCCGCTACGTGGTCGATACCGGCCTCGCGCGCGTGAAGCGCTATTCGTACCGGAACAAGGTCGAGCAGCTGCAGGTCGAGTCGATCTCGCAGGCGGCCGCGAACCAGCGCGCGGGCCGCTGCGGCCGCGTGGCCGACGGCGTCTGCATCCGCTTGTACGAGGAAAGCGACTACCAGGCGCGCGCGCGCTTCACCGACCCGGAAATCCTGCGCTCGTCGCTCGCGTCGGTGATCCTGCGGATGAAGTCGCTGCACCTGACCGCGATCGAATCGTTCCCGTTCCTCGAGCCGCCGCCCGGCCGCGCGATCGCGGACGGTTATCAACTGCTGAACGAACTCGGCGCGGTCGACGACGACAACGCGCTGACGCCGCTCGGCCGCGAGCTCGCGCGCCTGCCGCTCGACCCGCGCGTCGGCCGGATGATTCTCGCCGCGCGCGACCAGCAGTCGCTGCGCGAGGTGCTGATCATCGCGAGCGCGCTGTCCGTGCAGGACCCGCGCGACCGCCCGATCGAAGCGCAGGAGCAGGCCGACCAGGCGCACCGCCGGTTCGCCGACGAGCGCTCCGAATTCCTGCAGTGGCTGAAGATCTGGGCGTGGTTCGAAGAGGCCGTCGCGCACAAGAAATCGAATCGCCAGCTGATCGATGCATGCCGGCAGAACTTCCTGTCGCACCTGCGGCTGCGCGAGTGGCGCGACGTCCATTCGCAGCTGCTGACGGTCGTGCGCGAGCACGGCTGGCGGCTCAACGAAGTCGAGGCCACCTACGAGCAGATTCATCTGGCCCTGTTGACGGGCCTGCTCGGCAACCTCGGGATGAAGGCCGACGACGATCCGCATTACCTCGGCGCGCGCGGCATCAAGTTCTACCTGTGGCCGGGCTCCGCGCTCGCGAAGAAGGCCGGCCGCTGGGTGATGGCGGCCGAACTCGTCGAGACGAGCCGGCTGTACGCGCGCTGCCTCGCGAAGATCGAGCCCGAGTGGGTCGAGAAGATCGGCGCGCACCTGCTGAAGAAATCGCTGTCGGAGCCGCACTGGGAAAAGCGTCCGGCGCAGGTCAGCGCATTCGAGCGCGCGACGCTGTACGGGCTGCCGATCTACCACCGGCGGCGCGTCGCGTTCGGCAAGCAGGACCCGGCGCGCGCCCGCGAGCTGTTCATCCGCGGCGCGCTGGTCGAAGGCGAATTCGACACGAAGCTGCCGTTCTTCGCGCACAACCGCAAGCTGCTCGCCGACATCGAGCAGCTCGAGCACAAGTCGCGCCGTCAGGACGTGCTGGTCGACGACGAACTGATCTACGCGTACTACGACCATGCGATTCCGGAAGGCATCCACACGGGCGCCGCGTTCGAGCGCTGGTATCGCGACGAGGTGAAGAAGGGCGGCCAGGCGGAGGACAAGCAGCGGCTGCTGTACCTGTCGCGCGACGACCTGATGCGTCACGAGGCGGCCGGCGTCACGACCGACCTGTTCCCGAAGCGCGCGACGATGGCGGGTGTCGAAATGGCGCTCACCTATCACTTCGAGCCGGGCACGCCGCGCGACGGCGTGACGCTCGCGGTGCCGCTCTTCGCGCTGAACCAGGTCGACGCGCGCCGCTGCGAGTGGCTCGTGCCGGGGATGCTGAAGGAAAAGGTCCAGTTGCTGCTGAAGTCGCTGCCGCAGAAGCTGCGCCGGCACTGCGTGCCGCTGCCCGAATACGCGGCCGGCTTCGTCGAGCGGATGGGCCGCGAGCGCTTCGGTGCGGGCGGGCTCGTCGAGGCGCTGATCGCCGACGTGCGCGGCGAGACGCAGGTCGCGATGAAAACGGCCGACTTCAAGCTCGAGACGCTGCCCGCGCACCTGTTCATGAACTTCAAGGTGATCGACGAGCACGGCCGCCAGCTCGCGATGGGGCGCAATCTCGCGCAGCTGCGCCAGGAGCTGGGCGCGCAGGCGCAGCAGCAGTTCCAGAAGATCGCGGCGGCGTCGACGATCGCGACCGGCGGCGACGCCGACGCCGGTCAGGCGCTCGGCCACGCGCCCGCGTCGGCTGCCACGCCCGCGGCTGCCGCCCGCGGCGCGAAGGCCGGCAAGGGCGCCGCGCCGCAGACGGCCGTCCCGGCGGAAACCGGCGCGACCGCGCTGTACGAAAACCTGACGACGTGGAATTTCGGCAAGCTGCCCGAGCTGCTGGAAATCCGCCGGCGCGGCCAGACGCTGTACGGCTATCCGGCGCTCGTCGACCGCGGCACGCACTGCGACGTCGAGGTGTTCGATTCGCCGGAGGAGGCCGCGCGCATTCACCGGGCCGGCTTGCGGCGGCTGTTCGCGCTGCAGCTGAAGGAGCCGATCAAGTTCCTAGAGAAGAATCTGCCGGGCCTGCGCGAGATGGCGATGCAGTACATGTCGCTCGGCACGCAGGACGAACTGCGCGACCAGCTGATCGACACGGCGCTCGACCGCGCGTGCCTGCAGGATCCGCTGCCCGACGACGACGCGAGCTTCCACGCGCGCCGCGACGAGGGCCGCAGCCGCCTGAACCTGCTCGCGCAGGAAATCGCGCGGCTCGTCGGGCAGATCCTGGCCGAATACGCGGGGCTCGTGAAGAAGCTCGCGCAGGCGAAGCCGTTCGCGCAGGCGCATGCGGATCTGCAGCAGCAACTGGCTGCGCTGGTCGGCAAGCGCTTCGTGATCGACACGCCTTACGCGCAGCTTGCGCATTTCCCGCGCTACCTGAAGGGCATCGCGCTGCGCATCGACAAGCTGAAGGCCGATCCGGCACGCGACGCGAAGCAGTCGGCCGAGCTGCTGCCGCTCGCCCAGCAGTACCAGCGCGCGGTGTCGCAGCGCGGCGGCGTCGCCGATGCGCGGCTCGCGGAATTCCGCTGGCTGCTCGAGGAATTGCGGATTTCGTTGTTCGCGCAGGAACTGCGCACGCCGATGCCGGTCTCTGTCAAGCGTCTGCACAAGGTCTGGGAGTCGATGCAGCGCTAGCGCGGCATCGGTTGACCGCGTCCGCCCCGGCCTGGCCCTGGCTGCCCCGGCCGGCCGCACGGCGCCTGCCGCGGCGGCGCGTCCGGCAGGCGGGGCGTGCGGCGAAGCGGCGCAATACCGGCATGGGTCAACCGGAGGGGCCCGCCGAACGTTCTACAATGACTGCTGTTCCACGACGTGAGTCTTCATGCGCACTTTCCTTTCCCTCGGCCGCACGCTCGCGCTGGCCGCCGCCGTACTGGCGCCCGCCGCCCACGCGAATAACGTGATCGTTCTCAACTCGGCCGAAGCGACGCTTTCCCTGATCGACCAGCAGACCCGCGAAGTCGTTTCCACGATGCCGACCGGCAAGGAACCGCACCATTTGATGGCGACGCCCGACAATGCGTCGCTGATCGTTGCAAATTCGGTCTCGAACAGCCTGATGTTCCTCGATCCGAAGACGGGCAAGCTGCAGCGCACCGTCGAAGGGATCGACGATCCCTACCAGCTCGGCTTCTCGCCCGATCGCAAGTGGTTCGCGGCGGCGGGCCTGCGGCTCGACCGCGTCGACATCTACGGCTACGACGGCCGCGACCTGAAGCTCGTGAAGCGCGTGCCGCTCGCGGTGATGCCGAGCCACCTCGCGTTCACGAAGGACAGCAAGACGCTGCTCGTGTCGCTGCAGGTGTCCGGCGAGATCGCGGCGATCGACCTGCCGACGCAGACGGTCAAATGGAAGATGAAGGTCGGCAAGGTGCCGGCCGGCCTGTGGCTCACGCCGGACGACAAGTTCCTGCTCGTCGGGATGACCGGCGCGGATTACGTCGCGGTCGTCGACTGGCGCAACCAGAAGGTCGTCAAGCAGATCTACACGGGCAAGGGCGCGCACAACTTCCGTTCGCTCGCCGACGGCACGCACGTCGCGGTGACCAACCGCGTCGCGAACACGATCAGCATCATCGACGAGAACACGCTCACCAACGTCGGCGACATCACCGGCCTGCTGCCGGGCCCGGACGACATGGAGCTGTCCGCCGACAAGAAGACGCTGTGGGTGACGTTCCGTTTCGCGAAGAAGGTCGGGATCATCGACCTGGCGTCGCGCAAGCTGGTGCAGACGATCGCCGTCGGCCGCTCGCCGCACGGCATCTACTTCTACGACCGCGCGCCGTGGAAGGCCGCGAACGGCGCGTGACGGGCGGAGGCGAACGATGCTGCACCTGATCGATGCGTTCGTGTCGGACATCCAGACCTGGCTGTACGTCGATGTCGTGCAGCCGCTCCTCTTCAAGTTCAACCTGATGGACTATGACGAGGACACCTACGACGCGCTGTACTGGGTGATCATCGGCGCGCTGCAGATGGTGCTGATGTTCGCGCTGCTGCGCCCGCTCGAGGCGCTGCTGCCGGTCGAGCGCTGGAAGAACCGCCGCGCGGTGCGGGTCGACGTGATCTACACGGCGATCTCGAAGCTCGGCATCTACACGCTGTTCTTCTTCTTCGCGCTGCAGCCGGTGTTCGACAGCTTCCAGGCGTGGCTGCGCCTGCACGGCGTCGCGAACGTCAACCTCGACTATCTGTGGCCGGGCGTGACGTCGCAACCGATCGTCGCGTTCGCGATCTACCTCGTCGTGCTCGATTTCGCCGGCTACTGGTATCACCGCTGGCAGCACAAGTTCGGTATCTGGTGGGAGCTGCACGCGGTCCATCACAGCCAGCGGCAGATGTCGCTGTGGTGCGACGACCGCAACCACCTGCTCGACGACGTACTGCAGTCGTGCTTCTTCGCGGCGATCGCGCTCGTGATCGGCGTGACGCCGTCGCAGTTCGTCGTGCTGACCGCGGTCACGAACTTCCTGCAGAGCATTCAGCACACGAATGCGCGGCTGTCGTACGGCCGCATCGGCGAGCGCCTGCTCGTCAGCCCGATCTTCCATCGCCGCCACCATGCGGTCGGCTACGGCCACGAAGGCACCAAGTACGGCTGCAACTTCGGCGTGCTGTTCCCGTGGTGGGACATGATGTTCGGCACCGCGTCGTGGAACCGCACGGTCGAGCCGACCGGCATCCGCGAGCAGGTCGAGGGCGTGTCCTATGGCGACGGCTTCTGGTCGCAGCACGGCCTGGCGTTCGTGCGGATCTTCCGGCGCCTGTTCCCCGCCAAGCGCGGCGCGGCGTCGGCCTGACCCGATCCGGCCGTTCTCCCGTTGAACGACTTTCCCACGCGGCCCGCATGCGCTTTGGCGCATGCGGGCCGCGTGGTTTATCCTTTCCCCGTTTTTCTCCATCGATACAGGTCCGCATGAACGACTTGCTGCGTTCCTTCGTCCGGGCGCTCGCCAGCGCGCTGCACCCGCGCATGCTGTGGCTCACCCTGATGCCGTTCGTCGTCTCCGCGCTGCTGTGGGGCGCCGTGCTGTGGTTCTCGTGGCAGACGCTGCTGGACCTCGCGCGCGGCGCGCTCGACGGCTTCGTGCTGACGGCCATGCTGTATCGCGCGTTCGACGCGATCGGCATGTCGCAGCTGCATGCGGTCGTCGCGCCGTTCGTGGTCGTGTCGCTCGCGATCCCGCTGATCGTGCTGACCGTGCTGCTGCTGATCGCGACGATCTCGATGCCGGTCGTGATCAAGCACCTTTCGAATCGCCAGTTCGCGGCACTCGAAGCGAAGCGGGGCGGCACCTTCTTCGGCAGCGTAGTCAATTCGCTCGGCGCGGCGATCGTCGGCGTCGTGCTGCTCGTCGTCACGATCCCGCTATGGCTGATTCCGCCGTTCTTCGCGCTGCTGCCGCCGGTGATCTGGGGCTGGCTCACGTACCGCGTGATGACCTACGACGCGCTCGCGCTGCACGCGAGCCGCGACGAGCGCCGCGCGCTGGTGCGCCGGCACCGCTGGCCGCTGATCGGCATCGGCGTCGCGACCGGGCTGCTCGGCACCGTGCCGACCTTCGTGTGGGTCTCGTCGGTCTGGATGATGGTGCTGTTCCCGTTCGTCGCGGCCGCCATGATCTGGGTTTACGCTTTCATCCTCGTCTTCTCGGCGCTGTGGTTCGGGCACTACTGCCTGCGCGCGCTGGAAGACCTGCGCGCCAGCGCGCGCGCCACCGCAATCGACATGGGGCAGGCATGAGCATCGGCATCATCATCATCGGCGACGAAATCCTTTCGGGCCGCCGGCAGGACAAGCATCTGGCGAAGGTCATCGAGCTGCTCGGCGCGCGCGGCCTCGCGCTCGACTGGGCCGAATACGTCGGCGACGATCCGGCGCGCATCACCGCGACGCTCGCGCGCGCGATCGCGTCGGGCGACATCGTGTTCTCGACGGGCGGCATCGGCGCGACGCCGGACGACCATACGCGCCAGTGCGCGGCCGCCGCGCTCGGCGTGCCGCTCGCGCTGCATCCGGAAGCGAAGGAGCTGATTTCGGAGCGGATTCGCGAAACGCACACCGATCCGGCCACGCCGGTCGACTTCGAGTCGCCGGAGAACCAGCATCGCTTCAACATGGGCGTGTTCCCGGCGGGCGCGACGATCATCCCGAACGGCTACAACCGGATTCCCGGCTTCTCGGTCGGCGATCTCCATTTCGTGCCGGGCTTCCCGGTGATGGCGTGGCCGATGATCGAATGGGTGCTCGATACGAAGTACGCGCATCTGCATCACGCGACGCCGCATGCGGAGCGCTCGCTGTACGTGTTCGAACTGCCGGAATCGACACTCACGCCGCTGATGGAGAAGATCGAGCGCGATTTCCCGGGCGTGCGCGTGTTCAGCCTGCCGAGCGTGGGCGACGCGGAGCGCGGCGGCATCTACGCGCGCCGGCACATCGATCTCGGCGTGAAGGGCGAGCCGGAAGCGGTCGCGGCCGCGTTCGTGAAGCTGCGCGAAGGCGTGCATCTGCTCGGCGGCGACGTCGTCGAGCCCGACACGCCGCGCCCCTGAGCGGCCTGCAACGCGGCAATGCCAAAAGCAACGGGCCGCGCAACGCGGCCCGTCATCGGCATGTCATCGCCCGGCTCGACGATGAGGCTGTCGCAACCGGCGGGTGCGGCGCGCGCTCAGGCGCCGATCCACGGCAGTTTGCGGAAGCACCAGCCGTCGACCGTCTTGCGGTGGCCTTCGGCGTCCTTCGTGCCCTCGAAGCCTTCGAGCAGGTCGAACGCCTTCGTGTAGCCGGCCTGCGCGGACGCGACCGCGGCGAGCTTCGAGCGCGCGGCGCTGCGGCACAGGAACAGGATCGGCGTATCGACGGCCGGGAGGGCCGCCTTCAGTTCGTTGACGAATTCGGCATTCGGCACGCCGCCCGGGTAGCGCGTCCATTCGAGGTGCAGGTACTGGCCGTCGCCGACGAGCGGGCGGCCGATCCAGTCCAGCTCGGCGCGCGTGCGCACGTCGACGAGGCGCGCCGACGGGTCGAGCTGCAGCAGTTCGAATGCCTCGACCGGCAGCAGCGCGCCGGCGTAGTTGAGCGCGCCTTGTGCGCGGCGTTCGTCGGCCTTCGCGTAAAGCTGGTCGAGCGTACTCATGGCAGGAAGTCTCCGTATCGGTCAAACGATCATTCTAGCGCGGCGGCGCGGCACGGACGTCCGCGCGACCTGCGGCGCACGCGCGGGCCACGGGTTCACCAAAAGAGTGCAGAATGGCGCGCATGCACCAGAATGATTCGGGCGCGCCGCCGCATCTCGCTGATTGCACCAATGCGGTGCAATGTCGTCGGCGTCGGTGCGACCCCGAGCCCTGCAATTGCGCAGGCGAGCCCCGCTGCGGCGCGGGACGGCGCGATCCGCGTCGGTTTTGCGATGGTTGGCACGGAAGCTGCTATATAGAATTCGGTCGAATCGGGGCGCGCTGCGCCAAAAGCAAGACCCCGGTCAGCTCGATAAACGAGGCGGTTCCCAGTCCGCCGGAATTGTTCAATCAGGAGAAGAGGTTATGAGTAAAACCGTCGCCGACGTCATGCAGCTCGTGAAGGACGAGGACGTCAAGTTTGTCGATTTCCGCTTCACGGATACGCGCGGCAAGGAACAGCACGTGTCGGTGCCGGTTTCGGCGTTTGACGAAGACAAGTTCGAAAGCGGCCATGCATTCGACGGTTCGTCGATCGCGGGCTGGAAGGGCATCGAGGCGTCGGACATGCTGCTCATGCCGGACCCGAACGCTGCCTTCATCGACCCGTTCTATGAAGAGTCGACCCTCGTGCTGACCTGCGACGTGGTCGAGCCGGCCGACGGCAAGGGCTACGAGCGCGATCCGCGTTCGCTCGCGAAGCGCGCGGAAGCGTACCTGAAGAGCACGGGCATCGGCGACACGGCCTTCTTCGGTCCGGAACCGGAATTCTTCATTTTCGACTCGGTCCAGTGGAACACGGACATGTCGGGCTGCTTCGTGAAGATCAACTCGGAAGAAGCACCGTGGTCGGCCGGCAAGGAATTCGAAGGCGGCAACACGGGCCACCGTCCGGGCACGAAGGGCGGCTACTTCCCGGTCGCACCGGTCGACACGTTCCAGGACATGCGTTCGGAAATGTGCCTGCTGCTCGAACAGCTCGGCATCCCGGTCGAAGTGCACCACCACGAAGTGGCGGGCCAGGGGCAGAACGAAATCGGCACGAAGTTCTCGACGCTGGTCGAGCGCGCCGACTGGACGCAGTGGTCGAAGTACATCATCCACAACGTCGCGCACTCGTACGGCAAGACGGCGACGTTCATGCCGAAGCCGGTCGTCGGCGACAACGGTTCGGGCATGCACGTTCACCAGTCGATCTGGAAGGACGGCCAGAACCTGTTCGCGGGCAACGGCTACGCCGGCCTGTCGGAACTGGCGCTGTTCTACATCGGCGGCATCATCAAGCACGCTCGCGCGCTGAACGCGATCACGAACCCGACGACGAACTCGTACAAGCGTCTGGTCCCGCACTTCGAAGCGCCGGTCAAGCTCGCCTACTCGGCGCGCAACCGTTCGGCATCGATCCGCATTCCGCACGTGTCGAACCCGAAGGGCCGCCGCATCGAAACGCGCTTCCCGGATCCGATGGCGAACCCGTACCTGTTGTTCTCGGCGCTGATGATGGCCGGCCTCGACGGGATCCAGAACAAGATCCATCCGGGCGAAGCAGCGGACAAGAACCTGTACGACCTGCCGCCGGAAGAAGATGCAAAGATCCCGACCGTGTGCGCGGGCCTCGACCAGGCGCTCGAAGCACTCGACAAGGATCGCGAGTTCCTGACCCGTGGCGGCGTGTTCACGGACAGCATGCTCGACGCATACCTCGCGCTGAAGGAGCAGGAGCTGGCGAAGTTCCGCATGACGACGCACCCGATCGAGTTCGAGATGTACTACTCGCTCTAATCGGCGATGGCGCTTCGATTCAGCGCCGTCATGCCGGTTCGTTCCCGCCGCGCGGCTTGCGGCGGGAGCGGCGGAGTCTGAAAGGGGACGGCGTCCAGCCGTCCCTTTTTTGTTCCGACGATTTTCATTTTCTGGCCCGTTGAGGCGCGACAAGCACGCAGATGGTTCTGAAGAATCTGATCAAGGCGAAAACGGGGCAGCCCGAACGACTGACGGACGACGAGCGGCTCTCGCGCTCGGGTCTGCTGGCGGGGCTCGAAGCGCTGCCGACGGTCGTGATCGTGCTCGACCGCAAGACGCTGCGGATCGCGTTCGCGAACCCGTCCGCGGAGGCGATGCTCGACATCTCGCGGCGGCAGCTCGCGCAGCGGCCGTGGGGCGAGATTTTTCCGAACGCGAACGAGCTGGCCTCGACGATCACCGCGATCGGCGAGGAACGCTTTCACGCGACGCATCTCGATACCGTGCTCGACCGGCCCGGCCGCGAACCGCTGCACGTGCATGCGATCGTCGGCTTCCTCGAGAACGCGCCCGATTTCGTGCTCGTCGAGCTGTTCGAGAACGAACGGCAGTCGCGCACCGATCGGGAAGAGCGCATCCACGACCTGACCGCGGTCAACAAGCAACTGATCCGCAACCTCGCGCACGAGATCAAGAACCCGCTCGGCGGCATTCGCGGCGCAGCCCAGCTGCTCGAATTCGAGCTGGGCGAGCGCGAGCGCGGCGAGTTGCGCGAATACACGCAGGTGATCATCAAGGAGTCCGACCGCCTGCAGACGCTCGTCGACCGGTTGCTGGAGCCGCACCGGCATCCGCACATCGTCGGCGACGTGAACATTCATGAAGTGTGCGAACGCGTGCGCGCGGTGATGCTCGCGGAGTTCCCGCGCGGGCTCACGATCGAGCGCGACTACGACGTGAGCGTGCCGGACCTGCGCGGCGACAAGGAGCAGTTGATCCAGGCGCTGCTCAACATCGTGCGCAACGCCGCGCAGGCGCTGCGCGAACGGATCGCGCAGGGCGACGCGAAGATCGAGCTGCGCACGCGCATCGCGCGCAAGGTGACGATCGCCAAGCGCCTGTACCGGCTGGCACTGGACTTGCACGTGATCGACAACGGGCCCGGCATTCCGGAAGAGATCCGCGACCGGATCTTCTACCCGCTCGTGTCCGGACGCGAAGACGGCAGCGGCCTCGGCCTCACGCTCGCGCAGACGTTCGTACAGCAGCACGACGGGATGATCGAGGTCGAAAGCCGGCCCGGACGTACCGAATTTCAGATCCTGCTGCCGCTCGACCATTGAGCGGCGACATTGCGATTCACCCATATCTGACCGACCTATGAAGCCGATCTGGATAGTAGACGACGACCAATCGATCCGCTGGGTGCTTGAAAAGGCACTCGCCCGGGACAGCTTCGCGACGAAGAGCTTCGCGAACGTGCGCGATGCGCTGGCCGCGCTCGACCACGAGACGCCGCAGGTGCTCGTGTCCGACATCCGGATGCCGGGCGGCTCGGGCCTCGAGTTGCTGCAGGCGATGCACGAGCGGCTGCCGGGCCTGCCCGTCATCATCATGACGGCGTTCTCCGATCTCGACAGCGCCGTCGCGGCGTTCCAGGGCGGCGCGTTCGAATACCTCGCGAAGCCGTTCGACGTCGACAAGGCGGTCGAGCTGATTCGCCGCGCGGTGGAAGAAAGCCTGCGCGGCGGCGCGCCGCAGGACGAGCGCGTGGCCGAAGCACCCGAGATGCTCGGCCAGGCGCCCGCGATGCAGGACATGTTCCGCGCGATCGGCCGCCTGTCGCATTCGGCCGCGACCGTGCTGATCACCGGCGAATCGGGCACCGGCAAGGAGCTGGTCGCCCGGGCGCTGCACCGTCACAGCCCGCGCGCGAACGGCCCGTTCATCGCGCTGAACACGGCGGCGATTCCGAAGGACCTGCTCGAATCCGAGCTGTTCGGCCATGAGCGCGGCGCGTTCACCGGCGCGCAGACGACGCGGCAGGGCCGCTTCGAGCAGGCCGAGAACGGCACGCTGTTCCTCGACGAAATCGGCGACATGCCGTTCGACCTGCAGACGCGCCTGTTGCGCGTGCTGTCGGACGGGCAGTTCTATCGCGTCGGCGGGCACAACCCGCTGCGCGCGAACGTGCGCGTGATCGCCGCGACACACCAGAATCTCGAGTCGCGCGTGCGGCAGGGGTTGTTCCGCGAGGACCTTTACCACCGGCTCAACGTGATCCGGCTGCGCTTGCCGCCGCTGCGCGAACGCAGCGAGGACATCGCGCTGCTCACGCGCCACTTCCTGCAGAAGAGCGCGCGCGATCTCGGCGTCGAGCCGAAGCGCGTGTCCGACGACGCGCTCGCGTACCTGACGTCGCTGCCGTTTCCCGGCAACGTGCGGCAGCTCGAGAACCTCGCGAACTGGCTGACCGTGATGGCGCCCGCGCAGACGGTCGAGATCAAGGATCTGCCGCCCGACCTCGTGCCGGCCGGCGCGCCCGTGGCGCCCGTCGTCGCGACGGGCGACGGTGCGGACGCGCACGGCAGCGGCGGCCATGTTGCAGCGGTGCCTGCCGCGATCGGCGCGACGCCGCTGGCCGCCGCGCCCGCCGCGAGCGCGCCGAACGGCAGCGTGCCGGCCGGCTACCCGTTGTGGGAGCACGGGCTGCGCACCGAAGTCGCGCGGCTGTTGCGCGAGAACTCGGCCGACGTGATGGACGAACTCGCGCGCCGCTTCGAGGCGGCCGTGATTCGCGAGGCGCTCGACTTCACGCGCGGCCGCAAGGTCGAGGCCGCGGAGCGGCTCGGCATCGGCCGCAACACGATCACGCGCAAGATCCAGGAGCTCCATCTGGAGCCCTGAGCACGATTCGCGGCAGGCGCGGGCCCGCGCCTGCCGCGATCGGACATAATCGCGGTTTGCATGCAGCTTGCCATTCCGCCGATCCTCCATGTCCGAATCCTTCCGCTGGCCCGCCGGGGCCGACCCGTTCCGTTTCCTCGAAGCGCTCGACAGCAAGCGCGCCCGCACGTGGGTCGACGAGCAGAATGCGCGTACGCGCGCCGCGCTGCGCGACGACGATGCCTATCGCGCGCTGACCGCGCGTCTCGCGAAAGCGTATCTGCCGCGTGAACGCCCGGTGATTCCGACCCGCTGGCGCGACTGGGCGTACGACCTGTGGCAGGACGATCTTCATCCGAAGGGACTGTGGCGCCGCACGCGCTGGGCCGACTGGCGTGCCGGCCAACCTGCGTGGGAGACGCTGCTCGACGTCGACGCGCTCGGCGCCGAAGAGGGCGAGTCGTGGGTGTTCGAGCAGGAGGCGATCCTGTATCCGGACGGCGATCGCGTGCTGCTGTCGCTGTCGCCGGGCGGCGCCGATGCGGTCGTCGTGCGCGAATTCGATCTCGTCGAGCGCCGGTTCGTGGACGGCGGCTTCACGATCGACGCGCCGGGCCATCACACGGTCGGCTGGATCGACCGCGACACCGTGTACGTGAGCTGGGATCGCGGCGAAGCGCATGCGACTGCAGCCGGTTATCCGTATGAAGCGCGGCGCTGGGTGCGCGGCACGGCGCTCGCCGACGCGCCCGTCGTGTTCAGCGGCGAGCCGGACGACATCAGCGCGGGTGCGTGGTACGACCCGATCGACCGCCGCCACGTTGCGTGGCGCAGCGTCGATTTCTTCGACGCGCACGCGTACCGGCTGACCGACGCGGGCGAATGGGCGCGCTACGACGTGCCGACGCATGTCGAGGTCGGGTTCTGGGAAGGCTGGCTCGTGCTGGAGCCGCGCCTCGACTGGGATTGCGACGGTGTGCGCTACGCGGGCGGCTCGCTGCTGGCGATTCGCGAGCAGGCGTTCCTCGCCGGCGCGCGCGAATTCACGACGCTGTTCGCACCGCGGCCGACCACATCCGCCTGTACGTGGACGCACACGCGCACGACGCTGATCGCGAGCTGGCTCGACGACGTGCACAACCGTACGATGCTGTGGCAGCCGCGGCAGGCCGACGACGGGTCGTGGACGTGGGATGCGCGGCCGTTCGACTGGCCGGGCGATGCGCAGATCGACGTCGAGCCCGTCGAGTCGACGCTGAACGACGAGGTGTACGTCGACGTCGACACCTACCTCGATCCGCCCGAATGCTGGCTGGCCGATCTGGCCGATCGCGCGGACGATGCGCCGTCGCGCCGCGTGCTGCTCGACCGGCCGCCGGTGCAGTTCGACGCGGCCGGGCTGGTCGTCCGCCGCGCGAGCGCGCGTTCGCGGGACGGCACGGTGGTGCCGTACACGCTGATCGGGCCGCGCGATGCGCTCGACGCACCGCCGGGCGGGGCGCGCGTCGCCCGGCCATGCCTGCTGTCGGGCTATGGCGGTTTTGCGATCCCGAACCTGCCGGGCTACAGCGATGCGTTCGGCATCGGATGGCTCGAACGCGGCGGCGTGATGGCGTTCGCGCACATCCGCGGCGGCGGCGAATTCGGGCCGCGCTGGCACACCGACGCGCAGCGTGAACATCGTCAGCGTTCGTTCGACGATTTCATCGCGGTCGCCGAGGATCTGGCCGCGACCGGCGTGACGAGCGCCGCGCAGCTCGGGATCGAGGGCGGCAGCAACGGCGGGCTGCTGGTCGCCGCGTGCATGATGCAGCGGCCGGAGCTGTTCGGCGCGGTGCTGTGCCGCGTGCCGCTGCTGGACATGCAGCGCTATCCGAAGCTGCACGCGGGCGCCGCATGGCTCGACGAATACGGCGACCCGGACGACCCGCGCGAAGGCGCGGCGCTGGCCGCGTATTCGCCGTATCACCGGGTGCGCGAAGGGGTCGTGTATCCGCCGTTGTTGCTGACGACGTCGACCCGCGACGACCGCGTGCATCCCGCGCATGCGCGCAAGATGGCGGCGCGCATGCAGGCGCTCGGTCACGAACGGGTGTGGTACTGGGAGAACACCGACGGCGGCCACGGCAGCGCGGACGATCTCGAACGCGCGGAAGCCGATGCGGCCGAATTCGGCTTCCTGTGGGCCCATCTCGGGCCGGCGCCCGCGCGGCGCTGATCGCGCGCGGGCCGGAAGATCAGCCGACGATCGCGACGACGGGCGTGTGGTCGGACGGCTGCTCCCACGTGCGCGGCGTGCGATCGACTTCGCACGACGCGCAGGTCGCCGCGAGTTCCGGCGACAGCAGGATGTGGTCGATGCGCAGCCCCGCGTTGCGGCGGAATGCCATCATCCGGTAGTCCCACCACGTGAAGGTTTTCTCGGGCTGCTCGAAGCGGCGGAACGCATCGACGAAGCCGAGTTCGATCAGCTGCGCGAAGTGCGCGCGCTCCTGCGGCGACACGAGGTTCTGGCCTTCCCATTTCGCGGGATCGTGCACGTCGCGGTCTTCCGGCGCGATGTTGTAGTCGCCGAGCAGCGCGAGCTTCGGGTAGCGTTGCAGCTCGGTGCGCAGCCACGCCTGCAGCGCGTCGAGCCACTGCATCTTGTAGACGAACTTGTCGGAGTCGAGCGCCTGGCCGTTCGGGAAGTAGGCGGACACGATGCGCACGCCGTCGACCGTCGCGGCGATCACGCGCTGCTGCGGATCGTCGAAGCCGGGGATGTTGCGCACGACGTCCGATTCGTCGACGACGAGCGTGTCGCGCACGAGGATCGCGACACCGTTGTAGGTCTTCTGGCCCGTGAACCAGCTGCGGTAGCCGGCCGCCTCGAGATCGGCGCGCGGGAATTTCTCGTCCGGCAGCTTCAGCTCCTGCAGGCACAGTACGTCGGTGCCGCTTTGCGCGAGCCAGTCGAGCACGTGCTGTTTGCGGACGTTGAGCGAATTGACGTTCCAGGTGGCGATTTTCATGAACGGGAGGGTGCGTGCGGCGTGAATGCGAAGGCCGCCATCTTACCGCGAGCATGGGGTGCGAACGCACAAGGTCATGCAGGCTCGCGCATGTGTCACGCATTGCCGCTCGGGCAGCAGAACCGGAAATTGTGACAAAAGTATTGACGTGAGTACTTCCTCACCCTATAATTTATTTCTCTGACGCGGGGTGGAGCAGTCTGGCAGCTCGTCGGGCTCATAACCCGAAGGTCACAGGTTCAAATCCTGTCCCCGCAACCAAGCACACCAGACGATGTGCGGCGCAATTGACCGATGCGCACTTCGTCCACGAAAAACCCGGCTCCGTGCCGGGTTTTTTGTTTTCCGCGTCCGCCTGTTATTTCGGCGCGCCCGGGCTCCCGGGCAGGAAGCCGTTCTCGAGCTGATAGGTCGTCGTGTTGACCAGCGTGGCCCGCGCGTTCGGCGTGCCCGACAGCACCGCGCACTTGTCCTTCCCCGTATTCAGCCGGATCGACCGCTCGGTCGTCGGGTAGTCCACATCCTTCAGGTAGAAATGCGGCAGTGACGTCATGTAGCGCGCGTACGGCACGCATGGCCGCTGCATCGGGTCCTTCGACGCAGCATTGAACGGAAAGTATTCGTCGAACAGATAAGCCGAACTCGACAGGCCGCCCCAGTCCGCCGGCACCGCGATGCTGCCGGTCGGCGTCGTGGCGCCGGTGGCGACGTCCGTGATGAAGCCGTCGACGGTCGAGCGCCCGTCGCTGCGATTGGCCTGCGTCACGGTGACCTGCAGCCGATACGCACGGCCGGTTTTCCACGGGTAGGCGATCGAGCACGACGTGCCGGAACCGCCGTCGGCGCCGCCGCGGCAATTCGCCGACAGCGGCGCCGTGCCGGTGCCGAACGCGCTGAAGATCACTACGTTGGTGCCGCGGGTGCGCGGCTGGATGCCGGTGTACATCGCGTGCCCGCCATGTTGCGACGACAACTGGTTGGCCCAGTAGTAGCTGGCGTTGACCTCGGTCGGCACGACTTCAGGCGTGATGTCCCACGTCATGCGATCGAAGCCGTCGCTGGGCGTCGTGGCGGCCGATGCGGCGATATTCGGGTCGGCATGCGCGTTGAGCGTGGCCGACACGGCGAGCAGCGCGCCGAATACGGTGCTGAGTCTTTTCATGTTCCTGTTTCCCGTTGGTGGAAAAGAGACCGCGACGAGCAGCGTCGATTGCGGTGGCGCTGCTCGCGTACCAATTTGCAGTCACTTTATTACCAAGGGACAAGCCGTCGTGTCGACGCGTCCGTGTGAACCGGGGCGCGTGATGCGCGGGCCGTTCGTACCGGCCCGTGTGACGGGCGAGAGCAGGGCGTCGGGCGAGCCGCGACGCGTACGTCGGGAGAGTGAATCCCGGCGCACGAAACAATGCGGCGATGCCATTCGGCGACGCGTGTCGGTACGCGACGGCGTGTGTCGTTCAGCGCGCCGCCCACTCGACGGCCGCTTTCGCATGCAGCGCGGTCGTATCGAATACCGGCAGCGGCGAGTCGTCCGCACCGATCAGCAGCGTGATTTCCGTGCAGCCGAGGATCACCGCCTGTGCGCCGCGCGTGGCCAGTGCGTCGATGATCGACACGTACGTCGCGCGCGATTGCGCCGAGATGACGCCGTGGCACAGCTCGTCGTAGATGATCCGGTGCACGTCGTCGCGCCCGGGTTCGTCCGGCACCAGCACGTCGAGCCCGAACTTCTCGCGCAGCCGCGCCGCGTAGAACGGCAACTCCATCGTGTAGCGCGTGCCGAGCAGCGCGACGCGCTCGACACCCGCGGCGCGCAGCGCGCTGCCGGTCGGATCGGCGATGTGCAGGAACGGCAGCGTCACCGCGGTCTCGATCGCGTCGTGCACCCGATGCATCGTATTGGTCGTCAGGACGACGAGGTCGGCGCCCGCTGCTTCGAGTTGCCGCGCGGCGTCGGCCATCCGCTCGCCGAGCGCGGCCCAGTCGTGCGTGCGTTGCAGCGCTTCGATGTCGGCGAAGTCGACCGTGACCAGCACGCTCTTCGCGTTGTGATGCCCGCCGTGCAATGCCTTCGAGTGCCGGTTGATCATCCGGTAGTACTCGGCCGACGATTCCCAGCTCATGCCGCCGATCAGTCCGATCGTCTTCATCCGTCACCTTTGCGTTTCGTGTCTCGCGGCAGACGAGTATAGGTGTCGCTGCCCGTGCCCGGCCGGTACGATCCGCGCGAACCGGGCCGGTACGGCGCAGCCGGTTGCGCGTGGCCGGCTACGGGCGGCCGGCTTCGGCCGCACGCGGCAGTTGAAACCGGAACTGTGTTTTTGTACAGTATCGGCACCGTGAGCCCGACCACCATTCCGCCTGCCGATCCGCACGCGCCGCCACCCGGCGACGCGCCGCCGCGCATGCGCAAGATCATTCATTGCGACTGCGACTGCTTCTACGCGTCGGTCGAGATGCGCGACGACCCGTCGCTGCGCAACCGGCCGCTCGCGGTCGGTGGCCGTCCCGACCAGCGCGGCGTGATTGCGACCTGCAACTACGAGGCGCGGCGCTACGGCGTGCATTCGGCGATGTCGTCGGCGCTGGCGATGCGCAAGTGTCCGGACCTGCTGATCCTGCCGTCCGCGATGGACAAGTATCGCGCGGCGTCGCGGCAGATCATGGCGATCTATCGCGACTACACGCCGGACGTCGAGCCGCTGTCGCTCGACGAAGCCTATCTCGACGTCAGCGGGTCCGAACGTTGCCAGGGCAGTGCGACGCTGATTGCGCGCGAGATCCGCGAGCGGGTGCGCGAGACGGTCGGCGTAACCGTGTCGGCGGGCGTTGCGCCGAACAAGTTCATCGCGAAGATCGCGTCCGACTGGAACAAGCCCGACGGGCTGTTCGTCGTGCGGCCGCACGAGATCGATGCGTTCGTCGCGGCGCTGCCGGTGCGCAAGCTGCACGGCGTCGGCAAGGTGACGGCCACGCGGCTCGACCGGCTCGGCATCCAGACCTGCGCGCAGTTGCGCGACTGGCCGCTGATCGACCTGCACCGCGAGTTCGGCGCGTTCGGGCGGCGGTTGTACCAGCTGTCGCGCGGGATCGACGAGCGGCCGGTGCAGGCCGACCAGGAGCGCAAGTCGGTCAGCGTCGAGACGACCTACGTGACCGACCTGACGACGCTCGAGCAATGCGCGGACGAAATCCGCCGCCTCGTCGTGCAACTCGACGCGCGGATCGAGCGCGCGGGCGCCGTGCGGTCGATCCGCAAGCTGTACGTGAAGATCCGCTTCGCCGATTTCCAGCGCACGACGGTCGAGTGCGTGGCCGATGCGACCAACGCCGAGACGGCCGTCACGCTGCTC
The DNA here is from genome assembly GCF_003253915.1 of Burkholderia sp. 28_3. Lineage (NCBI taxonomy): Bacteria > Pseudomonadati > Pseudomonadota > Betaproteobacteria > Burkholderiales > Burkholderiaceae > Burkholderia > Burkholderia sp. 28_3. Next base: position 108,813 of record NZ_QKZF01000012.1, read on the forward strand.
GCGAAGGGGTTGCTGCGGCGCGCGCAGCCGGTTCGGCTGCTGGGCGTCGGCGTGCGCATCGACGAGGACACGGCCGAGCGCCACGGGCAATTCCTGCTGTTCGACGACGAAGTGGGCGACGGCACGCCCGCGCCATGAAAAAGGCACCGCCGAAGCGGTGCCTGTCGATGCGGCCGGACGAGCCGGGCTACGCGCGCTCAGTGCGCGGACGCGGCCATCCCGTTGTGGCGCAGCAGCGCGTCGATCTGCGGCTCGCGGCCGCGGAACGCCTTGAACGATTCCATCGCCGGACGGCTGCCGCCGACCTCGAGGATTTCGCGGCGATAGCGCGTGCCGGTTGCCGCGTCGAGCACGCTGCCGCTGGCGGCGGCCGCTTCCTCGAACGCCGCGTACGCATCGGCCGACAGCACTTCGGCCCACTTGTAGCTGTAGTACCCGGCCGCATAGCCGCCCGCGAAGATGTGGCTGAACGTGTTCGGCCAGCGCGAGAACGGCGCCTGCGGGATCACGTGATAGCGCTCGTTGATCTCGCGTGCGAACGCGGTCACGCCGGTGGTGCCGGCCGGGTCGAAGTCGACGTGCAGCAGCATGTCGAACATCGAGAACACGATCTGGCGCAGCGTGCCGAGCCCGCTCTGGAAGTTCTTCGCGGCGATCATCTTGTCGAACAGCTCGCGCGGCAGCGACGCACCCGTGTCGACGTGCGACGACATCGACGACAGCACGTCCCATTCCCAGCAGAAGTTTTCCATGAACTGCGACGGCAGTTCGACCGCATCCCATTCGACGCCGTTGATGCCCGACACGCCGAGCTCGTCGACGCGCGTGAGCATGTGGTGCAGCCCGTGGCCGAATTCATGGAACAGCGTGATGACTTCATCGTGCGTGAAGCATGCGGGTTTGCCGCCGACCGGCGCGGAGAAGTTGCAGGTCAGGTACGCAACGGGCGTCTGCACGTCGCCGCCGCGCTTCGCGCGCGACCGCGCGTCGTCCATCCACGCGCCGCCGCGCTTGCCTTCGCGTGCGTACAGGTCGAGGTAGAACTGCGCGACGAGCGAGCCGTCGCGGTTCTCGACGCGGAAGAAGCGCACGTCCTTGTGCCACACCGGCGCGTCGTCCGGCTTGATCCGCACGCCGAACAGCGTTTCGGTGACGGTGAACAGGCCCTTCAGCGCGGCCGGTTCCGGGAAGTACTGCTTGACCTCGTTTTCCGAGAACGCATAGCGCTGCTGGCGGAGTTTTTCGGCCGCGTACGCGACGTCCCACGGGGCGAGCTCGGTGAGGCCGAGCTCCTTCGCGGCGAACGTGCGCAGTTCGTCCCAGTCCTTGTCCGCGTGCGGGCGGGCGCGCGTCGCGAGATCCTCGAGGAATGCGATCACCTGCTGCGGCGATTCGGCCATCTTCGGCGCGAGCGACACTTCGGCGAAATTGCGGTAGCCGAGCATCTGCGCCTCTTCGCGGCGCAGCTTCAGCTCGTCGGCGACGATCGCCGTGTTGTCCCATTCGGCCTTGCCGTCGCCGTATTGCGGCCCGAGCTCCGACGCGCGCGTCGCATAGGCGCGGTAGAGCGTCTCGCGCAGCGCGCGGTTGTCCGCGTACTGCAGCACCGGGAAGTACGACGGGAAATGCAGCGTGAATTTCCAGCCTTCCTTGCCGTCCTTTTGCGCGGCTTCGCGGGCGGCCTCGATCGCGTCGCCGGGCAGGCCGGCCAGCTCGGCTTCGTCGTGGGCGAAGTACGCGTACGCGTTGGTCGCGTCGAGCACGTGATCGGAGAACGCCTTCGACAGCGCGGCCTGCTGTTCCTGCAGTTCCGCGAAGCGCGGCTTCTGGTCCTCCGGCAGCTCGGCGCCCGACAGGCGGAAGTCGCGCAGCGCATTGTCGAGGATCTTCTTGCGCTCGGCCGACAGCGTCGCGTATTCGGCGCTCGCGGCGATCGCCTTGTACTTTTCGTACAGCGCGAGATTCTGGCCGACGCTCGACCAGAATTCGGTCACGCGCGGCAGGTTTTCACCGTACGCAGCCCGCAGTTCGGGCGTGTCGGCGACCGCATTCAGGTGGCCGACGATGCCCCATGCGCGGCCGAGCGGCTCCGTGGCCCGCTCGACCGTCTCGACGACGGCGGCCCACGTCGACGGCGTGTCGCTCGCGCTCGCGGCTTCGACGGCGCGGCTGGCGGCATCGAGCAGCGTATCGAGCGCGGGCGTCACGTGTTCCGGGCGGATCTCGCCGAAACGGGGCAGGCCGGAGAAGTCGAGGAGCGGATTGGTGTTGGCGCTGGCGGACATAAGACTCCCTGTCTGTTGCCGGATGAACCGGGATGAAAAGGGTAACGGCGGCGGCGCGCGAACGCGCCCGATACCGACATTATTGGGGCGCATCGTGCGCTTTCCAATCGTTAGTTTCTAATGACGCGATTGATGCAGGGTCGGATGCGCAGCGGGGCGCGCCGGCTGGCGCGATGCAGCCGGGCGATTGCGGCTGGCGAGACACCGGCGCACGGAAGCGCGCGCCGGCTGGGCGGGTGGCGCGTCAGGCCGCGGCGGCCGCGGCGCGTTCGGCGGATTCGATCGTGTTGATCAGCAGCATCGTGATGGTCATCGGACCGACGCCGCCCGGCACCGGCGTGATGTAGCCGGCGACTTCCTTCACGCCCGCGAAATCGACGTCGCCGCACAGCTTGCCCGCGTCGTCACGGTTCATGCCGACGTCGATCACCGTCGCGCCCGGCTTCACCATGTCGGCGGTCAGGATGTTGCGCTTGCCGACCGCGGCGACCACGATGTCGGCCTCGCGCGTATGCGCGGCGAGGTCGCGCGTCTTGCTGTGGCAAATCGTCACGGTCGCGCCGGCGTCGAGCAGCATCATCGCCATCGGCTTGCCGACGATGTTCGAGCGGCCGATCACGACCGCGTTCGCGCCCTGCAGCGCAATGCCGTGCGCTTCGAACATCTTCATCACGCCGTACGGCGTGCACGGGCGGAACAGCGGCTTGCCGGTCATCAGCGCGCCGGCGTTCGCGACGTGAAAGCCGTCGACGTCCTTTTCCGGCGCGATCGCCTCGATCACCTTGTGGCTGTCGATGTGCGCGGGCAGCGGCAACTGGACGAGGATGCCGTGGATCTTCGGGTCGCGGTTCAGTTCGTCGATGCGCGCGAGCAGGTCGGCTTCGGACAGCGTGGCCGGGTACGCATCCTTCAGCGAGAAGAAGCCGTTGTCCTCGCAGGCCTTGATCTTGTTGCGCACGTAGACTTCGCTCGCCGGATTTTCGCCGACGAGGATCACCGCGAGACCGGGCTGGTGGCCGCGGGCGGTCAGTGCGGCGGCACGCTCGGCGGCCTGACCGCGCAGGGTCTTCGAGAGGGCGTTGCCGTCGATGAGGAGGGCTGTCATGGTGGTGGGTCCTGCCGGGAAGTTGGAATGCGGGCGTACGACGCGCGAAGCGCCGTAGCAAAACACGTAATTATACCGTTCGCCTGCTGCCGTCCGACAGCGAATCAACGGGAAGCGTCATGGCCGCGGCGCGTGCGCGCCGGGAGGAACGGCCGCCGCCGCACGAGTGGGCCGCATCGCGCGGGGCGGCAAATACCGGTGGCGGGCCGGGCGGGCCGTGCCGCCGCGGCCGGAGAACCCGCTCAGGCCTGCTTCTTCGACAGCGCGAGGCGCAGCAGGTCGGCCACCGTGTTGACGTTGAGCTTTTCCATGATGTTCGCGCGGTGCGCCTCGACCGTCTTGATGCTGATGCCGAGGTCGTCGGCGATCTGCTTGTTCAGGCGGCCGGCGATGATCCGCTCGAGCACCTGCTGCTCGCGCGCGGTCAGCTTCGACAGGCGTTCGCTCGCGGCACGCTGCTCCTGCACGCTCTTGCTTTCGCTTCGGGCCTTGTCGAGCATCCGCTCGACGAGCTTGCGCAGCTCGGCTTCGTCGAACGGTTTCTCGATAAAGTCCATCGCACCCTTTTTCATCGTCGACACGGCCATCGGCACGTCGCCGTGACCAGTGACGAAGATGATCGGCAGCGCGGCATTGTCGGCGATCAGGCGTTCCTGCAATTCGAGGCCGCTCATGCCCGACATCCGCACGTCGAGGATCAGGCAGGCGATCTGGCCGGCCTGCTGCGCCGGCTGATAGGCATCGAGGAACTGCTCGGCGCTCGAGAAGCATTGCACGCGATAGCCGTTCGCCTCCAGCAGCCAGCGCAGCGAGTCCCGTACGGCCTCGTCGTCGTCGACGACAAAGACGGTTTCCTGAGTGGTGGTGACAGGGCTATTCATAGTTCTCCCGTAACGGTATGTGATGCCGATGCCTCGCGCCCCCCTTGGCCGAGATCAGCGGGTTCCCCAATGGGCAGGCTGCAGTGGAACGTCGCGCCGGAAATGCGGCCATCCGGCTCGACGTTGTTGACCACCCACAGACGCCCCCGATGCGATTCGATGATCGAACGGCAGATGTTCAGCCCCATGCCCATGCCATCGGACTTGGTGCTGTAAAACGGTTCGAACAGGCGCTCGGCGGTCGCTTCATCGACGCCCGGGCCCTGGTCGATCACACGGATGTCGACGAAGCCCGCATCGATGTCGGCGACGACGCGGATCACGCCGTCCGCCGACGCCGGCTTCACGTCGGCCATCGCCTCGGCTGCGTTCTTCATCAGGTTCATCAGCACCTGTTCGATCAGCACGGGGTCGACATAAATAATAGGCATTCTTGCGAGGATTTCCGTGACGATCCGGATCCTGCGCTTTCTGGCCTCGATTTCGGCCAGCCCGACCGCATCGGCGACGATGTCCGCGACCCGCGCCGGCTGGCGCTTCGGCTCGCTGCGCTTCACGAATTCGCGGATCCGCTTGACGATCATCCCCGCGCGCAGCGCCTGCTGCGCGGTCTTTTCCAGCGCGGGCTGCAGCGTCTCGGGCGTGCCGCGGCCGCTCTTCACGAGCGCGAGCGTACCCGAGCAGTAGTTGTTGATCGCGGCGAGCGGCTGATTCAATTCGTGAGCAATCGACGACGCCATTTCACCCATCGTCATCAATCGGCTCGTGAACTGCAGCTTTTCTTCCTGCTGATGCGCGAGCTCCTGCGCTTTCTTGCGGGTCGTGATGTCGGTCGCGATCTGCATCTGCGCGAGGTGGCCGTCCACCCACTGGATGTACTGGCGGCGCACCTCGAACCACTTCTGGATGCTCTCGACGTACACCTCCTGCGCATCGGCGGTGCTGCTCGTCAGCGCGGCGGCCGGCAGCCCCGCGAACGCGTCGACCATGTCGATCGAGTCGGACGACGCCTGCGCGCGGTCGAAGCCGCCGCCCGACAGCTCCAGGTGGCCGTCCGGACGAATGCCGAACAGGTGGCGGTAGTAGCGGTTCGCGAACAGCAGCTCGGCTTCGTCGGCGGCGAGCACCGACACCGCGGCGTCGAGGCTTTCGAGCACCGTCGTGAAGCGTTCGTGCGCGGCGGCGAGTTCCTCGCGTGCGCGCTTCGGCTCGGTGATGTCGGTCATCGACGACATCCAGCCGGTCTGGCGGCCCGAGCTGTCGATCAGCGGCGACACGTACAGGCGCGCATGGAACAGCGTGCCGTTCTTGCGCCGCACGCGCAGCTCGAAGCCCGAGCTCGGCGCCTTGCCGCGCAGCGTCATGTCGAGCTGGCGCTGCATTTCCGGGTACGCGTCGCGCGGCCAGTACGGGAACGGTGCGACCTTGCCGACGAGATCGGTTTCGTCCCAGCCCGTCATCCGGCAGAAGGCAGGGTTCACGTGCGTGATGCGGCCGTGCATGTCGAGCACGCGCATGCCGATCAGCACCGAGTTTTCCATCGCGCGGCGGAAGAACGCTTCCGCGTACAGCGCCTGCTGTGCCTCGAAGCGCTGGCGCGTGTGCTTCCACAGGCTCCAGAGGCTCCACAGCACGAAGCACGACAGGCCGGCGACGAGCCACACGAGTGTGTTGTTGGTCAGGTTGGTGAGCTGCGGGAACGCATACACGCGCACCGTCAGCCCCTGGCCGGGCGGGTCGAGCGGCAGATCGTAGTGGGAGTCGCGCGGCAGGCGCGGGCGTGTCGACGTGGACGACAGTTCGCGGTTGTTCGAATCGGTGATCGAGATCTTGTACTTCGACGACAGTTCCTGCGGGATGTCGTGCTTCAGGATGCCCTCGACCGAGAACACCGCGGCGATCGAGCCGAGATAGTCGCGGTCGCCGCGCATCACGGGCGTCTGCAACGTGATGAAGCCGTTACCGAAGTCGTCGTAGATCAGCGGCGAATAGGCCTGGCGGCGCGTGCTGCGCGCCTCGTCGTACGCGCCGCGCACGGCGTCCTGCATCTGTGCGTCGCCGGGCTTCGCGAGGCGCTGGCCGAGCAGCGGCGGATGCACGGTGGGCCAGCGTTGCACGCCGGGCGCCGTATACCAGTTCAGGTAAAGGATTTCCGGATGCGTCTGCATCACGTCCGCGACGGCCATCTGGAATGCATTCTGGTCGAGACGGCCGGACGCGAGATCGCGCGACAGCGCCTGCAACTGTTCCTGCGCGCCCGTCATCGACAGGCGGATCTGCTGCTGGGCCCACGCGACGTTGCGAAACAGGGTGTCTTCCTGCTGCTGCTGTTCGCGCCGGTTCAGGCTCCACAGGATGAGGCTCATCACCACGAGGAACACCAGGATCGACAGCAGCGGCGTCAGCAAATAGGAATTGGACCACCACGGTCCGTGGTGCCAACGGGACGGCTGCGACTCCGCCGGCGGGCCCGGCGGTCGCGCCGAGCGTGCGAAAAGCCGATCGGTCAACATGGCAGGATTGTAGCGCAGCGCAATACATGGAAAACCTATACCGGATATGTTGAACGGAAACGGTTTTGTTCCGACGAGACGTGCCGGAGAGCCCCGAAATATGGGTGCAGCGCAGCAATATTCCGCATTGCGAGAAAAGATCTCACAATTCGAAAATTTTGTTGCGCGGGCCCGTCCACGCTCATTACAATCCGCTGGAGCTTGCCCGCAGCCGGCCGCGTCGCGTCGTCTGCACGAGAGCGATCCTCACATTCCAGGACCCAGGAGACGAGAATGTCCGCTGTACCGAACGAAGTGATGAAATATGTCGCCGCCGAACGTGACGACGACCCGCAAGAAACCGTCGAGTGGCTGGAGTCGCTCGATGGCGTGATCTCCTCCGTGGGCACTGGCCGTGCGCATTACCTGATCGAAAAGCAGATCGAATTCGCCCGCATGCACGGCGAACACCTGCCGTTCTCCGCCAATACCCCGTACATCAACACGATTCCGGTCGAAGCCCAGGCGAAGATTCCGGGCGACCAGGACATCGAGCACCGCATCCGTTCGTACACGCGCTGGAACGCGCTGGCGATGGTGCTGCGCGCAGGCAAGGACACGAACGTCGGCGGCCACATCGCGTCGTTCGCGTCGGCCGCGACGCTTTACGACGTCGGCTACAACCACTTCTGGCACGCAGCGTCCGACCAGCACGGCGGCGATCTCGTGTTCGTGCAGGGCCACTCGTCGCCGGGCGTGTACTCGCGCGCGTTCCTGCTCGGCCGTCTGTCGGAAGAGCAGCTCGACAACTTCCGCCAGGAAGTCGACGGCAAGGGCATCTCGTCGTACCCGCACCCGTGGCTGATGCCGGATTTCTGGCAGTTCCCGACCGTGTCGATGGGTCTCGGCCCGATCATGGCGATCTACCAGGCGCGCTTCATGAAGTACCTGGAGTCGCGCGGCATCGCGAAGACGGAAGGCCGCAAGGTGTGGGCGTTCCTCGGCGACGGCGAGACGGACGAGCCGGAATCGCTCGGCGCGATCGGCATGGCGAGCCGCGAGAAGCTCGACAACCTCGTGTTCGTGATCAACTGCAACCTGCAGCGTCTCGACGGCCCGGTGCGCGGCAACGGCAAGATCATCCAGGAACTCGAATCGGAATTCCGCGGCGCCGGCTGGAACGTGATCAAGGTCATCTGGGGCAGCCGCTGGGATGCGCTGTTCGCGCGCGACAAGTCGGGCGCGCTGATGCGCCGCATGATGGAGTGCGTCGACGGCGAATACCAGACGTACAAGTCGGAGTCGGGCGCGTACGTGCGCGAGCACTTCTTCAACACGCCTGAACTGAAGGCGCTGGTCGCCGACTGGTCGGACGACGACATCTGGGCGCTGAACCGCGGCGGTCACGATCCGCACAAGATCTACGCGGCGTTCCACGAAGCCACGAACACGAAGGGCGCGCCGACCGTCATCCTCGCGAAGACCATCAAGGGCTACGGGATGGGCGAGTCGGGCCAGGCGATGAACATCACGCACCAGCAGAAGAAGCTGCCGGTCGAGCAACTGAAGAAGTTCCGTGACCAGTTCCGCCTGCCGATCACCGACGAGCAGATCGCCGACGTGCCGTACCTCAAGTTCGAGGAAGGTTCGAAGGAACTCGAATACATGCGCCAGAAGCGCATGGACCTCGGCGGCTACCTGCCGCACCGCCGCGAGAAGGCGACGTCGCTGCCGGTGCCGGCGCTCGACGCGTTCGAGCCGCTCTTGAAGGGCACGGGCGAAGGCCGCGAGATCTCGACGACGATGGCGTTCGTGCGGATCCTGAACATCCTGCTGAAGGACAAGGCGCTCGGCAAGCGCGTCGTGCCGATCGTCCCGGACGAATCGCGTACGTTCGGCATGGAAGGCCTGTTCCGCCAGATCGGTATCTGGAACCAGGAGGGCCAGAAGTACGTGCCGGAAGATTCCGACCAGCTGATGTTCTACAAGGAATCGCAGACCGGCCAGATCCTGCAGGAAGGCATCAACGAAGCGGGCGGCATGTGCGACTGGATCGCGGCGGCGACGTCGTATTCGACGCACGGCGAGATCATGGTGCCGTTCTACATCTTCTACTCGATGTTCGGCTTCCAGCGGATCGGCGACCTCGCGTGGGCCGCGGGCGACATGCGTTCGCGCGGCTTCCTGCTGGGCGGCACGGCGGGCCGGACGACGCTGAACGGCGAAGGCCTGCAGCACGAAGACGGTCACTCGCTGCTGTGGGCGGCCTCGGTGCCGAACTGCGTGAGCTACGACCCGACGTTCGGCTACGAACTCGCGGTGATCATCCAGGACGGCCTGCGCCGCATGGTGCAGGAGCAGGAAGACGTGTACTACTACATCACGGTGATGAACGAAAACTACGAGCACCCGGCGATTCCGCAGGGCGAGCACGTGGCGGCCGACATCATCAAGGGCATGTACGCGTTCAAGAAGGCCGACGCCGACAAGAAGGCGCCGCGCGTCCAGCTGCTCGGCGCGGGCACGATCTTCAACGAAGTGATCGCCGCCGCCGACCTGCTGAAGAACGACTGGGGCGTCGCCGCTGACCTGTGGAGCGTGCCGAGCTTCACGGAACTCGCGCGCGAAGGCCATGAGGTCGAGCGCTGGAACCTGCTCCATCCGACCGAAGAGCGTCGCCTGTCGCACGTGCAGAAGTGCCTGAAGGACACGCAGGGCCCGGTCATCGCATCGACCGACTACGTCCGTGCGCTGGTCGACCAGATCCGTGGCCAGATCGATCGCCGCTTCGTCGTGCTGGGCACCGACGGCTTTGGCCGTTCGGATACCCGCGAGAAGCTGCGTCACTTCTTCGAGGTCGACCGTCACTGGGTCACCGTCGCCGCGCTCAACGCGCTGGCCGACGAAGGCACGATCGAGCGCAAGGTGGTCGCGGACGCGATCGCCAAGTACAACCTCGATCCGTCCAAGCCCAACCCGATGACCGTTTAACGCACACGCCGTGTGATGCCGCGCGCCGCTCCCGCGAGGAGCGCGCGGCCATGGAGACAGAAACAGATGAGTCAAGCGATCGAAGTGAAGGTGCCGGATATCGGCGATTACAAGGACGTGCCGGTCATCGAGATCGGCGTGAAGGTGGGCGATACGGTCGAGCCCGAGCAGTCGCTCGTCACGCTCGAGTCGGACAAGGCGACGATGGACGTGCCGAGCCCGGTCGGCGGCGTCGTGAAGGAAATCAAGGTCAAGGTCGGCGATTCCGTGTCGGAAGGCTCGCTGATCGTCCTGCTCGAAGGCGGCGCAGGCGCCCAGGCGAACGGCGCGGCCGCGCCGGCAGCAGCGCCGGCTCCCGCAGCGGCGCCGGCCGCTGCTGCGCCCGCTGCCGCCCCGGCAGCATCCGGCGGCACGCTCGAAGTGAAGGTGCCCGACATCGGCGACTACAAGGACGTTCCGGTGATCGAGATCGGCGTAAAGGTCGGCGACACGGTCGAGAAGGAACAGTCGCTCGTCACGCTCGAATCGGACAAGGCGACGATGGACGTGCCGAGCCCGGCCGCCGGCGTCGTGAAGGACATCAAGGTCAAGGTGGGCGATTCGGTGTCGGAAGGCACGCTGATCGTGCTGCTCGAAGCCGCCGGCGCACCGGCTGCCGCACCGCAGGCCAGCGCACCGGCTCCGGCCGCTGCCGCGCCCGCGCCTGCCGCTGCACCGGCGCCCGCGCCTGCGAAGGCTGCGCCGGCACCGGCAGCCGCCGCCCCGGCCGCCGCGCCGTCGGGCGAATACCGCGCCAGCCACGCATCGCCGTCGGTCCGCAAGTTCGCACGCGAACTCGGCGTCGACGTCGCACGCGTGCAGGGTTCGGGTCCGAAGGGCCGCATTACGAAGGAAGACGTCACGGGCTTCGTGAAGGGCGTGATGACGGGCCAGCGTGCGGCGCCGGGCGCGGCAGCCGCGCCGGCAGGCGGCGGCGAGCTGAACCTGCTGCCGTGGCCGAAGGTCGACTTCTCGAAGTTCGGCCCGTTCGAGGCGAAGCCGCTGTCGCGCATCAAGAAGATCTCGGGCGCGAACCTGCATCGCAACTGGGTGATGATCCCGCACGTCACGAACAACGACGAAGCGGACATCACCGAGCTCGAGGCGCTGCGCGTCCAGCTGAACAAGGAGCACGAAAAGGCGGGCGTGAAGTTCACGATGCTCGCGTTCGTGATCAAGGCAGTCGTCGCCGCGCTGAAGAAATTCCCGACCTTCAACGCGAGCCTCGACGGCGACAACCTCGTGTTCAAGCAGTACTTCCACGTCGGTTTCGCGGCCGATACGCCGAACGGCCTCGTCGTGCCGGTGATCCGCGATGCGGACAAGAAGGGCCTCGTCGACATCGCGAAGGAAATGAGCGACCTGTCGAAGGCCGCGCGCGAAGGCAAGCTGAAGCCGGACCAGATGCAGGGCGGCTGCTTCTCGATCTCGTCGCTCGGCGGGATCGGCGGGACGAACTTCACGCCGATCATCAACGCGCCGGAAGTGGCGATCCTCGGGTTGTCGCGCGGCCAGATGAAGCCGGTGTGGGACGGCAAGCAGTTCGTGCCGCGTCTCATGCTGCCGCTGTCGCTGTCGTATGACCATCGCGTGATCGATGGCGCGGAAGCCGCGCGGTTCAATGCGTATCTCGGCGCGTTGCTCGGCGATTTCCGTCGCATCATTCTTTGATGAGCGGGGAGGTGGCTCGCGGGGGCGTGGGTTTGTTGTTGGTTCTCTACGCCCTTTCGTTGAACCTGTTGCGCTAACGGTCTGCTAGCGTCGCCCCTGCGCGGGGCGGCGGTCACTTTTCTTTGTCTTCCAAAGAAAAGTAACCAAAAGAAAGGCGCGTCCTTGGGCGGACGGCAAAGGTGGTCATGCCCAGGGTTGTGGTTTTTGCCCGGCCGTAGTCAGGTTCTTTCGCGGGTTCCTCCCCCTCTGTCTGCAGTCAATCAAGAAGGGGACAGTCATGAGTCTCATCGAAGTCAAGGTTCCGGATATCGGCGATTTCAGCGGCGTCGATGTCATCGAAGTCAACGTGAAACCCGGCGACGTGATCGAAAAAGAGCAAACGCTCATCACGCTCGAATCCGATAAAGCCTCCATGGAAGTGCCCAGCGACGTCGCCGGCACCGTCAAGGAAGTCAAGGTCAAGGCCGGCGAGAAAGTCTCGCAAGGCACCGTCATCGCCATCGTCGAAGCGTCGGCTGGCGCAGCCGCGCCCGCACCCGCGAAAGCACCAGAAGCGCCGAAGGCCGCAGCAGCTGCACCGGCCCCGGCCGCCGCGCCGGCACCCGCGCCGCAAGCCGGCAGCTACAGCGGCGCGGCCGACATCGAGTGCGACATGCTCGTGCTCGGCGCCGGCCCCGGCGGTTACTCGGCCGCGTTCCGCGCGGCCGACCTCGGCATGAAGACCGTGCTCGTCGAACGCTACTCGACGCTCGGCGGCGTGTGCCTGAACGTCGGTTGCATCCCGTCGAAGGCACTGCTGCATACGTCGCTCGTCGTCGAGGAAGCCGCGGCGCTCGCGTCGCACGGCATCACGTTCGGCAAGCCGCAAGTCGATCTCGACAAGCTGCGCGACTTCAAGGGCGGCGTCGTCAAGAAGCTGACGACGGGCCTCGCCGGCATGGCGAAGGCACGCAAGGTCGAAGTGGTCACCGGCGTCGGCGCGTTCGTCGATCCGTTCCACATGGAAGTGCAGGGCGAAAACGGCAAGAAGGTCGTCAAGTTCAAGCAGGCGATCATCGCCGCGGGCTCGCAGGCCGTGAAGCTGCCGTTCATGCCGGAAGACCCGCGCGTCGTCGATTCGACGGGCGCGCTCGAACTGCGCCAATTGCCCAAGCGCATGCTCGTGATCGGCGGCGGCATCATCGGCCTCGAAATGGCCACGGTGTACTCGACGCTCGGCGCCGAGATCGACGTCGTCGAAATGATGGACGGCCTGATGATGGGCGCCGACCGCGATCTCGTGAAGGTCTGGGAAAAGTACAACGCGAAGCGCTTCGGCAACGTGATGCTGAAGACCAAGACGGTCGGCGCGGAAGCGAAGGAAGACGGCATCTACGTGAAGTTCGAGGGCGAGAAGGCGCCGGCGGAAGCGCAGCGCTACGACCTCGTGCTCGTCGCGGTGGGCCGCAGCCCGAACGGCAAGAAGATCGGTGCCGACAAGGCCGGCGTCGCGGTTACGGATCGCGGCTTCATCGAGGTCGACAAGCAGATGCGCACGAACGTGCCGCACATCTTCGCGATCGGCGATATCGTCGGCCAGCCGATGCTCGCGCACAAGGCCGTGCACGAAGGCCACGTTGCCGCGGAAGCCGCGCACGGCGAGAAGGCGTACTTCGACGCGCTGCAGATTCCGTCGGTGGCCTACACCGATCCGGAAGTGGCGTGGGCCGGCAAGACGGAAGACCAGTGCAAGGCCGAAGGCATCAAGTACGGCAAGGCCGTGTTCCCGTGGGCCGCTTCGGGCCGTGCGATCGCGAACGGCCGCGACGAAGGCTTCACGAAACTGATCTTCGACGAGGAAACCCATCGCGTGATCGGCGGCGCGATCGTCGGCCTGAACGCGGGCGACCTGATCAGCGAAGTGTGCCTCGCGGTCGAGATGGGCGCGGACGCGGAAGACATCGGCAAGACGATCCATCCGCACCCGACGCTCGGCGAATCGGTCGGCATGGCCGCCGAGCTGTACGAAGGCGTCTGTACGGACCTGCCGCCGCAGCGCAAGAAGTAACGCGAACGGCGCGGCCGGCCACGCGCCGGCCCGAAAAAAACGCCGCCGCCCGGATCATCCGGGCGGCGGCGTTTTCTTTGGTGTGCGCGCGACAGGCTAGAAGGCGGAGCGCCGTTGCCGCTCGCCCACGCCCCCATGTTCCGGCGCCAGAAACGAAAAAGCCGCGCTGGGCGCGGCTCTTTCAGGAGCAGGGGACGCTTACGCGGCCGGCTTGCTCGAACGACGTGCGGCAGCGGCGGTGGCAGCCTTCGTTGCGACGGCAGCAGCGGCGTTGAAGTTCGTTTCAGCGATTTCGACCGCTTGCTTCGTGGCCTTCTGAACCGTTTCGTACGTGGTGTTCGCAGCGTTCAGTGCCGACTTCAGTGCGGCGACAGCCGTTTCCGAACCGGCCGGGGCGTTCTTCGCGACGTTGTCGACGAGCGCCTGGACCTTCTTGTTCTGCTCTTCGAATTGCGCTTCGGCAACCTTCGCGAACTCGGCTTGCGTCGACGATGCGATTTCGTACAGGTGACGGCCGTACGACAGCACCTTTTCCGCGACCGGCTGCGACAGGCTCGCCTGCAGCGCGATCAGTTCCTGCGCGTCCTTCACCGACAGCAGACGCTGCGCGTTTTCCTGGCCCTCGGCCAGCGTCGACTTCACGACCTGCAGGTTGAGTTCGATCAGCTTTTCGACGCCTTCGAACGCCTTGGTCGTCAGACCGAACAGGCTTTCGAGGTTGGCTTTCTGGGCGGCGGCGATTTGCTCGGGGGTCAGCAAGGACATGTCAAGCTCCTGAAAAGCGATCGCGTCGATCGCAGGGTAAAGGGCACTACGCTGGGGAACTTCGGCGATGCGTGCTTTGTGCAACGCAGCAATGAGGCCTATTTTAGGGCAGAGAAAACGGATGTCAAGTATTTTTTGTGCGTTGCACAATCGCGGCAAATTATCGATAAAACAACGAGTTATCGTAGCGGTTCGGAATCGGTTTCAGGCTTGTTCCCAGATGGTGCGCACGACGGCGGGGCAAGCGCGCTGCACCATGATCACGCACAGGTAAACCTGACAGGCCCATGGAACGTTATCCTTCTGTTCCTGTCGAAAAGCGCGCCGTTTCGATGCGCGTGCCGTGGCGACGTGCCGCCGCCACGGTCGAGGCCGGCGCCTTTGGCACGCCGAGCGCCGGATACGTACTTTCCCCGCTTTAAATTGCCTCCGAAGTGACGTTATCTCAATTAACCGTGTGGTAATCGGGAGACGGGCGCTGTCGGGCAGTGCATCCCATGGATTTTTTCGATGGGAGCGGAAGGGTCGATTGGCCGGAGGTTGGCCGACCCTTACATTCCGGTTTAACGACGATCGGTAAGTGCCTAATATTGCTCTTTTTTTCAGCTTTAACTACACTTGCGGAAACCTCCCGCCCGCTTTGTCCAGACCCCAATGAAAGCCGAATCGTTTTCACCGCGCAGATTGTTGCAGAGCATGACGCTCGGCACGGCTGTGTCGGTCGCAGTCGCGTTGCTGGCGACCACCGCGTCCGTCACGCCTGCCGATGCCTTCGCCGCCACTGCGAAGACCCAAGCCGCCAAGAAAAAAGCCGTCGCTCCTGCTTCGTCAGCGAAGAAGAAGTCGGCCAAGGCGACCCCCGATAAATCCGCCAAGGTCGCCGCGGCCGATGCGCCGCGCGCGAAAGCGTCGCGAAAGCGCGTGACGCTCGCGGCGAACAACGTGCACGGCGGCCATCGCGGCGCGGTGCGCAAGGTCGCGTTCCAGCCGCGCCGTCCGACGGTCGGCCAGGCGTTCGGCCTGCACGACACGCCCGACGCGCTCGCGCTGCGCTCCAGCGTCGCGTACGTCGTCGACCAGAATTCCGGCGAGCCGCTGTTCGACAAGAATTCGCACGCGGTCGTGCCGATCGCGTCGATCTCGAAGCTGATGACGGCGATGGTCGTGCTCGACTCGAAGTCGCCGATGACCGACCAGCTCGAAGTCACCGACGAAGACCGCGACTACGAGAAGGGCACGGGCTCGCGCCTGTCGGTCGGCTCGGTGCTGTCGCGCGAGGACATGCTGCACATCGCGCTGATGGCGTCGGAAAACCGCGCGGCCGCCGCGCTGTCGCGTTATTACCCGGGCGGCCGTCCGGCGTTCATCGCGGCGATGAACGCGAAGGCGAAGTCGCTCGGCATGACCGATACGCACTTCGAGAATTCGACCGGCCTGTCGAGCTCGAACGTGTCGAGCGCGCGCGATCTCGTGAAGATGGTCAATGCGGCGTACCAGTACCCGATGATCCGCCAGTTCTCGACCGATCGCACCTACGAGGTGTACACGGGCAAGCGCAACCTGGTCTACAACAGCACCAACGCGCTGATCCGCGGCAACGGCTCGTGGGACATCGGCCTGCAGAAGACGGGCTTCATCAACGAAGCGGGCGAATGCCTGGTGATGCAGGCGACGATCCACGGCCGGCCGATGGTGATGGTGCTGCTCGATTCGTTCGGCAAGTACTCGCGCTTCGCCGACGCGTCGCGCTTGCGCAACTGGCTCGATGCCGGCGGCGGCGAACGCCTGACGGCGGCCAACACGCCGAGCGGCGGCACCTGATCGTGTGCGGCGGTTCGCCGCCGTATCGATCGCCGCAACGAAAAAGCCCCGCAATCGCGGGGCTTTTTTCGTCCGGCGACACACCGGAGCGGGAACCGGGCCGACGGCGCGGCTTACGCCTGCCGTTGCAACCCGTCCACGTCCTTCTCGGGCGCCGGCCGGTAGCCGAGCGATTCCGAGATGGTGAGCGCCGTGCGGCTCAACTGGCCGAGCCACGCGTCCTGCAGGCGGTCGGCCGGCGCCGACAGCGACAGGCCCGCGACGAGCTTGCCCGAATCGTCGTAGATGCCGGCCGCGATACAGCGCACGCCGAGCTCGAGCTCCTCGTTGTCGCGCGCGCACGATTGCTGGCGGACGATCGTCAGCTCGCGCTCGAGCTTCGCGATGTCGGTGATGCTGTTCTGCGTATGGCCGGACAGCCCCGTGCGCGTCGCATAGGCACGCACGCGCGACGTTTCGTCGGCCGCGAGGAACAGCTTGCCGACCGACGTGAGGTGCAGCGGCGCGCGGCCGCCGATCGCGCGGACGACCTGCATGCCCGAGCGCTCGGAGTACGCGCGCTCGATATAGACGATCTCGTCGCCCTGGCGCACCGACAGGTTCACGGTCTGCCCGGTGAGGCGGTGCAACTCGCGCATCGGCATCAGCGCCGCATCGCGCACCGACAGGCGCGCCTTCACGAGATTGCCGAGCTCGAGCAGCCGCATGCCGAGGCGGTAGGTGCCGGGATCCGAGCGGTCGACCAGGCGGCAGGTCACCATGTCGTTGAGGATGCGGTGCGCGGTCGACGGGTGCAGCTCCGTGCGCTGCGCAAGTTCCTTCAGGCTGACCGGGTCACTGTGCGCGGCGAGCGCGTCCAGCAACCGCATCATGCGTTCGATCACCTGGATCGACGTTTTTGAATCCGGGGTGGGTTGGCTCATGTCGGGGGAGGAATCGGTTGACGCGTCAAGCGGTGTTGCAACGATTGTATCTCGTATTGTGAAAAAAGCGAACGCCGTTCGAGGAAGTCCTCGTTTCACGCAGTGCGGGCTTGCGCGCGGGCCGGCGTTGGTCTTGCTGGCCAAACGTCGGATAATGAGAGCCGTTTTCTCGAAGGAGCACGTATGCGAGTCGGTTTGTTCGTCACCTGCCTGGTCGACCTGATGCGCCCCGAAATCGGCTTTTCGGCGCTCAAGCTGATTCGCGACGCCGGCTACGAGGTGATCGTGCCGCCCGCGCAGACCTGCTGCGGCCAGCCGGCCTACAACTCGGGCGACCGTGCGCTCGCGCGCGATCTCGCGGAAAAGACGCTGCGCGAATTCGAGCAGTTCGACTACGTCGTCGCGCCGTCGGGGTCGTGCGGCGGGATGATCCGCACGCACTACGGCGACCTGTTCCGCGATGACCCTGAACTGATGGGGCGCTACACGCGATTCCAGCAGAAAGTCCACGAACTGACCGATTTCCTCGCGAACGTCGCGAAGGTGTCGCTCGCGCCGGGCGAATTCGCCGGGCCGGTCACCTATCACGATTCATGCTCGGGCCTGCGCGAGCTCGGCGTGAAGGCGCAGCCGCGCGCGCTGCTCGCGCAGCGCGGCGTCGCGGTGACCGAGATGAAGGATTGCGAGCACTGTTGCGGCTTCGGCGGCACGTTCGCGGTCAAGTACGGCGACATCTCGGCGGCCATCGCGGACGAGAAATGCGCGAACGTGCGCGCGTCGGGCGCGGGCACCGTCGTGCTCGGCGATCTCGGCTGCATGCTGAACATCGAAGGGCGGTTGCGCCGCACCGGCGACCGCGACACGCGCGTGCTGCACGTCGCGCAGGTGCTGGCGGGCGACGTCTGACGCCCGGTTCCGCTCACTTTTCCCCGATACCGCGATGCAAGTCCAATCGATGCATTTCAAGGCGCGCGCCGGCCAGAAGCTGGCCGACCAGCGCCTGCAGCAGAACCTGAAGAAGCTGTCGACGAAGTTCGTGTCCGCCCGCGCCGACGCGATGACCCTGATCGACTTCCCGGCCACGCGCGCCGCGCTCAAGGCGCGCCGCAACCGCGCGCTGGAGCATCTCGACGTGTGGCTCGAGGCATTCGAGCGCGAGGCGACGCGGCGCGGCACGACGGTCCTGTTCGCCGAGACGACCGCGGACGCCGCGCGGCTCGTGGCCGACATCGCGCGCCGGCACGACGTGAAGAAGGTCATCAAGACCAAGTCGATGGTGTCCGAGGAAATGCGCCTGAACGCGGTGCTCGCGGAGATGGGCGTGCAGTCGATCGAGACGGACCTCGGCGAATACATCCTGCAGATCAACGACAACGAGCCGCCGAGCCACATCATTGCGCCCGTCGTGCACAAGGACAAGGACGAGATCGCCGACCTGTTCGCGCGCACGCACCGGCGTGAGCGGCTCACCGAGATTCCGGACATGACGCGCGAGGCGCGCGAGGTGCTGCGCCCGCATTTCATGTCGGCCGACATGGGCGTGACGGGCGGCAATTTCGTGATCGCGGAGACGGGCTCGGTCGCGATCGTGACGAACGAAGGGAACGAGGGCATGTGCACGGTCATGCCGCGCGTGCATGTTGCGGTGACGGGCATCGAGAAGGTGCTGCCGACGCTCGAGGATCTCGCGACCGCGATGCGGCTGCTGCCGCGCTCCGCAACCGGGCAGAAGACGTCGAACTACTTCTCGCTGCTGACCGGGTCGCGCGGGCCGGGCGACGAGGACGGCCCCGAGCACAACTACGTGGTGCTCGTCGACGGCGGCCGCACCGGCCTGATCGGCGGCGAATTCCAGGAGATGCTGCGCTGCATCCGCTGCGGCGCGTGCATGAACCATTGCCCGGTGTACCAGAAGGTCGGCGGTCATGCGTACGGCTGGGTCTATCCGGGGCCGATGGGCTCGGTGCTGACGCCGAGCTACGTCGGGCTCGACCGCACGCTCGACCTGCCGCAGGCCGCGACGCTGTGCGGCGAATGCGACAGCGTCTGTCCGGCCGGGATTCCGTTGTCGCACCTGCTGCGCACGCTGCGCGAGAAGCAGGTCGAGCGCCATCTGCGGCCGTGGCGCGAGCGGGCGGCGCTCGCCGCGTGGGGTTTCTTCGCCCGGCGGCCGATGCTGTATGCGCTGACGACCAAGCTCGCCGTGCGCATCCTCGAACGGCTGGGCGGCAACGGCGGCACGTTGCGGCGCCTGCCGATGATGGGCGGCTGGATGGACACGCGCGACATGCCGACGCCGACCGGGCGCACGTTCCGCGAGCTGTACGCGGCGTCGCAAAGTCACCTCGGCTGACACTGTTCAGCGGGCAGCAACAGTGCGTTCGCTATTTGTATATTTATCTCGATAGATGCGGTCTATAGAATCTCGTCTGTAGTCCCCGGAATTGGGTTTCGGGGTACGAGGTCAAGGAGGTCCGCATCATGAAAAAGACAATATCGATGTACTGGCCGCTGGCAATCGTGGTCCCGCTGGCAGCGGTTGCCTATCTGCATGCGACGGCCGGTGCGCCGTCGCGCGGCCCGCTCGCGGTTCACCAGGCGTCCGCCGAACTGGCGCGCGCGGTGTCGTTCGGGCTGGTCGGCGACGCGGCGACGCCGCTGCCGGCGGCATCCGGCGAGATTGCGCTCGCTGCGCCGAAGGCGCTGTAAGGCATGGCGCCGTCGCTTGGCGCGGCGGCGCGATTCCGGTCGCCTTTGTATAATGGCGTGTTCTTCTCCCACGCGGTCCGCCGCGGCTTTCCGATAGTGCGATGACCCGCGTTGCGATCTGTTTCGTCTGTCTCGGCAACATCTGCCGTTCGCCCACCGCGGAAGGGGTGATGCGCCACCAGGTCGACGCGGCCGCGCTGGCCGACCGGATCGCGATCGATTCGGCCGGCACCGGCGACTGGCACGTGGGCGAGCCGCCCGATACGCGCGCGCAGGCGGCCGCCCGGAGCCGCGGCTACGATCTGTCGGCGCTGCGCGCGCGGCAGGTGAGCGCGGCGGATTTCGAGCGGTTCGATCTGCTGCTCGCGATGGACGAGGCGAATCTCGCCGAACTGCGCCGCCGTTGCCCGCCGCAGCATCGCGACAAGGTGCGTCTGCTGATGGAGTTCGCGCCGGGCGCGACCGAAACCGAAGTGGCCGATCCGTATTTCGGCGGTGCGCAGGGCTTCGAACAGGTGCTCGACCAGGTCGAGCGCGCGTGCGCGGGCCTGCTGGAGACGCTCCGGGCCCGCACGGCGCGCTGATCGCACGGTATTCAGCGGTCTGCGAATACCCTTTCAAAGACATGGATACTTGACTAAAAACGTCAAATATTTATACTTGACCAAAATCGTCAAGATTGCAGTCCCCTAGACACCATGAGACTCACCACCAAAGGCCGTTTCGCCGTCACGGCGATGATTGACTTGGCACTGCGCCAGGAGCAGGGCCCGGTGACGCTTGCAGGCATCAGCCAGCGCCAGCGGATTTCGCTCTCGTATCTCGAACAGCTGTTCGGCAAGCTGCGCAGGCATGAAATCGTCGAATCCGTGCGCGGCCCGGGCGGCGGCTACAACCTCGCGCGTCGCGCGCAGGACGTCACCGTTGCCGACATCATCATCGCGGTCGATGAACCGCTCGACGCCACGCAGTGCGGCGGCAAAGGCACGTGCGACGGCTCGAAGCAGCCCGACGGCCATTGCATGACGCACGAGCTGTGGTCGACGCTGAACCAGAAGATGGTCGAATACCTCGATTCGGTGTCGCTGCAGGATCTCGTCGATCAGCAGCGCGCACGCGAGGGCGCCCCCGCGGTGCTGCGCGATCGTCGCGCGCCCGAGCCCGTCGCCGCACCGGCCGAGCCCGCGCGCACGATGCCGCTCGGCCCCAATTCGGTGTTCAACATCGCGAGTTCGTGAGCGCGAAGGCGCCCGCCATACCCCATAACGCACATAGTCCCTGCACAGAATACCCGGAGCGACAGATGACCCAAGAGACTCTCCACCTGCCCATCTATATGGATTACAGCGCGACGACGCCGGTCGATCCGCGCGTGGTCGACAAGATGGTGCCGTACCTGCGCGAGCAGTTCGGCAACCCGGCGTCGCGCAGCCACGCCTATGGCTGGGACGCGGAGCGTGCGGTCGAGGAAGCACGCGAGCAAGTGGCCGCGCTCGTGAACGCGGATCCGCGCGAGATCATCTGGACGTCCGGCGCCACCGAGTCGGACAACCTCGCGATCAAGGGCGCCGCGAACTTCTACAAGGGCAAGGGCAAGCACATCATCACGGTGAAGACCGAGCACAAGGCCGTGCTCGATACGTGCCGCGAGCTCGAGCGCGACGGTTTCGAAGTCACCTACCTCGACGTGAAGGATGACGGCCTGATCGATCTCGACGTGTTCAAGGCCGCGCTGCGCCCGGACACGATCCTCGTGTCGGTGATGCACGTGAACAACGAGATCGGCGTGATCCAGGACATCGAGACGATCGGCGAGATCTGCCGCGAGAAGGGCATCGTGTTCCACGTCGATGCCGCGCAGTCGACCGGCAAGGTCGCGATCGATCTCGCGAAGCTGAAGGTCGACCTGATGTCGTTCTCGGCCCACAAGACCTACGGCCCGAAGGGCATCGGTGCGCTGTACGTGCGCCGCAAGCCGCGCGTGCGCATCGAGGCGCAGATGCACGGCGGCGGTCACGAACGCGGCATGCGTTCGGGCACGCTGCCGACGCACCAGATCGTCGGCATGGGCGAGGCGTTCCGTATCGCCCGCGAGGAAATGGCGACCGAGAACGAGCGCATCCGCATGCTGCGCGACAAGCTGCTGCGCGGCCTGTCGCAGATCGAGGAAACCTACGTGAACGGCGACATGGATCACCGTGTCCCGCACAACCTGAACATCAGCTTCAACTTCGTCGAAGGCGAGTCGCTGATCATGGCGATCAAGGACGTCGCGGTGTCGTCGGGCTCCGCGTGCACGTCGGCGTCGCTGGAGCCGTCGTACGTGCTGCGTGCGCTCGGCCGCAACGACGAACTCGCGCACAGCTCGATCCGCTTCACGGTCGGCCGCTTCACGACGGAGCAGGAAGTCGACTTCGTGATCGATCTGCTGAACAGCAAGATCGCGAAGCTGCGCGAACTGTCGCCGCTCTGGGAAATGCACCAGGAAGGCATCGATCTGTCGACGATCGAATGGGCCGCACACTGATACCGCATTGAATGCAACCGCGGGCGGATTGACGCACGCAGACGTAACGAGTCAAGGAGTCTGAGTCATGTCTTACAGCAACAAGGTTCTGGATCACTACGAAAACCCGCGCAACGTCGGTTCGTTCGCGAAGGACGACGACACGGTCGGCACGGGCATGGTCGGCGCGCCGGCTTGCGGCGACGTGATGAAGCTGCAGATCCGCGTCGGCGCGGACGGCGTGATCGAAGACGCGAAGTTCAAGACCTACGGTTGCGGTTCGGCGATCGCATCGAGCTCGCTCGTCACCGAATGGGTGAAGGGCAAGACGCTCGACGAGGCACTGTCGATCAAGAACACGCAGATCGCCGAGGAACTCGCGCTGCCGCCGGTGAAGATTCACTGCTCGATCCTCGCGGAAGACGCGATCAAGGCAGCCGTGGCCGACTACAAGAAGCGCCACGACACCAAGGAAGGCGATCAGGCAGCAGCCTGAGCGGCACCGAGCGGCTAGGGAAGGAAACGCGGTGCCTCCGGGTGGGGCGCCGCGGCAAGGACATCATGGCAATTACACTGACCGAAAAAGCAGCACAGCACGTGCAGAAATACCTCGTCCGTCGCGGCAAGGGTATGGGCCTGCGGCTCGGCGTTCGCACGACCGGGTGCTCGGGACTCGCGTACAAGCTCGAGTATGTCGACGAGCTGGCGCCCGAGGATCAGGTGTTCGAGAGCCATGGCGTGAAGGTCATCGTTGACCCGAAGAGCCTCGCCTATATCGACGGCACCGAGCTCGACTTCGCCCGCGAAGGCCTGAACGAAGGGTTCAAGTTCAACAACCCGAACGTGAAGGACGAGTGCGGGTGCGGGGAATCGTTCCGCGTGTGACGCGGCGCGCTCCGCGCGATGCGGGCAAGAGGCGGCACGGGCCGCCTTTTTAATGTGCGGCGTTTGCCGCGCGACGAACCGGAATTGAACGCGACGATGGTTTCGCTGAAAGACAGCCATTTCGACCTGTTTCACCTGCCGGCGCAATTCGCGCTCGACGAGACGGCGCTCGACGCCGCCTACCGGACGGTGCAGACGCAGGTGCATCCGGACCGCTTCGCGGCGGCCGGCGACGCGCAAAAGCGTATCGCGATGCAATGGGCCACCCGCGCGAACGAGGCGTACCGCACGCTGCGCGATCCGCTGAAGCGCGCGTCCTATCTGCTGTCGCTGCGCGGCGTCGACATCGGCGCGGAAAACAACACGGCGATGGAGCCTGCGTTCCTGATGCAGCAGATGGAGTGGCGCGAGGGCATCGAGGATGCCGCGGCCGCCCGCAACGTCGACGCGCTCGATGCGTTGCTCGCCGAGTTGCGCGACGAGAAGCGCATGCGCGTCGAGCGCCTCGGCACGCTGCTCGACAGCGGCGCCGACCAGGCCGCCGCGGAAGCCGTGCGTCAGCTGATGTTCATCGAACGGGTCGCGTCGGAAGTGGGCGCGCAGATCGAGCGCCTCGAAACTTAACCGCGTGCCTTGCGGCACGCGCAGCAAACGGGCCGAGCGCCCGAACGAACCAAGATGGCTTTACTGCAAATTTCCGAACCGGGCATGGCGCCGGCGCCGCACCAGCGGCGACTCGCCGTCGGGATCGATCTCGGCACGACGAACTCGCTCGTCGCCGCCGTGCGCAACAGCGTGCCTGAAGTACTGCCGGACGAAGCGGGCCGCGTGCTGCTGCCGTCCGTGGTCCGTTATCTCGAGAAGGGCGGCCGCCGCATCGGCCACGAAGCGAAGGAGCAAGCCGCGACCGATCCGCGCAACACGATCGTGTCGGTCAAGCGCTTCATGGGCCGCGGCAAGGCCGAGGTCGAAGGCGCGGCGAACGCGCCGTACGAATTCGTCGATGCGCCGGGCATGGTGCAGATCCGCACGATCGACGGTGTGAAGAGCCCGGTGGAGGTGTCGGCCGAGATTCTCGCGACGCTGCGTTATCGCGCGGAAGACACGCTCGGCGACGAGCTGGTCGGTGCGGTGATCACGGTGCCCGCGTATTTCGACGATGCGCAGCGCCAGGCGACCAAGGATGCCGCGCGTCTCGCGGGCCTCAACGTGCTGCGCCTGCTGAACGAACCGACTGCCGCGGCGATCGCCTACGGTCTCGACAACGCGGCCGAAGGTCTTTACGCGGTGTACGATCTCGGCGGCGGCACGTTCGACCTGTCGATCCTGAAGCTGACGAAGGGAGTGTTCGAGGTGCTGGCCGCGGGCGGCGATTCCGCGCTCGGCGGCGACGATTTCGACCACGCGCTGTTCGACCATGTGCTCGCGCAGGCCGGTATCGACGCGAAGACGCTCGCGCCCGAAGACGTGCGCCTGCTGCTCGATCGCGTGCGCGTGCTGAAGGAAGCGCTGTCGTCGGCGCCCGAAGCGGCGCTCGACGTAACGCTGTCGAGTGGCGCGCACCTGGCGCAGACGATTTCGCACGACACGTTCGCATCGCTCGTCGAGCCGCTCGTGCAGCGCACGCTCACGCCGACCCGCAAGGCGCTGCGCGATGCGCAGGTCACGCCGGCCGACATCAAGGGCGTCGTGCTCGTCGGCGGCGCGACGCGCATGCCGGTGATCCGCGACGCGGTCGCGAAGTATTTCGGCCAGCCGCCGCTCGTGAACCTCGATCCGGACCAGGTCGTCGCGCTCGGCGCGGCGATCCAGGCCGATCTGCTCGCGGGCAATCGCGGCACCGGCGACGACTGGTTGCTGCTCGACGTGATTCCGCTGTCGCTCGGGGTCGAGACGATGGGCGGCCTCGTCGAGAAGATCATTCCGCGCAACTCGACGATTCCGATCGCGCGTGCGCAGGAATTCACGACCTTCAAGGACGGCCAGACCGCGATGGCGATCCACGTCGTGCAGGGCGAGCGCGAGCTCGTGGCCGACTGCCGGTCGCTCGCGCGCTTCGAGCTGCGCGGCATTCCGCCGATGACGGCGGGCGCCGCGCGCATTCGCGTGACCTATCAGGTCGACGCGGACGGCCTGTTGTCGGTATTTGCACGCGAGCAGCAGTCGGGCGTCGAGGCATCGGTCGTCGTGAAGCCGTCGTACGGCCTCGCCGATGACGACATCGCGAAGATGCTGGAAGACAGCTTCAAGACCGCCGAAATCGACATGCGCGCCCGCGCGCTGCGCGAAGCGCAGGTCGAGGCTCAGCGGATGCTCGAGGCGACGCAGGCCGCGCTGGCGGCCGACGGCGAACTGCTCGATGCCGACGAGCGCGCGCAGGTCGACGCGCTGGCCGATGCCTTGCGCGCGGTCGCGCAGGGCGACGATACGAATGCGATCGAAGCGGCGACCAAGGCGCTGGCCGACGGCACCGACGAATTCGCGGCGCGCCGGATGGACAAGAGCATCAAGCGCGCGCTGTCGGGCCGCCGGCTCGACGAGATCTGAATCCACGAACCGCGCATCGGCCGGCAACGGCCTGCGCGATGATGAACCGTGCGGCGCGTCGCGCCGCACCCTGACTGACGGAACGGACATGCCTCAACTGGTGGTGCTGCCTCACGTCGAACTGTGCCCGGATGGCGCAGTGATCGACGCGACGCCCGGCAAGAGTATCTGCGACAACCTGCTCGATCACGGGATCGAGATCGAGCATGCATGCGAGAAGTCGTGCGCATGCACGACGTGCCACGTGGTGATCCGCGAGGGCTTCAACGATCTGACGCCGTCCGAGGAGGACGAGGACGATCTGCTGGACAAGGCGTGGGGCCTCGAGCCGACGTCGCGCCTGTCGTGCCAGGCGATCGTGAAGGAAGATTCGGACCTGGTGGTCGAGATCCCGAAGTACTCGATCAACCACGCGAAGGAAAACCACTGACCGAAACCGGAGGCAGGCGATGAAATGGACCGATTCGCGTGAAATAGCCATTGCGCTGGCGGACAAGCACCCCGACATCGACCCGCAGCGGATCAACTTCGTCGACCTGCGCCAGTGGGTGCTCGAGCTCGACGGCTTCGACGACGATCCGACGCACTCGGGCGAGAAGATCCTCGAGGCGATCCAGGCACACTGGATCGACGAATCGGATTTCGACGACGAGGACTGACCGACCGGCCAGCGGGTGCGCGGCAACGGTTACGCCGCGCCCATGAAAAACGGCTCGTGAGCGTTTGCTCACGAGCCGTTTGCGTTTTCGGCGAGCCCGCACACGACAAGCGGGCAGGGGCGCTGGCACTACATGATCCGCTTCAAGCGCCGACCAGCGTGCCGTTCTCGATCCGCACGCGCTGACCCTGGCCGAACGGCGGCGGGTTGCGGTACGTGAACGTGCGGGTCGCGCCGCTTTCCATCTGCACTTGCACCTGATAGTCGGTTTCCGCGCGAACCTGCTTCTCGACCTGGTTGCCGGCGAGGCCACCGCCCAGCGCGCCGATGATCGTCATCGCGGTGCGGCCGTTGCCGTGGCCGAACTGGTTGCCGAGCAGGCCGCCGGCCGCCGCGCCGCCCACGGCGCCGATCCCCGAGCTCTGGCCCGGCGTGCGCATCTGCGTGATCGACACGACCGTGCCGCAACTCTGGCAGTAGGTTTGCGCAGGCGCCGACGGCTGCTGCGCGTATTGCGGCGGTTGCGGGGCGGTCGTGTGACGGCGGTGCGGCGCAGCCGGGCGCGGCGCGGGCTTCGGCTCGGCCTGCGCGACGGCGGCCTTCTGCTGCGCGGCGGCTTGCTCCGCGGCCTGCCGCTGCGCTTGCGCGGCCAGCGCGGCGCTGGCGGCCGCGGCCGTATCGACGGCCGGCTGCGACGCGATCAGCGCAGCCTGGGTCTGGCCGTTCTGTTCGTTGCTGCTGGTGGCTTTCGGGAAGACGCCCGTGATCGCTGCCGTCGCCGCGAGGCTGGCGACGATGACGGCGCCCGCCGCGGTGGCGATGAGCGGGTGGAGGCGTTGCTTTTGCGGCGTGGTCTGAGTCTGGTTGTCCATTTTCTTCTCCAAGGTCGATCCGGATCGGCGCGCTGCGCCGGAGCAGGATCCCACGCTCGGGAGCGAGCAGACTTGGCGTTCCTGCGCCTCGTTCTGGTCCCGTGGTCATGCGTGGTGACGCAAAAGGAGTGTCGTCCACCGCCAGACGGCGCGCCGTATCAAGGTGTAACGAATTGCAGCGGGGCATTGGCGGCCGTTTCCGGGAAAACCCGGAGAAGCGCGTCGCGACGAGGGAATAAAACGGGGAAGGATCGAGGGCCGACAGACGCCGGCTGGCGGGATTTACGCGTCGTTACAAAGCCGACGCGTGCGCGCCACGGGGCGCGGCGCACACGCGGTCGCGGCCATCAGTCTTCGCGGCGCAGATGCGGGAACAGCAGCACGTCGCGGATCGTCGGGCTGTCGGTCAGCAGCATCACGAGACGGTCGATGCCGATCCCGCAGCCGCCGGTCGGGGGCATCCCGTATTCGAGCGCGCGGATGTAGTCGGCGTCGAAGAACATCGCTTCCTCGTCGCCCGCATCCTTCTGCTCGACCTGCTTCTTGAAGCGCGCGGCCTGGTCTTCCGGATCGTTCAGCTCCGAGAAGCCGTTCGCGATCTCGCGGCCGGTCATGAACAGCTCGAAACGCTCGGTGATGCCCGGCACCGTATCCGATGCGCGTGCGAGCGGCGACACCTCGACCGGGTAGTCGATGATGAACGTCGGTTCCCACAGCTGCGCTTCGGCCGTTTCCTCGAACAGCGCGAGTTGCAGCGCGCCGATGCCGGCGTTCAGGAACGCCGGCTGCGACACGTCGACGCCGAAGCGCTTCAGCTCGGTGCGCAGGAACGCGTCGTCCGACAGCTGGCCGTCGGTGTAGTCCGGTGCGTACTTCTGGATCGCCTGCGTGATCGTCAGGCGATGGAACGGCTTCGCGAGGTCGAGCTCGCGGCCCTGGTACTGGATCGTCGCGGTGCCGAGCGCATCGATCGCCGCCTGGCGGATCAGTTGCTCGGTGAAGTCCATCAGCCAGCGGTAGTCGGTGTACGCGGCGTAGAACTCCATCATCGTGAATTCCGGGTTGTGACGCGGCGACACGCCTTCATTCCGGAAATTGCGGTTGATCTCGAACACACGCTCGAAGCCGCCGACGATCAGGCGCTTCAGGTACAGCTCCGGCGCGATACGCAGGAACATCTGCATGTCGAGCGCATTGTGATGCGTGACGAACGGCTTCGCGGCCGCGCCGCCCGGGATCGGGTGCAGCATCGGCGTCTCGACTTCCATGAAGTCGGCGTTGTCCATGAACTTGCGGATCGACGCGATCGTCTTCGTGCGGGCGCGGAACGTGTCGCGCGTTTCCGGCGTGACGATCAGGTCGACGTAGCGCTGGCGATAGCGCATTTCCTGGTCGGACAGGCCGTGGAACTTGTCCGGCAGCGGCCGCAGCGCCTTCGACAGCAGGCGCAGCTCCTTGCACTGGACCGACAGCTCGCCCTTGTTGGTGCGGAACAGCACGCCGCGCGCGGCGACGATGTCGCCGAGGTCCCACTTCTTGAACGCGTCGTAGGTCTCGGCGCCGACGTCGTTCGGCGTCACGAAGAACTGGATCTGGCCCGAGCCGTCCTGCACCGTCGCGAAGCTCGCCTTGCCCATCACGCGCTTGAGCATCATGCGGCCGGCGACCGACACCTCGACCGGGTTCGCTTCGAGCGCGGCCTTGTCCGAATCGGCGAATTTCGCCTGCAGGTCGGCTGCGTGGTGCTCGGGGCGGAAGTCGTTCGGGTAGGCGACGCCTTGCTCGCGCAACGCGCGCAGCTTCTCGCGGCGCTCGGCGATGATCTGGTTTTCGTCCGCCGTGACGGCGGGCTGCGTTTGGGTCGGTTCGGTCATGATGGTCGGAATTCGGAGTGGGGTGCGGCAACGCAAACGGAAAGGGCGGCGCGGGCCGGCCGCGCCGCGGCGCTTACACGCCCTGTTTGAGGCTTGCGCTGATGAAGTCGTCGAGATCGCCGTCGAGCACCGCCCGCGTGTTGCTCATTTCGACGTTCGTGCGCAGGTCCTTCACGCGGCTCTGGTCGAGCACGTACGAGCGGATCTGGTGGCCCCAGCCCACATCGGTCTTGCTCGATTCGAGCTTGTCCTGCTCGGCCTGGCGCTTGCGCATTTCGACTTCGTACAGGCGCGATTTCAGCATCGCCATCGCTTCGGCGCGGTTGCGGTGCTGCGAGCGGTCGTTCTGGCACTGCACGACGATGCCGGTCGGCATGTGCGTGATCCGCACCGCGGAGTCGGTCTTGTTGATGTGCTGGCCGCCCGCGCCCGACGCGCGGTACGTGTCGATGCGCAGGTCGGCCGGGTTGATCTCGACTTCGATCGAGTCGTCGATTTCCGGATAGACGAACACCGACGAGAACGACGTGTGGCGGCCGCCCGACGAGTCGAACGGCGACTTGCGCACGAGGCGGTGGATGCCCGTTTCGGTGCGCAGGAAGCCGTACGCGTATTCGCCCGTGACCTTGACCGTCGCGTTCTTGATGCCGGCGACGTCGCCGTCGGATTCTTCGAGCACTTCGGCCTTGAAGCCCTTGCGCTCGCAGTAGCGCAGGTACTGGCGCAGCAGCATCGACGCCCAGTCGCATGCCTCGGTGCCGCCGGCGCCGGCCTGGATATCGATGAAGCAGTTGTTCGGATCGGCCGGGTTCGAGAACATCCGGCGGAACTCGATGTCGCCGACGCGTGCTTCGAGCTTCGCGGCGTCTTCTTCCGACGCGAGAAGCGTGTCCTCGTCGCCTTCCTCGCGCGCCAGCTCGAACAGGTCGAGCGCGTCGCGCAGGTCGCTATCGAGCGCGGTGAGTGTCGTGACGACGCCTTCGAGCAGCTTCTTCTCGCGGCCGAGCGCCTGGGCGTTCTTCGAATCGTTCCAGACGTTCGGGTCTTCGAGTTCCTTGTTGACTTCGGTCAGACGCGCAGCTTTGGCGTCGTAGTCAAAGATACCCCCGAAGCTCGCCCGCGCGATTGCGCAGGTCGAGCAGGGAGCTTTCGATCGCGTTGAGACGTTCCGCTTCCATGATCGTTCGCTGTTCCGGCTTCGTAAAAAAGCGGAATTATAGCCGATCGGCGGGGTTGCCCGGTGACGCAAACGGTGCTCGCACGCGTGTCGACGGCCCCGTCCGGCGCGGCGCGCACGCGTGCGGCGGCGCGGTGCGGGACGGTCGGCCCGCTCAGCCGGCCGCGTGTTCGACGATCAGTTGCACGCGCGTGACGCCGTTCCACGTATCGGCGACGAGCCGGTACGCGACCAGCGCGCTCGCCGGCAGCGGCTCGGTGTGGTTGAACCAGATCGCGTTGAAGCGCTGACGGCCGCGCGCCAGCTGCAGCTTCAGGTGCTTTTCCTTCACGAGCGACTGCGACACGACGTCGAATTCGCCCGAGAAAAGCGGGGCCGGAAACCCTTGCCCCCACACGGCTTCGTCGAGCAGGCCGACGAACTGCGGCGTGAAGTAGGCGTCCTCGAGTTCGCCGTCGGTCTCGATCACGCGGGCGAGCGCGTCGTCGGACAGCCATTCACGCGCGACGGCCTCGAACGCGGCCGCGAAGCGCGGCACGTTGTCGGTGTCGAGCGTGAGGCCGGCCGCCATCGCGTGGCCGCCGAACGCGACGATCAGGTCCGGTTCGCGTTTCGACACGAGGTCGAGCGCGTCGCGCAGGTGGAAGCCGGCGATCGACCGTCCCGACCCCTTGACCCGCCGGCCTTCGTCGTCGGCGTGCGCGAACGTGAACGACGGGCGGTGGAATTTCTCCTTGAGCCGGCCGGCGACGATGCCGATCACGCCCTGGTGCCACGCGGGATTGAACAGCGTGATCGTGCATGCGTCGGCCGGATCGACGTCGGCGAGATCGGCGAGCGCCTGCTGCTGCATGCCGGCCTCGATTTCGCGGCGCTCGCGGTTCATCACGTCGAGCTGTTGCGCGAGATCCCACGCGCGGCCGATGTCGTCGGTGATCAGGCATTCGATGCCGAGCGACATGTCGGATAGCCGCCCGGCGGCGTTCAGGCGCGGGCCGAGGCCGAAACCGAGGTCGAAGCCCGACGCGGTGCGCGCTTCGCGCCCGGCGGCGCGGAACAGCGCGGCGATGCCCGGCTGCATGCGGCCGTTGCGGATGCGCTGCAGCCCCTGCGCGACCAGCACGCGGTTGTTGCCGTCGAGCCGCACGACGTCGGCGACGGTGCCGAGCGCGACGAGGTCGAGCAGGCCGTCGAGGCGCGGCTCGGCTTCCTTGCTCGCGAACGCGCCGCGGCGGCGCAGCTCGGCGCGCAGCGCGAGCAGCACGTAGAACATCACGCCGACGCCGGCAAGGTGCTTGCTCGGGAACGCGCAGCCGGGCTGATTCGGGTTGACGATCGCGCGCGCGGCGGGCAGCGCGTCGCCGGGCAGGTGGTGGTCGGTCACGAGCACGTCGATGCCGCGCGCGTTCGCGGCTTCGACGCCGGCGACGCTCGCGATCCCGTTGTCGACGGTGATCAGCAGGTCGGGTTGGCGCGCGGCCGCGAGTTCGACGATCTCGGGCGTGAGGCCGTAGCCGTATTCGAAGCGGTTCGGCACCAGGTAGTCGATCTGCGCGCCGAACATCCGCAGGCCGCGCACCGCGACCGCGCAGGCGGTCGCGCCGTCGCAGTCGTAGTCGGCGACGACCAGCAGGCGCCGCTTGTCGGCGATCGCGTCGGCGAGCAGCACCGCCGCATCGGCGCAGCCTTTCAGCTCGGTGGGCGGAACGAGGCGCGCGAGCGCGGTCTCGATGTCGACGGGCGACTGCACGCCGCGCGACGCGTACAGGCGCGCGAGGACGGGGTGCAGACCGTGGCGCGCAAGCGCTTCGGCGTCGGCGGGCGCGACGGGGCGGGTAACGATCCGGGTCATTCGGGGTCTGCTGGTTATTCGAACAGGGAGGCGAGCGCGCGGCGGCGCCAGAACTTGCGCAGGTCGCCGCGCGTCGCGTGCAGCGTCACGGAGCTCGTGTCGCCGCACAGCGTGACATCGACGGCCGCCAGCTCGCCGTTCTGCAGCGCGGCGAGCGCCGGCGCGAACCAGTCGCGCTCGAGCGCGGCGAGCCCGTCGTGCCAGCGCGCCCAGTCCTGCTCGATGAACGGGGTGGTCAGCGCCGGCAGCTCGACGAGCGTCGCGCCATCAGTGGCCGGCAGCGCGCCGAACGTCGCGGGCGGGCGGGCGGCTTCGGTTTGCGCGGCGCGTGCGAGGCCGAGCGCGGCGGGCGACGCGGACAGCACGCGCGCGAACGGCTTGCCGACCGGCTTCAGCGTGCCTTGCGCATGGAACCAGATCGAATTGACGGCCGGCAGCCCACGCGCCTCGCGGGCTTCGTTGACCGGATGCTGGAACCACGCCATCTGCACTTCGTTCTGCAGTTTCATCCACATCCGCGAGCGCTCGCCCGTATGCGCCTCGTGCGGCAGCCAGATCTCGATGTTGCGGCCGCTGGCGCGCAGCGGCGCGGCGCCGGCGAGGCGCGCGAGCTGGTCGCTCGACAGATACCAGCGCGCCGGGTTCGGCGCTTCGAGCCGCACGCCGAGCTCCTCGATCAGCGGCCGCGCGACCGCGAGCAGCGCGGCCGCGTCGCCGTCGTCGAGCGCGAGGGCCGCCGGATCGACGAGCACCAGGTGATCGTGCGCGATTTCGACGTGCACGGGCTCGACGCACGCCCATGCGTGCGTGCCGGGATCGCCGCCATCGGCCAGCAGCATGTAGGGCGCGAGCGGCGCTTCGTCCGCGGCGTTGCCGTGGGTGGCGCCGAACCGGCTCGCCAGCCAGCGCTCGTGCGGCAGCGTGCGCTGGAAGTCCTCGCCGGCCACGCGCTCGACGAGGCTCGCGCGGGCGAGCAACTTCTGGAGCGCGGGGCTGTCCAGCGTGTGCAGGGACGAGGCCGCATCGGCCGCCGACGGCAGCGCGAACGGAACGAGAAAATGGAGGCGTCGGTCGTGCATGATGGTGCGCATTGTATGGCAAACTGCGCGCGTGATCGGGCCGGCTGACGGCCCGATCGCGTCCGGCGGCCGTTTTTCGACCGTGCCCGGGCTGCCGGCCGCCACCCGGCGGCGGTCCGGCCGCGGCGCGCCTCCCGCCGTAACCAGCAGAAAGGATTCGCTTGAAACTTCCGTACGAATGGCAGATCGGCTGGCGCTACACGCGCGCCGGCAAACGCACGACCGGCAACGGCTTCATTTCCTTCATCGCGCTCGTCTCGATGCTCGGGATCGCGCTCGGCGTCGCGGCGCTGATCGTCGTGCTGTCGGTGATGAACGGCTTCCAGAAGGAAGTGCGCGACCGCATGCTGTCGGTGCTCGCGCACGTCGAGGTGTTCTCGCCGACGGGCTCGATGCCCGACTGGCAACTGACCGCGCAGGAAGCGCGCCGCAATCCGTCGGTGATCGGCGCGGCGCCGTACGTCGACGCGCAGGCGCTGCTCACGCGCCAGGACGCGGTGAGCGGCGTGATGCTGCGCGGCGTCGAGCCGTCGCTCGAGCCGCAGGTGTCCGACATCGGCAAGGACATGAAGGCCGGCCAGCTCGGCGCGCTCGTGCCGGGCCAGTTCGGCATCGTGCTCGGCGACGCGCTCGCCGGCAACCTCGGCGTGACGGTCGGCGACAAGGTCACGCTCGTCGCGCCCGAAGGCTCGATCACGCCGGCCGGCATGATGCCGCGGCTGAAGCAGTTCACGGTCGTCGGCGTGTTCGAATCGGGCCACTACGAATACGACAGCACGCTCGCGATGATCAACATCCGCGACGCCGAGGCGCTGTTCCGGATGAGCGCGCCGACCGGCGTGCGGCTGCGGCTCACCGACATGCAGAAGGCGCCGCAGGTCGCGGTCGAGCTGTCGCATACGCTGTCGGGCAGCCTGTACATCCGTGACTGGACCCAGCAGAACAAGACGTGGTTCTCGGCCGTGCAGATCGAGAAGCGGATGATGTTCATCATCCTCACGCTGATCATCGCGGTGGCCGCGTTCAACCTCGTGTCGTCGCTCGTGATGACCGTGACCAACAAGCAGGCCGACATCGCGATCCTGCGCACGCTCGGCGCGCAGCCGGGGTCGATCATGAAGATCTTCGTCGTGCAGGGCGTGACGATCGGCTTCGTCGGCACGGCGTCGGGCGTCGCGCTCGGTTGCCTGATCGCGTGGAGCATCCCGTGGCTGATTCCGATGATCGAGCACCTGTTCGGCGTGCAGTTCCTGCCGCCGTCGGTGTACTTCATCAGCGAGCTGCCGTCCGAACTCGTCGCGAGCGACGTGATCCGGATCGGGCTGATCGCGTTCGCGCTGTCGGCCGTCGCGACGCTCTATCCGAGCTGGCGTGGCGCGAAGGTGAAGCCGGCGGAGGCGCTCCGCTATGAATGACCGCGCGACCGCATTCGCGGATTCACGACAACACAACAGACAGGATTCGGCAGGTATGCAGGAATACGTGCTTCAGGCGCGCGGGATCACGAAGGCGTTCGTGCAGGGCGGCTTCAACGTGCAGGTGCTCAACAACACCGAGCTGACGGTGCGGCGCGGCGAGAAGCTCGCGGTCGTCGGCGCGTCGGGCTCCGGCAAGAGCACGCTGCTGCACGTGCTGGGCGGGCTCGACGAGCCGAGCGCCGGCGAAGTGTCGCTGCTCGGCAAGCCGTTTACGCAGCTCGCCGAGCGCGAGCGCAACGAGCTGCGCAACCGCGCGCTCGGCTTCGTCTACCAGTTCCACCACCTGCTGCCCGAGTTCACCGCGCTGGACAACGTCGCGATGCCGCTGCGCATCCGCCGGATGACGACCGAGGACGCGCGCGCGCAGGCACAGGCGATGCTCGAACGCGTCGGTCTCGGCCCGCGTGCGAAGCACCGGCCGGGCGAGCTGTCGGGCGGCGAGCGGCAGCGCGTCGCGATCGCGCGCGCGCTGGTCACGAAGCCCGCGTGCGTGCTCGCCGACGAGCCGACCGGCAACCTCGACGGCACGACGGCCGACACGGTGTTCAACCTGATGCTCGAACTGTCCGAGACGCTCGAAACGAGTTTCGTGATCGTCACGCACGATCCCGATCTCGCCGCGCGCTGCGACCGCATCATGCGGTTGCGCGACGGCGTGCTGCACGAGGAGCCGGCGCTGCCGGTGTAAAAAAGCAGCGCCTTTTGGGCCGGCCGCCGGTTCGTCCGGCACGGCGCAAGGGCGCGGGACTGCTGCCATGTGGATCGACACGCACTGCCATCTCGATGCCGCCGAGTTCGACGCCGACCGCGACGCGGTCGCGCAGGCTGCGCGCGCGGCCGGCGTGTCGCGCATCGTGATCCCGAGCATCGGGCGCGACAACTTCACGACGGTGCGCGAACTCGCGCAGCGCACGCCGGGCGCCGTCTATGCGCTCGGCATTCATCCGATGTACACGCCGCAAGCGCGCGATGCCGACCTCGATCGACTGCGCATGGAGATCGAGGCGAGCCTCGACGATCCGCGTTTCGTCGCGATCGGCGAGATTGGGCTCGACTATTTCGTGCCGGGGCTCGACGAAGACCGGCAGCAGTTCTTCTACCAGGGGCAGCTCAGGCTGGCGCGGGAATTCGACTTGCCGGTGTTGTGCCACGTGCGCAAGTCGCAGGACCGCGTGCTGGCCGGGCTGCGCCGTTTCGGCGTGCGGCGTGGCATCGCGCATGCGTTCAACGGCAGTTTCCAGCAGGCCGAAGCGTATCTGGCGCAGGGACTGCATCTCGGCTTCGGCGGCAACGTGACCTTCACGCGCGCGCGGCAGATTCGCCGGCTCGCCACCGAGTTGCCGCTCGACGCGCTCGTCGTCGAGACCGACGCGCCCGACATCGCGCCCGAATGGGCATACAAATCCCGCAATACGCCCGACCAGGTGCCGCGCATCGGCGTCGTGCTCGCCGAATTGCGCGGCCTCGATACTGGCGAATTGGCCGTCTGCACTTCGGCTAACGCGCTCGCCGCGCTGCCGCGACTCGCACTTTCGTCCGCATAATCGTTGCCGGAAGGCACCTTGTTGGCAGGGTGGCGCCGGGTCGACGAGGAGGCGGAATGCGCGTGGGGTGGATCGCGTTCGCGCTCGGCGTCGTCGTGCTGCAGCGGCAGGCGGCGTTGCCGGGGGCGGTCGCATGGACGGTCGGAGCAGCCGTGCTCGCGGGCTGCGCGGTGCTGGGCGCGTGGTGCGTGCGTCGAAGGCGCACGCGTGCGGTCGTTGCATGCGGATGGATGCTGTGGGCGCTCGCGGCCTGCGTCGCGGGGTTCGGCTATGCGGCCGCGCGAGCGGAATGGCGCCTGAGCGACAACCTGCCGGCGGAATGGGAAGGGCGCGACATCGTCGTCACGGGGGTGATCCGCGGGCTGCCCGTCGTTGACGAGACAGGCGCGCGACTGCTGTTCGCGGTCGAATCGAACGATGCGGGGCTCGCGCGTTTTCCGCCATTGATCCGGTTGTCGTGGCGCGCGTATGGCGCAGCCGCGCCACGCGACGCGCTTCCCGATTGGCGGGCGGCCCAGCGCTGGCGTTTCGTCGTGCGTCTCAAGCGTCCGCATGCCGAGGCCAATCCGGGCGTGCGCGACAGCGAGGCGGCGTGGCTCGCCGCGGGCATTCGTGCGATCGGCTATGTCAGTGCGCCGCGTCGGGCGGCATTGCTTGACGCGCGCGCCTCGGGATGGCGCGCGTCGATCGACCGGGTGCGCGACGCGCTGCGCACGCGCATCGGCGAGGTGCTCGGTACCGATGCGGCGCATCGCGGCATCGTCGCCGCGCTGGCGATCGGCGAGCAGTCGGGCATCGGCGAGGATGACTGGCGCGTACTGCGCAACACGGGCACGAGCCACCTGGTCGCGATTTCCGGTCTCCACGTCGGGCTGGTCGGCGCGCTCGCCGGCTGGCTCGTATCGATGGTCTGGCGCCGCGTGCGCTGGCGCGGGCGGGCCGCGACGCTCGTGCTGCCGGCGCCGTATGCGGCCGCGCTCGCCGCGTTGGTCGCCGCGGCCGGCTACGCGGCGCTCGCCGGCTTCAACGTGCCGGCGCAGCGCGCGTGGTGGATGATCGCCGGCGGCGGCATCGCGTATCTGGCCGGCCGCAGCGTGCCGACGTCCGCGGTGCTGTGCGCGGCGCTCGGCGGCGTGCTGCTCGCCGATCCGTGGGCCGTGCTGTCGGCCGGCTTCTGGCTGTCGTTCGGCGCGGTCGCCGTGATCCTGCTGGCCGTCGCCGGCTGGCGCGCGGTGCGTGAAGCCGACGAAGCCGGCATGGAAGGCGGCGCGGCCGATTGGCGGAGCCGGTTGCGCGCGTGGACGACGCGCTGCGGACGCCGCCTCGCCGACGCGACGCGCGTGCAGTACGCGGTGACGATCGGGCTCGCGCCGCTCACCGCCGCGTGGTTCGCGCAGGTTTCGCTGTCGGGCCCGTTCGGCAATGCGTTCGCGATTCCGTGGGTCAGCTCGGTCGTGACGCCGGTCGTGCTGGCCGGCATCGCGTTGCCGCCGCCGCTCGACGCGGCGGCCTTCCGGCTTGCGCATGCGGCGCTCGAACCGATGATGACGCTGCTCGGGCACCTGGCCGACTGGCCGGCCGGCGTGTTCTGGCTGCGCATGCCCGACTGGCCGGTGCTGGCGCTCGCATGCGTGGGCGTCGCGTGGGTGCTGATGCCGCGCGGCTGGCCGTTGCGCTGGGCGGCGCCGCTCACGTGGCTACCGCTCGTCGCGCCTGCGCCCGATGCGCCACCGCCCGGCGGCTTCCGGATGACCGTGCTCGACGTGGGGCAGGGCGCGGCGGTGCTGGTCGAAACCGCGCGGCGGACCTTGCTGTTCGATGCGGGCCCGGGTGCGGAATCGTCCCACGCCGGTACGCGGATCGTCGCGCCGGCGTTGCGGGCGCGCGGCATCTCGACGATCGATTCGCTCGTGCTCAGTCATGCGGATGCCGATCATGCGGGCGGGGCGGCGGCCGTTTATGCGGCGGCCGACGTGCGCCAGTTGCTGGCCGGCATTGCGCCGAAGAGCCGGCTGTGGCGCGACGCGCAGGCCGCCGGCGTGGCCGATCGGCTGCCGTGCGCGGCCGGACAGCGCTGGACCTGGGACGGCGTCGCCTTCACGATGTTGTGGCCGCCGGGCGGGCGGAGCGCGGGTTCGTCGAACGGGCAGTCGTGCGTGCTGCGCATCGACGCGGGCGGCACGTCGGCACTGCTGACGGGCGACATCGAGGCCGGCGCCGAGCGCCGGCTGGTGGCCGATGCGCGCGATGCGCTGGCCGCGCAGATCCTGGTCGTTCCGCACCACGGCAGTCGCACGTCGTCGATGGAGCCTTTCCTCGATTCGGTCGGGCCGCGCGTCGCGGTATTTCCTGTAGGCTATCGCAATCGTTTCGGGCATCCGCACCGGACCGTGCTGGCCCGCTACGAGGCGCGCGGGATTCCGCTGCCGCGTACCGATCGCGACGGTGCCGTGCGGTTCGATGTCGCGCCGGCCGGCGGCGGGTTCGGATTCGCGCGCTATCGCGACGAGCGGCGCCGCTACTGGATGGACCGGTGAGCGCGGCGAAGGCCGGCGTATCAGGATAGAGAACTCGGGGCCGGCGTGCCGTGCGTGGTGCCGACGGAGTACGAAGCATGGGACTGGCGTGAGAGCCGAGGCGCCAACGCCAGTCGACCACGAAGCATAAGACGGGAGCAAGTGCTGAAGCCCGATTCCCGTCGTCCGCGAAGCATGGGGTGGGAGCAAGTGCTGAAGCACCAACGCCCACCGACCGCGAAGCATGGGACGGGAGTAACCGCTAAAGCGCTAACTCCCGTCGACAAAGGAGACATCGGCGTTTGAAGGACATCCTCCACTTCTCGCATGCGAACGGCTTCCCGGCGTCGACTTACCGGACGATCTTCGCCGAACTGGCCGACGACTACGAGCTGCGCTACATCGAACGGATCGGCCACGATCGCCGCTACCCGGTGACGCGCGACTGGCCGCATCTCGTCGAACAACTGCTCGACGACATCGGCCGCCGCTACGAGCGCCCGGTCTGGCTCGTCGGCCATTCGCTCGGCGGCTACCTGTCGCTGATGGCCGCGCTGAAGAAGCCGCAGTGGGTGCGCGGCGTCGTGATGATCGATTCGCCGATCATCGCGGGCTGGCGTGCCGGCGCGCTGCGCGCGAGCCAGTGGGCGGGGCTCGACGAGCGGCTGTCGCCGGCCGCGGCGACGCGCAACCGGCGCACGCGCTGGACGAGCCGCGACGAAGTCTGGCGGCATTTCCGCGAGAAGCCCGCGTTCGCGCGCTGGGACGAGCGGATGCTGGCCGACTATATCGACTACGGAATCCCGCAGGCCGGCGCCGACGGCGAGCGCGCGCTCGCGTTCGACCGGCAGGTCGAATACCTGATCTACCGGACGCTGCCGCACACGCTCGGCCCGCGGCTCGCGCACGGCGCGCCGGTGCCGCTCGGCTTTCTCGCGGGCACGCGCTCGCGCGAGGTGCGGCAGGTCGGGCTCGATGCGACGCGCCGCGCGACGCGGGGGCGCATCGAATGGCTCGAGGGCAGCCACCTGTTCCCGATGGAGCGGCCGATCGACACCGCCCGCGCATTGCAGCGGATGCTGAATTCGCTGAAGGCCGACGAGGGCGGCGTTTCGCAGGCCGGCGCGCCGCTCGCGAAGCGCGCCTGACGCTTCGTCGGCCGGCCGGAACGCTTGTCGGCGCATGCGCGCGGCGCCGACCGGGCGGCCGGTTCGCGCCGCCGCGCACGGCCGGCGCGGGTCGGCACGAAAGGGCGCGATCATCACGTCAATTGCTGAGAGAAGGGCGGGCTTTACGGTATAATCCGTTTTTCCCGCGAGCATCCAGCGATGACCAAATATGTTTTCGTCACCGGCGGCGTAGTTTCTTCCCTTGGCAAGGGTATTGCCGCCGCTTCCCTCGCCGCGATCCTCGAATCGCGCGGTCTGAAAGTCACCCTCCTCAAACTCGATCCCTACATCAACGTCGACCCCGGCACGATGAGCCCGTTCCAGCACGGCGAAGTGTTCGTGACGGAAGACGGAGCGGAGACCGACCTCGACCTCGGCCACTATGAGCGCTTCATCAGCACGAAGATGCGCAAGGCCAACAACTTCACGACCGGCCAGATCTACGAATCGGTGATCCGCAAGGAACGCCGCGGCGACTATCTCGGCAAGACCGTGCAGGTGATTCCGCACATCACGAACGAAATCCAGGCGTTCATCGAGCGCGGGGCGGCATCGGCCACCTGCGGCGAGCCGGACGTCGCGATCGTCGAGATCGGCGGCACGGTCGGCGACATCGAGTCGCTGCCGTTCCTCGAGGCCGCGCGCCAGATGAGCCTGCGCCTCGGCCGCAACAGCGCGTGCTTCGTGCACCTGACGCTCGTGCCGTACGTCGCGACGGCCGGCGAGCTGAAGACGAAGCCGACCCAGCACAGCGTGCAGAAGCTGCGCGAGATCGGCATCCTGCCGCACGTGCTGCTGTGCCGTGCGGATCGCCGCATCCCCGACGACGAATCGAAGAAGATCTCGATGTTCTCGAACGTGCCCGAAGACGCCGTGATCTCGGTGTGGGACGCCGACAGCATCTACAAGATTCCGCAGATGCTGCACGACCAGGGCCTCGACCGGATCATCTGCGAAGAGCTGAAGCTGTCGCCGAAGGACGCCGACCTGAGCATGTGGTCGGCGCTCGTCGAGAAGCTCGAGAACCCGAAGCAGGAAGTGACGATCGGCATGGTCGGCAAGTACGTCGACCTGACCGAGTCGTACAAGTCGCTGATCGAGGCGCTGCGTCATGCGTCGATCCACACGTCGACCAAGGTCAACATCGAATACATCGACTCGGAAGAGCTCGAGACGAACGGTGTCGACAGCCTCAAGCATCTCGACGCCGTGCTGGTGCCGGGCGGTTTCGGCCGTCGCGGCACGGAAGGCAAGATCGCTGCGGTTCGCTACGCGCGCGAGTCGAAGGTGCCCTACCTCGGCATCTGCCTCGGCATGCAGCTCGCGGTGATCGAATTCGCGCGCGACGTCGTCGGCCTGAAGCAGGCGAACAGCACGGAATTCGATCCGGACACGCCGGAGCGCGTGGTCGCGCTGATCACCGAATGGTACGACCGCGAAGGCAAGGTCGAGACGCGCACCGAGGAATCCGACCTCGGCGGCACGATGCGCCTCGGTTCGCAGCGCTGCCCGATCAAGCCGGGCACGATGGCGGAAGAAATCTACGGCAAGGACGTGAACGAGCGCCATCGCCACCGTTATGAAGTCAATAACCGCTTCGTGCCCCAGCTCGAAGCCGGCGGCCTTATCATCAGCGCCCGTACCCCGAGCGAGGATCTGCCGGAAATGATGGAGCTGCCGCGTTCGATGCACCCGTGGTTCGTCGGCGTCCAGTTCCACCCGGAATTCACGTCCACGCCGCGTGACGGCCATCCCCTGTTCAAGTCGTTCGTCGAAGCCGCGCTCGCCAACAAGCAAGCGCGCGGAGTGCAAGCATGAAGCTGTGCGATTTCGAGGTCGGTCTCGACCAGCCTTTCTTCCTGATCGCGGGGACCTGCGTCGTCGAATCGGAGCAAATGACGATCGACACGGCGGGCCGCCTGAAGGAGATCTGCGAGAAGCTGAACGTTCCGTTCATCTACAAGTCGTCCTACGACAAGGCAAACCGCAGCTCGGGCAAGTCGTTTCGCGGCCTCGGAATGGACGAGGGCCTGCGGATCCTGTCCGAGGTGAAGCGCCAGCTCGGCCTGCCGGTGCTGACCGACGTGCATTCGATCGACGAGATCGAGCAGGTCGCGTCGGTCGTCGACGTGCTGCAGACGCCGGCGTTCCTGTGCCGCCAGACCGACTTCATCCATGCGTGCGCGCGCTCGGGCAAGCCGGTCAACATCAAGAAGGGCCAGTTCCTCGCGCCGCACGACATGAAGAACGTGATCGACAAGGCGCGCGACGCCGCACGTGAAGCCGGTCTGTCGGAAGACCGTTTCATGGCGTGCGAGCGCGGCGTCTCGTTCGGCTACAACAATCTCGTGTCGGACATGCGTTCGCTCGCGATCATGCGCGAGACGAACGCGCCGGTCGTGTTCGATGCGACCCACTCGGTGCAATTGCCGGGCGGGCAGGGCACGAGCTCGGGCGGCCAACGCGAATTCGTGCCGGTGCTCGCCCGTGCGGCGGTCGCGACGGGCGTCGCGGGCCTCTTCATGGAAACGCATCCGAATCCGGCCGAGGCGAAGTCGGACGGCCCGAATGCGGTGCCGCTGAACCGGATGGGCGCGTTGCTGGAGACCCTCGTCACGCTCGACCAGGCGGTGAAGCGCAATCCGTTCCTGGAAAACGATTTCAATTAAAGATCGAATGAACCTTGCGACGGCTTCGCGCGTCTGTAGCGAAAGCGGTTCCGGCACGCACGCCGTCGCAGTTTGAAGAATCCATCGTCATTCTCAGAGGAAACCCATGAGTGCAATCGTAGATATCATCGGCCGCGAGATTCTGGATTCGCGCGGCAACCCCACCGTCGAATGCGACGTGCTGCTCGAATCGGGCACGATGGGCCGCGCGGCGGTGCCGTCGGGCGCGTCCACCGGCTCGCGTGAAGCGATCGAACTGCGCGACGGCGAAGCCGGCCGCTACAACGGCAAGGGCGTGCTGAAGGCAGTCGAGCACATCAACACCGAAATCTCCGAAGCCATCATGGGCCTCGACGCGTCGGAACAGGCG
Organism: Burkholderia sp. 28_3; assembly: GCF_003253915.1. Classification (NCBI taxonomy): domain Bacteria; kingdom Pseudomonadati; phylum Pseudomonadota; class Betaproteobacteria; order Burkholderiales; family Burkholderiaceae; genus Burkholderia; species Burkholderia sp. 28_3. Next base: position 151,738 of record NZ_QKZF01000012.1, read on the forward strand.
TTCCTCGACAAGACGCTGCTCGAGCTGGACGGCACCGACAACAAGTCGCGCCTCGGCGCGAACGCGATGCTGGCCGTGTCGATGGCCGTCGCGAAGGCGGCCGCCGAAGAGGCCGGCCTGCCGCTGTACCGCTACTTCGGCGGTTCGGGTGCGATGCAACTGCCGGTGCCGATGATGAACATCGTCAACGGCGGCGCGCACGCGAACAACAGCCTGGACATCCAGGAATTCATGATCGTCCCGGTCAGCCAGCCGACGTTCCGTGAAGCGCTGCGTTGCGGCGCGGAAGTGTTCCACGCGCTGAAGAAGATCCTGAGCGATCGCGGCATGAGCACGGCCGTCGGCGACGAAGGCGGTTTCGCACCGAACTTCGGCAGTAACGACGAATGCCTGTCGACGATCCTGCAGGCGATCGAGAAGGCCGGCTACCGTGCGGGCGAAGACGTGCTGCTCGCGCTCGACTGCGCGGCATCCGAGTTCTACCACGACGGCAAGTACCAGCTCGCGGGCGAAGGCCTGCAACTGTCGTCGGCCGAATTCACCGACTACCTCGCGACGCTCGCCGACAAGTTCCCGATCGTGTCGATCGAGGACGGCATGCACGAAAGCGACTGGGACGGCTGGAAGCTGCTGACCGACCGCCTCGGCAAGAAGGTGCAGCTGGTCGGCGACGACCTGTTCGTCACCAACACGCGCATCCTGAAGGAAGGCATCGAGAAGGGCATCGCGAACTCGATCCTCATCAAGATCAATCAGATCGGTACGCTGACCGAAACGTTCGCGGCAATCGAAATGGCGAAGCGCGCGGGTTACACGGCCGTGATCTCGCACCGCTCGGGCGAAACGGAAGATTCGACGATCGCGGACATCGCGGTCGGCCTGAACGCCGGTCAGATCAAGACGGGTTCGCTGTCGCGCAGCGACCGTATCTCGAAGTACAACCAGCTGCTGCGCATCGAGGAAGATCTCGGCGACATCGCGAGCTACCCGGGCAAATCGGCTTTCTATAACCTGCGCTAACGCGCTACTATCGGGTTCGTCATCTCGACGCCGCTCTGTGCCTGTGCGCGGAGCGGCGCTTCTTATATCTGCGTCTCTTACATGCGGCTTGTCACTGTCGTCCTGATTGCCTTGCTGGCGCTCATTCAGTACCCCCTATGGTGGGGACACGGCGGCTGGCTGCGGGTGCATGAATTGCGTCAGCAGCTCGACGACCAGCTTCAGAAAAACGCGGACGAGAAGCTGCGCAACGAGCGCACGGCCGGCGAAGTGCAGGATCTGCAGAGCGGCACCGCGGCGATCGAGGAGCGTGCGCGCTACGAGATGGGCATGGTGAAGGACGGCGAAGTGTTCGTGCAGTTCGTGTCGCCGAATGCGCCTGCGGGGCCGGTGAACAACACGCCGTCGAATACGTCGACGCGCGGCGCTGTGTCCGCGGCGCCGGTGCGGGTCGTGCCGAATCCGCAGTCGATCGCGAAGCCGTCGCGGCATCACGGCGGCGACAAGGGCAAGGCGGCGCATCACTGAGCGCGATACCTCGAACCCATTGAAAAAGCGCGGGAAATGCCGCGCTTTTTTATTTCCTGCGAGTCGTCAATCGATCGGGCGACGCCTGCTGCTCACCACCACCAGCCCGGGTAGCCGTAACTGACGCCCGTGCCCCAGCGATTGCCCCATCCGCCGTAGTACCCGCCGTAGACCGTCACGGGCGGCGGCGAGTAATAGGCCCACGCGCGCGCGGCCGCTTCGGCTGCCATTGCGCTGTTCTGCTCGCGCAGGACCTGCTGGTCGATCTCGTCGTAGCGCTTGCGTTCGGCGCTCGACAGCACGGGCGGCTGGCCGCCCGACGCGCCCGGCTCGGGCAGGCGGCTCAGGATCGTGGAGGTCGGCGGTGGCATCGCGCAGCCGGCAAGCGCGAGCGTGCCGGCGGCCATGCTCGCCAGGGCGATGGTGCGGAGGGTGCCAAAGGGGCGGAGGTGACTCATGTGTTTCTCCTGCAGCGCGCCGGCCGTGGAAAACGGCTCGTGCCGAAGGTCGGGCCTCCGGCGCCGGAGCCGCGCGTGCGGCGCTCGTGCGTCATTATGCGCCCGTGCCGCGCCGGCGGCGGGCACGGGCGCGCGGCTCAGTGACGCTGGTCGGTCGCGGGCGCGATGCCGGTCTCGACACCGGGCGCCGCGAACAGCTGCGCGACGTCGACCGGATCGAATTCGTAGCGCTGGTTGCAGAACTCGCAGTGGATCTCGACGTGGCCGCGCTCGACGATCACGCTGTCGACTTCCTCACGACCGAGCATGCGCAGCATCGCGCCGACCTTCTCGCGCGAGCACGAACACTGGAAACGCGTGCCGGCCGGTTCGAAGTGCTGCACGTTTTCCTGCCAGAACAGCCGGCGGAACACGACTTCCGGTTCGACCTCGAGCAGCTCCTTCGCGGACAGCGTGCCGCCGAGCGTGCACACGCGTTCCCACGTGTCGATATCGGTTTCGGCGTTGCGCGGCACGATGCCGCCGTCGCCAGGCAGCTTCTGCAGCAGCATGCCGACCGCGCGGTCGCGATCGGCCGCGAGCCACAGCCGCGTGTCGAGCTGCTCCGAGTGGTGCATGTAGTGCTCGAGTACCTGCGACACCGATTCGAGCGGGCCGTCGACGCCGTTCAGCGGCACGATGCCCTGGTACGGCTGCTGGCCCGGCAGCTTGTCGGCCGGATCGAGCGTGATCACGCAGCGGCCGTGGCCGCTTGCGTTGACGAGCGCCGCGAAGCTCGTGTCGTCGCCGATCGTCTGCGCGGCGTCGCCGGAGAACTTCGCGGTGGCCCGCATCGACAGATCGGACCCGCACTGGACGACCAGCATCTGGACCGGCCCGTCGCCGAAGATCTGCATGATCAGGGTGCCGTGAAATTTCAGGTTCGCGGACAGCAGCGCGCACGCGGCCATCATCTCGCCGAGCACCGTGCGCACCGGGGCAGGGTAGTCGCGGCGGGCGAGCACTTCCTGCCACGTGTTGCGCAGCGAAACGATCTCGCCGCGCACAGGCGCCGCATTGAACATGAATTTCTGTAACTGGTCGCTCACTCTTCTTCCTTGAAATCCGTGCGAATCACCCGATCCGCACGAGTTGCTCCTTGAAATGCGCGCGTCGCTCGACATAGGTCTTCGCGTTGGCGCGCAGCCGCGCGACGTCTTCCGCCGACAACTCGCGCACGACTTTTGCCGGTGCGCCGAGAATCAGCGAGTTGTCCGGGAACGTCTTGCCTTCCGTCACGACCGCGCCGGCACCGACCAGACAGTTGCGGCCGATGACCGCGCCATTCAAGACCACCGCCTGAATCCCGATCAGCGAACCTTCGCCGATCGTGCAGCCGTGCAGCATGGCCTGGTGCCCGATCGTCACGTTCTCGGCAATCGTCAGCGGAAAGCCCGGGTCGGTATGCAGGACCGCGCCTTCCTGGACGTTGCTGCCCGCGCCGACCGTAATCGTCTCGTTGTCGCCGCGAATCGTCGCGCCGAACCACACGCTCGCGTTTTCCTCGAGCACGACCTTGCCGATGATGGCCGCCGTGTCGGCGACGAATACGCTTTCGTGGATCGTCGGGGCCGTCTCGCCCAGCTTGTAGATCGTCACGGAGTCTCCTTGTCTCTTCGATGATGGGCGCCGGTAGAATGGCGCGTCCGGTTTGCCCGGCGCCTGGCGCCGCGGAACAAACGCATATTGTAAACCGTCGCGTGCCGATGCTCCCGCGATGCGTACGCAAGGTGTCCCCGTTTATGAGCATGGAGTCTTCCTCTTTCGGCCAGGCGCCGGCCTGTGTGCGTCGCGTCGCGCTCGACGCGCTGCGTATTGCCGAGCCGGCGGCCAAGGCCGCGCGGGTGCGCGCGCTGCACGATGCGCTGCGGGCCGGGCAGGCCGCGATCGCGCCGTCGCTGCAACTGCGCGAACCGGCCGATCTGCCCGGGCGCCCGGCGCGGCCGCCGCTCGTCGAGCCGCGCCAGCTCGAGCGGCGCAGCATGCGCTCGCCCGAAGGGCGCGCCGTGCTGCTGCACGCGCTCGCCCATATCGAATTCAATGCGATCAACCTGGCGCTCGACGCCGTCTGGCGCTTCGCGGGCATGCCCGACGCGTTCTATGCAGACTGGCTGAAGGTCGCGGCCGAGGAGGCCTATCATTTCACGCTGCTGTCCGACCGGCTCGCGGCATTCGGGCACGCATACGGCGATTTTCCCGCGCACAACGGGCTGTGGGAGATGTGCGAGCGAACCAGGGGCGATGTGCTCGCGCGAATGGCGCTCGTGCCGCGGACGCTCGAGGCCCGCGGGCTCGACGCGTCGCCGCCGATCCGCGCGCGGCTCGTGCAGGCGGGCGACGATGCGTCGGCCGCGATCCTCGACGTGATCCTGCGCGACGAAATCGGCCATGTCGCGATCGGCAACCGCTGGTTCCGCCATTTGTGCGATGCTGCCGGCCGCGACCCCGTGCCGACCTATCGGCAGCTCGCCGAGCAATACCACGCGCCACGGCTGCGCGGCCCGTTCAATTTCGATGCGCGGCGCGATGCCGGCTTCGAGCAGGCCGAACTCGACGAACTGGCCGCGCAGGACGCGGCGGACGGGCGCGCCGCGCATTAGCCGGATCCCGTCCGGCTGGGCCGGGTTGGCCGCCGGCCGGCTTGCGCAGCCGGCCCATGGCGCCTTCCTGCCAGGCTCCGTAAGACCTCGCCGCTAGAGCGGTACCTCGATTGCCGGCCGCCGGAACCGGGGCGCCGCCGCTATAATCGAACGACCATTCTTTTTTTGGCGGCTGCAATGAGTGCCTCGAGTTCTGTTTCCGATTTCGTCACGGTGCGCGGCGTCCAGCTGCATGTGCGGCGCTGGGGCCGGCCCGATGCGCCGACGCTGTTCATGCTGCACGGCTGGATGGACGTCGCGGCGTCGTTCCAGTTCGTCGTCGATGCGCTCGCGGGCGACTGGCAGGTGATCGCGCCCGATGCGCGCGGCTTCGGGCTGTCCGACTGGCCGGTGGCGCGGCAGGGCGGCGGCCACTACTGGTTCCACGAATACCTCGGTGACCTCGATGCGCTCGTCGACCGCTACGCGCCGACCGGCGAGGTCAACCTGGTCGGACACAGCATGGGTGCGAACGTCGTGTGCCTGTACGCCGGCGCCCGGCCGGAACGCGTGCGCCGAGTGGTCGACCTCGAAGGGTTCGGGCTCGCGCCGGCCCGCGCCGAACAGGCGCCGCGCCGGCTGCGCGGCTGGCTGGACGAGCTGCGCGAGCCGCCCGCGCTGCGGCCGTATGCGTCCCTCGACGACGTGGCGGCGCGCCTGATCAAGACCAATCCGCGGCTCGACCCGCGCCGCGCCGCGTTTCTCGCCGCGCACTGGTCGAAACGCGGCGACGACGGCCTCTACCACCTGCTGGCCGATCCGGCGCACAAGATGCCGGGCCCGCTGCTGTACCGGCTCGACGAAGTGATGGCGATCTGGAAGCAGGTGCGCGCGAAGGTACTGCACGTCGAGGCGGTCAATTCGCCGACGCTCGCGCATCTCGCCGGCGACATCCCGCTACCCGAATTCAAGGCGCGCTTCGACGCATTCCCCGACTGGCGCGAGAAGCTCGTCGAGGATGCCGGCCACATGGTGCATCACGACCAGCCCGAGCAGATCGCGGCGTTGATCGAGGCGTTCTGCGCGTAGGCGCGTGGCGCCGCGGCAGGGCAGGCAGGCGGCGCAATTGCCGCGTTGCAGTAGAATGAAGCCTTACCTGCCATGCCGACAATGAACGCCGATCTCCACTGCCATTCCAATGTTTCCGACGGGTTGCTGTCGCCTGCCGACGTCGCGCGCCGCGCGCATGCGGGCGGCGTGACCCTGTGGGCGCTGACCGACCACGACGAGATCGGCGGCCAGGCGGCGGCGCGCAGCGAGGCGGAAGCGCTCGGCATGCGCTACCTGAGCGGCGTCGAGATCTCGGTCACGTGGGCATCGCGCACCGTGCACATCGTCGGCCTGCACATCGATCCCGCCCATCCGGCGCTGGTCGACGGCCTGTACCGCACGCGCCACGGCCGCGCGGCGCGCGCGCTGGCGATCGCGGAGCAGCTCGCGACGCTCGGCATTCCCGGCGCGTACGAAGGCGCGCTGAAATACGTATCGAATCCCGACCTGATTTCGCGCACGCACTTCGCGCGCTTTCTCGTTGAAAACGGCCATGCCGAATCGACGTCGGACGTATTCGACCGCCTGCTCGGCGACGGCAAGCCCGGCTTCGTCCCGCATCGCTGGGCGTCCCTGTCCGACGCGGTCGGCTGGATCCGCGCGGCGGGCGGCGAAGCGGTGGTCGCGCACCCGGGCCGCTATCGCTATACGCCGGTCGAATTCGACGCATTCTTCGGCGAGTTCATCGATCTCGGCGGCCGCGCGATCGAGGTCATCACGGGCAGCCACACGCCCGACCAGTACCGCGAATACGCGGACGTGGCGCGCCGCTTCGGCTTCGAAGTGTCGCGCGGCTCGGATTTCCATGCGCCCGGCGAGGGCCGCATCGAGCTCGGCAGCCTGCCGCCGTTGCCGCCCGACCTGACACCGGTCTGGGAGCGCTGGCTCTGACGCCGGGCGGCTTCGGGCCGCCCGCGTTGCCGATGCGCGCATCCGACTTCCCCCTCTTTACGTGTCCCCATGTCCCAGTTCTTCAGGATTCATCCGGATAATCCGCAGCCGCGCCTGATCAAGCAGGCGGTGGAGATCGTCAGCAAGGGCGGCGTGATCGCGATGCCGACCGATTCGAGCTATGCGCTCGCGTGCCATCTCGACGACAAGGACGCGGTCGAGCGCGTGCGCCGGATTCGCGGCCTCGACGAGAAGCAGCACCTGTCGCTGCTGGTGCGCGACCTGTCGGAGCTCGCCAACTTCGCGATGGTCGACAACCGCCAGTACCGGCAGATCAAGTCGGTGACGCCGGGCCCATACGTGTTCATCCTGCAGGCGACGAAGGAAGTGCCGCGCCGGCTGTCGCATCCGTCGCGCAAGACGATCGGGCTGCGCGTGCCCGATCACGCGATCACGCTCGCGCTGCTGGAGTCGCTCGGCCAGCCGCTGCTCGGCACGACGCTGATCCTGCCGCCGGACGACGAACCGCTGAACGATCCCGAGGAAATCCGCACGCGGCTCGAGAAACAGGTCGACCTCGTGATCGACGGCGGCGCGTGCCCGCGCGAACCGTCGACGGTGATCGACCTGACCGGCGACGCGCCCGAACTCATCCGCGCGGGGCGCGGGGCACTCGAACCGTTCGGACTCTCGGCCGCATGACGCGCGGTGCCATTTTTGCGCGAGTGCGCTTGTTACAATAACGCGATATGGATGCTTCCCTGATACAGACCATCGCCGTCTACGCGCTGCCCGTGATCTTCGCGATCACGCTGCACGAGGCCGCGCATGGCTACGCCGCGCGCCTGCTCGGCGACAATACCGCCTACGTGATGGGGCGCGTGTCGTTCAATCCGATGCGCCACATCGACCCGCTCGGCACGATCGCGATTCCGCTCGCGATGTACTTCCTGACCGGCGGCGCGTTCCTGTTCGGCTATGCGAAGCCGGTGCCGGTGTCGTTCGGCAACCTGCGCAATCCGCGCTGGGGCAGTTTGTGGGTCGCGCTCGCTGGGCCCGCGTGCAACTTCGTGCAGGCGCTCGTCTGGGGCCTGCTGACCCTCGTGCTGCCGGCCGTGGGTGTCGACGAGCCGTTCTTCACGCGGATGGCGCTCGCCGGCGTCAGCGCGAACCTCGTGCTCGGCGTGCTGAACCTGTTTCCGCTGCCGCCGCTCGACGGCGGCCGCATCCTGGCGGCGCTGCTGCCGACCAGGCAATCGCTCGCGCTGTCGCGCATCGAGCCGTACGGTTTCATCATCGTCCTCGTGCTCGTCACGACGGGCGTGCTGACGAACTTCTGGCTGCGTCCGCTCGTCAATGTCGGCTACGCCGTCCTGAGCGCCATCCTGTCTCCCTTCGCCTCGCTTTTCTAACGACAATCATGTTCCCAGAACGTATTTTCTCCGGCATGCGACCCACCGGGTCGCTGCACCTCGGTCATTACCACGGCGTGCTGAAAAACTGGGTGAAGCTGCAGTCCGAGTACCCGTGCTTCTTCTGCGTCGTCGACTGGCACGCGCTGACGACGCACTACGAGACGCCCGAGGTCATCGAGAAGAACGTGTGGGACGTGCTGATCGACTGGCTCGCGTCCGGCATCGATCCGGCGCAGGCGACGCTGTTCATCCAGAGCAAGGTGCCCGAGCACGCGGAACTCGCACTGCTGCTCGGCATGAGCACGCCGCTCGGCTGGCTCGAACGCGTGCCGACCTACAAGGAGCAGATGGAGAAGCTGAAGGACAAGGACCTGTCCACCTACGGCTTCCTCGGCTACCCGGTGCTGATGGCCGCCGACATCCTGCTGTATCGCGGCTCGCTCGTGCCGGTCGGCGAGGACCAGGTGCCGCACGTCGAGATGACGCGCGAGATCGCGCGCCGCTTCAACTACCTGTACGGCCGCGAGCCCGGTTTCGAGGAGAAGGCGCTCGAAGCCGCGAAGAAGCTCGGCGGCAAGCGCGCGAAGCTCTATCACGAGCTGCGCAATGCGTACCAGCAGGAGGGCGATGACGAGGCGCTCGAACAGGCGCGCGCGATGCTGCAGGAATCGCAAAGCCTGTCGATGAGCGACCGCGAGCGCCTGTTCGGCTATCTCGAAGGCGCGCGCAAGATCATCCTGGTCGAGCCGCAGGCGCTGCTGACCGAAGCGTCGCGGATGCCGGGCCTCGACGGGCAGAAGATGTCCAAGTCGTACGGCAACACGATTGGCCTGCGCGAAGACGCCGAGACGATCACGAAGAAGGTCCGCACGATGCCGACCGATCCCGCGCGCGTGCGCCGCACCGATCCGGGCGATCCCGACAAGTGCCCGGTGTGGCAGCTTCACCAGGTCTACACGGACGAAGCGACGCACGAGTGGGTGCAGAAGGGCTGTCGCTCGGCGGGTATCGGCTGCCTCGACTGCAAGCAGCCGGTCGTCGAAGGCATCCTGCGCGAACAGCAGCCGATGCTCGAGCGTGCGCAGAAGTACATGGACGATCCGTCGCTGCTGCGCGCGATCGTCGCGGACGGTTGCGACAAGGCGCGCAAGTACGCGACGGAAACGATGCGCGACGTGCGCGACGCGATGGGCCTGTCGTACAACTGATCCGGCGCATGAGCGAATCCGTCATCGCCGCCGCGGGCGGTCACGTCGGCCAGGCCGGGCCGTCGCGCTGGGTCGCGCAATGGGCGCGGCTCGTGCCGGCCGGCGGCGCGGTGCTCGACGTCGCCGCGGGCGGCGGCCGCCATGCGCGCTGGTTCGCGTCGCGCGGGCATCCGGTCGTCGCGCTCGACCGCGATCCGGCCGCGCTTGCCGCGTTGCGCGCGATTCCCGGCGTCGACGCCCGCGAGGCCGATCTCGAAGGCGCGCCATGGCCGCTGCCGGCCGGCGAGCGGTTCGCGGCCGTGATCGTCACGAACTATCTGCATCGCCCGCTCTGGCCCCATCTGCGCGATGCCGTGGCGTCGGGCGGCGTGCTGATCTACGAAACTTTCGCGCAAGGAAACGAAACGGTCGGAAAACCGTCCAACCCCGCGTTCCTGCTCGCCCCGGGCGAGCTGCTGGACGCCGTGCACGGCCACCTGCGGGTGGTCGCGTACGAGGACGGTTTCATCGCCGCGCCGCGCGAGGCGTTCGTCCAGCGTCTGAGCGCAGTGCGCGAGGGCGCGACCCCGAAGGCGGGGGCGGGAATTCCACGTTACGAACTGCCCGGCTAATCCGCTACAATCTCAACGTTTACCGGTACACAATCAATCGCGTTTCATGGCTAACGGCACCCAAGACGGCATTCAAATCCGCGGCAGCATCCCCGCGATCGTCACCCCGATGCTCGAAGACGGCAGTCTCGACCTGCCGGCGTTTCGCAAACTGATCGACTGGCACATCGCGGAAGGCACCGATGCGCTGGTCGTCGTCGGTACGAGCGGCGAATCGGCAACGCTCAACGTCGAAGAGCACATCCTGATGATCCGCACGGCGGTCGAGCATGCGGCGAAACGCATCCCGATCATCGCGGGCGCGGGCGGCAATTCGACCGCCGAGGCGATCGAGCTGACGAAGCATGCGAAGGCCGTCGGCGCGGACGCGACGCTGCAGGTCGTGCCGTACTACAACAAGCCGACGCAGGAAGGCATGTACCGCCACTTCCGGACGATCGCCGAAGCGGTCGACCTGCCGGTGATCCTGTACAACGTGCCGGGCCGGACGGTCGCGGACATGGCGCACGAGACGACGCTGCGCCTCGCTGACGTGCCGGGCATCATCGGCGTGAAGGAAGCGACCGGCAACATCGATCGTGCCGCGCACCTGATCAAGGCCGCGCCGAAGCACTTCGCGATCTACAGCGGCGACGATCCGACCGCGATCGCGCTGATGCTGCTCGGCGGCCACGGCAACATCTCGGTGACCGCGAACGTCGCGCCGCGCGCGATGAGCGAGCTGTGCCGCGCGGCGCTGGCCGGCGACGTGCAGACGGCCCGCGCGCTGCACATGAAGCTGCTGTCGCTGCACAAGAACCTGTTCATCGAAGCGAACCCGATCCCGGTGAAGTGGGCGCTGCAGGCGATGGGCAAGATGCAGGGCGGCATCCGGCTGCCGCTCACGGCGCTCGACGAGCGCTGCCACGATGCCGTGCGTTCGGCCCTCGTCGAGGCCGGCGTCCTCTGATGCCGAGGCGGCCGCGTCCTGCGGCCGCCGGCTCGACCCCTGATCAACCCGCACCGGCCGGCTCCGTCCGGCGCCGCTCCTGACGAGCGTTCTAGCAAGACGAAGGATTTCATGAAACGTTTCGCCTTTTCCTCTCGCGCCATCCAGCTGTCGGTGGTGGCGCTGGCGCTGGGCGCGCTCGCTGGCTGCGATACGCTGAACGACTACCTGGCCCCTGACCGGGTCAACTACAAGAACACCGGGTCGGCGCCGCCGCTCGCGGTGCCGAGCGACCTGAAGCCGGTCCCGACGACGCAGCAGTTCGTCGCGCCGCCGACCAACGCCGGGCTCGGCACGCTGCCGCCGCGGGCTACGACGCAAGCAGGCAATGCGACCGACGGCATCCCGAGCGCGCAGGATCCGCTCGGCATGCATATCGAGCGCGACGGCGATCGCCGCTGGCTCGTCGTCGACGGCCGCACGCCCGAGCAGCTGTGGCCGATCCTGAAGGAATTCTGGCAGGAGAACGGCTTCTCGCTGAAGACCGATGCGCCGTCGACGGGCATCATGGCCACCGACTGGGCCGAGAACCGCGCGAACATTCCGGACGACTGGTTCCGCCGCACGATCGGCCGGGTCATCGATTTCGCGTATTCGTCGGGCACGCGCGACCGCTTCCGCACGCTCGTGAACCGCACGTCGGACGGCAACACCGACATCTCGATCACGCACAGCGCGATGGAAGAAATGATGGTCGGCCCGCAGGGCGGCACGTCGTCGCGCTGGGAAGAGCGTCCGCGCAATCCGGTGCTCGAAGCCGTGTTCCTGTCGAAGCTGATGCAGAAGTTCGGCCTGACCGACGCGCAGGCGAAGCAGCTGTTGACCGATGCGCGTCCCGCGACGGCGCCGGCGCAGGTCAGCGATACGAGCGGCGGCGCGGCGACGCTGCAACTGGCCGAGTCGTTCGACCGCGCGTGGCTGCGCGTGGGCCTGGCGCTCGACCGGACCAACTTCACGGTCGACAATCGCGATCGCGAGAAGGGCGTGTACACCGTGCGCTACGCGAATTCGATGGAAGAGCTCAAGCGTGACGGCCTGTTCGGCAAGCTGTTCTACGGCGGCCCGTCGGCAGCCAAGCCCGGCAAGGAATATCTGATCAACGTGCGTGCACAGGGCAATGGCGGCACGCAGGTCGCGGTGGTCGGCGCGAATGGCCAGATCGACAACTCGTCGGACGCGCAGCGGCTCATTTCGCTGCTGCACGCGCAGCTGAACTGAGCGCGTGCGATTCGCCAGCCTCGGAAGCGGCAGCGAAGGCAACGCGCTGGTCGTCGAGGCCTCGAGCGGCACGACGACCACCCGCGTGCTGCTCGACTGCGGCTTTTCCGCCAAGGAGGTCGAGCGCCGGCTCGGCCGGCTGAATCTCGGCGTCGCCGATCTCGACGCGATCCTCATTACCCATGAACACAGCGACCACGTCGGCAGCGCGCTGACGCTCGCGCGTCGCGCGTCGTTGCCGCTCTACATGAGCTGGGGCACCGCGCGTGCGGTCGCCGCGGACGAGGCCGATGTCGATCTCCACGTGCTGTGGGGCGACGAGACGGCCGCGATACGCGATCTGGCCGTGATGCCCTATACGGTCCCCCACGACGCGCGGGAGCCGCTCCAGTTCGTCTTCATGGACGGAAGCCGCCGGCTCGGCGTGCTGACGGACGTCGGAATGGCCACGCCGCACATCACGGCCGTCCTGAGCGGCTGTGACGCGCTGGTGCTCGAATCCAACCACGATACCGCGATGCTGGCCGCCAGCCGCTATCCGCAGTCGCTGAAGGCGCGGATCGGCGGCAACCACGGCCACCTGAGCAACGACGCGGCGGCCGAGATTCTCGCGTCGCTCGAACGCAGCCGTCTCCAGCACCTGGTGGCGGCCCATCTGAGCCAGCAGAACAACCTGCCGGAACTGGCCCGCCAGGCGTTTGGCGGTGTGCTTGGGACGGACGGGGAAGACGTGATCGTGGCCTCGCAGGACGCGGGCTTCGACTGGCTGATGCTCGGATGAGCGGGGGAGGGCCGCCGCGGCGGCTCGACACGGCTGCCGGGTGCTCGATTCGAAAGCGGCAGACGTAAAAAAACCGGCCCTCGGGCCGGTTTTTTTTCAGCTGATGCTGAAGGCTTACTGGCTTGCGCCCGAAGCCGGAGCAGCCGTCGCTGCCGAAGCAGCCGACGCCACTGCAGCAGCAGCGTCGCTCGCAGCAGCCGTTGCCGACGAAGCAGCAGCCGAAGCGTCGCTCGCAGCACCAGCAACTGCCGAAGCAGCCGACGAAGCAGCAGCAGCCGCGTCGCTTGCAGCCGACGAAGCAGCTTGATCAGCGCTCTTGTTGCAAGCAGCCAGTGCAACAGCAGCCAACAGGGAAGCTACGAGGAGGGATTTCTTCATGATCACGTCCTTTTATGGTTAAAGGTAAGCAACAGCGCGAAACAATACCGGTAATGTGCTCCAACACCGACCTGGGCCGCTGGTGGAGATGCACTTCTTAGAGCGTGAATCTTCCCTACGGCTTGGGCGGAAATTATATGCACTTTCCTATCGACCGTCGACAAATGCGGGGTCAATACGTTGTCTTTCCCATACAGAATTTGATCTGTACGGGCATACGGGGCGACTCACACTAATTCCGGTTTCCGACCCGTATCCAGCCCGCACGATACCACTCGTGCAACAAGGCTGTCATTGAAGGAACCCGGGATAGTGTTACAAACCGTTTCGCCTCCATCTGGCGTTGATTGGCCAGTTCGGGCAGCCATTCACCGGCTTGCTCGAGCGGTCCTTCCTCGCCATTAATGAAGTACGAGCGCGCGTTATACATCAATGCGGCCCTTCTGTCGAGACACACGCCACGGCGTGACGCTTGCGTGACGAACGCGGCTTCGGACAGCGGACGCTCGGGCGGGTCGAAAACGACGTTGGATTTGGGCTCGCTCAGGTAGCAGCCGAGGAATTCGGCGACGTCGCGCTTGCGCCAGCGGATCGCATCGACGATCTCGGCGACACGTTCGACCATGGCCGGCGGCAGTTGCGCGGGCGCGTCGACGGCCGGCTGCTTCGGATCGCGGTAGAGGTCGTCCCCGTTCGCGTCGCGCAGGCCGCCGCGCTCCGCGAGGTAGTACAGGAACTGGGCGCCCAGCTCGCCGGCGGACGGGGCCCGGAAGCCGATCGAGCAGGTCATGCATTCGCCTTCGGCGACGCCATCGTGCGCGATGTGCGGCGGCAGGTACAGCATGTCGCCGGGTTCCAGCACCCATTCGTCGCTCGGCTCGAAGTTTTCGAGGATCTTCAGCGGCACGTCCGGCTGCAGCGACAGATCCTTCTGCGCGCCGACCCGCCAGCGGCGCCGGCCTTCGACCTGCAGCAGGAATACGTCATACGAATCGAAGTGCGGGCCGACGCCGCCGCCGTCGGTCGCATACGAGATCATCAGGTCGTCCAGCCGCGCGTCGGGGATGAAACGGAAGCGGTCGAGCAACGCGCGCGCGGCGTCGACGTGCAGGTCGAGCCCCTGCACGAGCAGGGTCCAGGATTTGCGCGTGACCGAAGGCAGCGAATCGGGCTCAAACGGACCGTGCGCCAGTTGCCACTTGTTACGAAAATGGGTGATCAATCGCGATTCCGCGTCATAGTCGGCGGCGAGCTCGAACAATGCATCGCGCGTGACCGGCGACGTGACGCCGGGGATCGCCTGGCGGATCAGCAGCGGCTTCTTTTGCCAGTAGCCGCGCATGAATTGCGCCGGCGTGAGGCCGCCGAGCAGCGGCGTGGGAAGATCGGAAGGCGGCGCGCCGAGCGGGGCGGCAGCGGCATCCCGCGGTTCGGCTTGAGACCGGTTGCGCATCGTATAATGAGACTTGTATTTGGGAGAATTGGATGAAAATCGCAAAAAACACCGTCGTGTCGGTCACTTACAAGCTGTCGGACGCACAGGGCAATCTGATCGAGGAAAGCGACGAGCCGATGGTCTATCTGCACGGCGGCTATGATGGCACGTTCCCCAAGATCGAGGAACAGCTCGACGGCCACGAGGCGGGCTACCAGGCACAGGTTCAGCTCGAGCCGCAGGACGCGTTCGGCGACTACGATCCCGAACTCGTGAAGATCGAGCCGCGCGACCGTTTTCCCGAGCCCCTCGAGGTCGGCATGCAGTTCGAAGGCACGCCGGAAGACGGTGACGAGGAAGTCGACTCGCTGATCTACACGGTCACCGATATCGCCGAAGACAAGGTCGTGCTCGACGGCAATCACCCGCTGGCCGGCATGGCGCTGCGTTTCGCGCTGACCGTGAAGGACGTCCGCGAAGCCACCGAAGACGAAATCGAGCACGAGCACGCGCATGGCGCGGAAGGGCTCGAGATCATCGACGAGGACGACGACGAAGACGGCGAAGCGCCGTCAGGGCGTACCCTGCACTGAGCTTGCCGGCAGGCCCGGCGCCGGCCCCGATGCGGGAGGCGGTGCCGGCCACGACGCGCCGCCCGGTGCGGCGCCGTCGCCCTGCAGCGGCGGCGCGACCGACGACGCGTCGGGCAGCGCCGGCAGCGCAGGAATTTCCGGCATCTGCGGCAGCGGCACGTCGTCGCGCGGCACGAGCGGCAGCGTGGGCGGCAACGGCAGGTTCTTCGGCACCTCCTGGAGGCTCACGTTGAAGATCGTCTGCCGCGCCGGCGAGACGCTCACCTTCACCCACTGATTCGCCGGATGGCGCGGTCCGATCGCGACGCGCGTCACGTTTCCTACCAGTTCACCGTCGTCGGCATGCAGCGGACGATCGATCAGAAAGCCGTTCGCCAGCGGTTCGCCGCTCGCATGCATCACCAGGATCGGGCCGCGGAATGTCGCCGCCGCCTTCACCAGCGTTCGTTTCAGCTCACGGAAGCCGTCGCGCACGCGCGGCCGGTTGAAACGCAGCCACGCGAAGCGCTCCGCGCGTTCATAGCGTTCGAACTGTGGATCGCCTTCGAAAATCACCACCATCGCGCGCGCCTCGCGCCGCTTCGCATATTCGGCTGCGTGGTCGATCCAGAAGCCGTTCGCGATGATGCGATCCTCGAATTCGCCGTTGCGGCCGCCCGCCGTCAAATAATGATTGTTCGGCGCCGGTGCATTGAGGGCGACGTAGACGATGTCGTCGCGCATCCAGCGTGCGTTCTCGCGATACGGCCGGAACCGCGCGACTTCGCTCTCGCGCGTGATCTGCAGCGCACCGGGGTCGGGCAGCACCGAATCGGCGAGCAGCGTCTGCCGCAGGAAATCGAGCCGCTCGACCGGGTCGTAGCCGCCGCCGGCCGCCGTGTTGCAGGCGATCCAGTCGTCGTGGCCGGGAATGAACACGAGCGGCACGCGTGCTGAATCCAGGATCGCGCCGCGCTGCGAATACAGCGCGTCGCGGCATGCTTCCTTCGAGCCTTTGAGATCGCCCGCGTAGACGACGAACGCGAGGTTGCGTTCGCGTGCGATCGCATCGAGCAGCCGCTGCGCGGCCGGCTCGTCCGCCGGGACGTTGATGACGCCCGACACGACGGCGAACGAGTAGGGCGCCGCGCTGCGCTTGGGTGGCGCGGCCAGCGCATCCGCCTGCGCGTAGGCAAGCGCCGCCGTGACGAGCGCGGCGGCGGCGCGGGCTGGCAGGCCCCGCGGCATGCGCTTACGCGTGCCCGTCGGCATCGTGCGACCGGACCAGCGTGCGCAGCTCGTACAGCAGGTCGAGCGCCTCGCGCGGCTTGAGATCGTCGGGATCGATGTCGCGCAGCTTTTCGAGCGCCGGATGTGGCGTGTCAGGCAGCGCCGGCGCGTCCGCGCATTCGAGGTCGTCGATTGCCGCCGGCGGCGCGCTGAACAGGTCGAGTTGCGGCGTGTGCTGCGACGCCGACTGCTGTTCGAGATACGCGAGGTGCTTGCGCGCGGCGCGGATCACCGGTGCCGGGACGCCCGCGAGCTGCGCGACCTGAAGGCCGTAGCTCTGGTTCGCCGGGCCCTCGTTCACCGCGTGCAGGAACACGATGCCGTGGCCGTGCTCGACGGCCGACAGATGGACATTCGCCGCTTGCGGGAACTCGGCCGGCAGTTGCGTCAGCTCGAAGTAGTGCGTCGCGAACAGCGTGTAGCACGCGTTGTGCGCCAGCAGGTGGCGCGCGATGGCCCAGGCGAGCGCGAGGCCGTCGAAGGTCGACGTGCCGCGGCCGATCTCGTCCATCAGCACGAGGCTTTGCGGCGTCGCGTCGTTGAGGATCGCCGCGGCTTCGGTCATCTCGACCATGAAGGTCGAGCGGCCGCCCGCGAGATCGTCAGCCGCGCCGATGCGCGTGAAGATCCGGTCGATCGGGCCGAAGCAGGCCGACTTCGCCGGCACGTAGCTGCCGACGTACGCCATCAGCGCGATCAGCGCGGTCTGCCGCATGAACGTCGACTTACCACCCATGTTCGGGCCGGTGATCAACAGCAGCTTGCGTTCGGGACCGAACCGGCAGTCGTTCGCGATGAACTGCTCGACCTGCGCTTCGACGACCGGATGGCGACCCTGTTCGATTTCGATGCCGATCTCGTCGGTGAAGGTCGGCGCGACCCAGTCGAGCGCGCGTGCGCGTTCGGCGAAGGCGGCGAGCAGGTCGAGCTCGGCGAGGGCCGAGGCGACGCGCTGGCATTCGGGGATGAACGGCAGCAGCGCCTGCAGCACCGAGTCGTACAGCGCGCGCTCGCGCGCCAACGCGCGTTCCTGCGCGGACAGCGCCTTGTCCTCGAAGGTCTTCAGTTCCGGCGTGATGTAGCGCTCGGCGTTCTTCAGCGTCTGGCGGCGGCGGTAATCGTCGGGCACCTTGTCGGTCTGGCCGCGCGTGACCTCGATGTAGAAGCCGTGCACCTTGTTGTATTCGACACGCAGGTTCGCGATGCCGGTGCGCGCGCGCTCGCGCGCTTCGAGATCGATCAGGAACTGACCGCAGTTCTCCGAAATGTCGCGCAGCTCGTCGAGCTCGGCATCGTAGCCGCGCGCAATCACGCCGCCGTCGCGCACCATCGCGGCCGGCTCGGTGGCGATCGCGCTCGTCAGCAGGTCGAGGCATTCGGCGGGCGGCGCGAGCGCCGCGTCGACGCGCGCGAGCGCATCTGCGTTCGCGACGATCGCGCCGATGCGCTCGCGCAGCGCCGGCAGCGCGGCGAACGTGTCGCGCAGGCTCGACAGGTCGCGCGGGCGCGCGGACAGCAGCGCGAGCCGCCCGGTGATCCGTTCGACGTCGGCGATCTGGCGCAGCGCGCTGCGCAGCGCATCGAGGCTCGCGTTGGCCGGCGCGTCGAGCAGCGCGCCGATCGCCTGCTGGCGCGACTGCGCGGCGACCGACGCACGCGGCGGGTGATGCAGCCAGTGACGCAGCAGACGGCTGCCCATCGTCGTGCAGCAGGTGTCGAGCAGCGAATACAGCGTGGGCGACTCGGTGCCGCGCAGCGTCTCGGTCAGTTCGAGGTTGCGGCGCGTGGCCGGGTCGAGCCCGATGTATTCGGTTTCGTTCTCGACCTTCAGGCTGCGCACGTGCCGCAGTTGCTGGCCTTGCGTGGCCGCGGCATAGAGCAGCAGCGCGCCGGCCGCGCCGCACGCGCTCGTCAGCGAATGCGCACCGAATCCGTCGAGGCTCGCGACATCGAGCTGGTCGCACAGGCGCTGCGTGCCCGACGCGATGTCGAAGTGCCAGGCCGGCACGCGCTTGCTGGCGCCCGCGCCGGCCGGAATGGCGTCGGTTGCACCGTCCGGCGTCAGGATTTCGGCCGGCCGGATGCGTTCGAGCGCGGCGGCAAGCTGCTCGGGCTCGATTTCGGCGAGCCGCAATGCGCCGCTCGCGAGGTTCAGCCACGCGAGGCCGATATTGACCGCGACGCCACGCTTGTTGTGGCCGGTGCACATCGCGAGCAGGTAGACGTCGTTCTTGTCGGACAGCAGCGCGGCATCGGTCAGCGTGCCGGGCGTGACGACGCGCACGACCTTGCGTTCGACCGGGCCCTTCGACGTGGCCGGATCGCCGATCTGCTCGCAGATCGCGACCGATTCGCCCATCTTCACGAGCTTCGCCAGGTATTGCTCGACCGCGTGATGCGGGACGCCGGCCATCTTGATCGGTGTGCCGGCCGACGCGCCGCGCTGCGTGAGGGTCAGGTCGAGCAGGCGCGCCGCTTTTTCCGCATCCTCGAAGAACAACTCGTAGAAGTCGCCCATCCGGTAGAAGACGAGCGTGTCCGGATGATCGGCCTTGATGCGCAGGTACTGCTGCATCATCGGGGTGTGGCCGGCAAAGGCCTCGGGCGACAGCGTGGTCATAGGTCAGGCATGAAGTTGTTGCTTGGGTTGCCCGAGTTTACCAGTGGCGTCGACGTGAACGTGCGAAGTTGGCCATTCGGTCGATTGCCGGTGGTGCCGGGCAGTCGCGATTTGAAAGACGGCTTCTCCCGGCTGCCGACCTGCAAAGCATCTGACAGCACCGAGCCGCTGCGGCATCATGGGGCACCCGTTGCCACCGAACTGGCAAGACGGGTTCACCGGTGCTTACAATCGCAAGAACGAGTACACCGATTCCGGAACAAAGGTCGGCCATGCCTGTATCGGCGACCTCGGCCTCGTCTCGCGGGCGGCGGCGCCTCGATTACCGTGCCGCAACAGGAGAACCAATCCGATGATCAAAGTCAGTGTCATGTATCCGTACACCGCAGGCGCGCGATTCGACCATGCGTACTACCGCGAGACGCATATGCCGATGGTGAAACAGCGACTCGGCGCGGCATGTCTGTACTACACGGTGGACAAGGGCATCGCAGGCGGTGCGCCTGGCACCGACCCGGTTTACGTGGCCAAGTGTGACTTCGTCTGTACGTCCGTCGAAGCTTTCCAGGCAGCCCGCGACCCGCACGCGCAGGAGATCATGGCCGACATCGCCAATTACACGGATATACAACCGGTGCTGCAAATCAGCGAGGTGGTCGTGGAGCGTTCGGAAGACTGACCGAGGTTCGGCTATCGCCCGGCACCGCATCCGCGTATGGTGTGGCGCCCGCGCTGTCGCGGCGCAGGCAGGCCGGCCGCGCCCAGGTCACGAACCTGCGTGCGCCGGCCCTGTCCCGCAGTTCAGGACGCGTGTCCCGACATCAGGCTGAGCGCCACCGCTTGCGCGACTTCGATACCGTCGATCGCGGCCGAATAGATGCCGCCCGCATAGCCGGCGCCTTCGCCGGCCGGATACAGGCCTTCGACATTCATGCTCTGGTAGTCGTCCTTCCGGCGAATCCGGATCGGCGACGACGTGCGTGTCTCCACGCCGGTGAGCACGGCGTCGTGCATCGCGAAGCCGGCGATCTTCTTGTCGATCTCGGGCAGCGCCTCGCGGATCGCTTCGATCACGTAGTCCGGCAGCGCGGTGCTGAGGTCGGTCGGATTCACGCCGGGCTTGTACGACGGCTCCACGGAGCCCAGCGACGTCGACGGCCGGCCCGCGATGAAATCGCCGACCAGCTGGCCCGGCGCGCGGTAATCGCCGCCGCCGAGTTCGAACGCGCGTTCTTCCCATTTGCGCTGGAACGCGATGCCGGCGAGCGGGCCGCCCGGATAGTCGTCCGGCGTGATGCCGACGACGATGCCCGCATTCGCATTGCGCTCGGCGCGGGAATACTGGCTCATCCCGTTGGTGACGACGCGGCCCGGCTCCGAGGTCGCGGCGACCACCGTGCCGCCCGGGCACATGCAGAAGCTGTAGACCGCGCGCCCGTTGCTGCAGTGGTGGACCACCTTGTAGTCGGCCGCGCCGAGCTGCTTGTGACCCGCGAACTTGCCGAAGCGGCTGCGGTCGATCAACCCCTGCGGATGCTCGATGCGGAAACCGAGCGAGAACGGTTTCGCTTCGATATAGACGCCGCGGTCGTGCAGCATCTGGAACGTGTCGCGCGCGCTGTGGCCCACGGCCAGCACCACGCGGTCGCACCGCAACGTTTCCCCGTTCGACAGCTTGAGCGCGCGCACCTTGCCCTGGTCGATTTCGATATCGTCGACACGGGTTTCGAAGCGCACTTCGCCGCCGAGTTCGTGGATCGACGCGCGCATTTTTTCCACCATGCTGACGAGGCGGAACGTGCCGATGTGCGGGCGGCTCAGGTACAGGATGTCCTCGGGCGCGCCGGCCTTGACGAATTCGTCGAGCACCTTGCGGCCATAGTGGTTCGGATCCTTGATCTGGCTGTACAGCTTGCCGTCGGAGAACGTCCCTGCGCCGCCTTCGCCGAACTGCACGTTGGATTCGGGATTGAGCACGCTCTTGCGCCACAGGCCGAACGTGTCCTTGGTGCGTTCGCGCACGGCCTTGCCGCGTTCGAGGATGATGGGACGGAACCCCATCTGCGCGAGGATCAGCCCCGCGAACAGGCCGCACGGCCCCATGCCGATCACGACCGGGCGCAGGAAATCGGCGTGTTCGGGCGCCTTCGTGACGAAGTGGTACGCCATGTCGGGCGTCACGCCGCAATGCGGCTTGCCGGCGATGTGCTTGAGCGCGGCCGCTTCGTCCTTGACTTCGACATCGACGATGTACGTGAGCTTGATGTCCGCGCGCTTGCGCGCGTCGTGCGCGCGGCGGAACACGGTGTAACGGAGCAGCCCGTCTGCCGCCACGCCAAGCTCCGCGAGGCGCGCGCGAATTGCGGCCTCGAGCGCGCTCTCGGGGTGGTCGAGGGGGAGTTTAATTTCGCTTAGCCGTAACATGAGGACTCGGATGCGATTGCCACGGCGCCGTGGCGGTGTTGATACAGGCGGGGCCGGCATGCCGGCGGCGGCGTTGTCGCCGCGCGGGCATGCCGGACGCAAACCCTTCGCTGGCATTGCGCGACCAGCGGCGCGGGCGGCGATACGCCGGCCGGCCCCAGGCAACTCGGGCAACTTCAGGATAGGCGCACGAAGCGACCCGTGTGCACGGAAGATTGTCCCGCGTTCCGGGGCGATCGGCGCGCCAGCGTGACGATGCCTGCGAGCGGTTTGCGCGAAAGCCGCGCCACGCGGGCGCGGCCCGGGCTTACTCCGCTGCCGGATGCACGCGGCTGTAGCGGTTCAGGATCGGGATCATCTGCGCGTAGATCTTCGGGTTCGCGGCGACGATCTCGTGGCGATGCAGGAAATCGGCGTCGCCCGTGTAGTTCCCGACGAGGCCGCCGGCCTCGGTGATCAGCAGGCTGCCCGCTGCCATGTCCCACACGTTGATGCCTTGCTCGAAGAACGCGTCGAGGCGCCCGGCCGCGACGTTCGCGAGATCGAGCGCCGCCGCGCCCGGACGGCGCAGGCCCGTGCAGGCCTGCGTCATTTCGGTGAAGAGGCGCGCATAGGCGTCGAGGCCGTCCTTCTCGCGGAACGGGAAGCCCGTGCCGACCAGTGCGTCTGCCAGGCGGTCGCGGCGGCCGACGCGGATGCGGCGGTCGTTCAGGTATGCGCCGCGGCCGCGGGTGGCCGTGAACAGGTCGTTCTTGTTCGGATCGTAGACGACGGCCTGCGTGACGACGCCCTTGTGCTCGAGCGCGATCGATACGCAGTAATACGGGAAGCCGTGGATGAAGTTGGTCGTGCCGTCGAGCGGATCGATGATCCACTTGAATTCGGATTCGTTGTCGGATTCGCCCGATTCCTCCGCGAGGATCGCGTGGTCGGGGTAGGCGGTCTTCAGCGTCTCGATGATCGCGTCTTCGGCGGCCTTGTCCACTTCGGTGACGAAGTCGTTCTGTTGCTTCTTGCGGATCTCGATCAGGTCGAGATCGAGGGACGCGCGATTGATGATCTGTCCGGCGCGGCGCGCAGCCTTGACAGCAATGTTGAGCATGGGATGCATGAGCCTGGATCCTGTAGCCGGCGGCACGGGCCGCCACGAAGTGGGACAACCGCCCGGAACGGCGCAAGCGTGCCGGGGCGAGGTGAGACGCGAATTGACAAAGAGCGGGGTACGACCCGCGCTGCGCCGCGGCGCAACGCGTAAAGGCATGATTTTACCCGATTTTTGGCGGTTTCAGGCGACCGGAATGCGGGGAAACCCCCACTGGCCATCCGGACGAGTGGGTTTGCGGGAGCGATGGCGATACCATACGGCCATTCTGATGAACCGAGTCGTCTCGTAGTGGAAACCCCGCAGAACACCGCCGCGCCGTCCGAATCGGGCGCGGCCTCGTCCCCGCCGCCGTCCGGCGGCTTCACGTCCACCCGCTTCGTGCTCGTCGAGCCGAGCCATCCCGGCAACGTCGGGGCGGCCGCCCGCGCGCTGAAGACGATGGGCTTCTCGCGCCTCGTGCTGGTCGCACCGCGCGTGCCGCACGTGCAGAGCGATCCGGAGGCGATCGCGATGGCCAGCGGCGCGGACGACGTCCTCGCGTCCGCGCATGTCGTGTCGACGCTCGGCGAAGCGCTGTCCGGCGTGCACTGGTCGATCGCGCTGACCGCGCGTACGCGCGAATACGGGCCGCCGCGGCTCGCGCCGCGCGCGGCCGCCGCGCAGGCGAGCGCGCAGGTCGGCACGGGCGACATCGCGCTCGTGTTCGGCAACGAGCGTACGGGTCTCGCGAACGAGCATGTCGAGCAGTGCAGCGCGCTCGCGCACATTCCGGCGAATCCGGCCTACAGTTCGCTGAACCTCGCGCAGGCCGTGCAGGTGCTCGCGTACGAGTTGCGCGTCGCGTTTCTCGAGCAGGCGAGCGAGCCGTCGGCGCAACCGCCGGCCGAAGCCGGCATGCTCGCGCAGAGCGACGAGATCGAGCGGATGTACGTGCACCTCGAGCATGCGCTGATCGCGCTCGACTTCCTCGATCCGCGCAACCCGAAGAAGCTGATGCCGCGGCTGCGGCGGCTGTTCGCGCGCACGGGCCTCGAGCGCGAGGAGGTCAACATCCTGCGCGGCGTCGCGAAGCACATCCTGCTGAAGTCGGGCAAACCGGGCGGCGACGCGTAAGCGGCCGGCGCGCTGATCGCGGGGTGCGGGGCGTCCGACGGATGCGGCGGGTGGTGGGTGGCGGGCAGGCCATGCGGTGATCCGCCGGAAGCGACGAACCCTGCAGTTTCGCCCGACGGGCCTCCCCGGAAACCCGTCCCGGCCGAATACCCGCGCCGGTGGCGGGGTGAACGCGCGACCGCGTGCGGCGGCGCGCGACTGGCCCTACAATCGCCGGACGTCATAAGCAAATTACCCGGCGCGATAACGGCCGGCATTGCCGGCGATGCGCGCCGGCCTTTTCCCAGATCACATCATGTTCACGAGACTGCGCGAAGACGTTGCAACGATTCGCGAGCGGGATCCCGCCGCTCGCAGTGCGTGGGAAGTGCTGACCTGTTATCCGGGGCTGCATGCGCTCGTGCTGCACCGTTTCGCGCACGCCTGCTGGCGCGCGAAGCGCTACTGGCTCGCGCGGTTCGCGTCGCAGGCCGGCCGGTTCCTGACCGGGATCGAGATCCACCCCGGCGCGACGATCGGCCGGCGCGTGTTCATCGATCACGGCATGGGTGTCGTGATCGGCGAGACGGCGATCATCGGCGACGACTGCACGATCTATCAGGGCGTGACACTGGGCGGCACGTCGCTCACGCGCGGCGCGAAGCGCCATCCGACGCTCGAGGCCGGCGTGATCGTCGGCGCTGGCGCGAAGGTGCTCGGCGGTTTCACGGTGGGCGCGGGCGCGAAGATCGGCTCGAACGCGGTGGTCGTCAAGCCGGTGCCGCCCGGCGGCACGGCGGTCGGCAACCCGGCGCGCATCGTGATGCCGGCGCAGCCGAAGCCGCAACCCGAGCGCGCGGCATTCTGCGCGTACGGGATCACGCCGAACGCCGACGATCCGATGTCGCTTGCGATTCACGGGCTGATCGATCACGCGGCGAAGGAAAGCCGTCGCGTCGACGAGATCGTCGCGGCGCTCGAACGGCTCGGTACGCATCTGGAAACGCTGCAGGGCGCCGATGCGGCGCGCCTCGACCTGCGCAGGCTGTCCGCGGTGCTGGAAGGCAAGACGGTCGAACGCCAGATGTAACGAACGAGCAGGGCGCCCACGGCTGCCGGTCGATGCGACGACAGCGGCAGCGGTGGCGTCAGTCGAGCGGCATCGCGTGGATGCCTTCCGCGTCGACGCGCAGATAGCCGCCGCGCGGCGTGCCGTGATCGAGATCCCAGTCGGGCAGTACCCAGCGGATTCCGCCCGGTTCCGCGTGGCGCGCGGGGCGGTGCGTGTGGCCGTGAATGATCACGCTTGCGCGACTTTTCCGGAACAGCGCGGCCACGCCTTCCCGCGTGACGTCGTAGATTGCTGACACGGGGCGCATGCGGCCGGCTTCGCTGTTCGAGCGCATGCGCTGCGCGAGCGCGCGGCGCCAGCGGAACGGCCACGCGAGAAACAGCCATTGCGCGACGCGGTTGCGCGCGACGCGCCGGAACAACTGATAGCCGCGATCGGCCGTGCATTGCGCGTCGCCGTGCGCGAGCACGATGCGCTGGCCGAACGCCATGATCAGCGAGGGGTCGGGCAGCAGCATCGCACCGGCCGCCTTCATGAAGCGCCGGCCGAGCAGGAAATCGCGGTTGCCGTGCATCACGTAGAGCGCGATGCCGCGCTCCGAGAACGTGTGCATCAGCGCGGCCATGCGCGCGGCGAACGGATCGTCGTCGAGGATGTCGTCGCCGATCCAGTATTCGAACAGGTCGCCGAGGATGAACACCGAATCGGCGCTGTCGGCGGTGTATTTCACGAAATGCTCGAACGCGGCGACCGTCTTCGGAATCGCTTCGCTCAGGTGCAGATCGGAGAGAAACAGGAACGGGCGTGCGGCTTGCGCGTACTCGCGCTCGCCCGGCACGCCCGCGGAGACGCTTCGCGGCGGACTCTCCTGCAACATCGAAGTGCCTCCGTGACGGCTGGTGCGTCAGACCACCACGGCCTTTTCGATCACGACGTCGTCGGTCGGCACGTCCTGATGGAAGCCCGCGTTGCCCGTCTTGACGCCCTTGATCTTGTCGACCACGTCCTGGCCCTCGACGACCTTGCCGAACACCGCGTAACCCCAGCCCTGCGGCGTCGGCGACGAGTGGTTCAGGAAGTCGTTGTCGTTCACGTTGATGAAGAACTGGGCGGTCGCCGAGTGCGGATCGTTCGTGCGCGCCATCGCGATCGTGTAGTTGTCGTTCTTCAGGCCGTTGTTCGCCTCGTTGTCGATCGGCGCGTCGGTCGGCTTCTGCTTCAGGCCCGGCTCGAAGCCGCCGCCCTGGATCATGAAGCCGTTGATCACGCGGTGGAACACGGTGCCGTCGTAATGGCCCTTCTTCACGTAGTTCAGGAAGTTTTCGACCGTCTTCGGTGCCTTCGCGGCGTCGAGTTCGAGCTTGATCACGCCGTGGTTCGTATGCAGTTCAACCATGATGAATTCCTTCGGTGAGGCGGTTTAAATGGCACGCGGCCGGTCGTGCGACGCGGCCGCGTGTGGCGCCGGACGTGCCGGCAGGTG
Organism: Burkholderia sp. 28_3; assembly: GCF_003253915.1. NCBI lineage: Bacteria > Pseudomonadati > Pseudomonadota > Betaproteobacteria > Burkholderiales > Burkholderiaceae > Burkholderia > Burkholderia sp. 28_3. Next base: position 178,034 of record NZ_QKZF01000012.1, read on the forward strand.
CTTACTTCGAGACGATGCTCGCCGATTCGATCACGACCGGTTGCGCCGGCACGTCCTGCATCGGGCCGCGCGAGGTCGTCGCCACGCCTTCGATCTTCTTCACGACGTCGAGGCCCGACACGACCTTGCCGAACACCGCGTAGCCGTTGCCGTCCGGGTTCGGATAGTCGAGGCCGCTGTTGTCGACCGTATTGATGAAGAACTGCGCGGTGGCCGAATTCGGATCGCTCGTGCGCGCCATCGCGATCGTGCCCGTCAGGTTCTTCAGACCATTGCGGCTTTCCAGCGGGATCGGCGCGCGGGTCGGCTTTTCCTCGAAGTTGGTCTTGTAGCCGCCGCCCTGGATCATGAAGCCCTTGATCACGCGATGGAAGATCGTGCCGTTGTACTGGCCGGCCTTCACGTAATCCAGGAAGTTGGCGACGGATTTCGGCGCCTTCTCCGGATAGAGCTCGACGCGGATGTCGCCCTGCGAGGTCTTCAGCTGCACGACGGGGTGCGCGGTGGCCGTTTGCGCGAACGCGGGCGCGGTCGCGAGAAGGGCGGCGCCGCCAAGCGCCAGCAACAGACGTTTCATTGCGATCCTCAGGTTGGGAGGGAAGGAAGGGCGCGCCGCTTATTGCGACGGCGCGACGTACGGTGCCGCCAGTGCGCCTGACGGACCGTTGAACTGGAACGTCGGCGACATCGGCAGCGTGGTGGTGCTCACGTTCGCGGCGGCGCGGTCGGTGTAGGCGCGCGTGGCCGGCGTCGTCGCGCGGGCGTTCGGCGCGGCTTTCGGCGGCGACACGATCTTCTGGAGATCGGCGAGGCGCTGCGCGGTCGCGCCGCTCGTGCGGCCGAGCGATTGCGCGCGCTTGTACGATTCGGAAGCGAGCCGCAGGTAGAGGTCGCCGAGGTTCTCGTACGCGAGCGAGTAGCTCGGGTTCGATTGCGTCGCGGTGACGAGCGCGGTGCGCGCTTCGTCATAGCGGCCGTGCTTCGCGTAGAGCGCCGCGAGGTTGTTGTACGGCTCGGGCAGTTCGGGGTACGCCTGCGTGATCGCGACGAACTGCTGGATCGCGTCGTCGTCGCGGTTCAGGCGGGCCAGCACGGTGCCGCGCTTGAACTGCGCCTGCACGTCGTGCGGATTCGACGCGATGCGCGCGTCGAGCTGCGCGAGCGCCTGCTTCCACTGCTTGCCGGCGATCGACGCGTCGATTTCGGGGGTGCCGTCGGCGACCGCCGGGGCCTTTTGCGCATGCGCCGCGGGAGCCGCGAAAAGCGTCAGCGCGACGCCCATGACGGTGGTCGCAACGAGGGTCGCAGCGCTCGGCGCGCGGCCGCGATGAGGTTTCATAGGCGTAAATCGGAATGTTATACTCCGAGCCATTCTAACAAAACGTCTGCGCGTTCCGGCGAGCGGCAGACAGTCTTTCTTAGCCTCTCGTGGCCGTCACCGCTGTGCTTGCAGCCTGACCGCCCCATGTGATATCGAGGACGCGCGGCCTGGCGCCGCAGCAGATGGTCCGTCCGTTTCACATGCTGGGCGAGCTTCGCCAGGGCGGTTTCCTTCGGCTCACGGTTCATCTCTATGGAATCACTGCGCATCTACAACACGCTCGCGCGTGACAAGCAAGTTTTCGTGCCGCGCCAGTCCGGCGAAGTGCGGATGTACGTATGCGGGATCACCGTCTACGACTATTGTCACGTGGGCCACGCGCGCATGCTGGTCGTGTTCGACCTCGTCCAGCGCTGGTTGCGTGCGATCGGCTATCGGGTCACGTATGTGCGCAACATCACCGACATCGACGACAAGATCATCCGCCGCGCGGTCGAGAACGGCGAGACGATCAAGTCGCTGACCGACCGCTTCATCGGCGCGATGCACGAGGACGAAAGCGCGCTGGGCATCCAGCGGCCCGACATCGAGCCGCGCGCGACGCAGTTCATCCCGCAGATGCTCGGCATGATCGAGACGCTCGAGACGAACGGCTACGCGTACCAGGCGAGCGACGGCGACGTCAATTACTCGGTGCGCAAGTTCACGAACTACGGGAAGCTGTCGGGCAAGTCGCTCGACGATCTGCGCGCGGGCGAACGCGTCGCCGCGAACGACGCGAAGGAAGATCCGCTCGATTTCGTGCTGTGGAAGCGTGCGAAGCCGGAAGATCCGGAAGGCGCGTCGTGGGCGTCGAAGTACGGGATGGGTCGCCCGGGCTGGCACATCGAGTGCTCGGCGATGGGCTGCTCGCTGCTCGGCAATCATTTCGACATCCACGGCGGCGGGCAGGATCTGCAATTCCCGCACCACGAGAACGAGATCGCGCAGAGCGAGGGCGCGACCGGCGAGACGTTCGTCAATTACTGGATGCACAACGGCTTCGTGCAGGTCGACAACGAGAAGATGTCGAAATCGCTCGGCAACTTCTTCACGATCCGCGAGGTGCTCGAGCGTTACGACGCGGAAGTCATGCGCTTCTTCATCGTGCGCACGCACTATCGTTCGCCGCTCAATTACAGCGACGTGCATCTCGACGATGCGCGCGCGTCGCTCACGCGTCTGTACACGGCGCTGAAGGACGTCGACGCCGATACGCTCGCGCTCGACTGGAACGAGCCGCACGCGCAGCGTTTCGCGGCCGCGATGAACGACGATTTCAACACGCCGGTCGCGGTGGCGACGCTGTTCGAGCTGGCGGGCGAAGTCAATCGCACGCGCGACGCGTCGCTCGCGCGGCAACTGAAACAGCTGGCGGGCCTGCTGGGCCTGCTGGGCCGCGAACCGCGCGCGTTCCTGCAGCAGGCGTCGGGCGCCGCGCAGGCGGGCGGGCTCGCGGCCGACGAGATCGAAGCGAAGATCGCCGCGCGCGTCGCGGCGAAGCAAGCGAAGGACTATGCCGAAGCGGACCGGATCCGGGCGGAATTGCTCGAAGCCGGTATCGCACTTGAAGACAAACCGGGCGGATCGACCGAATGGCGTCGCGTATGAGCGCGGTGCGTTCCACTGACCGATCCGTCAGGTAGGAGGCAAGATGGCAACGGCCAGAAAAGCGCCGGTCAGGCGCGCGACCCCGGTCGCCGCGCGTCCGGCAGCCAAGCGTGTACCGGCGGCGAAGTCGGACGCGACGCGCGCCGTGCCGAACGGCGCGCTGAACGGTCATGCGCAGCCGGCGGCCGCGCTGCCGGCCGCCGACGCGGCCCGCAAGACACGTGCGTCCGAAGCGGACGGCGAGGAGGTCGTCGTGCGTCCTGCCTATTGGGACAAGGCATGCGCGGACCTCGTCAAGCGCGACCGGATCCTGAAGAAACTGATTCCGAAGTTCGGTCCCGCGCATCTCGTGAAGCGCGGCGACCCGTTCGTCACGCTCGCGCGCTCGGTCGTCGGCCAGCAGATTTCGGTGCCGTCCGCGCAGTCGCTGTGGGCGCGCATCGAGGACGCCTGTCCGAAACTCGCACCGCAACCGGTGATCCGGCTCGGCGCGGACAAGCTGATCGCGTGCGGGTTGTCGAAGCGCAAGACGGAATACATCCTCGATCTCGCGCAGCATTTCGTGTCGGGGGCGCTGCACGTCGACAAATGGATGTCGATGGACGACGAGGACGTGATCGCGGAACTCACGCAGATCCGCGGCATCAGCCGCTGGACGGCCGAGATGTTCCTGATCTTCAACCTGTCGCGGCCGGACGTGCTGCCGCTCGACGACCCGGGCCTGATCCGTGCGATCAGCGTCAATTACTTCAGCGGGGAACCCGTCACGCGCAGCGAGGCGCGCGAGGTTGCGGCCAACTGGGAGCCGTGGCGCACCGTCGCGACCTGGTACATGTGGCGCAGCCTCGATGCGCCCGACGCCGACGCCTGAGTGTCGGCTATCGGGTTTTAAACATCAATAGTTGAGAGCCGGTTTTGAGCGTCGCCCGCGCGGGTAGAATACGCGCTGCCGCAAGACCCAAGGATTCGAACACATGAAGACCACGTTTCTGGATTTCGAACAGCCGATCGCCGAACTCGAGGCCAAGATCGAAGAGCTGCGATTCGTGCAGGACGACTCGGCTGTCGATATTTCGGAAGAAATCGAGCGGCTGTCGAAGAAAAGCCAGCAACTGACGAAAGACCTCTACGCGAACCTGTCGCCATGGCAGGTTTCGCAGATCGCGCGGCACCCGCAGCGGCCGTACACGCTCGATTACGTTGCGGAACTGTTTACCGATTTTCACGAGCTGCATGGCGACCGCGCGTTCGCGGACGACCTGTCGATCGTCGGCGGTCTCGCGCGCTTCGGCGGCCATCCGTGCATGGTGATCGGTCATCAGAAGGGCCGCGACACGAAGGAGCGCGCCGCGCGCAACTTCGGGATGCCGCGCCCGGAAGGCTATCGCAAGGCTGAACGGCTGATGCGTCTGGCCGAGAAGTTCGGGCTGCCGATCTTCACGTTCGTCGATACGCCGGGCGCGTACCCGGGCATCGGCGCAGAAGAGCGCGGCCAGTCGGAGGCGATCGGCCGCAACCTGTACGTGATGGCCGAGCTGAAGACGCCGATCATCACGACGGTGATCGGCGAGGGCGGCTCGGGCGGTGCGCTGGCGATCGCGGTGGCCGACACCGTGATGATGCTGCAGTTCTCGACCTACTCGGTGATCTCGCCGGAAGGCTGTGCGTCGATCCTGTGGAAGAGCGCCGCGAAGGCGCCGGAAGCAGCGGAAGCGCTCGGCCTGACCGCGCACCGCCTGAAGGCGCTTGGCCTGATCGACAAGATCATCAACGAGCCGCTCGGCGGCGCGCATCGTGATCCGAAGGGCATGGCCGCGCTGCTGCGCCGTGCGCTGGCCGATTCGCTGCGCCAGTTCCAGGGCATGAGCATCGACGCGCTGCGCGAGCGTCGCTTCGAGCGCCTGATGGCCTACGGCAAGTTCAAGGAAACCACGCCGGGCGCATGACCGGCTGCGTATTCAATTCACGCGCCGTTGCGCGCGTGTCCCGCTCGTGATCCCGCCCACCGAATTCTCCGCCGACCGCGCCGTACTCGACGCGGTCGGCGTTGCGCTTTCCAGCCTGCCGCCTGATGCGCGCATCGCGATCGCCTACAGCGGCGGCCTCGATTCGACCGTGCTGCTCGACGCGGCCGTGCGCGTCGCGGGCGCCTCGCGCTGCGTCGCGCTGCACGTGCATCACGGCCTGAGCGCGAACGCGGACGCCTGGGTCGCGCATGCCGAAGCGGAAGCGGCGCGACTCGGTGTCGCATTCGAATCGATGCGCGTCGACGTGCCGCGCGACAGCGGGCTCGGCATCGAGGCGACCGCGCGCGAGCGTCGCTACGCGGCGCTCGACGCGATGGGCGAACGCCACGGCGTGGCGACGCTGTGGCTCGCGCAACATGCGGACGATCAGGCCGAGACGGTGCTGCTGCAACTGTTGCGCGGGGCGGGAATCGCGGGGCTTGCCGCGATGGCGCCGCGTTATCGCCCCGACGGCGTGAGCATCGAGCGTGTGCGCCCGTTGCTGCGGCTGTTGCGCGCACAACTCGAGCGCTATGCGGAGCAGCATGCGCTGACCTGGATCGATGACGAATCGAACGGCGATACGCGCTATGCGCGCAATGCGCTGCGCCTCGACGTGCTGCCTGCGCTGGCCGTGCATTTTCCGGGTTTTCGCGATGCGCTCGGTCGCGCGGCCCAGCATGCGGCCGCCGCGCAGCGGCTGCTCGACGATCTGGCCGAGCTGGATTTCGCCGTCGCCGCGCGCGACGACGGGCGGGCGCTGTCGCGCGACGCGCTGATCGGATTCGACGATACGCGCGGTGCGAATCTGCTGCGCTTCTGGATGCGCCGGCTCGGTTTGCCGGGCGCGTCGGCTGCGCGGCTCGCCAACATGATGCGGCAACTGCGTGCCGCGCACGACGCGCATGCGCTGCGCGTCGATCACGCGGGGCAGTGCCTGAGGCTCTATCGCGATGTCGTGTACTGGGAAGCGGGCGACAGCAGCGAACCGGCCGACGACGGCACCGGTACGCCGCACCCGGAGGCGGCGCTTGCATGGGACGGGCAGGAAGTGTGGCATCTGCCGGGATGGCGCGGCACGTTCGTGTTCGCGCCGGCCGACGCGGGGAGCGCCGATGCGGTACCGGAGGCGCTGCTGCGCGGTGCGCGGCTGGCTGCGCGCGCCCGGGCGGGCGGCGAACGGATGCGTACGTCGCCGGGCGGGCCGGGCCGGACGCTGAAGAACCTGCTCCAGGAGCGCGGCGTGCCGGCCTGGCAGCGCGACGTGCCGCTGCTGTTCGCGGGCGACCGGCTGATCTACGTGCCGCGGCTGGGCGTCAATCGCGACATCGACGTGCCTGACGGCGCGACGTCCGGCGCCGCCGCATGGCGCCGGATCGAATGGCGTCCCGACCTGCTGATCGCGTAGCGGCGGGCAGCCTGCCGGCGGCGCGATGGCGTGCCCGTTTTCACCATTTGGTAAACAGCGCCGGAACGGCCGCCGACACGGCGCGCGGCTTGTCAAGCGGGCTTCTATCGGGTACGCTCGGTCGTTTGCTCGGCTCGATTTTTGAGCGTTTTGTGCAGGTTTTCCGCGTGACGTACCCGGTTTGCGCGGCCTGATCGGCCTTCCGGGCAAAATCCGTCACGCTTGCGTGTTGCGTCCCAGCCGTCCCCCTCGTCGTCCGTCCACAGCCACAAGCCGCGTGACCGAACGGCTACGCGGCCTGCCCAGCGCGCCCGTGCGGTTTCTCCTCCAGTTCAGAACGACAATGGCACTCATCGTACACAAATACGGCGGCACTTCGATGGGCTCGGTCGAGCGCATCAAGAACGTCGCGAAACGCGTCGCAAAATGGCATCAGGCCGGGCACCAGATGGTGGTCGTGCCGTCGGCGATGTCCGGCGAAACCAACCGTCTGCTCGGTCTCGCGAAAGAGATTTCGAGCCAGCCGAGCCCGCGTGAGCTCGACATGATCGCGTCGACCGGCGAGCAGGTCAGCGTCGGCCTGCTGTCGATCGCGCTGCAGGAAATCGGCGTCGAGGCCGTGAGCTATGCCGGCTGGCAAGTGCCGATCAAGACCGACAGCGCGTTTACGAAAGCACGCATTCACTCGATCGACGACGAGCGTGTGAAGGACGATCTGAACGCGGGCAAGGTCGTGATCATCACGGGCTTCCAGGGCGTTGATCCGGACGGCCACATCACGACGCTGGGCCGGGGCGGCTCGGACACGTCGGCGGTGGCGGTGGCGGCTGCGCTGGGTGCCGAAGAGTGCCTGATCTATACCGACGTCGACGGCGTCTACACGACCGATCCGCGTGTCGTCGAAGAGGCGCGCCGCCTCGATCGCGTGACGTTCGAGGAAATGCTGGAAATGGCCAGCCTCGGCTCGAAGGTCCTGCAGATCCGCTCGGTCGAATTCGCCGGCAAATACCAGGTGAAGACGCGTGTGCTGTCGAGCCTGACCGATCCGCTGATTGCGCTCGACGAAGAAATGCGCTCGGGCACCCTGATTACTTTTGAAGAAGACGAGACCATGGAAAAGGCAGTCATTTCCGGCATCGCGTTCCAGCGCGACGAAGCACGCATTGCTGTGATGGGCGTGCCCGACAAGCCGGGCATCGCATATCAGATCCTCGGCCCGGTGGCCGATGCGAACGTCGACGTCGACATGATCATCCAGAACCAGAGCGTCGAAGGCAAAACCGACTTCACGTTTACGGTCGGTCGCGGCGACTACCAGAAGGCGATGGATATCCTCACCAACCAGGTGCAGGGCCATGTGAGCGCCGAGCGCGTGCAGGGTGACCCGAAGGTGTCGAAGGTGTCGGTCGTCGGCGTCGGCATGCGGTCGCACGTGGGCGTCGCGAGCAAGATGTTCCGCACGTTGTCGGAAGAGGGCATCAACATCCAGATGATCTCGACGTCCGAAATCAAGATTTCGGTGCTGATCGACGAGAAATACATGGAGCTGGCCGTCCGCGCGCTGCACAAGGCATTCGAACTCGACCAGGCATCGTGAATTTTTCGTGATGCATTGAAGAAAATGCATCACGGAAATTGACGGGCGGTTCGAAACCCTATATTATTTCGTTCTCGTCGCACTGCCTCCCTGGTGCGAGCGAAAGTTTGGGAGACGTGGCCGAGAGGTCGAAGGCACTCCCCTGCTAAGGGAGCATCTGGGCCAAAACCTGGATCGAGGGTTCGAATCCCTCCGTCTCCGCCAAAAGCGGTGACAAAGCCCCGCAAGTTCTCGGACTTGCGGGGCTTTTTCTTTTTCAGTCCTCAGCGGGCCCATCAGCAAGAATGCGCTGGACATAGGTGGGTACCGGTTGACGCCGCTGGTATTGCGCGCTGCCGTCGAGCGCGAGGGCAGCGCTTGACGATTGCTCGTTCCGGACACGCCGGGGAAAAGACCCATCCGAGATGCTTCGGAACGCGCCTGAAGCGGCGGATGCGGCGGATGCGGCTGCTGAGCGTCCCCAGCATGCCGGACTGGCCTCTGCGGGCAAGCGCCCGGAGCGGGTGGCCCTGCCGTAGCACAGCTGCGGTCTCAAGCGGTAAGCCGCCGATCTCCGCAAGGTCTCGATAACACTCCCGATCTCCTCGGATTGCATGACCTGATAGCGCGCAGAGACAACCGACAGCAGTGCTTCGGTATCCGAACGATAGAGAGCCTTCCGTTCGTGAAGCGCGTGAATCGAGCCGAGGCTGCGATTGCCAGCGGCGACGAAGCGCACTTCGGTTTGTTCGATCCGCCCGTTCATGCCGGCGGCATGCTTCCAGACTTCGAGCCGGCGCCGGATCGTGCTTGCCCGGCCGATCCTCGCTCAAATGCACGCGGCACGAAATGAAATAACAATGAAAGGTTATTTGTAAGGAGCGAGGCGCTGAGCGACCGGGACACAGCCGAACACCGATCATGCTGTTCCGGCCCTCCGAAATGACCGGTTGACATCAAAAATGCGGCGCTGCGTCGATTTTCATCGCACGCGGCATCAAGCAATACGAAAAATTACTCAAACAAATCAGTGAACTACGCTGCCGCCGAAAATCGATGCTCTGCTGCGCTGCAGAAAATAATCAATCGTCTTATGCTGGTTAACCCGATCGCGTTTGAGCGGCGTCAAGTTTTCCGGTGATGCCGCTTTACATTTTGCCAACATTGGCGATTCACGAAATCTACCTGTCGATTTGATTTCGTTCCTTTCGTCGCGCCTGTCCCCGATGCAGGGCGCGACCTCCTCAAGGCCCTGTTGACATGCATGATTTCCCCTTCCTGAGCCTGGCCATCTGGGTTCCGATACTGTTCGGCGCGGGCCTGCTGCGCGCCGGTTCCGACCAGCAGGCACGCCGGATACGACTGATCGCGCTGGTCGGCGCGATTGCCGGGCTGGCGGCCGTGGTTCCGCTCGTTGCCGGCTTCGATGCGCATTCGGCCGCGATGCAGTTCGTCGAAAGACGCGACTGGCTGGCGGCATTCAATTCCGGGTGGCGGGTCGGCATCGACGGCGCGTCGCTCTGGCTCGTCGTGCTGACCGCATTCACGACGCTCGTGGTGGTGGTGGCGTCGTGGGAATCGGTCACGGTGCGCGTCGCGCAGTACTACGCGTCGTTCCTGATCCTGTCCGGGCTGATGGTCGGCGTGTTCGTCGCGCAGGACGGGCTGCTGTTCTTCATCTTCTTCGAGGCGACGCTGATTCCGCTGTACCTGCTGATCGGCACGTGGGGGCGCGAGCGACGCGTGTATGCGGCCGTGAAGTTCTTCTTCATCTCGTTCGCCGGCTCGCTGTTGCTGCTGATGGCGATGCTGTACCTGTACGCGCAGTCGCATACGTTCGACATGGCCGTGTGGCGCACGCTGCAGCTCGGTTTCGCGCCGCAGTTGCTGGTGTTCCTCGGCTTCTTCGCCGCGTTCGCGGTCAAGGTGCCGATGTGGCCGGTCCACACGTGGCTGAGCGACGTCTACACGGACGGCCCGACGGGCGCCGCGCTGATGCTCGCGATGCTCAAGCTCGGCGGCTACGGGTTCCTGCGCTTCGCGCTGCCGATCACGCCGGACGCGAGTCACTTCTTCGCGCCGGCCGTGATCGCGCTGTCGCTGTTCGCGATCGTCTACGCGAGCCTCGTCGCGCTCGCGCAGACCGACCTCGGCAAGCTGCTCGCGTATTCGACGGTCGCGCACATGGGGATCGTCACGCTCGGCCTGTTCCTGTTCAATCGGATCGGCGTCGAAGGCGCGATCGTGCAGCTCGTGTCGTACGGCTTCGTGGCGGGCGCGATGCTGTTGTGCGTGAACGTGCTCGTGGATCGCACCAAGCAGCGCGAGATCGCCGCGTACGGCGGCGTGGCGGGCGTGATGCCGCGTTTCGCGACCTTCACGCTGCTGTTCGCGATGGCCAACGTCGGCCTGCCGGGCACGTCGGGGTTCGTCGGCGAGTTCATGGTGATCATGGGCGCGATCCGCTTCAACTTCTGGATCGGCGCGATCGCGGCGCTCACGCTGATCCTCAGCGCGTCGTACACGCTGTGGATGCTCAAGCGCGTCGTGTTCGGCAAGGTCGCGAGCCAGCGGATCGCGAAGCTCGCCGACCTGAACCGTCGCGAGATCGTGATGTTCGCGTCGCTCGCGCTGATCGTGCTCGCGGTCGGCATCGATCCGAAGCCGTTCACCGATGCGATCGATCCGACCGTCGGCAGGCTGATCCAGGAAGCGAGCCATTCGAAGGTGCCGGCAGGGGATGGCCCCACGCCGGCGCTGCCGTCGTACATGGCGTCGACGCACGACTGATCCCGGCACGTCGAGCCGCGCAAGCGCGCCGCCTCACGCGGCGCGCGTCGTTGCGCGCGCATCGATCGCGGTCCGGCACGGCGCGTGCCGGACCCGCTTCCGGCTGCGTGAAATTGCCCCGCGACAATGTGACTCACGGCAGATTTTGCAATGATGATTTGCCGCATGCACCGGTTTTTCATCGCACTCGCGCGACGTATGATTCGGCCAATTTCGTGAATCGAATGCGCATCGGGCGTACGCAAACGGATTCAATGACCCTCGGGCTGTGTGATGAAAAGAAGAGCTTCAAGAGGCTGGTCGGCGCTGATGTCCATGGGCGCGGCATTGAGCCTGTCAGGTTGTAATTTAGATGTACTAAATCCGAAAGGAAGCGTGGGTGCGGCCGAAAAGGCGCTGATCGCGACGTCCACCTGGGCGATGCTGATCGTCGTCGTGCCGGTGATCCTGCTCACGCTATGGTTCGCGTGGCGTTACCGCGCGTCGAACCGCAACGCCGCCTATGCGCCGAACTGGTCGCACTCGACCGCGATCGAGGTCGTGATCTGGACCGTACCGACGCTGATCATCCTGTTTCTCGGCGTGCTCACGTGGAAGACCACTCACGAGCTCGATCCGTACAAGCCGCTCGAATCGGCGGTGAAGCCGCTCGACGTCGAGGTGGTCGCGCTCGACTGGAAGTGGCTGTTCATCTATCCGGAACTCGGTATCGCGTCGGTGAACCAGCTCGCGATTCCGGTCGGCACGCCGGTGAACTTCCGCATCACGTCGGATTCGGTGATGAACTCGTTCTTCATCCCGCAGCTCGGCGGCCAGGTCTACGCGATGGCCGGCATGCAGACGCGCCTGCACCTGATCGCCGACGAGCCCGGCAACTACGCGGGCACGTCCGCCAACTTCAGCGGCCGCGGTTTCTCCGACATGAAGTTCCGCACGCTCGCCGAGCCGCGCGAGCAGTTCGATGCGTGGGTGCAGAAGGTGAAGGCGTCGCCGGACCGGCTCGACGCGACCTTGTACGGCAGCGTCGCGCAGCCGAGCGAGAAGGCGCCGGTGCGCTACTTCTCGTCGGTCGATCCGCGGCTCTTCCACAACATCATCGCGAAATACAACGATGGCCACGTCCTCGACCTGAAGGACGCCGCCTGCGGCACGAAGGGGTAACGCATGTTCGGCAAACTCACACTTTCGGCGATCCCGTTCGATCAGCCCATCATCATGGGGGCCGGCGCCTTCATGGGGCTGGTCGTGCTGGGCATTCTCGCCGCGCTGACGATCACCGGCCGCTGGAAATGGCTGTGGACGGAATGGCTGACCACGGTCGACCACAAGAGACTCGGCGTGATGTACATCATCGTCGCGCTGATCATGCTGCTGCGCGGCTTCGCCGACGCGATCATGATGCGCATGCAGCTCGCGCTCGCGTACAACGCGCCCGGCTACCTGCCGCCGCACCACTATGACCAGATCTTCACGGCACACGGCGTGATCATGATCTTCTTCATGGCGATGGTATTCATGGTCGGCCTGATGAACCTGATCGTGCCGCTGCAGATCGGCGCGCGCGACGTCGCGTTCCCGTTCATCAACTCGCTGTCGTTCTGGATGACGGCGGTCAGCGCGATCCTGATCAACGTGTCGCTCGTGATCGGCGAATTCGCGCAGACGGGCTGGCTCGCGTACCCGCCGCTGTCGGAGCTGCAGTTCAGTCCGGGGGTAGGGGTCGACTACTACCTGTGGGCGCTGCAGATCTCCGGGGTCGGCACGCTGCTGACCGGCGTGAACTTCTTCGTGACGATCATCAAGATGCGCGCGCCGGGCATGACGCTGATGAAGATGCCGGTGTTCACGTGGACGGCGCTCTGCACGAACGTGCTGATCATGGCGTCGTTCCCGATCCTGACCGCGACGCTCGCGCTGCTCGGCCTCGACCGTTACCTCGGCATGCATTTCTTCACGAACGAAGCCGGCGGCAACGCGATGCTGTACCTGAACCTGATCTGGGCGTGGGGCCATCCGGAGGTGTACATCCTGATCCTGCCGGCGTTCGGGATCTTCTCGGAAGTCATCGCGACGTTCGCGAAGAAGCCGCTGTTCGGCTACAAGACGATGGTGTACGCGACCTGCGCGATCATGGTGCTGTCGTTCCTCGTGTGGCTGCATCACTTCTTCACGATGGGCTCGGGCGCGAACGTGAACGCGTTCTTCGGGATCATGACGATGATCATCGCGATTCCGACCGGCGTGAAGGTGTTCAACTGGCTGTTCACGATGTACCGCGGCCGGATCGAGTTCACGACGCCCGTACTGTGGACGATCGGCTTCATGGTCACGTTCACGCTCGGCGGCATGACCGGCGTGATGATGGCGATCCCCGGCGCGGACTTCGTGCTGCACAACAGCCTGTTCCTGATCGCGCACTTCCACAACGTGATCATCGGCGGCGTGCTGTTCGGCTATCTCGCGGGCTTCAACTACTGGTTCCCGAAGGCGTTCGGCTTCAAGCTGAACGAGAAGCTCGGCAAGGCCGCGTTCTGGTTCTGGCAGGTCGGCTTCTACGTCGCGTTCGTGCCGCTGTACGTGCTCGGCTTCATGGGCATGACACGCCGCCTGAACCACTACGACAACCCGGCCTGGCATCCGTGGCTGCTGGTCGCCGCATTCGGCGCCGTGCTGATCGCGATCGGCATCGCATGCCAGCTGTTGCAACTGGTCGTCAGCATCCGCAACCGTCACCTGCCGGAATACCGCGACACCACGGGCGATCCGTGGGGCGGCCGCACGCTGGAATGGGCGACGTCGTCGCCGCCGGCCGACTACAACTTCGCGGTGATCCCGCAGGTGCGCACGCTCGACGCGTACGCGGACATGAAGGCGCGCGGCGAAGGCCGGCCGAACCCGGCGGCGATTCGCGACATCCACATGCCGTCGAATACCTGCGCGGGCCTCGTGATCGCGATCTTCAGCCTGGTGCTCGGCTTCGCGCTGGTGTGGCACATCTGGTGGATGGCGATCGGCGGGCTCATCGGAATCATTGCGACGCTCGTGATCTACAGCTCGCGCGATAACGACGGCTATTACATCCCTGCGTCGACGGTGCGCAAGACCGAAGACAAGCAGCCGACGCAGCGCACGGCCGCGCGCGTCGACGACGTGGAACTGGAGGCCAACTGATGTTGCAGAAAACCTTGAGCGCGACCCTGCTCGAGCACGACGACCATCCGCCGTCGCATTCGGTGTTCGGGTTCTGGCTGTACCTGATGACCGACTGCGTGATCTTCGCGGCGCTGTTCGCGACGTTCGCGGTGCTCGGTCACCAGTACGCGGGCGGGCAGACCGCCAAAGAGCTGTTCGACATTCCGGGCGTCGCGGTCGAAACCGCCGCGCTGCTGCTGTCGAGCATCACGTACGGTTTCGCGATGCTCGCGGCATACAAGCAGCAACGCGGCGCGCTGCTCGCGTGGCTCGCGGTGACGTTCGTGCTCGGCGCGGCGTTTCTCGCGATGGAACTGCGCGAGTTCTCGCACCTGATCGCGGAAGGCGCGGGCCCGCAGCGCAGCGCGTTCCTGTCGGCGTTCTTCACGCTGGTCGGCACGCACGGGCTGCACGTGACGGCCGGCCTGCTGTGGATGCTCGTGCTGGCCGCGCAGATCGTGTTCCGTGGCGGCGACCTGACCGATCGCGACCTGCGGCGCCTGACGTGCCTGAGCCTGTTCTGGCACTTCCTCGACATCGTGTGGATCTGCGTGTTTTCCTTTGTCTATCTCGCGAGCGTGATCTAAATGGCCCATTCGCATTCGTCTCAACTCGAAGAAGGGCACGGCAGTGTCGGCGGCTACGTCGCCGGTTTCATCCTGTCGGTGCTGCTCACGGCCGCGTCGTTCGGCCTGGTGATGGGCGGCGTGCTGTCGCCGCATGCGTCGCTGATCGGGCTGGCCGTGCTCGCGTTCGTGCAGATCGTCGTGCACCTCGTGTACTTCCTGCACATGAACGGCTCGTCGGGCCAGCGCTGGAACGTGATGGCGTTCAGCTATACGGTGCTGACCGCCGCGATCGTGATCGTCGGCACGCTGTGGGTGATGCACAACGTCAGCATGAACATGATGTCGCGGTGAGCGGCAGCGTCGCGCATCGGGTTCGTATCCATGCGTGTTCATGAAGAAAAGGCGGCACGCAGGTGCCGCCTTTTTGCTTTTCCGGCTGCGTCGCGCCGGACCGTACAGTCAGTGCGGCGTGCCCGCGTCGGCGGTCAACGCATGCGTGCAGTCGGCGCGGTACTCGGCGGCGAGCCGATGCTTCGCGCCGTCGAGATCGTCCGGGTAATACGGGCTCGCATGGGCGGGGTCGTAGCCGACCTGTTCGAGCTCGGTCAGCTCGCGCACGAGGTCCGCGCGCGTGACATCGTGGCCCGTGTGCACGAACGGGTACGCATTGCATTCCTGCGGGGTGAGGTGCGGCCCCGCGAACGCGGCGGTGCTGGCGCAGGCGAGCAGCATGCAGGCGAGGGTGGTCGACGGTTTCATCCGGTAGCTCCTGGTTTCGCGGCCCGATGCCGCATGACGTGAGCGTAGGCGGCACCGGCCGCGGGGCGGGCGACGCCTGGATGAAACATGTTTCACGCGTGCGGCCGCGCGGCCGGATGAAGCTATTTTCATCTGGCGCCGCACGGCGCTCGCGGCGCTTACGATAGCGTCGGGCGCGTCGTGCGCGCCCGTCTTGAGGTTCATTGCGAGGGCAATCATGCGAGTACTGACGGTCGAGGACGATGCGGTGACCGCGAACGAAATCGTCGGCGAACTGACCGCGCGCGGATTCGAGGTCGACTGGATCGACAACGGTCGCGAAGGGATGATGCGGGCGATGAGCGCCTCGTACGACGCGATCACGCTCGACCGGATGCTGCCGGGCGCGGACGGCCTCGCGATCCTGACCGCGATGCGCACGGTCGGCATCGACACGCCGGTGCTGATGCTGAGCGCGCTCGGCGACGTCGACGAGCGGATTCGCGGGCTGCGCGCGGGCGGCGACGATTACCTGACGAAGCCGTTCGATTCGGGCGAACTGAGCGCGCGCATCGAAGTGCTGCTGCGCCGCCGGCAAGCCTCGGGCGTGCCGCAGCAGACGCTGCTGAAGGTCGGCGCGCTCGAGCTCGACCTCATTTCGCGCTGCGCGCGTCGCGGCGCCGACGAGATTCCGCTGCTGCCGACCGAGTTCCGCGTGCTCGAATTCATGATGCGCAACGCGGGCCAGACGATCACGCGCACGATGCTGTTCGAGGCCGTGTGGGGCTATCACTTCGATCCCGGCACCAACCTGATCGACGTCCACATGGGCCGGCTGCGCAAGAAGATCGATCCGCCTGGCGCGAACCCGATGATCCAGACGGTGCGCGGATCGGGCTACATGCTCGCTTGACGGAGGCACGGATGGACGCAGCTCGCGCGGCGAATTTCACGCGCCGCTGGCATACGACGACGTTTCGCTGGCTGTGCGCGTACGCGGCGATCTTCTCGGTGTCGCTGCTGCTGCTCGCGGGCGTGATCAGCGTCGCCGCGACGCATACGATGACACGCGACACCGACGACGTGCTCGCGTGGCAACTGATCTATTTCGATTCGATTCCCGATGCCGAGCTGCCGCTCGCGATCCATCGGCGGCTCGAGCACGAGCACATGCACACGAATTTCTACGGGCTGTTCGATGCGAGCGGGCGCCGCGTGGCCGGTGACATCGCGACGCCGCCGGCGCTGCGCACCGATCGCCACGGCCGGACGCTGAACCGCACGCTTGCGCCGCTCGACGGCCAATCGTCGCCGATCGCGCGCGCGATGGCCGTGCGCCGCGACAACGGGATGACGCTGGTCGTCGCGCGCGACCTGTCGCATTTCATCCAGATCCGCGACGTCGCGATCCGCGGGCTCGTGGTCGGCGGCGTGATGATCCTGATCGCCGGCATCGCGGGCGGCAGCATGCTCGGCATGCGGCAGATGCGCCGCGTCGCCGCGATCCGGCGCGTCACGCGGCAGATCGCCGAAGGCGATCTCGGCAAGCGGCTGCCGGTCGGCCGCTACGACGAACTCGATCTGCTCGCGCATCTCGTGAACCACATGCTCGACGAAGTCGAGCGGCTGATGGGCGAGGTGCGCCATGCCTGCGACGGGATCGCGCACGACCTGCGTACGCCGCTTGCTCGCGTGCATACGATGCTGGCGCGGCTCGCCGACCAGCCGGTCTGCGCCCACGATCCCGCGTCGGCGGCGCTGCTGGCTTCGGCGCGCGACGAGACCGACCGGCTGCTCGAACGTTTTCGCGCGATGCTGCGCATCTCCGAGATCGGCACGCTGAGCCGGCGCGGCGGCTTTGCCGCGGTCGACGTCGCCGTCTTGCTGCGCGACGTGTGCGAGCTGTACGAGCCGCTGGCCGAGGCCGTCGACGTGTCGTTCGAGCTCGAGGCGGCCACGGTCGACGGCATCCATGGCGATCGTGCGTTGCTGTTCGAGGCGTTCAGCAATCTCGCGGACAACGCGATCAAGTTCACACCGCCGGGCGGCCGCGTGCGCGTCGTGCTCCAGACGACGCCGCATGGTCCGCTCGTCCGGTTCGAGGACACCGGGCCCGGCATTCCGCCCGGTGAGCGCAATGCGGTGCTCGAACGCTTCTATCGCGGCGAGCGCACCCGCCACGTGAACGGTTCGGGACTTGGATTAAGCATCGTGTCGGCGGTGATGCGCGTACATGGTTTCGCGCTGCGGATCGGCGATGCGCAGCCGGCCGGCGCGGCGATCACGGTCGAATGCTGGCCGCGTTCGCTCGCATGAGCGCGCAGGAGACCGATCGATGCGCATCCTGCTGATTGCTCCGCCGAATCCGGACGTGTCGCGGCTCGACAAGGCGTTTCGGGAAAGCATGCACGGCGTCGAACGCGTCGACGAATGGCGCGATGGCTGTTTCGCGGCGACGCAGGACCGGTTCGACGCGATCGTGATCGTCGCCACCGATGGCGCGGCCGCGCCGGCGGTTCTCGATGGCTTGCCGCTGCTCGCCGCATCGGCCGGCAGCGCGACGATCGCCGCGATCGTTGCCGGCGCCACGTCCGCCCAGCGCGCGCAGATGCTGAAGGCGGGCTGCGACGTATGCCTGGCCCATCCATGCTCGTTCGTCGAATTGCACGAGCGGTTGCGCGCGCTGTGGCGCCGTGCGGGCGTGATCGCGATGCGTGACTCGATCCGGCTCGACACGGCGACGCGCGCACTCGAGGAGCGGGGCCGGCGGCTCGCGCTCAGCGCACGGGAGTTTCGCGTGGTCGAATGCCTGCTGCGGGAAGCGGGGCGGCCGGTCGGCCGCGACGCGGTGCTGCGCTATGCGTGGGGCGACGCCGACATCGAACCCGAAACGGTCAATGCGCTCGTCGTACGGTTGCGGCGCAAGCTGGTCGCGCATGCGTTCTCCGCGCGGATCGAAACGGTGGCGCGATACGGCTTCCGGTTCGACACGGGCGGCTGACGGAGGGGTGCCGCGCCCCGTTTCGTCAAGACAGGCATGCCGCACGTCGCGCGGCATGCCCGGTCACGTGAGGCGGGACCACTCAATGCGAATAGAGCTCGCGATTGAGCCGCTCGAGCTGGCCATCGCGCTCGGCGTGGACCAGTTCGCGATAGACCTGCGCGCGCGTCAGCGGGGCGGCCTGCGGTGCATTCCATGCCGATTGCTGCGACACCGGTGCGGGCGTCGACGATGCGAGCGTCAGCGGGGCAATTGCCGCGTCGGCTTGCGTTGCGCTGGCCTGGCCGGGCAGGGCGACGCAGAGCGCCGAGAGGAGGGTGGCGAACATCAAGGTTTTCATGGCGTGATCCTTTTCAGGTGGCAGGGGCCGTCGCCGCGATGGCGATGCCGGCATGACACACGTTATCGGGCACACCCCGACGGACGCCGGGCGTGCCGATGAAGAAACGTTCATGAACGCGCGCCGCGCCAGCCGCCGCCGAGTGCGCGTACGAGCCCGACGGATGCCTGCAGGCGCCGCGTGTCGACATCGAGCGCCGCGATCTGCGTATCGAGTTCGGTCGTCTGCGCGGTGACCACGTCGAGATAGCTGACCGCGCCGTCGCGATAGCGCGACATCGCGAGCATCAGCGACTGCCGCGCCGCGACGAGCGCCGCGTCGTCCTGGTCCGCTTCGTCGCCGAGGCGGTGCAGCAGCGCGAGATCGTCCTCGACTTCGCGGAACGCCTGCAGCACGACGGACCGGTAGCGCGCACCCTGTTCGGCGAACTGCGCACGGGCGTGGCGCACGCCGGCCGCGCGCAGGCCGCCGTCGAACAGCGTCATCGCGAGACGCGGCCCGATCGACCAGATCTCGTTCGGCGCGGCGAGCCACGGCGAGAACGTATCGCTCTGGAAGCCCGCGTCGAGGCCGAGCGACAGGTCCGGGAAAAAAGCCGCGCGCGCGACGCCGATTCGCGCGTTCGCGGCCGCGACGCGGCGCTCGGCGGCGGCGACGTCCGGCCGGCGTTCGAGCAGCGTCGAGGCAAGTCCCGTCGGGATCGGTGGCACGCCGGGCAGTGCCGCGGCGGACGGCAGCGTGAACGTCGATGCCGACGCGCCGACGAGCGCCGCGATCGCGTGCTCGTCGAGCGCGCGGCGGGCGGCGATGTCGGACGCGCGGGCCTGGGCGAGCGCGAGTTGCGTCTGCGCACGCGCCACGTCGAGCCCCGAAGCGAGGCCGCCGCGATGGCGGCTGACGGTCAGTTGCCACGCGCGGCGGTACGTGTCGATGGTTTGCGTGAGCGTGTCGGCTTCGCGGTCGAGACCCGCGAGATCGAAGTAGGTACTCGCGACGCCGGCCTGCAGGCTCAGCTGGACCGACGCGAGATCGTCGGCGGCCGCCTGCGCGTCGTCGCGGCCGGCCGCGACCGTATTGCGGACCTTGCCCCACAGATCGACGTCGTAGCCGATGCCGGCCGCGAGCGTGTTCGATTCGTAGACGTCAGGCTGGCCGCTGCCGCGCAACGGCCGGCGCGCCGACTGCCGGTCGCGGTCGGTCTCGGCCCCGATGCCCACGGTCGGCAGCAGCGCCGCATGGGCTTCGTCGAACAGCGCGGCAGCTTCGTCGTGCCGCGCGACGGCGGCGGCGAGATCGGGATTCGCGCGCGCGACGAGCGGTTCGAGCCGGTCGAGCGTCGCGTCGCCGTACACGCGCCACCAGCCGTCGCGCGGCAGGCGGTCGGCCGGCGCGGCGTCGATCCACGGGCCCGTTTCACGAAACGCGGCCGGCACCGGAACGTCGGGCGCGCGATACGTCGGCGCCAGCGAACAGCCGGCCAGCAGTGCGGCGCTGCCCAGCAACGCGGCGAGAAGACGGTCAGCCATGCGCGTGCTCCGTCGTGGCCGCGCCGGCGACGCGCACGGGGTCGCCGTCCGCGAGCGAATCGGGCGGGTTGTCGATCACGCGATCGCCTGCCGCGAGCCCCGACGCGATCTCGACGCGCGTGCCGAGGTCGGTCCCGATCGACACGTTGCGCAGCCGCGCGTGCCCGTGTGCATCGAGCACGGCGACCTGCAACCCGTCGTGACGAAAGATCAGCGTGCTGGCCGGAATCGTCAGCCCATGCGCGGCGCCGGGCATCGCGATCCGCACCTGCGCGTATTCGCCGGGAAACAGTGTGCCGGCCGGATTGGCGATCGAAAACTGCGCGAGCAGCGTGCCGGAAGCGGGATCGATCGACTGCGCGGAATCCGCGAGCACGGCGTCGAACGTCATGCCGGGGCGCTCGGGCACGGTCAGCGCGACATGCATGCCCGCGCGGATCGCGGCCGCGTCGTCTTGCGGCACGTGGATGTACAGGCGCAGACGCCGCGCGTCCGACACGGTGAAGAGTTCGGCGCCGTTGCCGCTGCCCGCGTCGATCAGCGCGCCGACATCGGTCTTGCGGGCGGTCACGACGCCGTCGAACGGCGCGGTGAGCCGCTTGAACGATTCGAGCGCTTCGAGCCGCCGCAGGTTGGCGGTGCTCGCCGCGACGGCCGCGCGCTTCGCGTCGAGGTCGCTGCGTTTCTCGTCGGCTTCCTGCTGCGACACGGAATCCTGCGCGAGCATCTCGGCCCAGCGGGCGGCCGTGACGGCCGCGAGCCGCTCGTTCGCGTTCGCGCTCTGCAGGTCGGCTCGAGCCTGCTGCAACTGCTGGTCGAGATCGGGCGTGTCGATCGACGCCAGCAACTGACCGGCCTTCACGTGCGCGCCGATGTCCGCGTACCACGCATGCAGGTAGCCCGGCACGCGTGCATAGATCGGCGCGTCGACATACGCGTCGAGGCGGCCCGGCAGCACGAGCGCGTCGGCCGCGGCCGGCTGCGGCGCGACCGTCGCGACGGTCGGGACCGCCTGTTGCACGGTCCACGCGGCGACCGCGTGCGCATCGTGCTGGCGGGCAAACACACCGGCGGCCGCGGCGACGAGTGCGACCGCGGCGCCCGCGATCGCGAGTGGTTTCAGGTAACGCGGCGTGCCGGGGGGACGGACTTCGAATTCAGTGGACATGCTGTTCTCCCGGAGTGACGGAAAGGGATTCGGAGCGCGGCGCGCGATCGCGCCGGTGAACGAGGCTGAACACGACGGGCACGAACACCAGCGTCGCGGCGGTCGCGCACAGCAGGCCGCCGATGACCGCCCGGCCGAGCGGCGCGTTCTGTTCGCCGCCGTCGCCGAGACCGAGGGCCATCGGCGCCATGCCGATGATCATCGCGAGCGCCGTCATCATCACGGGCCGAAAGCGCGTGAAGCCGGCCTCGAGCGCGGCGGCGGCCGCATCGGCGGTATGCGCGAGCCGTTCGCGCGCGAAGGTGACGACGAGGATGCTGTTCGCGGTCGCGACGCCCATGCACAGGATCGCGCCCGTCAACGCCGGCACCGACAGCGGCGTGCGCGTGACGAACAGCATCCAGACGATGCCGGCGAGCGCGGCGGGCAGCCCGCTCACGATCACGAACGCGTCGCGCCACGAATGGAAGTTCACGACGATCAACAGGTAGATCAGCAGTACCGCGCCGGCCAGGCCGGCAAGCAGGCCGCCGAACGCGCTGTTCATCGTCTGCACCTGGCCGCGCATCGTCACGCGCGAGCCTTTCGGCAGGTCCGCCGCGCTCGCGTGCAGCACGCGTTCGATGCCGGCGCTGACCGCGCCGAGATCGCGGTCCTGCGTCGTCGCGAAGATGTCGTACAGCGGCGCGATGTCGTAGTGCGACACGACCGCATCGGTCTGTCCGCGCACGATCGTCGCAAGGCCGCCGAGCAGTTGCGGCGCGCCCGCGCGGCCGGTGACGGGCAGCGCACGCAGGTCCGACAGTGACGTCATCCGGTACTGCGGGGTCTGCGCGACGATCGGATAGGACACGCCGTTGTGTGGATCGAGCCAGTAGGTCGGCGACACCTGGCTCGTGCCGGACAGGCTCGCGACCACCGCATTGGTGACGTCCTGCTCGGTGACGCCGAGCTGCGCGGCGCGGGCCCGATCGACCGACACCGTGAATTGCGGATAGGTCGACGCCTGCTGCACGCGCGGGTCGGCGACGCCGGGCACCGTGCGGATGCGCCTCAACAGCTCGGTCGCATACGCGCGGTTGGCCGCGCGGTCGGGGCCCGTCACCTGCACGTCGATCGGCGCGGGCGCGCCGAAATTGAGAATCTGGCTCACGATGTCGGCGGGCAGGAACGAAAACGTCACGCCCGGAAACGCGCGCGGCAATACGGTGCGCAACTGCTTCACGTAGCGTGCCGTCGGCGCGTGGTCGCCGGTGAGCGACACGAGGATGTCGCCGTCCTGCGGGCCGATCGTGCCGCTGTTGCTGTACGTGAGGTTGATCCCGCTGTTCGGCAAGCCCATGTTGTCGACGATGCTCGCGAGCGCATGCGGCGGCACGACGCCGCGCACCGTGCGCTCGACGCGATCGAACAATGCGGCCGTTTCCTCGATGCGCGTGCCGATCGGCGCGCGCACGTGAATCGCGATTTCGCCGGCGTCGACCGACGGGAAGAAATTGCGGCCGAGCCACGGCACCAGCGCGAACGACACCGCCACCGCGGCGAGGAACAGCGCGACGAAGCGGGCGCGGTGGACGAGGGCGAGGCCGAGCACGACGCGGTAGCCCGCGCGCAGCGCCGCGAAGCGGCGCTCGAACCCTTGCTGGAACGCCACCAGCAGATTGCGCGCGCGCGGCGGCGCGAACGGTGCGCCGTGCGGCGCGAGCACGGCTTCCGGATGCGCGGCATGCGCCTTCAGCAGGTAGTGCGCCATCATCGGCACGAACGTGCGGGACAGCACGAACGACGCGATCATCGCGAAGATCACCGCTTCGGCCATCGGCACGAACAGGAAGCGGGCGACGCCGTCGAGCAGCAGCATCGGCACGAACACGATGCAGACGCACAGCAGCGACACGAAGGCCGGCGCGACGATCTGCGACGCGCCGTCGAGGATCGCGCTGCGCACGTCCTTGCCCTGTTCGAGATGCCAGTTGACGTTCTCGATCGTGACGGTCGCATCGTCGACCAGAATGCCGACCGCGAGCGCGAGGCCGCCGAGCGTCATCACGTTGAGCGTCTCGCCCGCGGCCGCGAGCGCGGCGATCGCCGCCAGCACCGCGAGCGGGATGGACGCGGCGATGATCAGCGTCGAGCGCCAGCTGCCGAGGAACAGCAGGATCATCGCGGACGTGAGCGCGGCGGCGATCAGCCCTTCGCGCGCCACGCCGCTCACGGCGCCCTTCACGAATACCGACTGGTCGCCCATCACGACGAGCCGCAGCGACGGCGGCAGCGTCGCCTCGATGCGCGGCAGCTGCGCCTTGACGCCCGCGATGATGTCGAGCGTCGACGCCGAGCCGCTCTTCAGCACGCTCATCAGCACCGCGCGGCGGCCGTCGACGCGCACGATGTTGCCCTGCGGCGGAAAGCCGTCGCGCACGTGCGCGACGTCGCGCATGAAGATCACCGCGCCGTTCACGGTGCGGATCGGCAGCGCATTGAGCTGGTCGATGGTCAACGGGCTGTTGTTGAGGCGGATGTTGTACTCGAAGCCGCCGATCTTCTGCGTGCCGGCCGGGATGATCTGGTTCTGCTGCGCGAGCGCGGTCGCGACGTCCTGCGCGGACAGTCCCTTGGCCTGCAGCGCCTGCGGATCGAGGTCGATCTGCACCTGGCGCACCTTGCCGCCGTACGGCGACGGAATCGCGACACCGGCGACGGACAGCAACTGCGGCCGGATCACGTTGGTCGCGTAGTCGCCGAGCTGCTGTTCGTTCAGCGTGTCGCTGGTGAGCGCGAGCTGCAGCACGGGCACGGTCGACGCGTTGTAGTTGAGGATCTGCGGCGGCGTGGTGCCGGGCGGCATCTGTTTGAGCACGGTCTGCGAGATCGACGTGACCTGCGCGGTCGCGGTGCGGATGTCGACGCTCGGCTGGAAGAAGATCTTGACGATCCCGAAGCTGCGGAACGACTGCGACTCGATGTGCGCGACGTCGTTGACCGTCGTGCCGAGCGTGCGCTCGTAGTAGGTGACGATGCGCCCGGACATGTCGGCCGGCTGCAGGCCCGCGTAGTTCCAGACGACGCTGATGACCGGAATCCGGATGTCGGGGAAGATGTCGGTCGGCGTGCGCAGCGCCGCGAGCGGCCCGGCGATCAGGATCAGCAGTGCGAGGACGATGAACGTATAGGGGCGCGCGAGCGCGAGTCGGACGAGTTTCAGCATCGGCGAGGTCTCCGCCGGCGCGACGCGCCGGCCTGTCAGCGAGGTGCCGAAGCGCGGCGGGAGCCCGATTCGGCTCGCGCAGTGTGCGGGGCGCCGCTTAACGCCGGGCGCGACGCAGCATGAAAGATGTTTTAGGAAAGGGTATGGACGGGCAATCGACGTCGATTGTTACAAGACGTTAGCGCTGGCTTCCCGTTGCGATGCCGCGCATCAGTTCTTACAAACTTGAAATATGCGGGGACGGTGCTTGCCGTTATAGTCGAATCACACATGACACAACCAGAAGAGGAATCCATGAAGACTTTGCGTGTTGCCTCGCTCCTGACCGGTATGACGGCCTTGCTCGTGTCGGGCGCAGCAATGGCGGGAGTCAATGTCGGGATCAACGTCGGCGTGCCGGCACCGGTCTACGTCGCGCCCGCGCCCGTGTATGCGCCGCCGCCTCCGCCGGTCGTCTACCAGCCGGCGCCTGTCTATGCACCGGCGCCCGTGTACGCGCCGGCGCCGGCGATCGTGATCGGCTGGCACGGCGACCGCTACTGGGACGGCCGCCGCTACTGGGGCCGCGACGAGTGGTACCGCCGCCATGGCCGCGGCTGGGGCGGCGATCGCGGTCACTGGGATCACGGCCGCCACAACGGCTGGCGTTGATCGACCGGTCGCGCGTGCGTGATGCGTGCGCAACGATCGCTCGTGAGGAAACCGCCCGCGTGGCGGTTTTCTTTTGGCTCGACGGATTGAATGGGTAGAATCGTTCACGTTACTACCCTCATTCGACCGACAGGGCCTCTATGACGAAGGGTTCGCCCCGGGCCGCCGCCGCGCGCGCCCGCCTCGGCGCGCTGCGGGCCGCCGGCCGCGTGGCCGCGGTGCTGGCGCTGCACGCGGCGCTGGCCGTGCCGGCCGCGCACGCGGCCTACGCCATTGCGCAGTACGGCGAGCCGAAGTATCCGCCGGGCTTCAAGCATTTCGACTATGTGAACCCCGACGCGCCGAAGGGCGGCACGCTGGTGCTCGCGAACCCGAATCGGCTGACGTCGTTCGACAAGTTCAATCCGTTCACGATGCGCGGCAACGCCGCGCCCGGCATCGACATGCTGTTCGAGAGCCTCGCGACCGGCAGCTCCGACGAACCGGCGTCCGCGTACGGGCTGCTGGCCGACGACATCGCCGTGGCGCCCGACCGCCGTTCGGTCACGTTCCACCTGAATCCGCGCGCACGCTTTTCGAACGGCGATCGCGTCACGGCCGACGACGTCAAGTTTTCGTTCGACACGCTGAAGAGCAAGCAGGCCGCGCCGCAGTTCGGCGCGTATTTCGCGGAGATCGCGAAGGTCGTGGTCGTCGATCCGGCGACCGTGCGCTTCGAGTTCCGCAGCGCGAATCGCGAGTTGCCGCTGATCGCCGGCGGCGTGCCGGTGTTTTCGCGCAAGTGGGGATTGCGCGCGGACGGTTCGCGCATCCCGTTCGACCAGCTCGCGTTCGAGCAGCCGATCGGCAGCGGCCCGTACCTGATCGAGCGTTACGACAACGGCCGCACGATCACCTATCGGCGCAACCCCGCGTACTGGGGCGCCGACTTGCCGGTACGGGTCGGCACCAACAACTTCGAGCGGATCGTGTACAAGCTGTACGGCGACGGCGTCGCGCGGCTCGAGGCGTTCAAGGCCGGCGAATACGACGTGCTCGTCGAGTACATCGCGCGCAACTGGACGCGGCGCGACGTCGGCAAGCGTTTCGATAGCGGCGAGCTCGTCAAGCGCGAATTCCGCCAACATAACGGCGCCGGCATGCAGGGCTTCTTCATGAACTTGCGCCGGCCGCTGTTTCGCGACGTGCGCGTGCGCCAGGCGCTCGACCTCGCGTTCGACTTCGAATGGCTGAACCGCCAGCTGTTCTACAGCGCGTATACGCGCCTCAACAGTTACTTCGCCGACACCGACCTGCAGGCGACCGGTACGCCGGGCGAGGGCGAGCTGAAGCTGCTGGAGCCGCTGCGCGCGCAGCTCGATCCGGCCGTGTTCGGCCCGATGGTCACGCAGCCGGACACCCATCCGCCGGGCTCGCTGCGTGCGAACCTGCTGAAGGCGCGCGCGCTGCTCGCGCAGGCCGGCTGGACCTATCGCGACGGCGCGCTGCGCAATGCGAAGGGCGAGCCGTTCGCGTTCGAGATCCTCGACGATGCAGGCGGCGCGATGGAAGGCGTCGTGACCGCCTACCAGCGCAACCTCGCGAAGCTCGGCATCGCCGTGCGGTTTCGCACGGCCGACTACGCACTGCTGCAAAAGCGCCTCGACGCATTCGACTACGACATGACGACGATCCGCCTGCCGGGCGTGCAGGTGCCGGGCGCCGAGCAATACTCGCGTTACGCGAGCAAGTTCGCCGACGAGCCGGGCTCCGACAACTTCATCGGATTGAAATCGCCGGCCGTCGACGCGCTGCTGCATGCGCTCGGCACCGCGCAGACGCGCGAGGAACTGCTCGACGCGACGCACGCGCTCGACCGCGTGCTGATGCATGGCTACTATGCGGTCCCGCAGTGGTACAGCACGACGCATCGCATCGCGTACAAGCGCACGCTTGCCTATCCGCAGACGCTGCCGCTGTACTATTCGGCCGAGGGCTGGGTCGTGTCGACCTGGTGGGCGAAGCCCGATCACTGACCCGCGCCGGCCCTCTGTTCAACCCCGCCACCCGATCACGAGTCGACGCCCTATGTGGAGCTACATCCTCAAACGCCTGCTGCTGATGATCCCGACGCTCGTCGGCGTGCTGACGCTCACGTTCGCGGTGATCCAGTTCGTGCCGGGCGGCCCGGTCGAGCAGGCCGTGCAGGAGTTGCGCAAGGGCGCGACGGAGCAGGGCGCGACGCCGTTCGGGATGCGCGCGCACACCGGCGTCGACGCGCAGCAGCTCGCGCAGTTGAAGGCGCTGTACGGCTTCGACAAGCCGCCGCTCGAACGCTACTGGCTGATGCTGAAGCGCTTCGCGCGCTTCGATCTCGGCGACAGCTATTTCCGCCACCAGAGCGTGTGGTCGCTGGTCGTGCAGAAGCTGCCCGTGTCGATCAGCATCGGGCTGTGGACGTTCTTCCTCACGTACCTGATCTCGGTGCCGCTCGGCATCGCGAAGGCGGTGCGCAACGGTTCGCCGTTCGACGTCGCGACGAGCCTCGTCGTGCTCGTCGGCTATGCGATTCCAGGCTTCGTGCTGGGCGTGCTGCTGCTCGTGCTGTTCGGCGGCGGCTCGTTCTGGCAGCTCTTCCCGCTGCGCGGCCTCACGTCGGACAACTTCGCGCAGCTGTCGCTCGTCGGCAAGGTGCTCGACTACCTGTGGCACATCGCGCTGCCGATCACCGCGTCGGTCGTCGGCAGCTTCGCGGTCGTCACGATGCTCACGAAGAACGCGTTCCTCGACGAGATCCGCCGGCAATACGTGCTGACCGCGCGCGCGAAGGGGCTCTCCGAGCGCAGCGTGCTGTGGAAGCACGTGTTCCGCAACGCGATGCTGCCGCTGATCGTCGGTTTCCCGGCCGCGTTCATCGGTGCGTTCTTCACCGGCAGCCTGCTGATCGAGACGCTGTTCTCGCTCGACGGCCTCGGGCTGCTGTCGTACGAATCGGTCGTGCGGCGCGACTATCCGGTCGTGCTCGGCACGCTGTACCTGTTCACGCTGATCGGGCTCGCGACCAAGCTGATCTCCGATCTCTGCTATGTGTGGGTCGATCCGCGCATTCAATTCGACAACCTGGAGCGCTGACATGAAACGAGCCATGCGCATGCCCGGCGCCAGCGGGCGAGGAGCGCGATGAACCGGGCCGTCGCCTCTTCCCGTCTCGACGCCGCGCGGGCGCGCGTGTCGCCGTCGCCCGCCCGCCGCGTGTGGCAGCGCTTCAGGCAGCAGCGCGTCGGCTACTGGAGCTTCGTGATCTTCGTCGTGGCCTTTGCCGCGAGCCTCGCGGCGCCGCTGTGGTCGAACGACAAGCCGCTCGTCGTGCGCTACGACGGCCAGACCTATTTCCCGATGTTCCATGCGTACCCGGAGACGACCTTCGGCGGCGATTTCCCGACGCCGGCCGACTATCTCGATCCGTATGTGCGCAAGCGGCTCGAGGCGCCCGGCAACTTCGTCGTCTATCCGCCGAACCGCTATTACTACGACACGCTGAACTACTTCTCGAACGTACCGAACCCGGCGCCGCCGTCGCGCGAGAACTGGCTCGGCACCGACGCGCAGGGCCGCGACCTGCTCGCGCGGCTCGTGTACGGGTTCCGCGTGTCGGTCGAGTTCGGGCTGATCCTGACCGTGATCGGCACGCTGCTCGGGATCGCCGCGGGCGCCGTGCAGGGCTTCTTCGGCGGACGCATCGACATCGTCGGGCAGCGGCTGATCGAGATCTGGAGCTCGCTGCCGGAGCTGTACCTGCTGATCATCTTCGCGTCGATCTTCGAGCCGAGCTTCCTGCTGCTGATCGTGCTGCTGTCGCTGTTCGGCTGGATCGGGCTCGCCGACTACGTACGCGCGGAATTCCTGCGCAACCGCACCCAGGACTACGTGCGCGCGGCGCGCGCGATGGGGCTGACGAACTGGCAGATCATCTGGCGCCACGTCCTGCCGAACAGTCTCACGCCGGTGATCACGTTCCTGCCGTTCCGGATGAGCGGGTCGATCCTCGCGCTGACGAGCCTCGATTTCCTCGGGCTCGGCGTGCCGCCGCCGACGCCGAGCCTCGGCGAACTGCTCGCGCAGGGCAAGGGCAACCTCGACGCATGGTGGATCTCGCTGTCGACCTTCGGCGTGCTGGTCGCGACGCTGCTGCTGCTGACCTTCATGGGCGACGCGCTGCGCAACGCGCTCGACACGCGGATCGCCGACTCGGTGCGCGCCGCGGGAGGCCAGCGATGAGCACATCGACCGTATCGACGCAGCACGAGCCGCTGCTGTCGCTCGAGCGTCTGCACGTACGCTTCGGCGACACGGTCGCGGTGGACGACGTGACGCTCGCGATCGGGCGCGGCGAGCGGGTCGCGCTCGTCGGCGAGTCGGGGTCCGGCAAGAGCGTGACCGCGCTGTCGATCCTGCGGCTGCTGCGCGACGCCGAAGTGAGCGGCGCGATCCGCTTCGCCGGGCAGGATCTGGTCGCCAAGAGCGAGCGCGAGATGCGCGGGCTGCGCGGCTCGGACATCGCGATGATCTTCCAGGAGCCGATGACGGCGCTCAACCCGCTGTATACGATCGGCGCGCAGATCGGCGAGACGATCGTGCTGCACGACGGCGTCTCGGCCGTGGAGGCGCGCAAGCGCGCGATCGCGTTGCTCGCGCGCACCGGCATCGCGGAGCCGGAGAAGCGCGTCGACAGCTACCCGCACCAGTTGTCGGGCGGCCAGCGGCAGCGCGCGATGATCGCGATGGCGCTCGCGTGCCGGCCGCGCCTGCTGCTGGCCGACGAGCCGACCACCGCGCTCGACGTGACGATCCGCGCGCAGATCGTCGACCTGCTGCTGGAGCTGCAGCGCGAGGAAGCGGAAAAGCGCGGGATGGCGATCCTGCTGATCACGCACGACCTGAATCTCGTGCGGCACTTCGCGCAGCGCGTCGCGGTGATGGAGCACGGCCGGCTCGTCGAGAGCGGGCCCGTCGAGCGGATCTTCGCGGCACCCGAGCATCCGTATACGCAGCGGCTGCTGAACAGCCGGCCGCAACGCGCGGTCATGCCGGTGATGCCGATCGCGCCCGTCGTGCTCGACGCGCGCCACGTGAGCGTGCAGTTCGCGCGCAAGCGGCCGGGCTTCGTGGGCTGGTTCGGCACGGTGCCGGTGACGGCCGTCGCCGACGTGTCGGTGTCGGTGCGGCAGGGCGAAACGCTCGGCATCGTCGGCGAATCGGGATCGGGGAAGTCGACGCTCGCGATGGCGCTGCTCGGGCTGCAGAAGACGGCCGGCGGCGAGATCGAATTCCAGGGGCGCGCGCTATCGACCTATCGCGGCCGCGAACAGACCGCGCTGCGCTCGAACATGCAGGTGGTCTTTCAGGATCCGTTCAGTTCGCTTTCGCCGCGTCACACGATCGAGCGGATCGTCGGCGAGGGGCTCGAGCTGCATCGCCCGGACATGACGCCCGACGCGCGCCGCGCGAAGTCGCTCGCAGTGCTGCGCGAAGTCGGCCTCGACCGCACGGTGCTGCACCGTTATCCGCACGAATTCTCGGGCGGGCAGCGCCAGCGGATCGCGATCGCGCGCGCGCTGGTGTTGGAGCCGCGCATCCTGATCCTCGACGAGCCGACGTCGGCGCTCGACGTGTCGATCCAGCAGCAGGTGCTGAAGCTGCTCGCGAATTTGCAACAGAAATACAACCTCGGCTACGTGTTCATCAGCCACGACCTGGAGGTGATCGGCGCGATGGCGCACCGCGTCGCGGTGATGCAGGACGGCGCGGTCGTCGAGTCGGGGGAGGTGTCCGACGTCTTCACCAGACCGTCACATCCTTACACACAAAAGCTGTTGAAAGCGGTCTGGAAAGCGTGATAGGCGTCCAATGGTCTGACCATCTCGATTGTATTTTTTAATTTGTTTTGACAAACGATTACGCGCTGGCTAGTATCGACCGAAATTTTCCGCCAATCAGCTGATTTTTAAGCAAATTCCATCGACCAATGCAGCATCGATCCCTGACCCAGGCATGCGCGCGCACCATCGCCGGGCTGTTCATCGGCGCCCTGTTCGCAGCAGCTCCCGGCGCGTTCGCCGACGAAGTCAGCAGTTTTAACCAGAATGTCACCAATTCGACTCAGATCGGGTCGGGTTCCCCCCTCCAGCAGACCAGCGCGCAGCCGTCGAGCGGCGGCGCGAAGTCGTTCCTTGCCGGCATGGCGGGCAAGGCCGGCGACGTGGTGGTCGGCGCGCTGAACATGATCGGCGTGCGGTATCGCTGGGGCGGCAACTCGCCGGATTCGGGCCTCGACTGCAGCGGCTTCGTGCGCTACGTGTTCCAGGACACGCTCGGCATGTCGCTGCCGCGTCGCGCGGAAGAAATGAGCCGCGTCGGCGAGAAGGTGAGCATGAGCAACCTGAAGCCGGGCGATCTCGTGTTCTTCAACACGATGCGCCGCACGTTCTCGCACGTCGGCATCTACATCGGCGACAACAAGTTCGTGCACTCGCCGTCGACGGGCAGCACGGTGCGCGTCGACGATCTCGACAGCGGCTACTGGGAAAAGCGTTTCACCGGCGCGCGCCGGATCGAATCGGAATTCCCGATGAAGCCTGAAGACCTGCGTCAGCGCGTGCGCGCGACGATCGGCGACGATTCGGCGAACGGCAACAACTGACGTTTGCCGGTCGGTCGGGCCGGACGATAAAAAACCCTGTCACCGAAAGGTGGCAGGGTTTTTTGTTTTGGGGCGGGCGTTGGCGACGAAGCCGAAGCCGTTCCGTCGGCGGCCGGGACGCGGCGTGTGCCGTGGCCGCCCGCCCATCGTGGCTTACGCGGCGGCCGTCACGCCGCGCGCCGCCGCGAGCTTGCGCTGCAGTTCCGGCATGATGCGCGCGACCGCTTCCTCGCCCGCGAGGATCGCCGCGTTGCGCTGGTTGAAGTCGCTGCCGCCCATCGCCGCGAGGTTCGGGCGAATCACGACGTCCGCGTACTTGTCGAGCTCGTAGGTCTTGATCGTCTGGCCCATGATCGTGAAGGTCTGCAGCAGCATCTCGATCGGGTTGTTGGTCGCCGCGCCGTCCGGTCGGGCCGAGATGTCGACCGCGATCACGAAGCTCGCGCCCATCTTGCGCGCAAACGACGCCGGCACCGGGCTCACCAGCCCGCCGTCCACATATTCGCGATTGCCGATCTTCACCGGCTCGAACACCGACGGCACGCTGCACGACGCGCGCACCGCGAGCCCGGTGTTGCCCTGCTGGAACAGGATCGGCTGGCCGCTTTGCAGGTCCGTCGCGACGATGCCGAGCGGCTTCGCCATCTTCTCGATCGGTCGGTTGTTGAGCGTCTTGTTCAGGAAGTTCTGCAGCGCGACGCCTTGCAGCAGGCCGCGCGAGCGAAACGGCAGCGCCCAGTCGCTGATCGACGCCTGGTCCATGTCGAGCGCGATCTTGTTGATCTGCAGCGCGTTCATGCCGGACGCGTAGAGCGCGCCGACCACCGAGCCCGCGCTCGTCCCGGCGACGAGCTCGATCGGGATGCCGCGCGCCTCGAGCGCCTTCAGCACGCCGATGTGCGAGAAGCCGCGCGCGGCGCCGCCGCCGAGCGCGATGCCGATCTTGACGGGTTTCTCCTGCGGCGGTGCCGTGCCGGGGCGGGACTTGTCGCCGAAGGACGTACAGGCGGCGAGGCTGGCGGACGCGCACGCGATCGTGAAGTGGCGGCGCGACAGGCGAGGGGACGACATCGAATGGTTCTCCGGCGGCTTGGCGGCGGGTTACACGGCCCGCGGCGGCGATAGGTTCCGAGCGGCCGCGCAGGAGGTTCCGTGCGGCCGGCGCCGCGCCGGCTGGCGGCCGCGGCGCGCACATCATAAAGCAAGCGGTGCGCTTGGCGCGATGTCCGGCGCGAGTATAATTCCGGCTTCTTTCCCGTTCCGGGCGCCGCCGGCTCCGTTGCTGTCCGGGCTGCCGTCGTCGTCCCGCGTCGAATCATTCATGCGCCCCAGGCGTTCGAGTTACCGTTTATGACCCGTCCTGTCCGTACCCGCTTCGCGCCGAGTCCCACCGGCTTCATCCACCTCGGCAACATCCGCTCCGCACTCTATCCGTGGGCGTTCGCCCGCAAGATGAAAGGCACGTTCGTGCTGCGCATCGAGGATACCGACGTCGAGCGCTCGTCGCAGGAAGCGGTCGATGCGATCCTCGAAGGGATGCAATGGCTCGGGCTGGATTTCGACGAAGGCCCGATCTACCAGATGCAGCGGATGGATCGCTATCGCGAAGTGCTCGCGCAGATGCTCGAGAAGGGTCTCGCCTATCCGTGCTACATGTCGGCCGAGGAACTCGACGCGCTGCGCGAACGCCAGCGCGAAGCCGGCCTGAAGCCGCGCTACGACGGTACGTGGCGTCCGGAGCCCGGCAAGGTGCTGCCGGAGCCGCCGGCCGGCGTGAAGCCGGTGCTGCGCTTCCGCAATCCGCTGACGGGCACGGTCGTGTGGGACGACGCGGTGAAGGGGCGTGTCGAGATCTCGAACGAGGAACTCGACGACCTCGTGATCGCGCGCCCGGACGGCACGCCGATCTACAACTTCTGCGTGGTGGTGGACGACATGGACATGGGCATCACGCACGTGATCCGTGGCGACGACCACGTGAACAACACGCCGCGCCAGATCAACATCCTGAATGCGCTCGGCGGCGAGCCGCCCGTCTATGCGCACCTGCCGACCGTGCTGAACGAGCAGGGCGAGAAGATGAGCAAGCGGCATGGCGCGATGAGCGTGATGGCGTACCGCGACGCGGGCTTCCTGCCGGAAGCCGTCGTCAACTATCTCGCGCGTCTCGGCTGGTCGCACGGTGACGCCGAGATCTTCTCGCGCGAGCAGTTCGTCGAATGGTTCGATCTCGAGCATCTCGGCAAGTCGCCCGCGCAGTACGACCACAGCAAGCTGAGCTGGCTGAACGCGCATTACATCAAGGAAGCCGACAACGCGCGCCTTGCCGAACTCGCGAAGCCGTTCCTCGACGCACTCGGCATCGATGACGCGGCGATCGCGACGGGCCCCGCGCTCGACGCGGTGGTCGGCCTGATGAAGGATCGTGCGACGACGGTCAAGGAGATCGCGGAAGGCGCGACGATGTTCTACCGCGTGCCGGCGCCCGAGGCCGATGCGCTCGCGCAGCACGTGACCGATGCGGTGCGCCCGGCGCTGGCCGATCTCGTCGCCGCGCTGAAGGCGGCCGACTGGACGAAGGAAGCAGTATCCGCGGCGTTGAAGGCGACGCTCGCCGCACACAAGCTGAAGATGCCGCAGCTCGCGATGCCGGTGCGCCTGCTGGTGGCGGGCACGACGCACACGCCGTCGATCGACGCGGTGCTCGTGCTGTTCGGTCGCGACGTCGTGGTGTCGCGCATCGAGGCCGCGCTGGCCTGACGTTCGTGCGTGCGCGAAGCCGTCCGCGCATGCGCGCGCGGCGGCTTCGCAAAAAATTTCGTGCGAATCGTAAAAAGGGTATTTACAAGTTCGAAATCGGTCCATATAATCTCATTTCTGTTCTGCAAGGGGGTATAGCTCAGCTGGGAGAGCGCTTGCATGGCATGCAAGAGGTCAGCGGTTCGATCCCGCTTACCTCCACCAACAGAACAAACCGAATTGATTGGCGAAGCAGCGGTAGTAATAAATGC
The DNA here is from genome assembly GCF_003253915.1 of Burkholderia sp. 28_3. Taxonomy (NCBI): domain Bacteria; kingdom Pseudomonadati; phylum Pseudomonadota; class Betaproteobacteria; order Burkholderiales; family Burkholderiaceae; genus Burkholderia; species Burkholderia sp. 28_3. The sequence goes on from NZ_QKZF01000012.1 coordinate 212,868, forward strand.
TTCACAAAATGATTCAAAGCAGTTAGAATTTCGGCCTTCGCTGTTGACCAGAAGTGAATAGCGAAAGTCAGACAAATCTGAAAAGATTTTGTCCCCTTCGTCTAGAGGCCTAGGACATCACCCTTTCACGGTGAGTACAGGGGTTCGAATCCCCTAGGGGACGCCAGATTCAGCGGCGTTTCATAGAAGTGTCGCGAGGCTTGCAGGAACGTAACCGACGTCCTGCAGGTTGGGTAAGAAAGCTGGAGCGGTAGTTCAGTCGGTTAGAATACCGGCCTGTCACGCCGGGGGTCGCGGGTTCGAGTCCCGTCCGCTCCGCCAGAACGAAGCCCGTTCAAGACGTTTTTGAGCGGGCTTTTGTATTAAAGATGTAAGCAGTACGTTGTCCCCTTCGTCTAGAGGCCTAGGACATCACCCTTTCACGGTGAGTACAGGGGTTCGAATCCCCTAGGGGACGCCAGATTCAGCGGCGTTTCGTAGAAGTGTCGCAGCGTGTGCAGGAACGTGACGAGATCCTGCAGGCGATGGTGCAGAAAGCTGGAGCGGTAGTTCAGTTGGTTAGAATACCGGCCTGTCACGCCGGGGGTCGCGGGTTCGAGCCCCGTCCGCTCCGCCAGAACGAAGCCCGTTCAAAAAGCGTTTTTGAACGGGCTTTCTCGTTAAAGATGTAAGCAGTACGTTGTCCCCTTCGTCTAGAGGCCTAGGACATCACCCTTTCACGGTGAGTACAGGGGTTCGAATCCCCTAGGGGACGCCAGATTTCGGCGTCGTTCGAACAAACGACGCGCCGGCAGGAAGTAACCGACGCCTGCCAGGCAAGCAGCAAGACTGGAGCGGTAGTTCAGTCGGTTAGAATACCGGCCTGTCACGCCGGGGGTCGCGGGTTCGAGTCCCGTCCGCTCCGCCAGAAAATGAAGAAGCCCGC
>NZ_QKZF01000013.1:0-211007 GCF_003253915.1 Burkholderia sp. 28_3
CGAACAGGACCGTGAAACGACTCTACGCCGATGATAGTGCGGATTCCCGTGTGAAAGTAGGTAATCGTCAGGCTCCCTAAGCCAGAAACCCCCGCCCGACAAGGCGGGGGTTTTTGCATTGGCGCGCCAAAAAAGCATGCGGCGAAGCGCCGTGTGGCACGAGTTGGGTGTCGAAGGCGTTGGCTCAAATCGAAATCGTCTCCTCGAGATTGGCCAACTGCATCTCGCCCGTCGGGATGCCTGTACGTCAGCAACTGATGTTGCTGAAATCCCGAACCTTCTATTTTTCGTTTGTGTCGGCGGCCATCAGGTCCGCGGCGAGAAATCGCCTTGGGCAACTTCGCCAGAGTAATCTTCCGTCCGGCCTTGCTCGACACAGGCGCCCGCCAGGTCTGGCTAACTCCCGTCACCCGATAATCGATCAACGCGCCTTGATCGCCGGTGTATCGAGCGCGTCTTCTGCCTCGGTGCGCTGCGTATATCGCGTGGCAGCGGATGCGCCCTGCGCTCGCTCTATCTCCCGCGGGTTGGTGGCAAGAACGGGCGGGATGTCCGCGCGTCCGGCTCTCTTGTCGCAAGCGCCAAATGTGCGTGCGTTCCTCGCGAAACCACGCAACCGGGCTGCGTCGCGCCAGGGAGGCGCGGCGTTGCTATTAGGCGGCATTTCCGTTCTAACTCGCCATATCTCCGCCTGAAATAACCCTATCGGGCCGCGACCTACGCTTGAGTCGCGGCCGACGGTCCGCCGAGCCGTGTGCGTATCGCGGGGCCAAAGAAGATCAAAAAGCGGTGCGATTCTTCTCGACGGTCACCCCTTGATCGTTCGGGAACGCGTAAATTTCCCCGATAAGCGGATAGGTAGCCTCACCTCCGTGGCCTCGCCCTTTTCCCATCGATGTGAAGGATGTGCTGTCGGCGTCGACGCCTAGAGCGCATTTTGTGCGCACCGTATTCGGATCGCCGGGCAGAGAGTCTCCCGCAGATGGAGGCTGCAGCGTCGTGTTCCGGTCGTGAGTCCGGGGCAGCTCGAACACTGCCGGACAGCGCACGTCGGATGTCGACGCTCCTGCGCCATCTATACGCTTTCCAATGTCTTTGGGAGCGTGTGGCGTGACGGCGGCTCATCCGTGGAGCGCGGCGCCGACATTGGCGGCGCAGTTGGACGTGGCGGGCACCATACGAACAGCTGTGATGTCTCGGTGTACGCCGAAGATTCGCCGCGATGCCGATTCGATGCTGACGCTGAGCGGTTTGCACGACGAGACACAGCGATGCCGACCGGCGGAACGTTCGACGCGGCGGTAGCAAGGCCAGAGAGAGGCCTGGACCAGGGCACGCGTCGCCTGCAGTGCCCGCAAGCAGGGCAGCGGGACGTGCAGAACCGTCGGGTTCATCCCTCGAGACGGCATCGAGCCATCGCTTCCCGATTCCGCTGTTGTGCCGCGAGAGAGCCGGCGCGTGCCGACCCACACATCAAGGAATCGAGCGCTGGCTTCAATCGTTGATGCTCCCCAACCGCGGAGCATGTCGCCGGTAACGCCGGTGCAGCCGAGAGTGCTGGCTGTCGAATCGTCCCGATCGGCCTCGAGCGGGCACCAAGTCTGCCGAAGCCGCGGCATGTCGCTGCACCACAAAGGAATGCCGTTACAGAGCAAGCGCGGCATATGAAGGAAGCAGGCTGGCGCGTGGAGATGGGCACCGGAGGGAGGCCGGCGATTCGGGACGATATCGTGCCCCCGGGAAAGTCGTCGAACGCAACAGGGTGATCGAATTCGGCAATGAGGCCGGTTCGCCCCGATTGCGGAAGGGGGCGCGAAAGCATTTGTCCCCATGTTGGCCTGGATCGGGGCAGGCAGCCTGCAGTGCTCGCTACAAAGCCGCTATTTCCTGCAAGAAGCGCTAACTAACCTCCCGTGAACCCCCGACGCCCGGCTGGCCGAACACGCCCGGCACGAAATTTGCCGAAATTTTGTGTCTACCCGCTTGGCATTGTGCGAAAGAGGCCGTATGATGGCGGTCTTTCGTTTTTAGCGCAGATGCAGATCCGCGCTGAAGGCGGAGTCTGACGAAGATGTGGCGCCGGTCGGCAACATCTCGCGCTTGCCTTAGCCGGGCAAGGGCGGGGATCGGCGGGAAGCAGGAGTCGGGAAGAAAGTGAAAATAATCTTCCGGATATGCTTGACAGGAGTGCGATGCACCCCCATAATCGTCAGTTCTCTACGGAGGGGTGCCCGAGTGGCTAAAGGGGGCAGACTGTAAATCTGTTGGCTTACGCCTACGTTGGTTCGAATCCAACCTCCTCCACCAAGATATCAGCGCAGTGAGCGGTAAGGAATCGTTAGTGGCCCGTGCGGGTGTAGCTCAATGGTAGAGCAGAAGCCTTCCAAGCTTACGACGAGGGTTCGATTCCCTTCACCCGCTCCAGACCGCTAAGTTGAAGCGTAGCGCCCATGTGGCTCAGTGGTAGAGCACTCCCTTGGTAAGGGAGAGGTCGGCAGTTCGATCCTGCCCATGGGCACCAGCAGTAAAAAGTCAGTGTCTTGTTTGCGCGCGGCGCAACCTGTGAAATTCCTTTTGGGAGTTGAAAATGGCCAAGGAAAAGTTTGAGCGGACCAAGCCGCACGTGAACGTTGGTACGATTGGTCACGTTGACCACGGCAAGACGACGCTGACGGCAGCGATCACGACGGTTCTGACGAAGAAGTTCGGCGGCGAAGCGAAGGCATACGACCAGATCGACGCGGCACCGGAAGAAAAGGCGCGCGGCATCACGATCAACACGGCGCACGTCGAGTACGAAACGGCTAACCGCCACTACGCACACGTCGACTGCCCGGGCCACGCTGACTATGTGAAGAACATGATCACGGGCGCGGCGCAGATGGACGGTGCGATCCTGGTTTGCTCGGCAGCAGACGGCCCGATGCCGCAAACGCGTGAGCACATCCTGCTGGCGCGTCAGGTTGGCGTTCCGTACATCATCGTGTTCCTGAACAAGTGCGACATGGTGGACGACGCTGAACTGCTCGAGCTGGTCGAGATGGAAGTTCGCGAACTGCTGTCGAAGTACGACTTCCCGGGCGACGACACGCCGATCGTGAAGGGTTCGGCGAAGCTGGCGCTGGAAGGCGACACGGGCGAGCTGGGCGAAGTGGCGATCATGAGCCTGGCCGACGCGCTGGACACGTACATCCCGACGCCGGAGCGTGCAGTTGACGGCGCGTTCCTGATGCCGGTGGAAGACGTGTTCTCGATCTCGGGCCGTGGTACGGTGGTGACGGGTCGTGTCGAGCGCGGCATCGTGAAGGTCGGCGAGGAAATCGAAATCGTCGGTATCAAGCCGACGGTGAAGACGACCTGCACGGGCGTTGAAATGTTCCGCAAGCTGCTGGACCAAGGTCAGGCAGGCGACAACGTGGGTATCCTGCTGCGCGGCACGAAGCGTGAAGACGTGGAGCGTGGCCAGGTTCTGGCGAAGCCGGGTTCGATCACGCCGCACACGCACTTCACGGCTGAAGTGTACGTGCTGAGCAAGGACGAAGGCGGCCGTCACACGCCGTTCTTCAACAACTACCGTCCGCAGTTCTACTTCCGTACGACGGACGTGACGGGCTCGATCGAGCTGCCGAAGGACAAGGAAATGGTGATGCCGGGCGACAACGTGTCGATCACGGTGAAGCTGATCGCTCCGATCGCGATGGAAGAAGGTCTGCGCTTCGCGATCCGCGAAGGCGGCCGTACGGTCGGCGCCGGCGTCGTCGCCAAGATCATCGAGTAAGCCAGTTATTCGTTGATCGACAGTTTTGGGGCTGGCATCAGCCGGCCCCAACATGGTTTAGGGGTATAGCTCAACTGGCAGAGCGTCGGTCTCCAAAACCGAAGGTTGGGGGTTCGATTCCCTCTGCCCCTGCCAAAAATCGCCACGTGTCCCACGTGGCATTTGTTTTAAGGTGTTATGGCGAATCCATCCGTCGAAACTGTAAATACCTCCGGCGATAAGCTGATGCTGGCCCTGGGCGTATTGCTGGTGTTGGCCGGATTCGTGGGCTTCTTCTGGCTGGCCAATCAGCAGTGGTATGTCCGCGGTGCCGCGTTAGCGGTAGGTATCATCGCCGGCGTGGCCGTCGGGCTGATGTCCGCCCCTGGCAAGAGCCTCATCGCGTTTGCCAAGGATTCGTACAAGGAAGTCCGGAAGGTCGTATGGCCCACCCGCAAGGAAGCAACGCAAACCACACTCGTCGTGTTCGGTTTCGTGCTCGTGATGGCGATTTTCCTCTGGTTGAGCGACAAATCGATCGAATGGGTGATTTTCTCGGCGATTCTGGGTTGGAAATGATATGAGCGATACTCCGGCATCCCCGAGCGGAAAGCGTTGGTACGTCGTGCACGCCTACTCCGGTATGGAGAAGAGCGTGCAACGCGCGCTTCAGGAGCGCATCGAACGTGCTGGCATGCAGGACAAATTCGGTCAGATCCTGGTCCCGACCGAAGAAGTGGTCGAAGTCAAAGGCGGCCACAAGGCAGTGACCGAGCGTCGTTTCTTCCCCGGCTACGTGCTGGTGGAAATGGAAATGACGGACGAAACGTGGCACCTCGTGAAGAACACGGCGAAGGTCACCGGTTTCGTCGGCGGTGCGCGTAACCGCCCGACCCCGATTTCCCCGAAGGAAGTCGAGAAGATCATGTCGCAGATGCAGGAAGGCGTCGAAAAGCCGCGCCCGAAGACCCTGTTCGAAGTCGGCGAGATGGTGCGCGTCAAGGAAGGCCCGTTCACGGACTTCAACGGCACCGTCGAAGAAGTCAACTACGAAAAATCGCGTGTGCGTGTGTCGGTCACGATTTTTGGCCGATCCACCCCGGTCGAACTCGAATTCGGCCAGGTCGAAAAAGTTTGATCCCGATTCGGTGGGCAGCCTCGGCTGCCCACCTTCGCGCTTACGGCCCGCGTCATGGCCGTTGAGGAGCGTCAGTAGCCAGCGGCGAAAGCGCGTTATCACTCACCGAACGCCTTCTCCGGCGTTCCAATGAGGTTTCAAATGGCAAAGAAGATTATCGGCTTTATCAAGCTGCAGATCCCTGCAGGTAAAGCCAACCCGTCGCCGCCGGTCGGTCCGGCACTGGGCCAGCGCGGCCTGAACATCATGGAGTTCTGCAAGGCGTTCAACGCGCAGACTCAAGGCATGGAGCCGGGTCTGCCGGTGCCGGTGGTCATCACGGCATTCGCTGACAAGAGCTTCACGTTCGTGATGAAGACGCCGCCGGCGACCGTCCTGATCAAGAAGGCGGCGAAGGTGGACAAGGGCTCGAGCAAGCCGCACACCGACAAGGTCGGTTCGATCACGCGCGCTCAAGCCGAAGAAATCGCGAAGACCAAGATGCCGGACCTTACGGCAGCTGATCTGGACGCAGCCGTTCGCACCATCGCTGGTAGCGCACGCTCGATGGGTATCACTGTGGAGGGCGTGTAAATGGCTAAGATCTCCAAGCGCCGTCAGGCATTTGCCGCCAAGGTCGACCGTCAGAAGCTGTACGCGATCGAAGACGCACTGAGCCTCGTGAAGGAATGCGCGAGCGCGAAGTTCGACGAGTCGATCGACGTCGCAGTCCAGCTCGGCATCGATGCGAAGAAGTCGGACCAGGTCGTTCGTGGTTCGGTCGTTCTGCCGGCAGGTACGGGCAAGTCGGTTCGCGTTGCCGTGTTCGCGCAAGGCGAAAAGGCCGAGCAGGCTCGTGCAGCAGGCGCGGAAATCGTCGGTATGGAAGACCTGGCTGAGCAGATCAAGGCTGGCCAGATGGACTTCGATATCGTGATCGCTTCGCCGGACACGATGCGTATCGTCGGTACGCTCGGCCAGATCCTCGGCCCGCGCGGCCTGATGCCGAACCCGAAGGTCGGTACGGTCACGCCGGACGTCGCCACCGCCGTCAAGAACGCGAAGGCTGGTCAGGTGCAATTCCGTGTCGACAAGGCCGGTATCATCCACGCGACCATCGGCCGTGCATCGTTCGAGCCGACCGCGCTGCGTTCGAACCTGTCGGCGCTGATCGAAGCGCTGCAGAAGGCAAAGCCGGCAACGAGCAAGGGCGTGTACCTGCGCAAGATCGCACTGTCGAGCACGATGGGCGTCGGCGTGCGTGTCGACCAGGCTACGCTGGCAGCACAGTAAGCAAGTATTCGGGCCGTTTCGTTCGCGAAGCGGCCCACATGGGCTTTGGGCGGTTGTCCGTGCAGCAGGGCGGACAACCGGTTATCAAAGACCGTTGGTGGGGCGCAGCAGTCGGGTGATCCCCTTAATTCAAGCCAACGCAGATGGCGAACCCGAAAAAGTTTTGCAGTGGTGAAGCCGCAGGCCGCGAAGCGATTCGCGGCGTGAGGTGGAAATACTCCTAACGAGGTCGGACGCCGTTGTTGAACGAGGTACGTGAGGTTTCGGCCATGCCGGCCATGCCGAACGTATCGTTTCTGGAGGCTAACCGTGCCGCTTAATAGAGAAGACAAGCAAGCCGTCGTCGCTGAGGTTTCCGCGCAAGTCGCGAAGGCCCAGACCGTTGTGCTGGCTGAGTATCGTGGAATTGCGGTTGGCGATCTGACCAAGCTGCGCGCGCAAGCGCGTGAGCAAAAGGTTTACCTGCGCGTGTTGAAGAACACGCTGGCGCGTCGCGCCGTCGAAGGTACGCCGTTTGCTCCGCTGGCAGAGCAGATGACTGGTCCGTTGATCTACGGCATCTCGGAAGATGCAATTGCTGCTGCTAAGGTCGTCAACGACTTCAGCAAGAGCAATGACAAGTTGGTCATCAAGGCTGGTTCGTTCGATGGCAAGGTGATGGACAAGGCTGGCGTGCAAGCGCTGGCAAGCATCCCGAGCCGCGAAGAACTGCTCTCGAAGCTGCTGTTCGTTATGCAAGCGCCTGTTTCGGGCTTCGCGCGTGCTCTGGCCGCGCTGGCCGAGAAGAAGCAAGCGGAAGCTGCATAAGCGAACGTGCATCAGCGTTACTGATCGCTGGCTGTATCCGAATTCAATTTAGGAGTATTTCAAATGGCAATCGCAAAAGAAGACATCCTGGCAGCAGTCGAAGGGATGACCGTTCTGGAACTGAACGAACTGGTCAAGGCGTTCGAAGAGAAGTTTGGCGTGTCGGCAGCTGCAGTGGCAGTCGCTGGCCCGGCAGGCGGCGGCGCTGCTGCTGCTGCAGAAGAGAAGACCGAATTCACGGTCGTCCTGGCTGAAGCCGGCGCCAACAAGGTTTCGGTCATCAAGGCCGTTCGCGAACTGACGGGCCTGGGCCTGAAGGAAGCGAAGGACCTGGTTGACGGTGCACCGAAGCCCATCAAGGAAGGCGTCGACAAGGCTGCTGCTGAAGAAGCCAAGAAGAAGCTGGAAGAAGCTGGCGCGAAGGTCGAAGTCAAGTAAGTTTCGGCGCGCTGTGCGAAGGCTGGCGGTATTTTCACCGCCGGCCTTTTTGTGCTTTGTGGGGACGTTATTCTGGCACTCATTCGGGAGCCCGAATAATCGGCCCCAGAAGCCAAAGAAAACCGCCTGATCGTTGTGATGAATCACGCACGATTGGCGGTTCTCTTTGTCTTCTGAAGCGACTGCAGAAGGCAAGTTTGGTCGGGTAGCGGGCAACACAGGCATCCGCTGCCGTCAGCCAGCGGTTGGTAGCGGCCAACCACCAAGCTTCTCGGCTCGTTCAAGCCGTCGAACGGCCATCGGGTCTCAGTCGGTGAACACTCGGGTTTGAAACGTCCAGGTATTCCGCCTCGATAGCACCCGCCGTGATTCGGAGATCGTATGCAATATTCCTTCACCGAGAAGAAGCGCATTCGCAAGAGTTTCGCGAAGCGCCCCATCGTTCACCAAGTTCCGTTCTTGCTGGCTACTCAGCTTGAATCATTCAGCACGTTTCTGCAAGCCGATGTGCCCGCGACGCAACGTAAGCCCGAGGGTTTGCAGGCCGCGTTCACGTCGGTATTTCCCATTGTTTCGCACAACGGTTTCGCGCGCCTCGAGTTCGTGAGCTATGCGCTGTCCTCGCCGGCATTCAACATCAAGGAATGCCAGCAGCGAGGCCTGACGTACTGCTCCGCGCTGCGCGCGAAGGTCCGCCTCGTCATCCTCGACAAGGAATCGCCGAACAAGCCGGTCGTCAAGGAAGTGAAGGAGCAGGAAGTGTACATGGGCGAAATTCCGCTCATGACGCCGACGGGCTCGTTCGTCATCAACGGCACCGAGCGTGTCATCGTCTCGCAGCTGCATCGTTCGCCTGGCGTGTTCTTCGAACACGACAAGGGCAAGACGCACAGCTCGGGCAAGCTGCTGTTCTCGGCACGGATCATTCCGTACCGCGGTTCGTGGCTCGACTTCGAATTCGATCCGAAGGACATCCTGTACTTCCGCGTCGACCGTCGCCGCAAGATGCCGGTCACGATCCTGCTGAAGGCCATCGGCCTGACGCCGGAACAGATCCTCGCGAACTTCTTCGTGTTCGACAATTTCACGCTGATGGACGAAGGCGCGCAACTCGAGTTCGTGCCCGAGCGCCTGCGTGGTGAAGTCGCGCGTTTCGACATCACGGATCGTGATGGCAAGGTCATCGTCCAGAAGGACAAGCGGATCAACGCGAAGCACATTCGCGACCTCGAAGCCGCGAAGACCAAGTTCATCTCGGTGCCGGAAGACTATCTGCTCGGCCGCGTGCTGGCGAAGAACGTCGTCGACGGCGACACCGGCGAAGTGATCGCGAGCGCGAACGACGAAGTCACGGAAAGCGTGCTCGAGAAGCTGCGCGAAGCGGGCATCAAGGACATCCAGACGCTCTACACGAACGATCTGGATCAGGGCCCGTACATCTCGTCGACGCTGCGTGTCGACGAAACGACCGACAAGACGGCCGCGCGCATCGCGATCTACCGCATGATGCGTCCGGGCGAGCCGCCGACCGAAGAAGCGGTCGAGGCCCTGTTCAACCGTCTGTTCTACAGCGAAGAAGCGTACGACCTGTCGAAGGTCGGCCGCATGAAGTTCAACCGCCGCGTCGGCCGTGACGAGATCGTCGGCCCGATGACGCTGCAGGACGACGACATCCTCGCGACGATCAAGATCCTCGTCGAGCTGCGCAACGGCAAGGGCGAAGTGGACGACATCGACCACCTCGGCAACCGTCGCGTGCGTTGCGTCGGCGAACTGGCGGAAAACCAGTTCCGCGCCGGTCTCGTGCGTGTCGAGCGCGCGGTCAAGGAACGCCTCGGCCAGGCCGAAAGCGAAAACCTGATGCCGCACGACCTGATCAACTCGAAGCCGATTTCGTCGGCGATTCGCGAGTTCTTCGGCTCGTCGCAGCTGTCGCAGTTCATGGACCAGACCAACCCGCTGTCGGAAATCACGCACAAGCGCCGTGTTTCCGCACTGGGCCCGGGCGGTCTGACGCGCGAACGCGCAGGCTTCGAAGTCCGCGACGTGCACCCGACCCACTACGGCCGCGTGTGCCCGATCGAAACGCCGGAAGGTCCGAACATCGGCCTGATCAACTCGCTCGCGCTGTACGCGCACCTGAACGAGTACGGCTTCCTCGAGACGCCGTACCGCAAGGTCGTGGACAGCAAGGTGACCGATCAGATCGACTACCTGTCGGCGATCGAGGAAGGCCGCTACATGATCGCTCAGGCGAACGCCGCGATCGACGAAGACGGCCGACTCATCGACGAACTCGTGTCGTCGCGCGAAGCCGGCGAAACGATGATGGTCACGCCGGACCGTATCCAGTACATGGACGTCGCGCCGTCGCAGATCGTGTCGGTGGCCGCATCGCTGATTCCGTTCCTCGAGCACGATGACGCGAACCGCGCGCTGATGGGCTCGAACATGCAGCGTCAGGCCGTGCCGTGTCTGCGTCCGGAAAAGCCGGTCGTCGGTACGGGCATCGAGCGCACCTGCGCGGTCGACTCGGGTACGACGGTCCAGGCGTTCCGCGGCGGTGTGGTCGACTACGTCGACGCAGGCCGTATCGTGATTCGCGTGAACGACGACGAAGCAGTCGCGGGTGAAGTTGGTGTCGACATCTACAACCTGATCAAGTACACGCGTTCGAACCAGAACACGAACATCAACCAGCGTCCGATCGTGAAGATGGGCGACAAGGTCTCGCGCGGCGACGTGCTGGCCGACGGCGCCTCGACGGACCTGGGCGAGCTCGCGCTCGGCCAGAACATGCTGATCGCGTTCATGCCGTGGAACGGCTACAACTTCGAGGATTCGATCCTGATCTCGGAGAAGGTGGTCGCGGACGATCGCTACACGTCGATCCACATCGAAGAGCTGAACGTCGTTGCACGCGACACGAAGCTCGGGCCGGAAGAAATCACGCGCGACATCTCGAACCTGGCGGAAGTCCAGCTCGGCCGTCTCGACGAATCGGGCATCGTGTACATCGGTGCTGAAGTCGAAGCAGGCGACGTGCTGGTCGGCAAGGTCACGCCGAAGGGCGAGACCCAGCTGACGCCGGAAGAGAAGCTGCTGCGCGCGATCTTCGGCGAGAAGGCTTCGGACGTGAAGGACACGTCGCTGCGCGTGCCGTCGGGCATGAGCGGCACCGTGATCGACGTCCAGGTGTTCACGCGTGAAGGCATCCAGCGCGACAAGCGTGCGCAACAGATCATCGACGACGAACTGAAGCGCTACCGTCTCGACCTGAACGACCAGCTGCGCATCGTGGAAGGCGACGCATTCCAGCGTCTCGCCCGCATGCTCGTGGGCAAGGTCGCGAACGGCGGTCCGAAGAAGCTCGCGAAGGGCACGAAGATCGACCAGGCTTACCTGGAAGATCTCGACCACTACCACTGGTTCGACATCCGCCTCGCGGACGACGAAGCAGCGGCATCGCTCGAAGCGATCAAGAACTCGATCGAAGAGAAGCGCCACCAGTTCGATCTCGCGTTCGAAGAAAAGCGCAAGAAGCTCACGCAAGGCGACGAACTGCCGCCGGGCGTGCTGAAGATGGTCAAGGTGTACCTCGCGGTGAAGCGCCGTCTGCAGCCTGGCGACAAGATGGCAGGCCGTCACGGTAACAAGGGTGTCGTGTCGAAGATCGTCCCGATCGAAGACATGCCGTACATGGCCGATGGCCGTCCGGCAGACGTCGTGCTGAACCCGCTCGGCGTGCCGTCGCGGATGAACGTGGGTCAGGTTCTGGAAGTGCACCTCGGCTGGGCCGCGAAGGGCCTCGGCTGGCGTATCGGCGAAATGCTGCAGCGTCAGGCGAAGATCGAGGAACTGCGCACGTTCCTGACGAAGATCTACAACGAGTCGGGCCGCCAGGAAGATCTGGAGAGCTTCACCGACGACGAGATCCTCGAACTCGCGAAGAACCTGCGCGAAGGCGTGCCGTTCGCGACGCCGGTGTTCGACGGTGCGACCGAGGAAGAAATGGGCAAGATGCTCGACCTCGCGTTCCCGGACGACATCGCCGAACAGCTCGGCATGAACCCGTCAAAGAACCAGGTCCGTCTGTACGACGGCCGCACGGGTGAAATGTTCGAACGTCGCGTGACGCTCGGCTACATGCACTACCTGAAGCTGCACCACCTGGTCGACGACAAGATGCACGCGCGTTCGACCGGCCCGTACTCGCTCGTCACGCAGCAGCCGCTGGGTGGTAAGGCGCAGTTCGGTGGCCAGCGTTTCGGTGAAATGGAAGTGTGGGCACTCGAAGCGTACGGCGCGTCCTACGTGCTGCAGGAAATGCTGACGGTGAAGTCGGACGACGTGACCGGCCGGACGAAGGTGTACGAAAACCTCGTCAAGGGCGACCACGTGATCGATGCAGGCATGCCGGAATCCTTCAACGTGCTCGTGAAGGAAATCCGCTCGCTCGGTATCGATATCGATCTCGACCGCAATTAATCGGACTACGGAGAGAAAGCAATGAAAGCTCTGCTCGATCTATTCAAGCAAGTCCAACAGGAAGAAGTTTTCGACGCGATCAAGATCGGTCTGGCCTCGCCCGACAAGATCCGTTCGTGGTCGTTCGGCGAAGTGAAGAAGCCGGAGACCATCAACTACCGTACGTTCAAGCCGGAACGCGATGGTCTGTTCTGCGCGAAGATCTTCGGGCCGATCAAGGACTACGAGTGCCTGTGCGGCAAGTACAAGCGCCTGAAGCACCGCGGCGTGATCTGCGAGAAGTGCGGCGTCGAAGTGACGCTGGCGAAGGTGCGTCGCGAACGGATGGGCCACATCGAGCTGGCCTCGCCGGTCGCGCACATCTGGTTCCTGAAGTCGCTGCCGTCGCGTCTGGGCATGGTGCTCGACATGACGCTGCGCGACATCGAACGCGTGCTGTACTTCGAAGCGTACGTGGTGATCGAACCGGGCATGACGCCGCTGAAGGCGCGGCAGATCATGACCGAGGAGGATTACTACAACAAGGTCGAGGAATACGGCGACGAATTCCGTGCCGAAATGGGCGCGGAAGGCGTGCGTGAACTGCTGCGCGCGATCAACATCGACGAGCAGGTCGAGACGCTGCGCACCGAGCTGAAGAACACGGGCTCGGAAGCGAAGATCAAGAAGTACGCGAAGCGCCTGAAGGTCCTCGAGGCATTCCAGCGTTCGGGCATCAAGCCCGAGTGGATGATCCTCGAAGTGCTGCCGGTGCTGCCGCCGGAACTGCGTCCGCTCGTGCCGCTGGACGGCGGCCGTTTCGCGACGTCGGACCTGAACGACCTGTATCGCCGCGTGATCAACCGTAACAACCGGTTGAAGCGTCTGCTCGAGCTGAAGGCGCCTGAAATCATCGTCCGCAACGAAAAGCGGATGCTGCAGGAAGCCGTCGACTCGCTGCTCGACAACGGTCGTCGCGGCAAGGCGATGACGGGCGCGAACAAGCGTCCGCTGAAGTCGCTCGCCGACATGATCAAGGGCAAGGGCGGTCGTTTCCGTCAGAACCTGCTGGGCAAGCGCGTCGACTACTCGGGCCGTTCGGTCATCGTGGTCGGCCCGACGCTGAAGCTGCACCAGTGCGGCCTGCCGAAGCTGATGGCGCTCGAGCTGTTCAAGCCGTTCATCTTCAACAAGCTGGAAGTGATGGGGGTAGCTACGACCATCAAGGCTGCGAAGAAGGAGGTCGAGAACCAGACGCCGGTGGTGTGGGACATCCTCGAAGAGGTGATCCGCGAGCACCCGGTGATGCTGAACCGTGCGCCGACGCTGCACCGTCTTGGTATCCAGGCGTTCGAGCCGGTGCTGATCGAAGGCAAGGCAATCCAGCTGCACCCGCTCGTCTGCGCGGCGTTCAACGCCGACTTCGACGGTGACCAGATGGCCGTTCACGTGCCGCTGTCGCTCGAAGCGCAGATGGAAGCGCGCACGCTGATGCTCGCGTCGAACAACGTGCTGTTCCCGGCCAACGGCGATCCGTCGATCGTGCCGTCGCAGGATATCGTGCTGGGTCTGTACTACGCGACCCGCGAAGCGATCAACGGCAAGGGCGAAGGCCTGTCGTTCACGGGCGTGTCGGAAGTCATCCGCGCGTACGAGAACAAGGAAGTCGAGCTGGCCTCGCGCGTCAACGTGCGGATCACCGAAATGGTCCGCAACGAGGACACGTCGGAAGGCGCGCCGGAATTCGTGCCGAAGATCACGCTGTACGCGACGACCGTCGGCCGCGCGATCCTGTCGGAGATCCTGCCGCACGGCCTGCCGTTCTCGGTGCTGAACAAGCCGCTGAAGAAGAAGGAAATCTCGCGCCTGATCAACACGGCATTCCGCAAGTGCGGTCTGCGCGCGACGGTGGTGTTCGCCGACCAGCTGATGCAGTCGGGTTTCCGTCTCGCGACGCGTGCCGGCATCTCGATCTGCGTGGACGACATGCTCGTGCCGCCGCAGAAGGAAACGATCGTCGGCGACGCCGCGAAGAAGGTGAAGGAGTACGACCGCCAGTACATGTCGGGTCTCGTCACCGCGCAGGAACGCTACAACAACGTGGTCGACATCTGGTCGGCGACGTCGGAAGCGGTCGGCAAGGCGATGATGGAGCAGCTGTCGACGGAGCCGGTGATCGATCGCGACGGCAACGAGACGCGCCAGGAGTCGTTCAACTCGATCTACATGATGGCCGACTCGGGCGCCCGGGGTTCGGCGGTTCAGATTCGTCAGCTGGCCGGTATGCGAGGCCTGATGGCGAAGCCGGACGGCTCGATTATCGAGACGCCGATTACCGCGAACTTCCGCGAAGGTCTGAACGTGTTGCAGTACTTCATCTCGACCCACGGTGCACGTAAGGGTCTGGCTGATACGGCACTGAAGACCGCGAACTCGGGTTACCTGACGCGTCGTCTCGTCGACGTCACGCAGGATCTGGTCGTGGTGGAAGACGATTGCGGCACGTCGAACGGCGTGGCGATGAAGGCGCTGGTCGAAGGCGGTGAAGTCGTCGAAGCGCTGCGCGACCGTATCCTCGGCCGCGTCGCGGTCGCGGACGTCGTGAATCCGGAAACGCAGGAAACGCTGTACGAATCGGGCACGCTGCTCGACGAAACGGCGGTCGAGGAAATCGAACGCCTCGGCATCGACGAAGTGCGCGTGCGCACGCCGCTGACCTGCGAAACGCGTTACGGCCTGTGCGCAGCCTGCTACGGCCGCGACCTAGGCCGCGGCTCGCTCGTGAACGTCGGCGAAGCAGTCGGCGTGATCGCGGCGCAGTCGATCGGTGAACCGGGCACGCAGCTGACGATGCGTACGTTCCACATCGGTGGTGCGGCATCGCGTGCGGCAGTGGCTTCGTCGGTCGAAGCGAAGAGCAACGGTATCGTCCGCTTCACGGCGACGATGCGCTACGTCACGAACGCGAAGGGCGAGCAGATCGTCATTTCCCGTTCGGGCGAAGCGATGATCACCGACGACTTCGGTCGCGAGCGCGAGCGTCACAAAGTGCCGTACGGCGCGACGCTGCTGCAGCTCGACGGCGCGACCATCAAGGCCGGCACGCAGCTCGCCACGTGGGATCCGCTGACGCGCCCGATCATCACCGAGTACGGTGGTACGGTGAAGTTCGAGAACGTCGAGGAAGGCGTGACCGTCGCGAAGCAGATCGACGACGTGACCGGCCTGTCGACGCTGGTCGTGATCGACGTGAAGCGCCGCGGTTCGCAGGCTTCGAAGAGCGTGCGTCCGCAGGTGAAGCTGCTCGACGCGAACGGCGAGGAAGTGAAGATTCCGGGCACGGAGCACGCAGTGCAGATCGGCTTCCAGGTCGGCGCACTGATCACCGTGAAGGATGGTCAGCAGGTGCAGGTCGGTGAAGTGCTCGCACGTATCCCGACGGAAGCGCAGAAGACGCGTGACATTACCGGCGGTCTGCCGCGGGTGGCGGAACTGTTCGAAGCGCGTTCGCCGAAGGATGCCGGCATTCTCGCGGAAGTCACCGGTACGACGTCGTTCGGCAAGGACACGAAGGGCAAGCAGCGTCTCGTCATCACGGACCTCGAGGGCAACCAGCACGAGTTCCTGATCGCGAAGGAAAAGCAGGTTCTGGTTCACGATGCACAGGTCGTCAACAAGGGCGAAATGATCGTGGACGGTCCGGCCGATCCGCACGACATCCTGCGTCTGCAGGGTATCGAGGCGCTGTCGCGCTACATCGTCGACGAAGTGCAGGACGTGTACCGTCTGCAGGGCGTGAAGATCAACGACAAGCACATCGAGGTGATTGTTCGCCAGATGCTGCGTCGTGTGCAGATCACCGACAACGGTGATACGCGCTTCATCCCGGGCGAACAGGTCGAACGTTCCGACATGCTGGACGAGAACGATCGCATGATCGCCGAGGGCAAGCGCCCGGCTTCGTACGACAACGTGCTGCTCGGTATCACGAAGGCATCGCTGTCGACCGACTCGTTCATCTCCGCGGCATCGTTCCAGGAAACGACCCGCGTGCTGACCGAAGCGGCGATCATGGGCAAGCGCGACGATCTGCGCGGCCTGAAGGAAAACGTGATCGTCGGCCGTCTGATTCCGGCCGGTACGGGTCTCGCGTTCCACAAGGCACGCAAGGCGAAGGAATCGTCGGATCGCGAGCGTTTCGACCAGATCGCAGCGGAAGAGGCATTCGACTTCGGCACGCCGAGCGCGCCGGCGGAAGAGCCGCAACACCCGGCAGCCGAGTAAGCGCGGGGCGGCGCAAGCCGCGTTGCCTTGCTATCATCGCTGTCACCGAAACCGCCCGGTTCTGCCGGGCGGTTTTTTTTCATCCTTCGTTCACGCGCATCACGTGCCTGCGCAGCGCCGCGGCACATGCCCGGCGATCGCGTCCGATCCGGCCGCGGCAGGCCCGTGATGCACGCGAACGAACCCTGACCGAACGGCCAACATCGCGCGATTCGCCACGCGTCGCGCGAGCGGGTTGTTAAAATTGCGGTCATCGCTTAGCCGTCCCAGTTCTCATTCATGTCCCGCGCCCTCGAAATACTCGACGAAGTCTTTGGTTATTCCGCCTTTCGCGGCCAGCAGGGCGAGATCGTCGAGCACGTCGCCGGCGGCGGCGATTGCCTCGTGCTGATGCCGACCGGCGGCGGCAAGTCGCTGTGCTACCAGATTCCCGCGCTGCTGCGCCGCGAGGCCGGGCAGGGCGCCGGCATCGTCGTGTCGCCGCTGATCGCGCTGATGCAGGACCAGGTCGCCGCGTTGAGCGAAGTCGGCGTGCGCGCGGCCTACCTGAATTCGACGCTGTCGGGCGCCGAGGCCGCGGCCACCGAGCGCGCGCTGCGCGAAGGCGAAATCGACCTGCTGTACGTCGCGCCGGAGCGCTTGATGACGGGGCGCTTCCTCGAGCTGCTCGAGCGCGCGAAGATCGGCCTGTTCGCAATCGACGAAGCGCACTGCGTGTCGCAATGGGGGCACGATTTCCGCCCGGAATACATCCAGCTGTCGGTGCTGCACGAGCGCTTCCCGTCCGTGCCGCGCATCGCGCTGACCGCCACGGCCGATGCGATCACGCGCGACGAGATCATCCATCGTCTCGCGCTCGACGACGCGCGCGTGTTCGTGTCGAGCTTCGACCGTCCGAACATCCGTTACCGGATCGTCGAAAAGGACAACGCGCGCGCGCAGCTGCTCGACTTCATCCGCGCCGAGCACACGAATGCCGACGGCACGACCGATGCGGGTGTCGTCTATTGCCTGTCGCGCCGCAAGGTCGAGGAAACGGCTGAATGGCTGAAGGCGCAGGGCGTGCGCGCGCTGCCGTATCACGCGGGGATGGAATTCGAGGTGCGGCAGAAGCACCAGGAAATGTTCCAGCGCGAGGAAGGCATCGTGATGTGCGCGACGATCGCGTTCGGCATGGGCATCGACAAGCCCGACGTGCGCTTCGTCGCGCACCTCGATTTGCCGAAGAGCGTCGAAGGCTATTACCAGGAAACCGGCCGCGCCGGCCGCGACGGGATGCCCGCGAACGCGTGGATGGCGTATGGCCTGGGCGACGTCGTCCAGCAACGCAAGATGATCGACGAGTCCGATGCGGACGACGCGCACAAGCGCGTGCAGACGTCGAAGCTCGATGCGCTGCTCGGGTTGTGCGAGACGATCTCGTGCCGCCGCGTGCGGCTGCTGAATTACTTCGGCGAGGCGAGCCAGCCGTGCGGCAACTGCGACACGTGCCTCGAGCCGCCCGCGTCGTGGGATGCGACGCGCGAGGCGCAGATGGCGCTGTCGTGCGTGTTCCGCGCGCAGCGCGCGAGCGGCTTCAATTTCGGCTCGAGCCACCTGATCGAGATCCTGCGCGGCGGGCGTACCGAAAAGGTGTTGCAGCGCGGCCACGACCAGCTCAGCACGTTCGGCATCGGCGCGGCGCTGTCCGAACCCGAGTGGCGCGCGATTTTCCGGCAGCTCGTCGCGTACGGCTACCTGGCGGTCGACCATGGCGGCTTCGGCGCGCTGATGCTGACCGAGGCCGCGAAGCCCGTGCTGAAGAACGAGGAAAAAGTCACGCTGCGCCGCTACGTGAAGCCGCAGCGCACCCGCCAGTCGTCGAGCCGCAGCGGCACGCGCGTCGACCCGACGGCCGGCATGGGCGCCCGCGAGCGTGCGCGGTGGGACGCGCTGCGCGCATGGCGCGCGGAAACCGCGAAGACGGACGGCGTGCCGGCCTACGTGATCTTCCACGACGCGACGCTCGCCGAAATCGCACGCAACGCGCCGGAGACGATCGACGACCTGCGCCACATTCCCGGTATGGGCGTGCGCAAGCTCGAGCGCTTCGGCGACGAGATCATCGACGTCGTCGAATCGGCCTGACACAGCGTTCCGACCCCTCACGTAAACCGCGCGATCGGCCGGCAGATCACGCAAGCCGTTGACTTAGTTGGCATTTCCGGAATATCATGCTGGGTTCCGGTATTCGGTGGGCCGAGTCGCGTTCAATAGTTCGCGCCCGATTCGCCGGTTCGGAAGTCAACTGTGCGTCGATTCTCGCTTTGCCCGAAATCGGCGTGCAGATTTTGTTCAATTTCAGGAATAAACAATGCCAACCATCAACCAACTGGTTCGCAAAGGCCGTCAGTCGGAAACGACGAAGAGCAAGAGCCCGGCCCTGCAGGACTGCCCCCAGCGTCGCGGCGTGTGCACCCGTGTGTACACGACGACGCCGAAGAAGCCGAACTCGGCACTCCGTAAGGTCGCCAAGGTTCGTCTGACGAACGGCTTCGAAGTGATTTCGTACATCGGCGGTGAAGGCCACAACCTGCAGGAACACTCGGTTGTGCTGATCCGCGGCGGCCGTGTGAAGGACTTGCCGGGTGTGCGTTACCACATGGTTCGCGGCTCGCTGGATACCCAGGGCGTCAAGGACCGTAAGCAAGCGCGCTCGAAGTACGGCGCGAAGCGTGCAAAGGCTGCCAAGTAAGCAGTTTTTGATCAGGGATCGCCGCAGGGCGGTCAAGGCGGGAGTGCCGGATTGCCGGTGCTGTCGAGTAAGTGGTCACCCGGCCAAGCTGGTTAGTCGTGAAGATGTGATCGGGTTTGTTGGTGGCCGCGGAGCTGAATCCAGCTCCAACTGAACAAGTAAAGGAAGAATCATGCCGCGTCGTCGCGAAGTCCCCAAGCGGGAAGTGTTGCCGGATCCGAAGTTCGGCAACGTTGATGTTGCCAAGTTCATGAACATGCTGATGCTGTCCGGCAAGAAGTCGGTCGCAGAGCGCATCGTTTATGGCGCATTCGAACAAATCCAGACCAAGGGTGGCAAGGACCCGCTGGAAGTGTTCACGGTTGCGCTCAACAACGTGAAGCCGGTGGTCGAAGTGAAGAGCCGTCGCGTTGGTGGTGCCAACTATCAAGTTCCGGTCGAAGTGCGCCCGTCGCGTCGTATGGCATTGGCGATGCGCTGGCTGCGTGAGGCTGCGAAGAAGCGTAGCGAGAAGTCGATGGCCCTGCGCCTGGCAGGTGAACTCTCCGAAGCGGCCGAAGGCCGTGGCGGCGCGATGAAGAAGCGCGACGAAGTTCACCGCATGGCAGAAGCCAACCGCGCGTTCTCGCATTTCCGTTTCTAAGCGCCTGGCTGGGCTGTTTGCGGAAATAAATTCCGGGCGGGTGCGCTTTTCAGGCGCCTCGCCCGTTTGTGTTGAGGCGTGATGCAGCAGGGCTGCGTCACGTCATCCCAGTAGAGGATCAAAGTGGCTCGCAAGACTCCTATCGAGCGCTACCGCAATATCGGTATTAGCGCTCACATCGACGCCGGCAAAACGACGACGACCGAGCGCATTCTGTTTTACACCGGTGTGAACCACAAGATCGGTGAAGTCCACGACGGCGCAGCCACGATGGACTGGATGGAGCAGGAACAGGAACGTGGCATCACGATCACGTCCGCTGCTACCACGGCCTTCTGGAAGGGCATGGGCGGCAACTATCCGGAACACCGCATCAACATCATCGACACCCCGGGCCACGTCGACTTCACGATCGAAGTGGAGCGTTCGATGCGCGTGCTCGACGGCGCGTGCATGGTGTACTGCGCAGTGGGCGGCGTGCAGCCGCAGTCGGAAACGGTGTGGCGTCAGGCGAACAAGTACAAGGTGCCGCGTCTCGCGTTCGTCAACAAGATGGACCGTACCGGCGCGAACTTCTTCAAGGTCTACGACCAGCTCCGTCTGCGCCTGAAGGCGAACCCGGTTCCGGTCGTGGTGCCGATCGGCGCGGAAGAAAACTTCAAGGGCGTCGTCGACCTGATCAAGATGAAGGCGATCATTTGGGACGAAGCGTCGCAAGGCACGAAGTTCGACTACGTCGACATCCCGGCCGAGCTCGCGGAGACCTGCAAGGAATGGCGCGAAAAGATGGTCGAAGTGGCTGCCGAAGCCAGCGAAGACCTGATGAACAAGTACCTGGAAGAAGGCGATCTGCCGGAAGCCGACATCGTCAAGGCGCTGCGTGATCGTACGATCGCGTGCGAAATCCAGCCGATGCTGTGCGGTACCGCGTTCAAGAACAAGGGCGTGCAGCGTATGCTCGACGCCGTGATCGACTTCCTGCCGTCGCCGGTCGACATCCCGCCGGTCAAGGGCGAACTCGAAAACGGTGAAGAAGCAGAGCGCAAGGCATCGGACGAAGAGAAGTTCTCGTCGCTCGCGTTCAAGATCATGACCGACCCGTTCGTCGGCCAGCTGATCTTCTTCCGTGTGTACTCGGGCGTCGTCAACTCGGGCGACACGCTGCTGAACTCGACCAAGGGCAAGAAGGAACGCCTCGGTCGTATTCTGCAGATGCACGCGAACCAGCGTGAAGAAATCAAGGAAGTCCGCGCAGGCGACATCGCTGCAGCGGTCGGCCTGAAGGAAGCAACCACGGGCGACACGCTGTGCGACCCGGCGAACCCGATCGTTCTCGAACGCATGGTGTTCCCGGAGCCGGTGATTTCGCAGGCGGTCGAGCCGAAGACCAAGGCCGACCAGGAAAAGATGGGCCTCGCCCTGAACCGTCTGGCTCAGGAAGACCCGTCGTTCCGCGTGCAGACCGACGAAGAGTCGGGCCAGACCATCATTTCGGGCATGGGCGAGCTCCACCTCGAAATTCTGGTCGACCGGATGAAGCGTGAATTCGGCGTGGAAGCGACCGTCGGCAAGCCGCAGGTTGCGTACCGCGAAACGATCCGTTCGACGGCGAAGGATGTCGACGGCAAGTTCGTCAAGCAGTCGGGTGGTCGCGGCCAGTACGGTCACGCGGTCATCACGCTCGAGCCGAACGAACAAGGCAAGGGCTACGAGTTCTTCGACGAGATCAAGGGTGGTGTGATTCCGCGTGAATACATCCCGGCGGTCGACAAGGGTATCCAGGACACGCTGAAGTCGGGCGTGCTGGCTGGCTTCCCGGTCGTCGACGTGAAGGTTCACCTGACGTTCGGTTCGTACCACGACGTTGACTCGAACGAAAACGCGTTCCGCATGGCCGGTTCGATGGCGTTCAAGGAAGCGATGCGCAAGGCGAATCCGGTCGTCCTCGAGCCGATGATGGCTGTCGAAGTCGAGACGCCGGAAGACTACATGGGCAACGTGATGGGCGACCTGTCGGGCCGTCGCGGTATCGTCCAGGGCATGGAAGACATGGTTGGCGGCGGTAAGATCGTGCGCGCCGAAGTGCCGCTGTCGGAAATGTTCGGCTACTCGACGTCGCTGCGCTCGCTGACGCAAGGTCGTGCAACGTACACGATGGAGTTCAAGCACTACGCTGAAGCTCCGCGCAACGTTGCCGAAGCGATCATCAGCGCGAAGTCGAAGTAAATCTGTAGCTACCAACTGATTATTTTTTGAAAGAAGAGAATCATGGCAAAAGAAAAGTTTGAGCGGACCAAGCCGCACGTGAACGTTGGTACGATTGGTCACGTTGACCACGGCAAGACGACGCTGACGGCAGCGATCACGACGGTTCTGACGAAGAAGTTCGGCGGCGAAGCGAAGGCATACGACCAGATCGACGCGGCACCGGAAGAAAAGGCGCGCGGCATCACGATCAACACGGCGCACGTCGAGTACGAAACGGCTAACCGCCACTACGCACACGTCGACTGCCCGGGCCACGCTGACTATGTGAAGAACATGATCACGGGCGCGGCGCAGATGGACGGTGCGATCCTGGTTTGCTCGGCAGCAGACGGCCCGATGCCGCAAACGCGTGAGCACATCCTGCTGGCGCGTCAGGTTGGCGTTCCGTACATCATCGTGTTCCTGAACAAGTGCGACATGGTGGACGACGCTGAACTGCTCGAGCTGGTCGAGATGGAAGTTCGCGAACTGCTGTCGAAGTACGACTTCCCGGGCGACGACACGCCGATCGTGAAGGGTTCGGCGAAGCTGGCGCTGGAAGGCGACACGGGCGAGCTGGGCGAAGTGGCGATCATGAGCCTGGCCGACGCGCTGGACACGTACATCCCGACGCCGGAGCGTGCAGTTGACGGCGCGTTCCTGATGCCGGTGGAAGACGTGTTCTCGATCTCGGGCCGTGGTACGGTGGTGACGGGTCGTGTCGAGCGCGGCATCGTGAAGGTCGGCGAGGAAATCGAAATCGTCGGTATCAAGCCGACGGTGAAGACGACCTGCACGGGCGTTGAAATGTTCCGCAAGCTGCTGGACCAAGGTCAGGCAGGCGACAACGTGGGTATCCTGCTGCGCGGCACGAAGCGTGAAGACGTGGAGCGTGGCCAGGTTCTGGCGAAGCCGGGTTCGATCACGCCGCACACGCACTTCACGGCTGAAGTGTACGTGCTGAGCAAGGACGAAGGCGGCCGTCACACGCCGTTCTTCAACAACTACCGTCCGCAGTTCTACTTCCGTACGACGGACGTGACGGGCTCGATCGAGCTGCCGAAGGACAAGGAAATGGTGATGCCGGGCGACAACGTGTCGATCACGGTGAAGCTGATCGCTCCGATCGCGATGGAAGAAGGTCTGCGCTTCGCGATCCGCGAAGGCGGCCGTACGGTCGGCGCCGGCGTCGTCGCCAAGATCATCGAGTAATATCGACGATCCGCGGGTCCCGGTGGGGTCCGCGATTCCCGCGGTACGCCGTTGTACCGCCGAAACCGGGTGCCCAGCTTGTGCTGGCGCCCGGTTTTGTTTTTGCGGCCGCGCGTTGCACGGGCCGAGAAACACGCCACACTGCTCCAGAATTTCGTGTAGAATCGCGGGCTTAGCAGTGGAAGTACCGTCCGGAACCTGATGCTTCGCTCCCCGCTGGTGTCATGTTTCACGTTCTTTTAGTGTCCGGCGATGCAATATCGCCTCGCTCTTTTCAAGGAATTGTCATGCAGCAACAGAAAATCCGCATTCGCCTGAAGGCTTTCGACTATCGTCTGATCGATCAATCGGCTGCCGAAATCGTCGATACCGCGAAGCGGACTGGCGCAATCGTCCGTGGCCCGGTGCCGCTGCCGACGCGCATCCAGCGTTTTGACATCCTGCGTTCGCCGCACGTCAACAAGACGTCGCGCGATCAGCTCGAAATCCGTACCCACCAGCGCCTGATGGACATCGTCGACCCGACGGACAAGACCGTCGACGCGCTGATGAAGCTCGACCTGCCGGCTGGCGTCGACGTGGAAATCAAGCTGCAGTAAGGCTTTCGGCGCCGACCGGCGTGCCGGATGGCGCTAAGTCTTTGTATTGCTTGCGGAAATCGAGAAGTCGGGCTATACTGCTTGGCTTTTCGCGTATTCGCGTAAAAAAGTTGGGCCTTGCGTGCCCGGCATTTTGTAAATCAGCCCCGACCAATCGCAGTCGGGAATGGAGAAAATGATGAGCCTTGGACTCGTAGGTCGCAAGGTTGGCATGACCCGTATCTTCACGGCGGAAGGGGATTCGATTCCCGTCACCGTGCTGGACGTGTCGGACAACCGCGTGACGCAGATCAAGACTGTTGAAACCGACGGCTACACGGCCGTGCAGGTTGCATTCGGCTCCCGCCGCGCATCGCGCGTGACGAAGCCGCTGGCAGGTCATCTCGCCAAAGCCGGTGTCGAAGCCGGTGAAATCCTCAAGGAATTCCGCATTGACGCGGCCAAGGCAGCCGAGCTGTCGAATGGCGCCGTGGTCGGTGCAGATCTTTTCGAAGTGGGCCAGAAGGTCGACGTGCAAGGCGTGTCGATCGGTAAGGGCTACGCCGGTACGATCAAG
Source organism: Burkholderia sp. 28_3 (assembly GCF_003253915.1). Taxonomy (NCBI): domain Bacteria; kingdom Pseudomonadati; phylum Pseudomonadota; class Betaproteobacteria; order Burkholderiales; family Burkholderiaceae; genus Burkholderia; species Burkholderia sp. 28_3. The sequence goes on from NZ_QKZF01000013.1 coordinate 24,155, forward strand.
CGTTACAACTTCTCCTCCGGCCGTGCCACGCACGGTAACTCGCGCTCGCACAACGTGCCGGGCTCGATCGGTATGGCGCAGGATCCGGGTCGTGTTTTCCCGGGTAAACGCATGACGGGTCACATGGGTGACGTGACGGTGACGGTGCAGAACCTCGAAATCGCTCGTATCGACGCAGAGCGCAAGCTGCTGCTCGTGAAGGGTGCGATTCCGGGCGCGAAGGGCGGCAAGGTCTTCGTGACGCCGGCCGTCAAGACCAAGGGGGCGAAATAATGGAACTCAAGCTCCTGAACGAAAATGGTCAGGAAGGTGCAGTGGTCAACGCATCGGACGTCGTGTTCGGTCGTGACTACAACGAAGCGCTGATCCACCAGGTCGTCGTCGCTTACCAGGCGAATGCTCGCCAGGGTAACCGCGCACAGAAGGACCGTGAGCAAGTCAAGCACACGACCAAGAAGCCGTGGCGCCAGAAGGGTACGGGCCGCGCTCGTGCCGGTATGTCGTCGAGCCCGCTGTGGCGTGGCGGTGGTCGTATCTTCCCGAATTCGCCGGAAGAAAACTTCTCGCACAAGGTCAACAAGAAGATGCATCGCGCAGGTCTCTGCTCGATCTTCTCGCAGCTGGCCCGTGAAGGCCGTCTGTCGGTCGTCGAGGACATCATCCTCGAAGCGCCGAAGACCAAGCTGCTGGCCGACAAATTCAAGACCATGGGTCTCGACTCCGTGCTGATCATCACCGACACGGTCGACGAGAACCTGTACCTGGCTTCGCGCAACCTGCCGCACGTGGCGATTGTCGAGCCGCGCTACGCTGACCCGCTGTCGCTGATCTACTTCAAGAAAGTGCTGGTCACGAAGGCTGCGGTCGCCCAGATCGAGGAGTTGCTGTCATGAGCGAGATTCGCAAGAACGATCATCGTTTGATGCAGGTCCTGCTCGCACCGGTGATCTCGGAAAAGGCGACGCTGGTTGCCGACAAGAACGAGCAAGTCGTGTTCGAAGTCGCACCGGATGCCACGAAGCAGGAAGTGAAGGCGGCTGTCGAGCTGCTGTTCAAGGTTGAAGTTGATTCCGTCAACGTGCTGGTTCAGAAGGGCAAGCAAAAGCGCTTTGGCCGTTCGATGGGCCGCCGCAAGGACGTGAAGAAGGCGTACGTCTGCCTGAAGCCCGGCCAGGAAATCAACTTTGAAGCGGAGGCCAAGTAATCATGGCAATCGTTAAAGTTAAGCCGACATCGCCGGGTCGCCGCGCGATGGTCAAGGTGGTCAACAAGAACCTGCACCAGGGCAAGCCGTTCGCGGCACTGCTCGACTCGCAGAGCTCGACCGCCGGCCGTAACAACAACGGTCGTATCACCACGCGTCACAAGGGTGGTGGTCACAAGCAGCACTACCGTATCGTCGATTTCCGTCGCACGAAGGACGGCATCCCGGCAAAGGTCGAACGTCTCGAGTACGACCCGAACCGCAGCGCGAACATCGCGCTGGTGCTCTACGCAGACGGCGAACGTCGCTACATCATCGCCCCGAAGGGCCTGACCGTCGGCCAACAGCTGATGTCGGGTTCGGAAGCGCCGATCCGTGCAGGCAACACGCTGCCGATCCGCAACATTCCGGTCGGTACGACGATCCACTGCATCGAGATGCTGCCGGGCAAGGGCGCGCAAATGGCGCGTTCGGCTGGCACGTCGGCCATGCTGCTGGCACGCGAAGGCGTCTACGCGCAGGTTCGTCTGCGTTCGGGCGAAATCCGCCGCGTGCACATCGAGTGCCGTGCAACGATCGGTGAAGTCGGCAACGAAGAGCACAGCCTGCGCCAGATCGGCAAGGCTGGCGCGAACCGCTGGCGCGGTATCCGCCCGACGGTGCGTGGCGTTGCGATGAACCCGGTTGATCACCCGCACGGTGGTGGTGAGGGCAAGACGGCTGCAGGTCGCGACCCGGTGAGCCCGTGGGGTACGCCGGCTAAGGGTTACCGCACCCGCAGCAACAAGCGCACGACGACGATGATCGTCCAGCGCCGTCACAAGCGTTAAGGAGTAGGCAATGGCACGTTCTGTAAAAAAAGGTCCGTTCTGCGACGCCCATTTGCTGAAGAAAGTTGAGGCGGCTGCAGCTTCGCGCGACAAAAAGCCGATCAAGACCTGGTCGCGTCGCTCGACGATTCTGCCGGATTTCATCGGCCTGACGATCGCTGTTCACAACGGCCGTCAACACGTTCCGGTGTACATCTCGGAAAACATGGTCGGCCACAAGCTTGGCGAGTTCGCACTGACCCGTACGTTCAAGGGTCACGCAGCCGACAAGAAGGCCAAGAAATAAGGGGCAATCAAGATGGAAGTGAAAGCAATTCATCGCGGTGCCCGCATCTCGGCGCAAAAAACGCGCCTTGTGGCTGACCAGATCCGCGGTTTGCCGGTCGACAAGGCGCTGAACGTTCTGACGTTCTCGCCGAAGAAGGCGGCTGGCATCGTGAAGAAGGTTGTGCTGTCGGCAATCGCGAATGCGGAGCACAACGAAGGCGCTGATATCGACGAGCTCAAGATCAAGAGCATCTACGTCGACAAGGCTGCATCGCTCAAGCGTTTCACCGCGCGCGCAAAGGGCCGCGGTAACCGCATCGAGAAGCAATCCTGTCACATCACTGTGACGGTCGGGAATTAAGGAGCCATACGATGGGACAGAAAATTCATCCGACTGGCTTCCGCCTGGCTGTCAGCCGCAATTGGGCTTCGCGTTGGTACGCGAACAACAACAATTTCGCGGCGATGCTGCAGGAAGACATCGGTGTTCGTGAATACCTGAAGAAGAAGCTGAAGAACGCTTCGGTCGGTCGGGTCGTCATCGAGCGTCCGGCGAAGAACGCGCGCATCACGATTTACAGCTCGCGTCCGGGCGTGGTCATCGGCAAGAAGGGCGAGGATATCGAACAGCTGAAGACGGAACTGCAACGCCGCATGGGCGTGCCGGTTCACGTCAACATCGAAGAAATCCGCAAGCCGGAAACCGATGCTCAGCTGATCGCTGACTCGATCACGCAACAGCTCGAGCGCCGGATCATGTTCCGTCGCGCGATGAAGCGTGCGATGCAGAACGCGATGCGTCTGGGTGCCCAAGGCATCAAGATCATGAGCGCAGGCCGTCTGAACGGTATCGAAATCGCTCGTACGGAGTGGTATCGCGAAGGTCGCGTGCCGCTTCACACGCTGCGTGCTGATATCGACTACGCGACTTCGGAAGCGAAGACGACTTACGGGATCATCGGCGTCAAGGTGTGGGTCTACAAGGGCGATACGCTCGGCCGCAACGACGCACCGGTGGTGGAAGAAGTAGCCGAAGACAAGCGTCCGCGTCGCAATGCGCGTCCGGGCGACCGTCGTCCGCGCCGTGACGGCGAAGGCGGCGCTCCGGGTGCTCGTCGTGGCGCACCGCGCCGTGGCGCCGGCAAGCCCGAAGACGGCAAGACTGGAGAATAACGATGCTGCAACCGAAACGCAGAAAGTATCGTAAAGAGCAGAAGGGTCGTAACACCGGCAAGGCGACGCGCGGCAACGCAGTGTCGTTCGGTGAATTCGGCCTGAAGGCGATCGGTCGCGGTCGTTTGACCGCACGTCAGATTGAAGCGGCGCGTCGTGCAATGACGCGTCACATCAAGCGTGGCGGCCGTATCTGGATCCGGATCTTCCCGGACAAGCCGATTTCGCAGAAGCCGGCCGAAGTGCGTATGGGTAACGGTAAGGGTAACCCGGAGTACTACGTCGCCGAGATTCAGCCGGGCAAGATGCTCTATGAAATGGACGGCGTAACCGAAGAACTGGCACGCGAAGCGTTCCGTCTGGCTGCAGCCAAGCTGCCGCTGAAGACGGCATTCATCGTGCGCCAGCTCGGCGCCTAAGGAGAAAACATGAAGGCTTCCGAACTTCTCCAGAAAGACCAGGCCGCGCTCAACAAGGAGCTGGCGGACCTGCTGAAGGCGCAATTCGGCCTGCGCATGCAACTCGCGACCCAGCAGCTCACGAACACGAGCCAGCTGAAGAAGGTTCGTCGCGACATCGCACGTGTGCGGACCGTCATGACTCAGAAGGCGAACCAGAAATGAACGATAGCGTGAAAACCTCGCTGAAGCGGACGCTGGTCGGTCGGGTCGTCAGCAACAAGATGGACAAGACCGTCACCGTGCTGATCGAGCACCGCGTCAAGCACCCGATCTACGGCAAGTATGTCGTGCGTTCGAAGAAGTACCACGCGCACGATGAAGCGAACACCTACAACGAAGGCGATCTCGTCGAAATTCAGGAAACGCGTCCTGTTTCGAAGACGAAGGCCTGGACGGTGTCGCGCCTCGTCGAAGCCGCTCGCGTCATCTAAGCGGGCAGCGCAGTAGGCAGTAACGGGCACTTCTCCACGAAGTGCTTGAAATCGCAAAGTTTTTGCTTGCGTGACCGGGATTATTTGTTATAATCCCGGTCTTCCCTCTTTATGGGAGCCCCGTCGCGGGCGAAGTTGGTGGGGGAAGCGGACTGGCGCCTGCCTGTCCGAAAGATTCACCGAATTGCGATGGCGGGTTTCGTTTGCCGTCGCTGCTGTTCCAACCCAAGCAGCCGATTGGCTGACGGGACCAAGACTGACCGAATGCATCATGGTGGTGCATCCGGATTAAGTTGGGAAAGACAAACCATGATCCAGACCGAATCTCGGCTCGAAGTAGCCGACAACACGGGTGCACGTGAAGTCCTGTGCATCAAGGTGCTCGGCGGCTCGAAGCGTCGTTATGCCGGCATTGGCGACATCATCAAGGTGAGCGTCAAAGAGGCAACGCCGCGCGGGCGCGTGAAGAAAGGCGAAATTTACAACGCCGTGGTGGTCCGCACCGCCAAGGGCGTGCGCCGTCAAGACGGCTCGCTGATCAAGTTCGACGGCAACGCCGCTGTGCTTTTGAATAACAAGCTCGAGCCGATCGGCACCCGTATTTTCGGGCCGGTGACGCGTGAGCTGCGTAGCGAACGATTCATGAAGATCGTTTCGCTGGCGCCGGAAGTGCTGTAAGGAGTCGCGATGAACAAGATTCGCAAAGGTGACGAAGTCATCGTCGTCACTGGCAAGGACAAGGGCAAGCGCGGCGTCGTGCTGGCTGTCGGTGCTGAACATGTGACGGTTGAAGGTATCAACCTCGTCAAGAAGCATGTGAAGCCGAACCCGATGAAGGGTACGACGGGCGGCGTGGAAGCGAAGACGATGCCCCTGCATATTTCGAACGTCGCACTGGTCGACGCGAATGGCAAGGCGTCGCGTGTTGGCATCAAGGTCGAGGAAGGCAAGAAGGTTCGCTTCCTGAAGACGACCGGTGCCGTACTGAGCGCCTGACGCAGCGGAGTAAAAAATGGCTCGTTTTCAAGAGTTTTACAAAGAAAAGGTTGTGCCCGGCCTGATCGAGAAGTTCGGTTACAAGTCGGTCATGGAAGTGCCGCGCATCACCAAGATCACGCTGAACATGGGTCTTGGCGAAGCGATCGCTGACAAGAAGATCATCGAGAACGCCGTTGGCGACCTCACGAAGATCGCCGGCCAGAAGCCGGTCGTCACGAAGGCCCGCAAGGCAATCGCAGGCTTCAAGATCCGCCAGGGTTACCCGATCGGCGCGATGGTGACGCTGCGTGGCCGCGCGATGTACGAATTCCTCGACCGTTTCGTGACGGTTGCCCTGCCCCGCGTGCGTGACTTCCGCGGCGTGTCGGGTCGTGCTTTCGATGGCCGTGGCAACTACAACATCGGTGTGAAAGAGCAGATCATTTTCCCCGAAATCGATTACGACAAGATCGACGCACTGCGTGGGCTGAACATCAGCATCACGACGACTGCGAAGACCGACGACGAAGCAAAGGCTCTGCTCGCCAGCTTCAAGTTCCCGTTCAGAAACTGAGGTTACCGTGGCTAAACTGGCACTGATCGAACGTGAAAAGAAGCGCGCCCGCCTGGTCGCGAAGTTCGCAGCAAAGCGCGAAGCGCTGAAGGCGATCGTCGAAGACCAAAGCAAGTCGGAAGAAGAGCGCTACGAAGCACGCCTGGAGCTGCAGCAACTGCCCCGCAACGCAAACCCGACCCGCCAGCGTAACCGCTGCGCGATCACGGGCCGTCCGCGTGGCACGTTCCGTAAATTCGGCCTCGCGCGTAACAAGATTCGTGAAATCGCATTCCGTGGCGAGATTCCTGGCCTGACCAAGGCGAGCTGGTAATAGGAGAAACGTAAATGAGCATGAGTGATCCTATCGCCGATATGCTGACTCGCATCCGCAACGCGCAGATGGTCGAGAAGGTATCGGTCGCGATGCCCTCGTCGAAGGTCAAGGTTGCAATCGCGCAAGTCCTGAAGGACGAAGGTTATATCGACGATTTCGCCGTGAAGGCGGAAGGTGCGAAGTCCGAACTGAATATCGCGCTGAAGTACTACGCAGGTCGCCCGGTCATCGAACGCCTCGAGCGCGTGTCGAAGCCTGGTCTGCGCGTGTACCGCGGCCGTAACGACATTCCGCAGGTCATGAATGGCCTCGGTGTGGCAATCGTGTCGACGCCGAAGGGCGTGATGACCGACCGCAAGGCGCGCGCTACCGGCGTCGGCGGCGAAGTCATCTGCTACGTCGCTTAAAGCCGAGGAGAGAGAAACATGTCTCGAGTAGGTAAGAGCCCGATCGCGCTGCAAGGCGCGGAAGTCAAGCTGGCCGACGGTGCAATCACCGTCAAGGGCCCGCTGGGCACCATCACGCAAGCGATCAATCCGCTCGTGAACGTGGCGAACAACGACGGCACGCTGAATCTGTCGCCGGTCGACGAAAGCCGCGAAGCAAATGCACTGTCGGGCACGATGCGCGCGATCATCGCGAATGCCGTGCACGGCGTGACCAAGGGTTTCGAGCGCAAGCTGACGCTGGTTGGCGTCGGTTACCGTGCGCAAGCGCAAGGCGACAAGCTGAACCTGTCGCTGGGTTTCTCGCACCCGGTGGTGCACCAGATGCCGGAAGGCGTCAAGGCTGAAACCCCGACGCAAACCGAAATCGTGATCAAGGGGATCAACAAGCAACAAGTCGGTCAAGTGGCTGCGGAAGTCCGCGGTTACCGTCCGCCGGAGCCGTACAAGGGCAAGGGCGTGCGTTATGCCGACGAGGTTGTGATCCTCAAAGAAACGAAGAAGAAGTAAGGGTGCGCAATCATGGATAAGACTCAATCTCGCCTGCGCCGCGCTCGCCAGACGCGTATCAAGATCGCTGAGCTGCAGGTCGCGCGTCTCGCCGTGCATCGCACGAACACGCACATCTACGCTCAAGTGTTCTCGCCCTGCGGCACCAAGGTGCTGGCCAGCGCGTCGACGCTCGAAGCGGAAGTGCGCGCAGAACTGGCCGACAAGTCGGGCAAGGGCGGCAACGTCAATGCCGCGACGCTGATCGGCAAGCGTATTGCCGAAAAGGCAAAGGCTGCCGGCATCGAATCCGTCGCCTTCGACCGCTCGGGCTTCCGCTACCACGGCCGCGTCAAGGCGCTGGCTGAGGCAGCTCGCGAAGCTGGGCTCAAGTTCTAAGGAAGGAATTCGTCATGGCAAAGATGCAAGCGAAAGTTCAGGCTGACGAGCGCGACGACGGCCTTCGCGAAAAGATGATTTCGGTCAACCGCGTGACCAAGGTCGTGAAGGGTGGCCGTATTCTCGGCTTCGCCGCACTGACCGTGGTTGGCGACGGTGATGGCCGCATCGGTATGGGCAAGGGCAAGGCGAAGGAAGTGCCGGTCGCTGTCCAGAAGGCAATGGAACAAGCTCGCCGCAACATGTTCAAGGTGCCGCTCAAGAACGGCACGCTGCAACACGAAGTGCACGGCAAGCACGGCGCATCCGCTGTCCTCCTCGCTCCGGCGAAGGCAGGTACGGGCGTGATCGCCGGCGGCCCGATGCGCGCAGTGTTCGACGTGATGGGCGTTCAGAACGTCGTGGCGAAGAGCCACGGTTCGACGAACCCGTACAACCTCGTTCGCGCCACGCTGGACGGCCTGCGCAAGCAGTCGACCCCGGCAGACATCGCGGCGAAGCGCGGCAAGTCCGTCGAAGAAATTTTGGGCTAAGCCCGGGTGGTCACCATGTCTGAAAAAACTGTCAAGGTTCAGCTCGTCAAGAGCCTGATCGGGACCCGCGAATCGCACCGCGCGACCGTGCGTGGCCTGGGCCTGCGCCGACTCAACTCGGTTAGCGAGCTGCAGGACACGCCGGCGGTCCGCGGCATGATCAACAAGGTCTCGTACCTCGTTAAGGTCATCGCGTAAGCGGCCCTACGGATCAAGGAGTTGATATGGAATTGAATAACCTGAAGCCGGCAGCTGGCGCCAAGCACGCCAAGCGTCGCGTCGGTCGTGGCATCGGTTCGGGCCTCGGCAAGACGGCTGGCCGTGGTCACAAGGGTCAGAAATCGCGTTCGGGCGGCTTCCACAAAGTCGGTTTCGAAGGCGGTCAGATGCCGCTGCAACGTCGTCTGCCGAAGCGCGGCTTCACGTCGCTGACGAAGGAATTCGTCGGTGAAGTGCGCCTGGGCGACCTCGAGAAGCTGCCGGTCGACGAGATCGATCTGCTCGCACTGAAGCAAGCCGGCCTGGTCGGCGAGCTGACGAAGAGCGCAAAGATCATCGCGACGGGCGAACTGAAGCGCAAGATCGTCGTGAAGGGTCTCGGTGCCACCAAGGGTGCGCGCGCTGCGATCGAAGCGGCTGGCGGTTCGTTCGCCGAGTGACACGCGTAGCGCGTCGTCACTTGCATTCATCGGAGAAGGTACTTGGCTAACAGCCCGAGTCTTGCAAAACCCGGTCGAAGCACGGCGAAATTCGGCGATCTGCGCCGGCGAGCGATGTTCCTGCTCCTGGCGCTGATCGTCTATCGCATCGGCGCGCACATTCCCGTGCCGGGCATCGATCCGGATCAACTGGCAAAGCTGTTCCAGAGCCAGGCGGGCGGCATCCTGGGCATGTTCAACATGTTCTCGGGTGGCGCGCTTTCCCGCTTCACGATCTTTGCGCTGGGGATCATGCCGTACATCTCGGCGTCGATCATCATGCAGTTGCTGGCGATCGTTTCGCCGCAGCTCGAGGCGCTGAAGAAGGAAGGGCAGGCAGGGCAACGGAAGATCACGCAGTACACGCGGTATTTCACCGTGGTGCTCGCGACCTTCCAGGCATTCGGTATCGCGGCTGCGCTGGAAAACCAGCCGGGCCTCGTCACCGATCCCGGCATGCTGTTCCGTCTGACGACGGTCGTGACGCTGGTAACGGGCACGATGTTCCTGATGTGGCTCGGTGAGCAGATTACCGAGCGTGGTCTGGGCAACGGTATCTCGATCATCATCTTCGGCGGGATCGCAGCAGGGTTCCCGAATGCCGTGGGTGGGTTGTTCGAGCTGGTGCGTACGGGTTCGATGAGCATCATTTCGGCGATCATCATCGTCGTTCTGATCGCCGCGGTGACTTACCTGGTCGTGTTCATCGAACGCGGTCAGCGCAAGATCCTCGTGAACTACGCAAAGCGTCAGGTCGGCAACAAGATCTACGGTGGGCAGTCGTCGCATCTGCCGCTGAAGCTGAACATGTCGGGCGTGATTCCGCCGATCTTTGCATCGTCGATCATTCTGTTCCCGGCAACGATTCTCGGCTGGTTCAGTACCGGTCAGCCGACAGGAAGCTGGATTTCCAATACGTTGCATAACGTTGCGGAAGCGCTGAAGCCGGGCCAGCCGGTCTATGTGCTGCTGTACACGCTGGCAATCGTGTTTTTCTGCTTCTTCTACACCGCACTGGTGTTCAACAGCAGGGAGACCGCAGACAACCTGAAGAAGAGCGGCGCGTTTGTTCCGGGCATCCGTCCGGGCGATCAGACCGCACGATATATCGACCGCATCCTCACGCGTCTGACGCTGGCCGGTGCGATCTACATCGTCTTCGTGTGTCTGCTGCCGGAATTCCTGGTGCTGCGCTGGAACGTGCCGTTTTATTTTGGTGGAACGTCGCTGCTGATCATTGTCGTCGTCACGATGGACTTTATGGCGCAGGTGCAGTCGTACGTTATGTCGCAACAGTATGAGTCACTGCTCAAGAAGGCTAACTTCAAGGGCGGCAACATCCCGATGCGTTGAAAGGACTATGGCCAAAGACGATGTAATCCAGATGCAGGGTGAGGTGATTGAAAACCTCCCGAATGCGACCTTCCGCGTGAAGCTGGAAAACGGCCATGTCGTGTTGGGGCATATTTCCGGGAAGATGCGGATGCACTACATCCGCATCCTGCCGGGCGACAAGGTGACGGTTGAATTGACGCCTTACGATCTGTCTCGTGCGCGGATCGTGTTCCGGGCGAAGTGATTTGAAAAAAGGGTATTATCATGAAAGTGATGGCATCGGTTAAGCGCATTTGCCGCAATTGCAAGATCATCAAGCGCAAAGGCGTCGTTCGCGTGATCTGCAGCTCGGATCCGCGCCACAAGCAGCGCCAAGGCTGACCGCGCGTTTGTTTGCGCTTTTTGTTTGAGGAAAAACAATGGCTCGTATCGCAGGGGTTAACATCCCGAATCACCAGCATACCGAGATCGGCCTGACGGCTATCTTCGGTATCGGCCGCACCCGTTCGCGCAGCATCTGCGTGGCAGCTGGCGTCGATTTTTCGAAGAAGGTCAAGGATCTGACCGACGCAGACCTGGAAAAGCTGCGTGAAGAAGTAGGCAAGTTTGTCGTCGAAGGCGATCTGCGCCGTGAAGTGACGATGAACATCAAGCGCCTGATGGACCTCGGTTGCTACCGCGGCGTCCGTCATCGCAAGGGCCTGCCGATGCGCGGTCAGCGTACGCGTACGAACGCACGTACCCGCAAGGGTCCGCGTCGTGCAGCGCAAGCGCTGAAGAAGTAAGCGGAACTGACAGTTACAGGAAAACGTAATGGCTAAGGCTTCGAACACCGCGGCGCAACGCGTTCGCAAGAAGGTTAAGAAGAACGTCGCTGAAGGCGTGGTTCACGTTCACGCGTCGTTCAACAACACGATCATCACGATCACCGATCGCCAAGGCAACGCTCTGGCATGGGCGACGTCGGGCGGTCAGGGCTTCAAGGGCTCGCGCAAATCGACGCCGTTCGCTGCTCAGGTCGCAGCCGAGTCGGCTGGCCGCGTCGCGATGGAATACGGCGTGAAGAATCTGGAAGTGCGGATCAAGGGCCCGGGCCCGGGTCGCGAGTCGGCAGTGCGCGCACTGCACGGCCTCGGCATCAAGATCACCGCGATTTCGGACGTCACCCCGATTCCGCACAACGGCTGCCGCCCGCCGAAGCGTCGTCGTATCTAAGGATGTGCTGGCACGTTCGTGCTAGCGCATTGCCTGTCGCCGCTCAGCGTCGACGGGCGTTGCTTTTTTGATTGACTAAGCCCACCGTTCGCCCCAAAGGGAGCGGACTAGCGCGGATTTCGATCCGCGTGACTGATTGATAAAGGAATGCAAAGTGGCACGTTATATCGGCCCCAAAGCCAAGCTGTCCCGCCGTGAAGGCACCGACCTGTTCCTGAAGAGCGCACGCCGCTCGCTCGCCGACAAGTGCAAGCTCGACAGCAAGCCGGGTCAGCACGGCCGTACCTCGGGCGCACGTACGTCCGACTACGGTACGCAGCTGCGCGAAAAGCAGAAGGTCAAGCGTATCTACGGCGTGCTGGAGCGTCAGTTCCGTCGTTACTTCGCCGAAGCCGATCGCCGCAAGGGCAACACGGGTGAAAACCTGCTGCAACTGCTCGAGTCGCGCCTCGACAACGTCGTGTATCGCATGGGCTTCGGCTCGACCCGCGCTGAAGCGCGTCAGCTGGTGAGCCACAAGTCGATCACCGTGAACGGCGTCGTCGCGAACGTCCCGTCGCAGCAAGTGAAGGCGGGTGACGTCGTCGCGATCCGCGAAAAGGCGAAGAAGCAGGCGCGTATCGTCGAAGCGCTGTCGCTGGCCGAGCAAGGCGGGATGCCGAGCTGGGTTGCAGTCGATGCGAAGAAGTTCGAAGGCACGTTCAAGCAAATGCCGGAACGCGCTGAAATCGCAGGCGACATCAACGAAAGCCTGATCGTCGAATTGTATTCGCGTTAATCCGATTGACGGCCGAGGTACCCCGATTGCGTTGCGCAAGGAGGGGCCTCGGCTGTTTATTTTCTGGTTGTTACCGGTCAGCCTTATCGGTGTAACGAGCCGAGGGTATTGAAAAGGAAAGCCCATGCAAACCAGTTTGCTGAAACCCAAGATCATCGCCGTGGAATCGCTGGGCGAGAACCACGCGAGGGTGGTCATGGAACCGTTCGAACGCGGTTACGGCCACACCTTGGGCAATGCGCTTCGCCGCGTGCTGCTGTCGTCGATGGTAGGCTACGCGCCGACCGAAGTCACGATCGCAGGCGTGGTGCACGAGTACTCGACGCTGGATGGCGTGCAGGAAGACGTCGTCAACCTGCTGCTGAACCTGAAGGGCGTGGTGTTCAAGCTGCATAACCGTGACGAAGTGACGGTTACGCTGCGCAAGGAAGGCGAAGGCGTCGTGACGGCCGGCGATATCGAGCTGGCTCATGATTGCGAAGTCATCAACCCGAATCACGTGATTGCGCACCTGTCGAAGGGTGGCAAGCTCGACGTTCAGATCAAGATCGAAAAGGGTCGCGGCTACGTGCCCGGCAACGTCCGTCGCTACGGCGAAGACACGGCCAAGATCATCGGCCGCATCGTCCTCGACGCCTCGTTCTCGCCGGTTCGCCGCGTGAGCTACGCGGTTGAAAGCGCACGTGTCGAGCAGCGTACCGACCTCGACAAGCTCGTGATGAACATCGAGACGAGCGGCGTGATCACGCCGGAAGAAGCGATCCGCCAGTCGGCCCGCATCCTGGTCGACCAGCTGTCCGTGTTCGCGGCGCTGGAAGGCACGGAAACGGCAGCCGAAGCGCCGTCGCGTGCACCGCAGATCGATCCGATCCTGCTGCGTCCGGTGGACGATCTCGAGCTGACGGTTCGTTCGGCGAACTGCCTGAAGGCCGAGAACATCTACTACATCGGCGATCTGATCCAGCGCACGGAAAACGAGCTGCTGAAGACGCCGAACCTCGGTCGCAAGTCGCTCAACGAGATCAAGGAAGTGCTCGCTTCGCGCGGTCTCACGCTGGGCATGAAGCTCGAGAACTGGCCGCCGGCTGGTCTCGACAAGTAAGCCCGGTTGTTGCTGTAGTTGGCAAAGATGCGGATTTTCCTTTAAAATCCGCATCTTGCTTTTTTTCGTTACCGGCCCGTGCACCCTCCGAGGTGCGATAGAAGAGCTGGATCAAAACTTTGAATCAAGGAAACTGAAATGCGCCATCGTCATGGTCTGCGGAAACTGAACCGCACGAGCAGCCACCGTCTGGCTATGCTCCGTAACATGTCCAACTCGCTGATCGAGCACGAAGTCATCAAGACGACGCTGCCGAAGGCGAAGGAACTCCGTAAAGTCGTCGAGCCGCTGATCACGCTCGGCAAGAAGCCGTCGCTGGCAAACCGTCGCCTGGCGTTCAACCGCCTGCGCGATCGTGACTCGGTGGCGAAGCTGTTCGACGTGCTCGGTCCGCGTTTCGCGAACCGTCCGGGCGGCTACCTGCGCGTGCTGAAGTTCGGCTTCCGCGTGGGCGACAACGCACCGATGGCACTGGTCGAACTGCTCGACCGTCCGGAAGTCGACGAAACGGAAAACGTGCAAGAAGCTGAGTAAGCTTCCGGTACGCAGCAGGATCTGAAAGGGGCCGAGCGAATGCTTGGCCCTTTTTGTTTTGGGATGTCGGCTGCGATCGATTGTCGCAGGCCGACGCCGGCAGCGTCGCGCGGGCTGCGCTACGATACGGGGCAACCGGTGCGGCCCCTGAACGGGGGTGACCGGCGCCGGCAGGAGCCGGCAGACCAGCGAGGAGGGCGCGGATGATAGTGGTGCTGATGCTGACGACGGTGCCCGATGCGGCGACGGCTGCGGCGCTTGCCGACGGCGCGCTCGACGCGCGGCTGGCCGCATGCGTATCGGAGCTCGGCACGATCAAGTCGCGCTATCACTGGCAGGGCAAGGTCGAAACGGCCGAAGAGATCCAGTTGCTGTTCAAGACGAGTCCCGTGCGGGCGCTCGAACTGGAGCGATTTATTGTCGCGCATCATCCTTACGAGACGCCTGAAATCGTCTCGTGGCAAACGACGGCATCGGCCGCGTATGGCCAGTGGGTGACCAACGAAACTCAACGTCTATTTCATGTTTAACGGTATGGCGCTTTCGGTGCGCGTGCGCGCGCTGCGGTTTCTTGCGGTCCTGTTGTCGTTCGTGTTCGTGCTGGGCGGTCTGTCCGTCGCGCGCGCGGCCGACGATTTCCTCGATCCGTCGGTCGCGTTCAAGTTCAGCGCGAGCGAATCGCCGGGACAGGTGGACGTCCGCTTCAAGATCGCCAGCGGCTATTACATGTATCGCGAGCGGTTCGCGTTCGCGGTGAAGAGTGGCCAGGCGACACTCGGCGAGCCGCAGTTCCCGGCCGGCCACGTGAAGTTCGACCAGACGTTCCAGAAGGACGTCGAGACCTATCGCGACGAAGTCGTCGTTCACGTGCCGGTGAAGCAGGCAGCCGGGCCGTTCGAGCTCGCGGTGACGTCGCAAGGCTGCGCGGACGAAGGGATCTGCTATCCGCCGGCCGAGCACGTGATGAAGGTCGATGGCGCCGCGCTCGGCGCCGCATCGTCGTCCGGCGACACGGCTGCCGCGGGTAGCTGGTTCGACAAGGTCACGAGCGCCGATTTCGCGCAGTCGCTGCTCGAAGGCCACGGCTTCTTCACGATCGTCGCGCTCTACTTCGTCGCGGGCGTCGTGCTGAGCCTGCTGCCGTGTTCGTATCCGATGATTCCGATCGTGTCCGCGATCATCATCGGCCAGGGCACGCGCGCGACGCATGCGCGTGGCTTTGCGTTGTCGTTGACCTACGTGGTCGGCATGGCGCTGGTCTACACGGTGCTCGGCATCGCCGCCGCGCTGGTTGGCCAGAGCCTCGGCGCGTGGCTGCAGAATCCGTGGGTGCTTGGCGCGTTCGGCGTGCTGCTGACCGCGTTTGCAGTGTCGCTGATCTCGGGCAAGGACATCGCGTTGCCGGAGCGCTGGCAGAACGGCGCGGCCGAGGCATCGAGCGCGCGCCAGGGCGGCCACTTCGTCGCGGTCGCGGCGATGGGCGCGTTGTCGGCGCTGGTCGTCGGCGCGTGCATGACGGCGCCGCTGTTCGCGGTGCTCGCGTTCATCGCGCATACCGGCAACGCGTTGCTCGGCGGCGCGGCGCTGTTCGCGATGGGGCTCGGCCTCGGCGTGCCGCTGCTGGTGGTCGGCGTCGGGGCCGGGACGGTGCTGCCGCGCGCCGGCGCGTGGATGGACGGCGTGAAGGTGTTCTTCGGCATCGTGCTGCTCGCGGCCGCGCTGTGGATCGTGTGGCCGGTGCTGGCCGGCGGGCTGAAGATGGTGCTCGCGGCGTTGTGGCTGCTGATCGCGGCGGCGGCGCTCGGCCTGTTCACGCCGAACGCCGGCGCCGCGTCGATCTGGCGTCGCCTGGGCCGCGGCGTGGGCGCCGCGCTCGCGATCTGGGCCGCGACGCTGCTCGTGGGCCTGGCTGCGGGCTCGACCGATCCCGTCAAGCCGCTGGCCGTGCTGGCGGCGCGTACGGCGGCGTCCGGCGGTGCGGCGACGGCCGGTGCGGCTGCCGCGGACGGCCCCGCGTTCGCGCCGGTGCGCTCCAGCGGCGAACTCGACGCGTTGCTGAAGACGTCGGGCCGGCCCGTGATGCTCGACTTCTATGCCGACTGGTGCGTGAGCTGCAAGGAGATGGAGCATCTGACGTTCACCGACGCGCGCGTGCAGGCGCGGCTCGCGCGGCTTCACCTCGTGCGCGCGGACGTCACCGCGAACAACCCGGACGATCAGGCGCTGCTCAAGCGCTTCAACCTGTTCGGGCCGCCGGGCATCATCTTTTTCGATCGCAACGGCAACGAGATCGGCCGGGTGGTCGGCTATCAGGCGGCCGACACGTTCCTGCGCAGCCTCGATCGGGCGGCCGTGCCGACGGTATGACGATGGCTTGCCGGGGCGAACCGGCGAATCGCAGATTCGGGCCGGCTGACAGCTTCGATCGGCGATAAACAAAAAACGGCGGGACACCGAAGTGTCCCGCCGTTTTTGCTGATGCGCGCCGGTGCGCGATCAGCGCTGCGCTTTCAGCAGACGCGCGGCATCGAGCGCGAAGTACGTGAGCACGCCGTCGGCGCCCGCGCGCTTGAACGCGAGCAGCGATTCGAGCACGACCTTGTCGTGGTCGAGCCAGCCGTTCATCGCGGCGGCCTTCAGCATCGCGTATTCACCGCTCACCTGGTACACGTAGGTCGGGAAGCGGAACTCGTCCTTCACGCGGCGCACGATGTCGAGATACGGCATGCCGGGCTTGACCATCACCATGTCGGCGCCTTCGTCGATGTCGAGGCGTACTTCGCGCAGCGCTTCGTCGCTGTTCGCCGGATCCATCTGGTAGGTCATCTTGTTGCCCTTGCCCAGATTGGATGCCGAACCGACCGCGTCGCGGAACGGGCCGTAGAACGCCGATGCGAACTTCGCCGAATAGGCCATGATCCGCGTATGGATATGACCGTCGCTTTCCAGCATCTCGCGGATCGCGCCGATGCGGCCGTCCATCATGTCCGACGGCGCGACGATGTCGACGCCGGCTTCCGCCTGCGCGCGCGCCTGTTCGATCAGGATTTCGATCGTGTCGTCGTTGATCACGTAGCCGTTCTCGTCGAGCACGCCGTCCTGGCCGTGGCTCGTGTACGGATCGAGCGCGACGTCGGTCAGCACGCCGAGCTCGGGGAAGCGCTTCTTCAGCTCGCGCACGGCGCGCGGAATCAGGCCTTCGGGATTGGCCGCCTCGCGGCCGTCGGGCGTCTTCAGCGATGGCTCGATGGCCGGGAACAGCGACAGCACGGGCACGCCGAGTTCGACGCACTGCTCGGCGACCTGCATCAGCAGGTCGACCGACACGCGCTCGACGCCGGGCATCGACGGGATGGGCTGGCGTTGCTGGGTGCCTTCGACGACGAACACCGGGTAGATCAGGTCGTCGGTGGTCAGGCGGTTTTCGCGCATCAGGCGGCGGGAGAAGTCGTCGCGGCGCATCCGGCGCGGACGATGAAGCGGATGGAAGCTCATGGCGATTTGGCAGAAATCAGGGCAAGAAGACCTTACGGAACCCTTAGGTCATTTTCGAGATCGTTGGTATATGATAGCGATCGAGCGGCACGCGTTGCGTGCAGCTCCCCGCTTCTCCTCCCTGAGCGGGTGCCTGTCGTTTTTCGATTAGGCTGTTTGACCCGCCGTTCAACGGCGGGTTTTTTTATGAGCCGGCCGAATCCGCAGGTACCGTCAGGTGCGCACAGCCGATCCCAGCCGCGCGTTGCCCGCTCATTGTGCTACAGGCTCGCTTTTTTCGTCGGCGACGGACGGCCGCAGCCAGCTCTCGATCAGTTCATGGGCCTCGTCGAGCCCCGTACGCTTCAGCGCCGAGAACAGCTGGACCGTCAGCTTGCCCTTCACGCCCTGGTCGCGATACGCGTCGAGCCCCTTCTGCGTGTTGCGCAGCGCATTGATGCTTTCCTGGCGCGTCAATTTGTCGCACTTCGTCAGCAGCGTGTGGATCGGCTTGCCGGTCGGCGCGAACCACTCGATCATGCGTCGATCGAGATCGGTCAGCGGACGGCGCGAATCCATCATCAGGATCAGGCCGCAAAGCTGCGAGCGCGTCGCGAGATAGGACGACAGCAGCATTTCCCAGTGCGCCTTCGCGGCACCGGGCACTTCCGCGTAGCCGTAGCCGGGCAGGTCGACGAGGTTCGCGACGGGCTCGGCGGCCGGGCCGACGGAGAAGTAGTTGATATGCTGCGTGCGGCCGGGCGTCTTGGACGCAAAGGCCAGCCGTTTCTGGTTGCACAGCACGTTGATCGCCGTCGACTTGCCGGCATTCGAGCGGCCCGCGAACGCGATTTCCGGCTGGACCGTCGGCGGCAGGTCGCGCAGATGGTTGACGGTCGTGTAGAAGCGGGCTTGATGGAGCAGAAAGGCCATGGGAACCGGAAGGACGGGCGGCGCGAGCCGCTTGGTGGAGGCGGGGTAGCCCCGATAGGCGCGGGAGCTTTCAGCACGATATTGTACAATACGGCGGTTTTACCGAAGGCCAACGGGCGCCTGCCTCGCGCTTTTATGTGGCTTCTGCGGTAGACTGAACGCCGTCGTTTTTTGCAGAACCTCAAATTCCCACAAGACGAAACAGGGTGTGCGAATGAATCGACTGTGCAAGTCTCTGATGGTGCTTCAGGTTGCAGCAGGGTTCGTAGGTTTCGTAGCGGAGGCAAACGCGGCAGATGCGGCGAAGCCGGATCTGGACCGCGGCAAGGCGATTGCCGGGCAGGTCTGCGCGTCGTGTCACGGCGCCGACGGCAATAGTGCGTCGGGCAGTTTCCCGAAGCTCGCCGGCCAGCATCCCGAATATCTGGTCAAGCAGTTGAACGACTTCAAGACGCAGCCGGGCGCGAAGGGGCCGGTGCGTAACAACGCGGTGATGGTCGGATTCGCGAGCGCGTTGAGCGCGGACGACATGCGCAACGTCGCCGCGTACTACGGGTCGCAGACGACGAAGCTCGGTACCGCACGCAATGCGGCGACCGTGCCGGTCGGCCAGAAGATCTATCGCGGCGGCATCGCGGAGAAGGGCGTACCGGCCTGCGCGAGCTGCCACGGGCCGACGGGGCAGGGGATCCCGGTCCAGTACCCGCGTCTGTCGGGGCAATGGGCCGATTACACGGTCGCGCAGTTGACCGCGTTCCAGCAGGGTGCCGGCGCGCGCAACAACAACGAGGCGATGCATCAGATCGCGTCGCGGCTGTCGGATACCGAGATCAAGGCCGTCGCCGATTACATCGCGGGTCTGCGTTGAGCGGTCAACCGCGCATGGAATGACCGGCCGCCCGAAGGGCGGCCGGAGTCAGAACAAGAAAAGGGTGGGGCGCCGCTGTTCGCGGTCGCCTTGCCCTTTTTTGTTGGCACTCGCCGGGCCGTCCCGAGCGTGCCGATCGCCCGTTGGGGCGCAGCGAACATAGTGAGTGTGGGGGCTGTTTCCCCTGAGTCGGAGTTTGAATGAGCGTTACCACGTCGGGGTTGCAGTCGAAGTCGAGTCAGGGTGCGTCGAAACGCGCGGTCGAGCTGCTCAGCTCGATGCGCTTCGCGATCGCGCTGCTGGTGGTGCTGTCGATCGCGAGCATCATCGGCACGGTCCTGACCCAGGACGATCCGTATCCGAACTACGTGAATCAGTTCGGGCCGTTCTGGGCGGACATCTTCCGCTCGCTGGGCCTGTACAACGTGTACAGCGCGTGGTGGTTCATGCTGATCCTGATCTTCCTCGTCGTGTCGATCTCGCTGTGCGTGATCCGCAATGCGCCGAAGATGCTCGCCGATGCGAAGAGCTGGAAGGACAAGGTCCGCGAAGGCAGCCTGCGCGCGTTCCACCACAAGGCCGAGTACACGGCGTCGGGCACGCGCGCGACGGTCGCGGCGACGCTCGCCACGCTCGTCACGAAGGCCGGCTACAAGCACGTCGTGCGTGAAACCGACGGCGCGACGCTGATCTCCGCGAAGCGCGGCGCGATGACCAAGTGGGGCTACATTTCCGCCCACCTCGCGATCGTCGTGATCTGTATCGGCGGCCTGCTCGACAGCAACCTGCCGATCAAATTCCAGATGTGGATGTTCGGCAAGAGCCCGGTCAACACGAGCGCGACGATCAGCGAGATTTCGCCCGACCATCGCCTGTCCGCGTCGAACCCGACGTTCCGCGGCTATGCGTGGGTGCCCGAGGGCCAGTTCGTGTCGACCGCGATCCTGAACCAGCCGAGCGGCTCGTTGATCCAGGACCTGCCGTTCTCGATCCAGCTCGACAAGTTCATCGTCGATTACTACACGACGGGCATGCCGAAACTGTTCGCGAGCGACATCGTCGTGATCGATCGCGAGACCGGCCGGAAGATCCCGGCGCGGGTCGAGGTCAACAAGCCGTTCACGTACAAGGGCGTGTCGATCTACCAGTCGAGCTTCCAGGACGGCGGCTCGCAAATGCAGATGACGGCCTACCCGATGACGGGCAGCCATGCGGCGACCGTTCCCGTGAAGGGCACGATCGGCAGCTCGGCGCCGCTGCAGGTCCCGGGCGCCGACGGCGACACGATCGAGTTCTCCGATTTCCGCGCGATCAACGTCGAAAACATGGCCGACGCGAACGGCAAGCCGGACGTGCGTGGTGTCGCGACGACCAGCTCGCTGAAGGAAGTATTCGACGAGCGGCTCGGCTCGGGCGCGAAGACGTCGAAGCCGACGCAGCTCCACAACATCGGCCCGTCGGTGCAGTACAAGATTCGCGGCAAGGACGGCCAGGCGCGCGAATTCAACAACTACATGCTGCCCGTCGACATGAACGGCGAACGCGTGTTCCTCGCCGGCGTGCGCGCGAACCCGAACGATCCGTTCCGTTACATGCGGATCCCGGCCGACAGCCAGGATTCGATCGGCGAATGGATGCGCCTGCGCGCCGCGCTCGAGGATCCGGCCGTGCGCACCGAAGCCGCCGCGCGCTTCGCGCAGCGCTCGCTGCCGGGCGACGCGTCGCTGCGCGGCCGCCTGCAGGATAGCGCGTCGAAGGTGCTGACCCTGTTTGCGGCGAGCGACGACAGCGTCGGCCGCGGCGCGGATGGCCAGCCGGTCGGCGGATTTCAGGCGGTGGCGACCTTCATCGACCGCTCGGTGCCGAAGGGCGAGCAGGAGAAGGCCGCGAGCCTGCTGCTGCGGATGCTCGAGGGCTCGATGTGGGAGGTCTGGCAGATCGCGCGCGAGCGTGCCGGCGAGCCGGCCGCGCAGCAGGGCACCGACACGATCCGCTTCGTGCAGAACGCGATCAACGCGCTATCCGACAGCTTCTTGTATGGATCGCCGGTCTATTTGCAGCTTGATTCCTTCAAGCAGGTGCAAGCTTCGGTATTTCAGCTGACGCGCGCACCCGGCAAGAATCTGGTGTATCTTGGCAGCCTGCTGCTGGTCGCCGGCATCTTCTCGATGTTCTACGTGCGCGAGCGGCGACTCTGGTTCTGGCTGAAGGACGCCGGTTCGGGCGTCGATGTGGTGATGGCAATGTCCACGGCCCGCAAGACCTTCGATTTCGAGAAAGAATTCGTGCAGACGCGCGACGCGGCCGGCGCCGCCTTGCGCGCCGCACCTCGCGATGCCGCGCCCGCCGGTGCGGCTTCGACGGCCCGCCCGCCTGTCGGCGGCGGTTCCGATTCCGAGAATTCCACCCGGTAACATCATGGATCTCACGCAAGTTTCCTCTTCCCGTACGGCGTCGGCCCCGGCGCCGGCATCGTCGCCGTTGTTCGACGAGCGTCCGTTCCTCGCACGCCTGTCGCTGTTCGACTGGCTGTTCGCCCTGGCGCTCGTGGCGGGCGCGGGCTATGCGCTCGTGCACTACAACGCGCACATGGATTACTACGACAAGGCGGTGATGATCGGCACCGTGCCGGCGCTCGTCGCGCTCGGCTGGCGCTGGAAGCCCGCGCGGCTGATGATGGCGTCGATCGCCGTGCTGTCGCTGTTGTCGATCCAGATCTACCAGGGCGATCTCGCCCGCGCCGATTCGGCGTTCTTCCTCAAGTACTTCCTGTCGAGCCAGTCGGCGATCCTGTGGATGAGCGCGATGTTCGTGCTCGCGACGATCTTCTACTGGATCGGGCTGCTCGCGCGCGCCGAAACGGGCGCCGCGATCGGCCAGAAGCTCACGTGGGTCGCCGTGCTGATGGGCTTCACGGGGCTGATGGTGCGCTGGTACGAGTCCTACCTGATCGGTGCGGACGTCGGGCACATCCCCGTATCGAACCTCTATGAAGTGTTCGTCCTGTTCAGCCTGATCACGGCGCTGCTTTATCTGTATTACGAAGGCCACTACGGCACGCGTTCGCTCGGCGCGTTCGTGCTGCTGGTCATCAGCGCGGCGGTCGGCTTCCTGATGTGGTACTCGGTCGCGCGCGATGCGCAGCAGATCCAGCCGCTCGTGCCGGCGCTGCAAAGCTGGTGGATGAAGATCCACGTGCCGGCGAACTTCATCGGCTACGGCAGCTTCGCGCTGTCGGCGATGGTGTCGGTCGCGTACCTGATGAAGGAGCGCGGGATCCTCGCGGATCGCCTGCCGACGCTGGAGGTGCTCGACGACGTGATGTACAAGTCGATCGCGGTCGGTTTCGCGTTCTTCACGATCGCGACGATCCTCGGCGCGCTGTGGGCGGCCGAAGCGTGGGGCGGCTACTGGAGCTGGGACCCGAAGGAAACCTGGGCGCTGATCGTGTGGCTGAACTACGCGGCGTGGCTGCACATGCGGCTGATGAAGGGCCTGCGCGGCGCGGTGGCCGCCTGGTGGGCGCTCACCGGCCTGCTGGTCACGACGTTCGCGTTCCTCGGCGTCAACATGTTCCTGTCCGGGCTGCACAGCTACGGCAAGCTGTAAGATTTCCGCCGCTCGTCCGACCATAGACCGCCGGTGCACTGCGTGCCCGGCGGTTTTCTTTTGTAATGGGCGGGCGAACCGGGCGTCGAACGGCGTGCGACGGGCCGGGTCGAACGCTGATGAAGCATGCGCGTCGCGCATGCGGGAGGAACTGCACGATGTGGATCAAACGCCCTTTGCGTAACGTACTGACCGGCGCGGATATCGCGCCGAGCGAGATCACGCCGCGCGCGGTATTCGAGAATCGGCGGCGCGTGTTGCAGGCGGCCGGCCTCGCGGCCGCGGGCGGCCTGTTCGGCACCAGCGGCGCGGCGCTCGCCGCGTATGCGTCACCCGACGCGCGGGCGGCGAAGCTCGCGGCAAAAACCAACCCGACATTCGTCGCCATCGACAAGGTGACGCCGTTCAAGGACATCACGTCCTACAACAACTTCTACGAATTCGGCACCGACAAGAGCGATCCGGCGCAGAACGCGGGCACGTTGCGGCCGCGCCCGTGGCGCGTGAGTGTCGAAGGCGAGGTGCAGCACCCGAAGGTGTTCGATCTCGACGAGTTGCTGAAGCTCGCGCCGCTCGAGGAGCGCGTGTACCGGCTGCGCTGCGTCGAGGGCTGGTCGATGGTGATCCCGTGGATCGGCGTGCCGCTGTCCGAGCTGATCAAGCGCGTGCAGCCGACTGGCAACGCGAAATACGTGCAGTTCGTCACGCTGGCCGATCCGTCGCAGATGCCGGGCCTGTCGACGCCCGTGCTCGACTGGCCGTATTCGGAAGGGCTGCGCATGGACGAGGCGATGAATCCGCTGGCGCTGCTGACGATGGGCGTCTACGGGCAGGTGCTGCCGAACCAGAACGGTGCGCCGGTGCGGATCGTCGTGCCGTGGAAATACGGGTTCAAGAGCGCGAAGTCGCTCGTGAAGATCCGCTTCGTCGACAAGCAGCCGAAGACGAGCTGGAACACGTACGCGGCGAACGAGTACGGTTTTTATTCGAACGTGAACCCGAACGTCGATCATCCGCGCTGGAGCCAGGCGACCGAGCGGCGCATCGGCGAGGACGGCTTCTTCACGCCGAAGCGCAAGACGCTGATGTTCAACGGCTACGGCGACTTGGTCGCATCGATGTATCAGGGCATGGACCTGAAAAAGAATTTCTGAGCGCGACCGTGAGAAACGACATGCATCCTTCGACGCTCACACCCGCGCGCGCCGCGGGCGCCGGGCAGGCCGCCCGCACGGCGCGGGCCGGGGCGAACCGTCCTGCCGCGCCGCGCTGGCTCGCGCCGGCCAAGGTGCTGGTGTTCGCGGCCGGCCTCTACCCGCTCGCGCGCATCGTGCTGTTCGGGCTGACCGACCGGCTCGGCGCGAACCCGATCGAATTCATCACGCGTTCGACCGGCTTGTGGACGCTTGTCCTGTTGTGCATCACGCTGGCCGTCACGCCGCTGCGGCGCATCACGGGCTTCGCGCCATTGCTGCGCTTTCGTCGGATGATCGGGCTGTTCGCGTTCTTTTACGCGACGCTGCACTTCACGACCTACCTGTGGTTCGACAAGTGGTTCGACGTCGTCGCGATCCTGAAGGATGTCGGCAAGCGCCCGTTCATCACGGTCGGTTTCGCGGCGTTCGTGCTGCTGATTCCGCTCGCCGCGACGTCGCCGCGCGCGATGGTGCGCCGGCTCGGTCGCCACTGGGCGACGCTGCACAGCGCAATCTACGCGATCGCGCTGTTCGGCGTGCTGCACTTCTGGTGGATGCGGGCGGGCAAGCACGATCTTGCGCAGCCGAAGCTCTACGCGGCGATCGTCGCCGCGCTGCTCGGCTGGCGGCTGGTGACGTGGGGCTGGCGCCGCGTGCGCGCGTGACGGCGCGGCCGCTGAAAAACAAAAGGCGATGACCGGGAAGTCATCGCCTCGTTTCGTGCGCCGCGCGGGCGGCAGTGCGTCGTTACTTCGTCGCGGCCGGGCCCGATGCCGGGGCGGGCATGTTCGATGTGCTCGACAGTTCGGGCGACAGCGTGAGCGGCGAGCCGGACGTGTCGGGCGACTCGTCGGACGACGCGTTTTCGTCGGTCGGTTTCACGTCCGACGGCGGCGTATTCTGCGGCTGGATCGGCTTGGGCATCGGAGGCACGGTGGGCAGATAGAGCGCGCCGCTTTGACCGCAGCCGGCAAGAATCGCCAAAGCCGCTACAATCGCGCTCATCCGGAAAACGACTCGCATGATCGTCCCTGAACAATTTAACCGATAGAGTTTAGCATGTCCGATACTGAATACTTGGCCCGTGCAGAGGCCGTGCTGGCGGCCGTCGAGCGTACCGTGGACGTCGCGAACGACGGCGATCACGACATCGATCTGGAACGCAATGGCAGCGTGCTGACGCTGACGTTCGAGAACGGCTCGAAGATCATCGTCAACCTGCAGCCGCCGATGAAGGAGGTGTGGATCGCCGCGAAGGCCGGCGGATTCCACTACCGTTTCATCGACGGCGAATGGCGCGATACGCGCACGGGCACCGAGTTCTTCTCGGCGCTCACCGACTACGCGACCCAGCAGGCCGGCCTGCCGATCACGTTCAGCGCGTAACGGCGGGAGCGCAGCGCTCCGCGCGTCGTGCCCAAAGAAAAAGCGCCCCGCGGGGCGCTTTTTTCATGGCCGGGCCGCGGGTCAGTGGCCGCGGAACAGGTTCATGATGTCCTGCTTCTCCTGCTCGTCGACGTGCGGCACGGCCTCGTCGACGTTCTGCGCAGCGGGCGCCTGCGGCACGCCGACCGTCGACACGAAGCCGTGGCCCGGCGTGAACTCGGTGAAGTACAACTCGCCGCCGAGCGATTCGACGCCTTCCGGCACCGTCGGCTTGAATTCCGGCACGCCCTTCAGCGCAGCGCCCATGTAGTCGATCCAGACCGGCAGCGACAGGCCGCCGCCGGTTTCGCGATCGCCGAGGCTGCGCGGATTGTCATAGCCGATCCATGCGATCGCGGCGAGCGTGTGCTGGTAGCCGGCGAACCACGCGTCGTGCGAGTCGTTCGTCGTGCCGGTCTTGCCCGCGAGATCGGTGCGCTTCAGCACGTTGGTCCGCGCGCCCGTGCCGCGCTGCGCGACGCTCTGCAGCAGGCTGTTCATCACGTAGGCGTTGCGCGCGTCGATCGCGCGCGGCGCGTTCTGCTCGGCGACGAGCGGCTGCGCGCGCGCGACGACCGCGCCGTTCGGATCGGTGACTTCGGCGATCAGGTACGGATTGACGCGATAGCCGCCGTTCGCGAAGACCGAATACGCGCCGGCCATCTGCAGCGGCGTGACCTGGCCGGCGCCGAGTGCCATCGGCAGGTAGGCCGGATGGCGCTCGGCGTCGAAGCCGAAGCGCGTGATGTATTGCTGCGCGTATTTCGTGCCGATGTGATTCAGGATCCGGATCGACACGAGGTTGCGCGAGCGCTGCAGCGCGGTGCGCATCGACATCGGGCCTTCGAAGCCGCCGCCGTAGTTCTTCGGCTCCCACGGCTGGCCGCCGGTTTCCGCGGCGCTGAAATACAGCGGGCCGTCGTTGATCACGGTGGCGGGCCCGAGGCCCTTGTCGAGCGACGCCGAGTAGATGAACGGCTTGAACGACGAACCGGGCTGCCGCCACGCCTGCGTGACGTGGTTGAACTTGTTCTTGTTGTAGTCGAAGCCGCCGACGAGCGAGCGGATCGCCCCGTCCTGCGGGACGATCGACAGGAACGCGCCTTCGACCTGCGGCAACTGCGTGATCGACCATTTGCCGGCGTCGTTCTTCACGACCCGGACGATCGCGCCGGGGCGGATGCGCCGGTTCGGCTGCGCGTTGGCCGACAGCGCGCCCGACGCGAAGCGCAGGTTGTCGCCCTCGATCGTCGCCGTGCTGCCGTCGATGAACGCCACCGTGATCTGGCGCGGGCTCGCGGCCGTCACGACCGCGGCGATCAGCTCGCCGTTGTCGGGATGCTCGAGCAGCGCGTCGTCGATCGCCTGTTCGCGATCGTCGGCGCCGGCCGGCAGTTCGATGAAGCCTTCCGGCCCGCGATAGCCGTGGCGGCGCTCGTAATCCATGATGCCCTTGCGCAGCGCGGTGTACGCGACCTGCTGGTCCGCGGAGTCGATCGTCGTGACGACGTTGAAGCCGCGCGTGTAGGTTTCCTCGCGATACTGCGCATACATCATCTGTCTGACCATTTCCGCGACGTACTCGGCGTGCACGCTGAAATCGCGGCCCGGACCCTTGACGACGAGCGGCTGCGCGGCGGCTTCGTCGTACTGTTCGCGCGTGATGAAGTTCAGCTCGAGCATCCGCTGCAGGATGTATTCCTGGCGCACCTTCGCGCGCTTCGGATTCACGACCGGGTTATACGCGGACGGCGCCTTCGGCAGCCCCGCGAGCATCGCGGCTTCCGCGAGCGTGATGTCCTTCAGATCCTTGCCGAAATAGACGCGCGCCGCGCTCGCGAAGCCGTACGCACGCTGGCCGAGATAGATCTGATTCATGTAGACCTCGAGAATCTGATCCTTCGTCAGCGCGCGCTCGATCCGGTACGCGAGCAGCATTTCGTAGATCTTGCGCGTGTAGGTCTTCTCGCTCGACAGGAAGAAGTTGCGCGCGACCTGCATCGTGATCGTGCTCGCGCCCTGCGACGCGTGGCCGTTCGTCAGCGCGACGAAGCCGGCGCGGATGATGCCGGTGAGGTCGACGCCGCCGTGATCGTAGAAGCGCGCGTCCTCGATCGCGAGGATCGCCTTCTTCAGCGAGTCGGGCACGTCCTTGAAATGAACGACGTCGCGGCGCTCCTCGCCGAATTCGCCGATCAGCACGTGATCGGACGTATAGATGCGCAGCGGTACCTTCGGCCGATAGTCGGTCAGCGCGTCGAGCGACGGCATGTTCGGCCAGGCCACGACGAGCGCATAGCCGAGCACGAGGCCGCCGGCCACGACGAGGGCCACGCACATCGCGGCGAAGCCGAGCAGGACTTTTTGCCACCAGGGCCGCTTCTTCGGCTCCGGGGCGGGAGGCGGGGACGTAGGAGTCGTGGATTGCATAGGCATACCGGAAAACAGTCCCGCGATTATAGCTGCCCGGTAAGACCGGTCCTGACGCGGGGGCCGCCCGTCGGAAAGCCGCGGGTCGGCGTGCCGTCAGCATAGTCCGCGCATGGCCACCGCGAGCGGATGCTGGCCGTTTGGCCGACTGTCGGCCGCATGCGCCGCTTTGCAGAATCAGGTCTCGGAAACGCGGCGTGGGTCGCGACGATCTCGGGAGGCTGGGATGGCAGGACGATGGGTGGCGCGGTTTGCACAGGGCAGGCACCGGTCGACGGGAATCGACGTCGGTGCGCACGAGGTGAGGGTGGCCGTGCTGAGCCGGCGCGGCAGGGACGCGGACGTGCGCGTCGAGGGGCTCGAGCGGGAGCCGGTCGGGTTGGCGGGCGGGCCGGAAGACGCACGCTGGGCGGCGGTCGCGCGATCGCTGGCGGCGGCCGTGTCGCGGCTGTCGGCGGCCGAGGTGCGGTGCGACGCGCGCGGCGTGATGGCGCTGCACGATGACGAGATGCGCACCGCGACGCTCGATCTGGCCGGGCGCGGCGACATTCCGGACGCCGCGCGGCAGGCGGCCGAACGCATCTCGGGGCTGGCGCCGGACAGTCTCGCGTTCGACTGGCGGCACTACGGCGGCGTGCGATCCGGCGAGATCGCGGTGGCGGTGGCGCCGCTGGCGTTGCTCGAGCGGCGCATCGACGTGGCCGCGCAGGCCGGTATCGACCTGACCGTGATCGACGGCGAGTCGGCCGCCGTGCTGCGTGCGCTGCGCTATGCCGCGCAGTTCGAACTCGACGCGCAGGGTGCCTACGCCGCGCTGTGGTTCTGCGACGCGGGCGTGCGCGGCTGGCGAATCGAGGGTTCGTCGGCTATCCCGGTGCTGACGCTGTCCGGCACGTTGCCGGAAGCACTGCCCGATGCGTTGCGGCGGCGCGCGCTCGGGGCCGTCCATTGCGTATTCGTCGCCGGGGACGAGCGATGTATCGCCCGCTTCGACACGTCCGTCGCCGAGATCGGCGACGTGCTCGGCACGGCGGTGGTCCCGTTCGACTGCACGGGCTGGGACGGACAGCCGTGCGCGCGCGCCGGCATGCCGGGCGGCCCGGCGTTTGCCGTCGCATTCGGGCTGGCGTTGCGCGGGGTGTGGGAATGACGGCCGCTCACGTGTCGGCAAGCGAAGGCGCGGCGGCGGCCGAGCAGGCGATACTCGGCGACTTCAACCTGCTGCCGTACCGCGAGCGATTGGCGCAGGCCTTGCGGCGTCGCCGGGTCGCGCAGTGCGGTGTGGCGATGCTGCTCGGCGTGCTCGGTGCGGGGCTGTGGACGGGCGCCGCCGTGTTGTCGCGGTGGCGGGTGGATGCCGAGCGCGCCAGCGTGGAGACGCGGCTGCGGCAGTTGCAGCCCCAGGTGGCGGCTGCGACGCGTGCGGTCGATGCCGCCGCCGCCATCGCGCGACGCGACGCACAGGCGGCTGCGCTGGCCGCGCCTTACCGGCGCATGGCGGGGCTGTTGGCGACCTTGAAGCAGGTGCGCGCCGATCGTATCCGGCTCGACGCGCTGCGCATGACGTCGACCGGCGCGGTGCTCGAAGCGCGCGCCGAGAGTTTCCGGGCCGCTGCGCGATGGCTCGCCGCGATGGCGCGCGAGCAGCGCGACTGGCGGATCGATATAGAGACGTTGAAGCCGGCCTCGGATGCGCCGGCTCCCACGGCCGGGATGCCGTTCCGCTTCTCGGTGCAGTTGCGCTGGCACGACCCGACGGCGTCGCGGACGATGTCGGGAGGCGGCGCATGACGACGCTCGTGCATCGGCCGGCGCCGGGTGGCGGCGTCGGGCCAGGCGGCATGCCGCGCGTGTCGCCGGCGGCCGCGCATGCCGCGGGTTGCGTGCTGGCATTCGCGGCCGTGCTGGGCGGCGGCATTCATCTGGCGAATGCGGCCGACTGGAGCGGGCTTGCCCATAGTCGCGCGTTGCTCGCCGCAGCGCAGGCGCGCGCGGCCGACGCGCAACGCGTGCTCGCTTCCGCTGGACAACGACGCGACGGGCATCGTGCGTTGATGCGCGACGATCGTTTGCCGCATGCGCCGGAATGGGCCGCGCTGATGCTGGAACTGGCCGATCTCGCCGCGTCGAGCGGGCTGAGCGGCGTATCGGTCGAACCGCAGCGCGCCGATGGCGCGGCACCGGACGGCCGGCGCACCGTGCACATCGCCGCCGATGGTGGTTTTCGCGCGCTGCTGCACATGGTTGGCGGCCTGGCGCGGTTCCCGGTGCTGGCCGTACCGTCGGCGCTGCGTATCGAGCGTGGCACGTCGGCGGCGCGGGTCGACATGTCCGTCGACGTGTTTTCGGCGCTGCCGGCGACCACGACCGCGGACGGCAACACGCCGGTTCGCGTCGCTGCGCCCGACGCCGATCCGTTCGGCGACGCCGGCGCGGCCGAAGCGGCGGGTCACGCAGCCCGCTTCGCCGGCACGATTCGCGACGCGCGGGCCGGCCTCGCGTTGTTCGACGACGGCGACGGCGCGTTCACGGCCGTCGCGCCTGGCGACGTACTGGGTGCCGCGCGCGTGGTGCGCATCGATCGCGCGGCCGTGACGCTTGCGACGGCGGACGGCTCGCAGCGGCTCGTCCTGGACGACGGAGGTCGGCCATGACGAAACACCGTTGTTGGGTGCTTGCCCTCTGGGCCGGCGTGACGGCGGCCGGCGCAAGCGCGTCGTTGCCGCCGCTGCCGGCGGTCTGGCCCGCCGGGTCGACGGATGTGTCGGTGCCGGGTCTGCCGCTGCGTGTGGCCGACGGCGTGGATAGTGCGGCAACGGAAGACGCCGGCCCGCCACCGTTCGATCATGCGGCGCGCGCGGCACGGCAGACGGAAACCGCCGCACCGGGCCCCGCGCTGGAGGGACCGCCGATCCCGCTGGCGCCGCCGGCCCGGATGAGCGACGCCGCGGCCCGCCAACCGGGCGATGCGGACGACGCACGGCGGATCTCGCTGAATCTGCAGGGCGTCGGGCTCGCGGCGGCATTCGACGCGATCGCGCGGTTCACCGGGCTCAATATCGTCGTCGGCGAGCAGGTGCGCGGCACGGTCACGTTGCGTCTGAACAATGTTCGCTGGCGCGAGGCGTTCGACACGCTGCTCGACATGCACGGGCTTGCGATGTCCCGGCGCGGCAACGTGATCTGGGTCACGCCGGCAGCCGAGCTGGCTGCGCGCGAACGCGAGCGCTTCGACATGCACGCGCGGGCCGCCGATCTCGAGCCGCTGGCGAGCCGTACCTTCATGCTGCACTATCCGCGCGCGCAGGACGTACAACGGCTGCTGGCCGGCGCGACCGGCCAGCGCCTGCTGTCGAAGCGCGGCGCCGCGGCGGCCGATCCGCGGACCAACCTGCTGTTCGTCACCGATCTCGCACCGCGTATCGTGCAGATCGCCGGCCTGATCGACGCGATCGACCGGCCGTCGCGGCAGGTCCGGATCGAGGCCCGCATCGTCGAAGGCGAGCAGGGTTTCTCGCGCAACCTCGGCGCACGTGTCGCGCTGCGTGCGCAGGGGCGGCCGCCGTCAGCCGAGGGCACGTCGTTCACGGCGGACGCGCGCAACGCGCTCGACCTTGCCGCGCGGCCGCTCGGCGGTTTCGACGCGGCCACCGCCGGCTTCACGCTGTTCGCCGCGCCGCTCAGCCGCGTACTCGACATCGAGCTCAGCGCGCTGGAGGCGCAGGGCCGGGGCCAGATTGTTTCGCGTCCGCGGGTGGTCACGGCCGATCGCGTCAAGGCCATCGTCGAACAGGGTTCCGAGCTGCCGTACCAGGCGAAGGTCGGCAATGGCATGAGCGGCGTGCAGTTCCGCCGCGCGACGCTCAAGCTGGAGGTCGAGCCGCAGATCACGCCGGACGGGCGCGTGGTGCTCGATCTCGACGTGACCAAGGACAGCGTCGGCGAGCCGACCGCGGCCGGCCCCGCCATCCATACGAAGCATGTGCAGACGCGCGTCGAGGTCGAGAATGGCGGGACGGTCGCGATCGGCGGTATCTATGAACAACTGAACCGGAACGATGTGACGCGCGTGCCGCTCTTGGGCAAAATACCCATTCTGGGCGCGCTTTTCCGGCACCGCGCGCAGCGCGACCAGCGCAATGAACTGGTCGTCTTCATCACGCCGACCGTCGTCGATCCGCGGTGCGGCGCACCCGGCGCGGGCGACGAGGATGCCGAGAAAACGGGGCCGGAAGCCGCCGACGCAGGCTCGACAAGGCAGCCGCTTTGCCAGTAAGCTGCGCCACACACCAGCAAGATTGAAGCAGAGGAAGCCGTTGCAAGCGCGGGACCCACATGCAAACGTATTTTTCGTCGGCCTTATGGGAGCGGGTAAGACCACCGTGGGCCGTGCGGTCGCGCGTCGTCTCGACAGGACGTTCTTCGACTCCGACCACGAAATCGAGGCCCGTACGGGCGCGCGCATCCCGGTGATCTTCGAACTGGAGGGCGAGGCCGGGTTTCGCGACCGCGAAACGCAGGTGATCGCCGATCTCACGCAGCGCGAGAACATCGTGCTCGCGACGGGCGGCGGCGCGGTGCTGCGCCCGGAAAATCGCGACAGCCTGAAAACCAACGGCATCGTCGTCTACCTGCGCGCCAATCCGCACGATCTATGGCTGCGCACGCGCAAGGACAAGAATCGCCCGCTGTTGCAGACGGACGATCCGAAGGGGCGTCTCGAAGCGCTGTACGAAGTGCGCGACCCGCTGTACCGCGAATGCGCGGATTTCGTCATCGAGACCGGCCGTCCGTCGGTCAACGGTCTCGTCAACATGGTGCTGATGCAACTCGAACTGGCCGGCGTCATCGCCAAGCCGCTACAAGCATGATTACTGTCAACGTCGATCTGGGCGACCGCGCCTATCCGATTCATATTGGCGCCGGCCTGATCGGCCGCACCGAGCTGTTCGCGCCCCACATCAAGGGTTCGTCCGTCACGATCGTCACGAACACGACGGTCGATCCGCTCTATGGCGACGCGCTGCGCGCGGCGCTCGCGCCGCTCGGCAAGCGCGTGTCGACGGTCGTGCTGCCGGACGGCGAGGCGTACAAGAACTGGGAAACGCTGAACCTGATCTTCGACGGCCTGCTGACGGACCACGCCGATCGCAAGACGACGCTCGTCGCGCTCGGCGGCGGCGTGGTCGGCGACATGACCGGTTTTGCCGCCGCGTGCTACATGCGCGGCGTGCCGTTCATCCAGGTGCCGACGACGCTGCTGTCGCAGGTCGATTCGTCCGTCGGCGGCAAGACGGGCATCAACCACCCGCTCGGCAAGAACATGATCGGCGCGTTCTACCAGCCGCAGGCCGTGATCGCGGACATCGGCGCGCTGACGACGCTGCCCGATCGCGAGCTGGCGGCCGGCGTCGCCGAAGTCATCAAGACCGGCGCGATCGCCGATGCCGAGTTCTTCGACTGGATCGAGGCGAACGTCGAGGCGCTGAACCGTCGCGAGCCCGCCGCGCTCGCGCATGCAGTGAAGCGTTCGTGCGAGATCAAGGCGAGCGTCGTCGCGGCCGACGAACGCGAAGGCGGCCTGCGCGCGATCCTGAACTTCGGCCACACGTTCGGCCATGCGATCGAGGCCGGGCTCGGCTACGGCGAATGGCTGCACGGCGAAGCGGTCGGCTGCGGGATGGTGATGGCGGGCGACCTGTCGGTGCGGCTCGGCCTCCTCGACGAAGCATCGCGGCAGCGCCTCGATGCGGTGATCGCGGCCGCACATCTGCCGACCCGCGCGCCCGCGCTCGGCGATGCGCGCTACATGGACCTGATGCGCGTCGACAAGAAGGCCGAGGCCGGCGCGATCAAGTTCATCCTGCTGAAGCGATTCGGCGATACGCTGATCACGCAGGCGCCGGACGAAGCGGTATTCGCTACACTGGCGCAGACGACCCGCTAACGGCGGCCCGGATGCGCCGGCGCCCCTGACATGGAGGAGACGTGAGCGAGACATCCAGCAGCACATTGCCCGAAGCCAGCCGCGCATCCGCTGCGCCGGTGGCCGAGCCGCCGACGCTGGCGGCGCTGGAAGCCCATCTTGCTCCGTATGCCGCGCACGCGTCGCAGTCGCGCGGCCGCCGCCATCCTGAAACGCCGCCGGCGGCGCGCACCGAATTCCAGCGTGATCGCGATCGGATCGTCCACTCGACCGCGTTTCGCCGGCTCGAATACAAGACGCAGGTCTTCGTCAATCACGAAGGCGACCTGTTCCGCACCCGCCTCACGCACAGCCTCGAAGTCGCGCAGATCGCGCGCTCGGTCGCGCGCAACCTGCGCCTGAACGAGGATCTCGTCGAAGCGATCTCGCTCGCGCACGACCTCGGCCATACGCCGTTCGGCCATGCCGGGCAGGACGCGCTGAATGCGTGCATGCGCGAGCACGGCGGCTTCGAGCACAACCTGCAGAGCCTCGCCGTGGTCGACGAGCTCGAGGAGCACTACGGCGCGTTCAACGGGTTGAACCTGTGCTTCGAGACGCGCGAAGGCATCCTGAAGCACTGCTCGCGCGAGAATGCGCGCAAGCTCGGCGCGCTCGGCGAGCGCTTCCTGCAGGGCCGCCAGCCGTCGCTCGAAGCTCAGCTCGCGAACATCGCCGATGAAATCGCGTATAACAACCACGACGTCGACGACGGCCTGCGCTCCGGCCTGATCACGATCGAGCAGCTCGCGGAAGTCGAGCTGTGGCAGCGTCACTACGAAGCGGCGCTCGCCGAATTCCCGCACCTCGAAGGCCGCCGTCTCGTGCACGAGACGGTGCGCCGCATCATCAACACGCTGATCGTCGACCTGATCGACGAGACGACGCGCAATCTTGCCCGCGTCGCGCCCGCATCGCTCGACGACGTGCGCGCCGCGCCGCCGCTCGTGTCGCACAGCCCGGCAGTCGCCGCGCAGGCCGCCGCGCTCAAGCGCTTCCTCTTCAAGAACCTGTATCGCCATTACAAGGTGATGCGCATGGCGAGCAAGGCGCAACGCGTCGTCACGGGGCTGTTCGACGCGTTCATCGACGATCCGCGCCTGCTGCCGCCGCCGTACCAGTCCGACGACGCGGCGCAGCAGCCGCGTCTCGTCGCGCACTACATCGCCGGCATGACCGACCGCTTCGCGCTGAAGGAATATCAGCGCCTGTTCGTCATCAGCGACAACTGACTGTCATAAACGATCACTAGACTTCGCCGGTTCAATGGCGACGGGAATGTTGCACACGCTGTTGGTAACGTTTTCATAGGAGAGGTCGATGAAGAAGAAGCCTGCGGGGACACTGGTTCGTTCGATCGCGCTCGGCGGCGCGCTGATGTTCGGGGCGCAGCACGTCGCGCTCGCCGCGACGGAAATTCAGTTCTGGCATGCGATGGAGGCTGCGCTCGGCGAGCGGGTCAACGCGATCGCCGACCAGTTCAACGCGTCGCAAAGCGACTACAAGATCGTGCCGGTCTTCAAGGGCACTTACGACCAGGCACTCGCGGCGGGCATCGCGGCCTATCGCAGCGGCAACGCGCCGGCGATCCTCCAGGTCTACGAAGTCGGCACGGCGACGATGATGCAGGCGAAGAAGGCGGTCGTGCCGGTCTACGACGTGTTCAAGCAGGCGGGCGTGACGCTCGACGAGAAGGCGTTCGTGCCGACCATCGCGAGCTACTACAGCGATGCGAAGACGGGCCACCTCGTGTCGATGCCGTTCAACAGCTCGACGCCGGTGCTGTACTACAACAAGGATGCGTTCAAGAAGGCGGGCCTCGATCCGAACCAGCCGCCGAAGACGTGGGCCGACGTGAAGGCCGATGCCGAGAAGCTGCGCAAGGCGGGGATGGCGTGCGGCTTCACGACCGGCTGGCAGGGCTGGATCCAGCTCGAAAACTACAGCGCGTGGCACGGGCTGCCGTTCGCGAGCCGCAACAACGGCTTCGATGGCACCGACGCCGTGCTCGAGTTCAACAAGCCGCAGCAGATCGCGCACCTCTCGTTCCTCCAGCAGATGGCGAAGGACGGCACGTTCACGTACGCGGGCCGCAAGGACGAAGCGTCGGCGAAGTTCTACAGCGGCGACTGCGGGATCCTGACGACGTCGTCCGGCGCGCTCGCGAACGTGCAGAAGTTCGCGAAGTTCAGCTACGGCACGGGGATGATGCCGTACGACGCGAACGTGAAGGGCGCGCCGCAGAACGCGATCATCGGCGGCGCGAGCCTGTGGGTGCTGGCCGGCAAGGATCCGGCGACCTACAAGGGCGTCGCGAAATTCCTCGCGTACCTGGCTTCGCCCGCCGTCGCCGCGAAGTGGCATCAGGACACCGGCTACCTGCCGGTCACGACCGCCGCGTACGACCTGACGCGCCAGCAGGGCTTCTATGCGAAGAACCCGAGCGCCGAAACCGCGATCAAGCAGATGCTGAACAAGCCGCCGCTGCCGTACACGAAGGGGCTGCGCCTGGGCAACATGCCGCAGATCCGCACGGTCGTCGACGAGGAGTTCGAACAGGTCTGGGCGCAGAAGAAGGCGCCGAAGGACGCGCTCGATTCGGCCGCGTCGCGCGGCGACGAACTGCTGCGCCGCTTCGAGAAGTCGGGCGGCTGAGCGCGCATCGCTGCGTGCCGCCGGCGGTGTCGCGCGCCAGCGCGTGCCGTCCGGCGGTGCGGTTTCCTTTCCGTTTCGCCTGACCGGATATCCGCGATGCAATCCCGTTCCCGTTTCGGTACGAGCCCGGTGCCGTACCTGCTGATCGCGCCGCAGCTCGCGATCACCGCCGTGTTCTTCCTGTGGCCGGCCGGCGTCGCGCTGTGGCAGTCCACGCAGATGCAGGACGCGTTCGGCACGTCGAGCGAATTCGTCGGCTTCGCGAACTTCACGCACCTGTTCGCCGATCCGCTGTATCTCGATTCGTTCCGCACGACCCTCGTGTTCAGTTCGCTCGTCACGGTGAGCGGGCTCGTCGTGTCGCTGCTGCTCGCCGCGTGCGCCGACCGCGTGATCCGCGGCGCGCGCGCGTACCGCACGCTGCTGATCTGGCCGTACGCGGTCGCGCCGACGATCGCCGCCGTGCTGTGGGCGTTCCTGTTCAACCCGAGCATCGGCCTGATCACGTATGCGCTCGCGAAGGGCGGCATCGTGTGGAACCACGCGCTGAACGGCGGGCAGGCGATGTTCCTCGTCGTGCTGGCGTCGGTGTGGAAGCAGGTGAGCTACAACTTCCTGTTCTTCTACGCGGGGCTGCAGGCGATTCCGCGCTCGCTGATCGAGGCGGCGGCGATCGACGGCGCGGGGCCGGTGCGGCGCTTCTTCAACATCGTGCTGCCGCTGCTGTCGCCGACGAGCTTCTTCCTGCTGGTCGTGAACCTCGTCTACGCGTTCTTCGACACGTTCCCGGTGATCGACGCGGCCACCGGCGGCGGCCCGGCGCAGAGCACCAAGACGCTGATCTACAAGATCTTCGCGGAGGGCTTCCAGGGGCTCGACATCGGCAGTTCGGGCGCGCAGTCGGTCGTGCTGATGATCATCGTCGTGGGGCTTACGGTGATCCAGTTCCGCTTCGTCGAACGCAGGGTGCAATACGCATGATCGAGAATCGCAAGGGCTTCGACCTGTTCTGCCACGCGGTGCTGATCGCGGGCGTCGTGCTGATCGTGTTCCCCGTCTACGTCGCGTTCTGCGCGGCGACGATGAACGCGCAGGAAGTGTTCACGGTGCCGCTGTCGCTGGTGCCGAGCACGCACCTGTTCGAGAACATCGCGTACATCTGGGGGCACGGCAGCGGCGGCACGACGGCGCCGTTCGGCCGCCTGCTCGTGAACAGCTTCGCGATGGCGCTCGGCATCGCGGTCGGCAAGATCGCGGTGTCGATCCTGTCCGCGTATGCGATCGTCTACTTCCGCTTCCCGTTTCGCAACACGGCGTTCTGGCTGATCTTCGTCACGCTGATGCTGCCGGTGGAAGTGCGGATCTTCCCGACCGTGCAGGTCGTGTCGACGCTGCACCTGACGAACACCTACGCGGGGCTCACGATGCCGCTGATCGCATCGGCGACCGCGACGTTCCTGTTCCGCCAGTTCTTCATGACGCTGCCCGACGAGTTGATGGACGCGGCGCGCATCGACGGCGCGGGGCCGCTGCGCTTTTTCTGGGACGTGGTGCTGCCGCTGTCGAAGACGAGCATCGCCGCGCTGTTCGTGATCACGTTCATCTACGGCTGGAACCAGTATCTGTGGCCGATCCTGATCACGACGGAGGCGTCGCTGTCGACGGCGGTGGTGGGCATCAAGACGATGATCGCGAGCGGCGACGCCGCGACCGAATGGCAATACGTGATGGCGGCGACGCTGCTGGCGATGATTCCGCCGCTCGTCGTCGTGCTGGCGATGCAGCGCTGGTTCGTGCGCGGCCTCGTCGATTCCGAGAAATGAACGACCGACGTAACCGGGAGAAGGACCAGGTATGGCTGCGCTGAGCTTGAAGGGCGTCAGGAAATCCTACGACGGCAAGCAGCACGTGCTGCATGGCATCGACGTGGAGATCGCCGACGGCGAATTCATCGTGCTGGTCGGCCCGTCGGGCTGCGGCAAGTCGACGTTGCTGCGGATGATCGCGGGTCTCGAGACCGTGACGGACGGCGAGATCGCGATCGGCGACCGGGTCGTCAACACGCTGGAGCCGAAGGACCGCGACATCGCGATGGTGTTCCAGAACTATGCGCTGTATCCGCACATGACGGTCGCGCAGAACATGGGCTACGGGCTGAAGATCCGCGGGATCGAGCGCGCGACGATCGATGCGCGGGTGGCGGCGGCCGCGAAGATCCTCGAGCTCGAGCCGCTGCTCGCGCGGCGGCCGCGCGAGCTGTCGGGCGGCCAGCGGCAGCGCGTCGCGATGGGGCGCGCGATCGTGCGCGAACCGTCGGTGTTCCTGTTCGACGAGCCGTTGTCGAACCTCGACGCGAAGCTGCGCGTGCAGATGCGGCTCGAGATCCAGCGGCTGCACGCGCGGCTCGCGACGACGAGTGTGTACGTGACGCACGACCAGATCGAGGCGATGACGCTCGCGCAGCGGGTGATCGTGATGAACCGCGGCTACGCGGAGCAGATCGGTGCGCCGGTCGACGTGTACGAGAAGCCGGCGACCGTGTTCGTCGCGGGCTTCATCGGCTCGCCCGCGATGAACCTGATGCACGGCCGGCTGTCGGAAGACGGC
The DNA here is from genome assembly GCF_003253915.1 of Burkholderia sp. 28_3. Classification (NCBI taxonomy): domain Bacteria; kingdom Pseudomonadati; phylum Pseudomonadota; class Betaproteobacteria; order Burkholderiales; family Burkholderiaceae; genus Burkholderia; species Burkholderia sp. 28_3. Next base: position 63,080 of record NZ_QKZF01000013.1, read on the forward strand.
GCGACCTTCACGGTCGCGGGCGGCGGCCCCGCGCTGCCGGTCGCCGGCGCACCGGGCATCGGCAGCGAGATCGCCACCGGGCGCGACTGGGTACTCGGCGTGCGTCCCGAACACATGACGCCGCAGCCGGGCGTCGCGCAGGCGACGCTGCCGGTCGATTCGTGCGAGCTGCTCGGCGCGGACAATCTCGCGCACGGCCGCTGGGGCAACCACGACGTCGCGGTGCGCCTGCCGCACGCCGACCGCCCGGCGCGCGGCACGGCGCTGGCGGCGGCGCTGCCCGCGCACCGGCTGCATTTCTTCGATCCCGAAACCGGCAAGCGGGCCGGCTGAAACCGTTTGACTGCGGGAGACCGACGATGACGATCCGTACCGACTGGCCCTATCCGCGCGTCGTCGCCCATCGCGGCGGCGGCACGCTCGCACCGGAGAACACGCTGGCCGCGCTCGACGAGGGCGCGCGGCGCGGTCACCGGATGGTCGAGTTCGACGCGAAGCTGTCGGCCGACGACGTGACCTTCCTGCTGCACGACGACACGGTCGACCGGACCTCGAACGGTCACGGAGCGGCGGCGGGCATGCGTTATGCGGCGCTGGCCGCGCTCGACGCGGGCGCGTGGCGCGACGCGCGTTTCGCGGGCGAACGGATGCCGACGCTCGAGGCGGCGGCGGCGCGCTGCATCGCGCACGGGCTGGCCGCGAACGTCGAGATCAAGCCGTGCCCGGGGCGCGAGCGCGAAACCGGGCAGCGCGTGGCGGCCGATGCGGCCGCGTACTGGCGCGATGCCGCCGTGGCGCCGCTGCTGTCGTCGTTCTCGTTCGACGCGCTGCGGCAGGCGCGCGCGACGGCGCCGGCACTGCCGCGCGGGATGCTCTACGAAGTCGTGCCGGACGACTGGCATGCGCAGGTCATCGATGCGCTCGACTGCGTATCGTTGCATGCAGACCACACTCGGCTCGACGAATCCCTGGTGCGTGCGATCAAGGCCGCCGGATTGCGCATCCTGGTTTACACGGTGAATGACCTCGAACGGGCGCGCGAACTGGCGCGTTGGGGCGTCGACGCGGTCTGCACGGACCGCATCGACCTGATCGCGCCCGACGCGCTGGACGATATCGACGTCGTCTGACGGCCACGGCCGCGGCGGCGTCCGGTAAAACCCTTGCGCCGAACGTGCCTGACGCGAAAAAACGACGCCCCGACGGGATTTCCGTCGGGGCGTTTTGCATCGTGGAGACGTTACGCCAGGAAAAATCCGCTACAAATTGCAGCAGGATTAACCATTCCCCAAATATTCGACTACGCTTAGAAGCGGTAGCCGACGTTCAGGTACGTCACGATCGGGTTCAGCGAGATGTGGGCCTTCGACGTTTCCGTCAGCGTACCGACCGGGGTCCGGCGCGCCGTCGTGAAGGTCGCGGTCACGCTGACCGGGATGTACGACATCGAGAAGCCGGCGAACCAGTGCTTCGTGAAGTTGTACGTGAAGCCGGCGTTGAACACGGGCGCCCACTGGTTGCTGGTCGTGGCGCTGGTCGGGCCGCCGAGCACGCCGTTCTCGAACGTGCTGTTCGTGATCTTCGCGCCGGTGAACCAGATATACGTCGCGCCGACGCCGACATACGGACGGAACTTCGCGTTGGCGTCGTTGAAGTAGTACTTGAGGAGGAGCGCAGGGCTCCACTGGTACGCGCGGCCAAGCGTACCGAACTTCGAGAACTGGCCCTTGCCGGTGATGTCGAACTTCGGCGGGATGCCGGCGATGAACTCGGTGGCGATATGGTCGGTCACGAAGTAACCGGTCGCCAGCGCGAGCGTGTCGGCATCGCTGATGCCGGCGCCGGTGTTGGGAATCGACTGATTGACGGGCGTGCCGCCTACGCCGTAGACGAACAGCGGGTCGCTGCTGTCCTGCGGCGCAAGGTGCAGCCAGCCGGTGCTGACGTAGAAATCACCTGCGGATTGTGCATGTGCCGTACCGCCCGCGAACGTGAATGCGAGCGCTGCGGCCCCCGTAATGGCCAGTTTTCGTTTCATTGTGTCTCCTCCGATCAAAGGCGTGCTCATTATGACGACTGCGTTTAAAACCAAACAAGCTCGTAAGTTAGAGTTTTCTCCCTAGGATTCGCACGACCGTACGCTTACGCGCGCCGCTGGGGCAGGCATTCTACGCAGGTGCGCATTTTCGGACCTCCGGGTATTTCCTAACGCGTTCAAACGGACATTCAGCATGGCACGGTTAGCACGACTCTACGTTCCCGACCAGCCGCAGCACGTGATACTGCGCGGCCTGGATCAGCAACCCGCGTTCGTCGACGACCAGGACTACGAACTCTTCATCGATTGCCTGAAGGCCGCCGCACGCGATCATCACCTGGCGGTACACGCCTACGTGCTGCTGCCGCGCCAGGTGCAACTCCTCGTGACACCGAGCGACGAGGCGAGCCTGCCGAAGGCGATGCAGGCCGTCGGCCGTCGCTACGTCGCGCATTTCAACCGGCGCTATTCGCGGCGCGGCACGTTGTGGGAAGGCCGCTATCGCGCGACCGTGATCGAAGGCGAGCGCTATTTCCTGCTCGCGAGCCGCGTGGTCGAGATGAGCCCGGTGCGCTCGCAGCTCGTCGCGACGCCCGAGGCCTATCGCTGGTCGAGCTACCGGCATCACGTCGGGCTCACCGTCGACAGCCTGATCACCGACCATCCGCTCTACTGGGCGCTCGGCAACACGCCGTTCGACCGCCAGCGGGCGTACAAGGAGCTGTGCGAACAGCCGCTCGACGAGCGGCAGGCCGATCAGCTGCAGCAGGCCACGCTGAAGGGGTGGGTGCTCGGCGGCGAGAATTACCGCGAGTGGGCGGCGCGCACCGCGAACCGGCGCGTCTCGCCGTTGCCGCGCGGGCGCCCCAGAAAGGTGCGTGAAAACACGCCGCCGATCCAGCAGTAACGCCGGAAAGGCGGGCCAGAAGCGGCGCGGCGGGCGCCGCTTCTTTTTGCACCAAAACGATACGGCCCCAATAAAACAGCACCAGATCGAGGCATTCGTTTAATTGGGGTTCGATCAAGCGGTTTTTGTTGCTATTCCCTTGATTCGTCGCGTATATTCCGAATTCCGGTGGCCCGGGCGAAGCCTGCCCAACCACTGTCGGCCGTGCCGTCTCCTGTCGGGAGCGGGCTCGACGGCAACAAGAAAACGGTTCAACGGCCTCCAGGCCCCCTTTACGACGGTGTCCCCATGAACGACCACCAGCAGCCGCTCGCCGCGGTGCCCGCCGCACAAGGTCTGTACGACCCGCAAAACGAACACGACGCCTGCGGCGTCGGCTTCGTCGCTCACATCAAGGGCAAGAAGAGCCACGAGATCATCCAGCAGGGTCTGAAGATCCTCGAGAACCTCGATCACCGCGGCGCGGTCGGCGCCGATCCGCTGATGGGCGACGGCGCGGGCATCCTGATCCAGATTCCGGACGCGTTCTATCGCGAGGAAATGGCGAAGCAGGGCGTGAACCTGCCGCCGGCCGGCGAATATGGGGTCGGGATGATCTTCCTGCCGAAGGAGAACGCGTCGCGTCTCGCGTGCGAGCAGGAGCTCGAGCGTACGGTGAAGGCCGAAGGCCAGGTCGTGCTCGGCTGGCGCGACGTGCCGGTCGACCATGCGATGCCGATCTCGCCGACGGTCAAGGCGAGCGAGCCGCTGATCCGCCAGATCTTCATCGGTCGCGGCAAGGACATCATGGTGACGGACGCGCTCGAGCGGAAGCTGTACGTGATCCGCAAGACCGCGAGCCACCGCATCCAGGCGCTGAAGCTCAAGCACGGCAAGGAATACTTCGTGCCGTCGATGTCGGCGCGCACCGTCGTCTACAAGGGGCTGCTGCTGGCCGGCCAGGTCGGCGTGTACTACCGTGACCTGCAGGACGAGCGCGTCGTGTCGGCGCTCGCGCTCGTGCACCAGCGCTTCTCGACCAACACGTTCCCGGCGTGGGAACTGGCTCACCCGTACCGGATGATCGCGCACAACGGCGAGATCAACACCGTGAAGGGCAACGTGAACTGGCTGAACGCGCGTACCGGCGCGATCGCGTCGCACGTGCTCGCCGACGATCTGCCGAAGCTGTGGCCGCTGATCTACCCGGGCCAGTCGGATACCGCATCGTTCGACAACTGTCTCGAACTGCTGGTGATGGCCGGCTACCCGCTCGTGCACGCGGTGATGATGATGATCCCGGAAGCGTGGGAACAGCACACGCTGATGGACGAGAACCGCCGCGCGTTCTACGAATACCACGCCGCGATGATGGAGCCGTGGGACGGCCCGGCCGCGATCGCGTTCACCGACGGTCGCCAGATCGGCGCGACGCTCGACCGTAACGGCCTGCGCCCGGCGCGCTACATCGTCACCGACGACGACCTCGTCATCATGGCGTCGGAAGCCGGCACGCTGCCGATCCCCGAATCGAAGATCGTCAAGAAGTGGCGCCTGCAGCCGGGCAAGATGTTCCTGATCGACATGGAACACGGCCGCATCATCGACGACAAGGAACTGAAGGACAACCTCGCGAACGCGAAGCCGTACAAGAGCTGGATCGACGCGGTGCGCATCAAGCTCGACGAGATCGAGCCGAAGGCCGAGGAAGTCGCGGCCGGCCGCACGCAGGGCGCCGCGCTGCTCGACCGCCAGCAGGCGTTCGGCTATACGCAGGAAGACCTGAAGTTCCTGATGGCGCCGATGGCGGCGCAGGGTGAGGAAGCCGTCGGTTCGATGGGCAACGATTCGCCGCTCGCGGTGATGTCGAACAAGAACAAGACGCTCTATCACTACTTCAAGCAGCTGTTCGCGCAGGTCACGAACCCGCCGATCGACCCGATCCGCGAGAACATGGTCATGTCGCTCGTGTCGTTCATCGGCCCGAAGCCGAACCTGCTCGACACCAACAACATCAACCCGCCGATGCGTCTCGAAGTGTCGCAGCCGGTGCTCGACTTCAAGGACATCGCGAAGATCCGCGCGATCGACCAGTACACGGGCGGCAAGTTCAGCGCGTACGAACTGAACATCTGCTATCCGGTCGCGTGGGGCAAGGAAGGCATCGAGGCGCGCCTCGCGTCGCTGTGCGCGGAAGCCGTCGACGCGGTGAAGTCGGGCTACAACATCCTGATCGTGTCGGACCGCAAGACGGACGCCGAGCACGTCGCGATTCCGGCGCTGCTCGCCACGTCGGCGATCCACACGCACCTCGTGCAGCAAGGGCTGCGCACGAGCACGGGCCTCGTCGTCGAGACGGGTTCCGCGCGTGAGACGCACCACTTCGCGCTGCTCGCGGGCTACGGCGCGGAAGCCGTGCACCCGTACCTCGCGATGGAAACGCTCGCGAAGATGGCCGAAGGGCTGCCGGGCGACCTGTCGCCGGAGAAGGCCGTCTACAACTTCACGAAGGCGGTCGGCAAGGGCCTGCAGAAGGTGATGTCGAAGATGGGCATCTCGACGTACATGTCGTACACGGGCGCGCAGATCTTCGAAGCGCTCGGCCTGTCGAGCGACCTCGTCGAGAAGTACTTCAAGGGCACCGCGTCGAAGGTCGGCGGCATCGGCCTGTTCGAGGTCGCGGAAGAAGCGATCCGCCTGCACCGCGACGCGTTCGGCGACAACCCGGTCCTGCGCGACATGCTCGACGCGGGCGGCGAGTACGCGTACCGCGTGCGCGGCGAAGACCACATGTGGACGCCGGATTCGATCGCGAAGCTGCAGCACGCGACGCGCAGCAACTCGTACCAGACGTACAAGGAATACGCGCACCTGATCAACGACCAGACCAAGCGTCACATGACGTTCCGCGGCCTGTTCGAGTTCAAGGTCGAGCCGACCAAGGCGATCCCGATCGACGACGTCGAGCCGGCGAAGGAGATCGTCAAGCGCTTCGCGACCGGCGCGATGTCGCTCGGGTCGATCAGCACCGAGGCGCATGCGACGCTCGCGATCGCGATGAACCGGATCGGCGGCAAGTCGAACACCGGTGAAGGCGGCGAGGACGAGAAGCGCTATCGCAACGAACTGCGCGGCATTCCGATCAAGTCGGGCGAGACGCTGAAGTCGGTGATCGGCGACGAGATCGTCAGCGACATCGCGCTGAAGGACGGCGATTCGCTGCGCTCGAAGATCAAGCAGGTCGCGTCGGGGCGCTTCGGCGTCACCGCCGAGTACCTGGCATCGGCCGACCAGATCCAGATCAAGATGGCGCAGGGCGCGAAGCCGGGCGAAGGCGGCCAGCTGCCGGGCCACAAGGTGTCGGAATACATCGGCAAGCTGCGTTACTCGGTGCCGGGCGTCGGCCTGATCTCGCCGCCGCCGCACCACGACATCTACTCGATCGAGGATCTGGCGCAGCTGATCCACGACCTGAAGAACGTGAACCCGAGCGCGAGCATCTCCGTGAAGCTCGTGTCGGAAGTGGGCGTGGGCACGGTCGCGGCCGGTGTCGCGAAGGCGAAGGCCGATCACGTCGTGATCGCCGGCCACGACGGCGGCACGGGCGCATCGCCGCTGTCGTCGGTCAAGCACGCCGGCACGCCGTGGGAACTCGGCCTCGCCGAAACGCAGCAGACGCTGGTGCTGAACCGCCTGCGCGGCCGTATCCGCGTGCAGGCCGACGGCCAGATGAAGACGGGCCGCGACGTCGTGATCGGCGCGCTGCTCGGCGCGGACGAATTCGGCTTCGCGACGGCGCCGCTCGTCGTCGAGGGCTGCATCATGATGCGCAAGTGCCACCTGAACACGTGCCCGGTCGGCGTCGCGACGCAGGATCCGGTGCTGCGTGCGAAGTTCAAGGGCCAGCCCGAGCACGTCGTGAACTACTTCTTCTTCGTCGCCGAGGAAGTGCGCGAGATCATGGCGCAGCTCGGCGTCGCGAAGTTCGACGACCTGATCGGCCGCGCCGATCTGCTCGATACGCGCAAGGGCATCGAGCACTGGAAGGCGAAGGGCCTCGACTTCTCGCGTGTGTTCTACCAGCCGGAAGAGTGCGAGGACGTCGCGCCGCGTCACGTCGACGTGCAGGATCACGGCCTCGAGCGCGCGCTCGACCACGTGCTGATCGAGAAGGCGAAGGCCGCGATCGAGAACGGCGAGCATGTGTCGTTCATCCAGCCGGTGCGCAACGTGAACCGCACGGTCGGCGCGATGCTGTCGGGCGTGATCGCGAAGAAGCACGGCCACGACGGCCTGGCCGACGACGCGGTGCACATCCAGCTGAAGGGCACGGCCGGCCAGAGCTTCGGCGCGTTCCTCGCGAAGGGCGTGACGCTCGACCTCGTCGGCGACGGCAACGACTACGTCGGCAAGGGCCTGTCGGGCGGCCGGATCATCATCCGTCCGACCAACGACTTCCGCGGCAAGTCCGAGGAAAACATCATCTGCGGCAACACGGTGATGTACGGCGCGATCGAAGGCGAAGCGTTCTTCCGCGGCGTGGCCGGCGAGCGCTTCTGCGTGCGCAACTCGGGCGCGACGGCGGTCGTCGAAGGCACGGGCGACCACGGCTGCGAATACATGACGGGCGGTACGGTCGTCGTGCTCGGCGAGACGGGGCGCAACTTCGCGGCCGGCATGTCGGGCGGCCTCGCGTACATCTACGATCCGGAAGGCACGTTCGCGGCCAAGTGCAACAAGTCGATGGTCGCGCTCGAGCCGGTGCTGCAGCAGGCCGAGCAGGAGCGCACGGTCGACCGCGCACTCTGGCACGCCGGCACGACGGACGAAGCGCTGCTCAAGGGGCTCGTCGAGCGTCATTTCCAGTTCACGGGTTCGCCGCGCGCGAAGTCGCTGCTGGAAAACTGGGACGCGGCGCGCCGCCAGTTCGTGAAGGTGTTCCCGCACGAATACAAGCGCGCGCTGGGCGAGATCGGTGCGAAGAAGGCGGCGAAGGAAGTGCTGGCCGCCTGAGCGACGAACGACATAGCGAATGCCGCGCGCGCCTGATGGCCGCGCGCGGCTCCCCCACCCGATACACCGAACAGAAGAGCACCTTATGGGCAAGGCAACCGGTTTTCTGGAGTTCGAACGCCGCCACGAGGCGTACGAAGCACCGCTCACGCGCGTGAAGCACTACAAGGAATTCGTCGCGGCGCTGACCGACGCGGACGCGAAGGTCCAGGGCGCGCGCTGCATGGATTGCGGCATCCCGTTCTGCAACAACGGCTGCCCGGTCAACAACATCATCCCGGACTTCAACGATCTCGTTTACCGCCAGGACTGGCAGCAGGCGATCGAAGTCCTGCACTCGACCAACAACTTCCCGGAATTCACGGGCCGCATCTGCCCGGCGCCGTGCGAAGCGGCCTGCACGCTCGGGATCAACAACGATCCGGTCGGCATCAAGTCGATCGAGCACGCGATCATCGACAAGGCCTGGGCGGAAGGCTGGGTGAAGCCGCTGCCGGCCGAACACAAGACGGGCAAGAAGGTCGCGGTCGTCGGTTCGGGCCCCGCGGGCCTCGCTGCCGCGCAGCAGCTCGCGCGTGCGGGCCACGACGTGACGGTGTTCGAGAAGAACGACCGCATCGGCGGCCTGCTGCGTTACGGGATTCCCGACTTCAAGCTGGAGAAGTGGCTGATCGATCGCCGCATGCGCCAGATGGAAGCGGAAGGCGTGACGTTCCGTACCAGCGTGTTCATCGGCAAGGAGCCGCTGCCCGAATCGATCGGCAGCCTCGCGAAGGAAACCATCTCGCCGGACACGCTGAAGGAAGAATTCGACGCGGTCGTGATCGCCGGCGGTTCGGAAACGCCGCGCGACCTGCCGGTGCCGGGCCGCGAGCTCGCGGGCGTCCATTTCGCGATGGATTTCCTGCCGCAGCAGAACCGCGTGAACGCGGGCGACAAGCTCGCCGACCAGCTGCTCGCGAAGGGCAAGCACGTGATCGTGATCGGCGGCGGCGATACGGGTTCGGACTGCGTCGGCACGTCGAACCGTCACGGCGCGAAGCAGGTCACGCAGTTCGAGCTGCTGCCGCAGCCGCCGGAAGAGGAAAACAAGCCGCTCGTGTGGCCGTACTGGCCGATCAAGCTGCGCACGTCGTCGTCGCACGAGGAGGGCTGCGAGCGTGACTGGGCGGTCGCGACGAAGCGTCTCGAAGGCAAGAACGGCAAGGTCGAGAAGCTGATCGCGGTGCGTGTCGAGTGGAAGGACGGCAAGATGCAGGAAGTGCCGGGTTCCGAGTTCGAGATGAAGGCCGATCTCGTGCTGCTCGCGATGGGCTTCACGCAGCCGGCCGCGCCGGTGCTCGACGCGTTCGGCGTCGCGAAGGATGCGCGCGGCAATGCACGCGCGACGACCGAAGGCGACCGTTCGTACTACACGTCGGTCGACAAGGTGTTCGCGGCAGGCGACATGCGTCGCGGCCAGTCGCTCGTGGTGTGGGCGATCCGCGAAGGCCGCCAGTGCGCGCGCTCGGTCGATGCGTACCTGATGGGCCATTCGGAACTGCCGCGCTGAGCTGAATCGCGCGAGCGGGTTTCGACGAAAGCCGGGCGTCCGAGAGGGCGCCCGGTTTTTTTATGGCTGCGTGCGGTCGATATCGTTGCCGCGGCGTCGGCCCGGATGGTCGGGGCGCAAGCATTCGAAGCGCCCTGACGCTCACCGGCGGGTGCCGGGCGAGCGTGAACCGGTCGGCCGGGCCCGCAGCGGCGACGCATCGGCGCCCCGCATTTTCGCGAAGCGTCGTCTAACCTGATGACATTCGGCCTCGATTTTTCGTCATCTCAATTCCTTTCGTTTTGTAATAATCCTTGAAAACTGTCATATCATGTCGCCCCTCGGGCCGCGTTCGCGGTCGCCGCACATGACTGACCCTATTTACAAGGACTCTGGATGGAAGCATTCGTGCATGGGCTGATCGACGCCGTCAATGGCGTGTTGTGGAACTACGTGCTGATCGCGCTGCTGCTCGGCGCCGGTGCGTGGTTCACGTTGCGGTTCCGGATGATTCAGCTGAAGGCGCTGCTCCTCAGCATGAAGCTGGTCGGCAGCAAGGGCGAACCGGGCAGCATCTCGTCGTTCCAGGCGTTCGCGACCGGGCTCGCGAGCCGCGTCGGCACCGGCAACATCGCCGGCGTCGCGGTCGCGCTGACGGTCGGCGGGCCGGGCGCGATCTTCTGGATGTGGATGACCGCGCTGGTCGGGATGTCGTCCGCGTTCGTCGAGGCGACGCTCGCGCAGATCTTCAAGGTATCGCACCCGGACGGCAGCTATCGCGGCGGCCCCGCGTACTACATCCAGACGGGCCTGCGCTCGCGCGGCTTCGGTGTGCTGTTCTCGCTGTCGCTGATCCTCGCGTTCGGCTTCGTGTTCAACGCGGTACAGGCCAATGCGATCGCCGATGCATTCCATACGTCGTTCGGCTGGCGTCGCGAGACGGTCGGCCTCGGTCTCGTGCTGCTGTCCGCGCCGATCATCTTCGGCGGCATCCGCCGCATCGCGACGGTCGCGCAGGTGATCGTGCCGCTGATGGCGATCGGCTACCTCGCGCTCGCGGTCTACGCGGTCGCGACGCACATCACGCTGGTGCCCGGCGTGATCGCGTTGATCGTGAAGAGCGCGTTCGGCCTCGAGCAGGCGGCCGGCGGCCTGACCGGCTACGCGGTCAGCCAGGCGATCGCGATCGGCGTGAAGCGCGGGCTGTTCTCGAACGAGGCGGGGATGGGCAGCGCGCCGAACGCGGCCGCGACCGCGAGCACGCGCCACCCCGTCACGCAGGGGTTGATCCAGATGCTCGGCGTGTTCGTCGACACGATCGTGATCTGCAGCGCGACCGCATTCGTGATCCTGCTGTCGGGCCAGTACGAACTCGGCACCGGGATGGAGGGCGCGGCGCTCACGCAGCGCGCGATCTCGAGCCACGTCGGCGACTGGGGCGGCATCTACATGGCCGTCGCGATCTTCTTCCTCGCGTTCTCGTCGGTGATCGGCAACTACGCGTATGCGGAAGGCAACGTCGAATTCATCACGAAGCGGCGCGGCGTGCTGCCGCTGTTCCGCATCGCCGTGCTCGGCATGGTGATGTTCGGCAGCGTCGGGCAACTGCCGCTCGTGTGGGCGATGGCCGATACGAGCATGGGCTTGATGGCGATCATCAACCTGATCGCGATCCTCGCGCTCGGCAGGTACGCGCACGCCGCATGGGCCGACTATCGCCGCCAGCGCGCGGCCGGCGTCGCCGATCCGGTGTTCACGCGCAACACGATCCCCGAACTCGCGCGCGTGCTGCCGGCCGACGTGTGGGGCGAGCACGGCCCGCTGCCGCAGCGTCCGCCGTCGGCCGACGCGGTGGCCGAAGTGCGCGTGACGGTGCGCGAGTCATGAACGGCGACCGGCTCCGTGCGTTCGTCGCGCTGATGCCCGATGCGGCATCGCGCGACGCGCTGCACGCGTTGCCGGTCACCCGTGGCGCGCGGCGCCCGCCGCCCGCGCAACTGCACATGACGCTCGCGTTCATCGGCGCAATCGAGCGGGAACGGTGCGACGCGCTGGCCGCGCACCTGCCGGCGCTCGCGGCCGCGCATGCGTTGCCGCCGATGCCGGTCGAGCGGATCGCGTGGTGGCCGAGCCTGCCGCGCGCGAGGCTGATCGTCGCGGAACTCGCGGTCGATGCTGCGTGCGTCGCGCTGAATGCGGGGCTGGCCGCGCTGCTGCGCGAACTCGGCGTGCCGGCCGACCGCCGGCCGTTCCGGCCGCACGTGACGCTCGCGCGGCTGCCGCACGATGCGGTCGGCCAGCCCGCGCACGGCGGCGCGCCGGGGCGGCCCGTCGACGTGCGTGTCGAAGCGCTGACGCTGTTCGAAAGCCGGCTGTCGCATGAAGGCGTGTCGCATCGGCCGATCGTGTCGGTGCCGATCGCGCGTGCGGACGACAGCGTCGGCGCGTAGGGCGCGTCCGCAAGCCTGTCCCTGGCGCGGCCCTAGCGGTCGTAGCGCGCGAGCGTCAGGCCCGCCAGATCGATCTCCGGCGCGCGCCCGGTGACGAGATCCGCGACCACCTTTCCCGAACCCATCGACATGGCCCAGCCCGTCGAGCCGTGGCCGACGTTGAGCCAGAGGCCGTCGATGCCGCTCGCGCCGAGCAGTGGCGGTCCGTCGGGCGTCATCGGCCGGCGGCCGACCCAGAAACGCGCCGACGCGCGATCGGCCGCATGCGGAAACCAGTCGTCGAGCACCTTCATCAGCGTGTCGAGCGCCTGCTGCCGCAGCGCCGCGTGGCGATTGCCGAGCTCCGCGGTGCCGGCGACGCGCAGCGTCGGGCCGAAGCGCGTGATCGCCGTCTTCAGCGATTCGTCCATCAGCGCGGCGCATGGGGCCTTTTCATCGTCGACGACCGCGAGCGTGGCCGAGTAGCCCTTCACCGGATACAGCGGCACGTCGATGCCGAGCGGTCGCAGCAGGCCCGCGCTGTCGACGCCGAGTGCGACGACGATCGCATCGGCGGCGAGCAGCGCATCGCGTCGGGCGGCGCCCGCGTCGAGCGAGTCGATCCGCACGCCGCGCACCTCGCCGCCCGCGACATCGAGCGCTCGAATCGCGGTGCGAAACCGGAACGTCACGCCGTTCGCTTCGCACAGCGCCCGCAGTTCTCGCGTGAAGCGTGCGCAGTCGCCCGCTTCGTCGTCGGGCAGGTAGATGCCGCCGACGGGCGCCTGCCGCGCCCAGCGCAGGCCTGGCTCGATCGCGGTGCAGCCGGCCGCGTCGAGTTCGCGAAACGCGATGCCGGCATCGCGCAGCACCTTCAGCGCGGGCTGCACCATCTCGACGTCGAACGCGCTGCGCAGCAGTTGCAGGTAGCCGCGGCTCGCGCCGTAGTCGAACGGATAACGGTCGCGAAACGCATGCAGGCACGCGCGGCTGTAATACGCGATGCGCTGCATCCGCTGCTTGTTCACGCGGAACCGCTCGAATTCGCATTCGCGCAGCCAGCGCGCGATCCAGCGCCACTGCGCGGCGTCGAGCGTCGGCCGGAAGATCAGCGGCGACGCAGGCTTGAACAGGTACTTGAGGATCTTGCCGGGCATCCCGGGCGCGGCCCACGGCGTCACGTAGCCGGGCGCGATCACGCCCGCGTTGCCGAGGCTCGTCGCTTGCGCGACGTCGGCCTCGCGTTCGATCACGGTGACGTCGCAGCCTGCTTCGCGCAGGTGCCAGGCGGTGGTGACGCCGATCACGCCGGCGCCGAGAACGATCACGTGCATGCGGTGTCCGGAACGGGGCGGTGGCTCACGACGCGATGGCCGGATCGTCGGCGAGCGACTTGCCGCGCGTTTCCGGCAGCACGAGCGCCGCGACGATCACGAGCAGGTAGCCGCCGCCCGCGACGAGGCCGATCGCCTTCACGAGCGACATCGATTGCGACAGCGCGCCGACGAGGATCGGGAAGAACGAGCCGAGCCCGCGGCCGAGGTTGTAGCAGAAGCCCTGGCCCGAGCCGCGGATCGCGCCCGGATACAGCTCCGACAGATACGCGCCGACGCCCGCGAAGATGCCCTGCACGACGATGCCGAGCGGAAAGCCGAGCAGCAGCATCGCGGTATCGGTGATCGGCAGCATCGTGTACGCCATGCCGAGCGAGAACGAGCCGACCGCGAACAGGATGAACGACGCACGGCGGCCGAGCCGGTCAGAGAGCATCGCGCCGACCACGTAGCCGACGAACGAACCGACGATCAGCACGACCAGATAGCCGCTCGTGTTGAACACCGACAGATGGCGCACGGTTTTCAGATAGGTGGGCAGCCACGTCGTGATCGCGTAGTAGCCGCCGAGCATGCCGGTGCACAGCGCGCTGCCGAACAGCGTCGCGCGCAGGTGCGGCGGCGAGAAGATCTCGAGGAAGTGGCCCGACACGCGGCCTTCGTCGCGCGCGCGGCGGGTGGCCGTATAGATGTCGGGATCGCTGACGTTGCGGCGGATGTACAGGATCCACAGGGCGGGCACGATGCCGATCCAGAAGCACGCGCGCCACGCGATCTGCTCGGGCAGCAGCGCGAAGAACGCCCAGTAAAGGATCGCGGCCGCGCCCCAGCCGAACGACCAGCTGCTCTGCACGGTGCCGACGGCCTTCGCGCGATGCTCGGGCGAGCGGATCGTCTCGGCCATCATGATCGTCACGACCGACCATTCGCCGCCGAAGCCGAAACCCTGCAGCGTGCGCGTCGCGAGCAACTGCCAGAACGAATGCGTGAAGCCGGACAGGCACGTGAACAGCGCGAACGTCGCGATCGTCCACTGCAGCATGCGCACGCGGCCGTAGCGGTCGGCGAGGATGCCGGCGACCCAGCCGCCGATCGCCGACGAGATCAGCGAACTGGTCGCGATCATCCCGGCCTCGCTCTTCGTCATGCCCCAGGTGGCGATCAGCGTCGGAATCAGGAACGAATAGATCATGAAGTCGAACGCGTCGACCGCATAGCCGCCGAATCCGGCGTACAGCGTCCGGCGCTCGCGCGTCGACAATTCGTTGAACCACTGGAATGCCTGCATGCTTGTCGCCCCCTCTCGTCTTGTCTCGTCCCGCGCTGCCGCGTCGCGGTTATTTTACGGGCGCGCTCGCGCACGCCAAAAAGGCGGATGCAGGTTCGTGCGGAACGGCAGGCAGACGGGGCGACGCATCAGAGCGTCAGGCCGCCGTCGACGTGGATGACCTGGCCGGTGATCTGTCGCGCCGCGTCCGACAGCAGGAACGCGATCAGCGCGGCGACGTCGTCGGGTTCGGCGATCCGGCCGAGCGGCGTCGCCTGTTCGGCCTGCGCCCAGGCCGCGGCGTTGCCGGCGCTCGGGCCGTGGTCCTTGCGCGTGAAGCCCGGCGCGACCGCATTGACGGTGATGCCGCGCGCGGCGAATTCGGCGGCGGCGGTACGCACCAGCGATTCGAGCGCGGCTTTCGCGGCGGCGGTCGCCGCGAACGGCGCATCGGCGCGGTAGCGGTGCGCGACGAACGAACTGACCGCGACGATCCGCGGCGCGATCGATGCTTCGAGCAGCGGCCGCGCGCGGCCCGCGAGCGCGGAGAACGCACCGGGCATCGCCGCGAACGCGGACGCGAGCGCATCCGCCGAGAGTTCGGAAAAGGATTGCCGCGCGGCGAAGCCGGCGTTCGCGACGAGCTGGTCGAGCCCGCCGAAGCGGGTGGCGACGGCATCGACGAGCGTGGCAGCCACGCCGGGCTCAGCGAGATCGCCGGTCAACGTCACGCATTCCGCGCCGGCCGCCGTGCACGCCTGGGCGACTGCTGCGAGCCGCGCGCGTGCCGCATCGTCCGCGCCGCGCGCATGCAGCGCCAGCGCGACGCCGGGCGCCGCGAGCCGCCGCGCGAGCGCCGCGCCGATCCCCGACCCCGCGCCGGTGATCAGCGCGATCCGGGCGACGTGCGCGGCGCGTGCGTTCACGCGGCGACCTTGTCGTCGCTGCTCACGCGCTCGACGTTGATCGTGCCGACGTGGAACGCGGCCAGCGATTCGCGGTGCGCGATGCTGACGATCGCGGCCTTCGGCAGCCGTTCGGCGAACAGGTGATAGAGGCGGGCTTCGTTGTCGGCGTCGAGCGCGCTGGTCGCCTCGTCGAGGAACAGGAAGTCGGGCTTGTGCAGCAGCACGCGCGCGCCGGCCAGACGCTGCTGTTCGCCCGGCGACAGCACGCGGGTCCAGTGCGCGGTTTCGTCGAGGCGCTCGACGTAATCCTCGAGACGGCACGCGCGCAGCGCATCGCGGCATGCTTCATCGCTGAACGTGTCGGGCGTCGCCGGGTAGGTGAGCGCGGCCTTCAGCGTGCCGATCGGCAAATAGCTGGTTTGCGGCACGAACATCATCCGCGCACCGACCGGCGCGTCGATCGCGCCGTCGCCGAACGGCCACAGCCCCGCGAGCGCGCGCATGAACGTGCTCTTGCCGGAACCGGACTTGCCGACCACGAGCCAGCGCGAGCCGGGCTCGATCGTGACGTCGCCGATGTTCGCGAGCGCGTTGCCGTTCGGCAGCGCGAGCTTGAGCGACGACGTGGACAGCTTCGCGGCGTCGATGTAGTGCAGGTTGATGCCGCCGTGCTCGGTCGCGGGCGACAGGCTTTCCTTCAGGTGCGACGTGCCCATCACGCGCTTGAATTCGCGCAGACGGTTGACGGTGGCGCGCCATTCGACGAGGGTCGAGTAGCTGTTGATGAACCACGAGAACGAATCGCTGACGGTGCCGAACGCGGACGAGATCTGCATCAGCACGCCGAACGAGAACGCACCGGCAAAGTAGCGCGGCGCGGCGACGACGAGCGGGAAGATGATCGCGATCTGCCCGTAGAAGCTCAGCACGAACGTGAGCCGCTTCGTGTACTTCATCACGCGCCACCAGTTGTCGCGGATGCGCATGAAGAGGCTCTGCGCGTTGCCGGCCTCGGTCTTCTCGCCGTCGTAGAACGCGATCTGCTCGGCGTTCTCGCGCACGCGGATCAGCCCGAAGCGGAAATCGGCCTCGACGCGCTGCTGCTGGTAGTTGATCGACACGAGCGGATGACCGACCTTCTGGATGATCAGCGAGCCGATCACCGCGTACAGCGCGGCCGCCCACACCATGTAGCCGGGAATCGCGATCGGCGTCGCGCCGAGCGTGAACGTCAGCGCGCCGGCGAGCGACCACAGGATCGTGATGAACGACACGAGCGTGACGACCGTCGACAGCAGGTCGAGCGACAGCGCGAGCGTCGTGGTCGCGAACGACTGGAGGTCGTCGGTGATCCGCTGGTCGGGGTTGTCGGCGAGGCGGTCACGCTCGATCCTGTAGAACGCGCGATCGCCGAGCCACTGGCCGAGAAAGCGGTCGGTGAGCCACTGGCGCCAGCGGAAGCCGAGCATCTGGCGCAGGTAGCGGCCGTAGACGGCGAGGATGATGAAGCCGAACGCGAGCGCGGAGAACTGCATCAGCAGGTTCGGGAAGTCGTGGACGTCCTTCGACTGCAGCGCGTTGTAGAACTGCGCGTTCCACTTGTTCAGCTTGACGTTGATCCAGACCACGCAGAGGTTGATCGCGATGATCGTGACCAGCAACCCCCACGCGATTTTCCATTCGGACGATACCCAGTAGGGCTTGATGAGGCTCCATGCGGATACCGGGCGCTCGTCCTGCGGCGCGTCGGAGGCGGAGCGGACGGGATCGATCGATTGGGTCATGTGCTTCCTGATGATGAGCCGGCGCGCGGGCCGGGCGAAACCGGGCGCGCGCCGCGATACGGCATGCCGGGGCGCGGCGCCGACGGACGGCGGGCGTCCGGATGGTCGCCCGTGCGTCTTAAACGGCACTTAAAAACCGGCGGTGACGCGGCAACCGGCCGCTCGCGCGGCCGGCCTGCGGGCATTGTGCCAGAGCGGCGCGGCGCGCCGGCGAATTTGCCGCAAGGGGGACAGTTTGCGGCGCTTTCCGCTTTTATGGTCTAATGGCCGACGACGAAACAGGGGTGCTTCGTGGCGCGGCCGGCAGATGTTCCGGGCAGCGCGGCGAGGCTGAGAAAGACCCTTCGCACCCGATCCGGGTAATACCGGCGAGGGAAGTTTCTGATCCCGCCGGGCCGCGCTGGCCGCCATCCCATATGGTCAGCGCCCGAGTCCCGCCCGGCCGGCCTTTGCTGCCGGTTTCGTCCTTTTGGGTACGCGCATTGCGCGTTACGGAAGGAATGATGACCGCACAATCTTCAGTCTTTTGCATGGTTCCCGGCCCGATGTCGCGTGCGTTCGCATGCGGTGGCGCGTGCACGTCGACGCTCGTCGCGCGTGACCGCGCGGAGGGCGCGCGATGAACGTCCGGGATGCACGACCCGATTTCGCGGTACTCGGCGGCGGCCTCGTCGGCCGCCTGATCGCGTGGCGGCTCGCCGGTGACGGGCATCGCGTCGCGCTCTACGAGCGCGGCGGGCCGGACGGCGAGCAGTCGGCCGCGTGGATCGCGGCCGCGATGCTCGCGCCGCTCGCGGAAGCGGCGAGCGCGGAGCTGCTGATCACCGAGCTCGGTGCCGCGTCGCTCGCGCGCTGGCCGCAGTGGCTCGCGGAACTGCCCGAACCCGTCTTCTTCCAGCATCGCGGCACGCTCGTCGTCTGGCATCACGCGGACCGCGCGGAGGCGCCGCTGTTCGAGCGGCGCGTGCGCGCGAACGCGCCGGCCGAGTTGTTCGACGGCGGTTTCGTGACGCTGGCCGGTGCGCAGGTCGACGCGGCCGAACCCGCGCTCGCGGGCCGCTTCGCGCGCGGGCTGATGCTGCCGCGCGAAGGCCAGCTCGACAACCGCCAGGCGCTGCGCGCGCTCGCCGCGGGCCTCGCCGAACGCGGCGTCGCGCTGCACTGGCACGCGGCGGTCGACGACGCGAACCTGCCCGCCGCGCATGTCACGATCGATTGTCGCGGGCTCGGCGCGAAACCCGCGCTGCCCGCGTTGCGCGGCATCCGCGGCGAAGTCGCGCGCGTGCACGCGCCCGGCATCGGGCTCACGCGGCCCGTGCGGCTGCTGCATCCGCGCTACCCGCTGTACATCGCACCGAAGCAGGACGATCTCTATGTGATCGGCGCGACCGAGGTGGAGGGCGAGGACATGTCGCCCGTGAGCGTGCGTTCCGCGCTCGAACTGCTGAGCGCGGCGTTCTCCGTGCATCCGGCGTTCGGCGAGGCGCGCATCCTCGAACTCAACGCGCAGTGCCGGCCGACGCTGCCCGATCATCGTCCGGCGGTGATCTGGGACGGCGCGTCGACGCTCGCCGTCAACGGCCTGTACCGGCACGGCTTCATGATCGCGCCGGAAGTCGCGCAGGCGGCCGTCGCGTGTGCGCAGGCCGCGCTCGGCGGCACGCTCGGCGATCCCGACGCATTTGCCGCATGGCGCGCCACCGCGCGCTGGCCGACGCTTCTCCATCACCGCAACGACGCGCACCAGCCGGCCTGACGCGCGCCGCCGACCGAATTCGACCCAGCCTCATGGATATCCAGATCAATCAACAGACCCTGACGTTGCCCGACGGCGCGACGGTGGCCGACGCGCTCGCCGCGTACGGCGCGCGTCCGCCGTACGCGGTGGCGCTGAACGGCAATTTCGTCGCGCGTACGCAGCATGCGGCGCGCGCGCTCGCGGCGGGCGACCGGCTCGACGTCGTGCACCCCGTCGCGGGCGGCTGAGCGCCGCCGGTTCGTCCCCGCTCTTCCAGGAAAACGACATGACGTCCCCCACCTCCGCCGACACGCTGACGCTGTACGGCGAAACCTTCGCAAGCCGCGTGCTGCTCGGCACGTCGCGCTATCCGTCGCTGCAGTCGCTGTCCGATTCGATCGCCGCGTCGCGCCCCGGGATGGTGACGGTCGCGCTGCGCCGCCAGATGACGGGCGGCACGGCCGAAGCCGGCTTCTTCGACCTGCTCAAGCGCCACGCGGTGCCGCTGCTGCCGAACACGGCCGGCTGCCAGACCGTCGCCGAAGCCGTGACCACCGCGCACATGGCGCGCGAGGTCTTCGGCACCGACTGGATCAAGCTCGAGCTGATCGGCGACGACTACACGCTGCAGCCCGACCCGGTCGGGCTGATCGATGCCGCCGCGCAACTGGTCAAGGACGGTTTCAAGGTGCTGCCGTACTGCACCGAGGATCTCGTGATCGGCCGGCGCCTGCTCGACGTCGGCTGCGAGGCACTGATGCCGTGGGGCGCGCCGATCGGCACCGGCAAGGGCGTCGTGAATCCGTACGGCCTGCGCGTGCTGCGCGAACGGCTGCCGGACGTGCCGCTGATCGTCGACGCGGGGCTCGGCGTGCCGTCGCACGCGTGCCAGGTGATGGAGTGGGGTTTCGACGGCGTGCTGCTGAATACGGCCGTGTCGCAGGCGACGCACCCGGAGATCATGGCGCGCGCGTTTGCGCAGGGCGTCGAGGCCGGCCGTGCCGCGTATCTCGCCGGCCCGATGGATGCGCGCGAAACCGCGCACGCGAGCACGCCGGTCGTCGGGATGCCGTTCTGGCACCAGGACGGAGGCGGCGCATGAGCGCGCGCTTCGCCGATGCGTTCTGGCCGCCGGCCGACGAGCTGGCCGAAGCGGCCGAGCGGATTCGCGCGCGGCTCGGCGACTGGCCGGACGGCGCGGCGCCGTGGCGGCTCTGCGTGGCGGCGCCCGACGTGCCGGCCGACGGCGACGTGCTGATCGTGTCGGCCGGCGATCGCGCCGCGCAGGCGCGTGCGTCGGCCGTGTCGCGGCCAGCGTCGCCCGATGCGGTGGCGATCGAATTCGACGAGCGCAGCGCCGTGCTGCATGCGGCGGGCGTGCGCTACGCGCTGGACGCCGCGCATCCGCTCGCGGACGACTGGATCGCGGCGCTTGCCGCATTCCTCGATTGCGGCTTCGCACCGGTCGACGCGCTGGTTCTCGCGCTGGCGTGGCGCGACGGCGACGAGACGCACGCCGCCGACGCATGGCCGGTCGATGCCGAGCGATTCCCGTGCGTCGCCGGGCTGCCGCCCGCGCCGGAGCCGGCGTTCCCGCCGTGCCCCGCGCAACTCGGCCTCTATCCGGTCGTGCCGAGCGCCGAATGGGTCGAACGCGTGCTCGATGGCGGCGCGCGAACCGTGCAATTGCGCGTGAAAGATGCGACGCCGGACGCACTCCGTCAAGAAATCGCGCGCGCGGTCGCGGCCGGGCGCCGCTATCCCGATGCGCGCGTGTTCATCAACGATCACTGGCAGATCGCCGCAGAAGAGGGGGCGTACGGGGTACATCTCGGTCAGGAGGACCTCGAAACGGCCGATCTGGCCGCGATCGCGCGCGCGGGCCTGCGGCTCGGACTGTCGAGCCACGGTTATTACGAGATGTTGCGGGCGCTGCACGAACGGCCGAGCTACCTCGCGCTCGGCCCCGTGTACGCGACCGCGACCAAGGCCGTCGCCGCGCCGCCGCAGGGTTTGGCGCGGATTGCCCGCTACGCGCGCTTCGCCGGCGCGCGGGCGCCGCTGGTCGCGATCGGTGGGGTGGGGCTCGACGCGCTGCCGGCCGTGCTGGCGACGGGCGTCGGCAGCGTCGCGGTGGTCAGCGCGGTCACGGGCGCGGCCGACTATCGGACGGCGCTTATTGCACTGCAGCAGTGCTTTGCCGGACAATTTGACAATCGTTGACCGGAGGGCCCGGAACGGCGTCACGACATCATTCCAATGCAGGCCCTATAATTCGGCGTTCTGCGTAAAAGGACTGTCAGCTCCGTGAGCCCCACTCCTACCGAGACCCTGCTGGAACTTCGCGACGTCGACTTTGGCTACGGCGACCGCCTCGTCCTGTCCAACCTGAACCTGCGCTTCGGGCGCGGGCAGGTCGTCGCGGTCATGGGCGGCTCGGGTTGCGGCAAGACCACCGTGCTGCGCCTGATCGGCGGCCTCGTGCGCGCACGCCGCGGCCAGGTGCTGTTCGACGGCGCCGATGTCGGCGCGCAAACGCGCGACGGGCTGTATGCGTTGCGCCGCAAGATGGGCATGCTGTTCCAGTTCGGCGCGTTGTTTACCGACATGTCGGTGTTCGAGAACGTCGCGTTCGCGCTGCGCGAACATACCGATCTGCCCGAAGACCTGATCCGCGACCTCGTGCTGATGAAGCTCAACGCGGTCGGGCTGCGCGGCGCGCGCGACTTGATGCCGTCCGAGGTGTCGGGCGGGATGGCGCGCCGCATCGCGCTGGCACGCGCGATCGCGCTCGATCCGCAGCTCATCATGTACGACGAGCCGTTCGCGGGCCTCGATCCGATCTCGCTCGGCATCACCGCGAACCTGATCCGCACGCTGAACCAGGCGCTCGGCGCGACGTCGATCCTCGTCACGCACGACGTGCCGGAATCGTTCGCGATCGCCGATTACGTGTATTTTCTGGCCAATGGCGGCGTGCTCGCGCAGGGTACGCCCGACGAGCTGCGCGCGTCGACCGATCCGAGCGTGCGGCAATTCATCGACGGCGCGCCGGACGGCCCGTTCAAATTTCATTACACGAGCCCGCCGCTCGCGGCGGATTTCGGGCTCGGCGGAGGGCGCGCATGATCAGCGCGATCGGACGTTACGTCATCGGCGGCCTCGAGCGCGCGGGCTACGGCACGCGCCTGTTCGTGCGCCTCGTGCTGGAATTCTTCCCGCTGCTGCGCCGGCCGCGGCTGGTCACGAAGCAGATCCACTTCCTCGGCAACTATTCGTTCGTGATCATCGCCGTGTCGGGGCTGTTCGTCGGCTTCGTGCTCGGGCTGCAGGGCTATTACACGCTGAACCGCTACGGTTCCGAGCAGGCGCTCGGCCTGCTGGTCGCGCTGTCGCTCGTGCGCGAGCTCGGGCCGGTCGTCACCGCGCTGCTGTTCGCGGGCCGCGCGGGCACGTCGCTCACGGCCGAGATCGGCCTGATGAAGGCCGGCGAGCAGCTCACCGCGCTCGAGATGATGGCGGTCGACCCGATCAAGAACGTGATTGCGCCGCGCATGTGGGCGGGCATCATCGCGATGCCGCTGCTGGCCGCGATCTTCAACGCGGTCGGCGTGCTCGGCGGTTATTTCGTCGGCGTCGTGCTGATCGGCGTCGATCCGGGCGCGTTCTGGTCGCAGATGCAGGGCGGGGTCCAGGTCTGGGCCGACGTCGGCAACGGCGTGATCAAGAGCATCGTGTTCGGCTTCGCCGTGACCTTCATTGCGCTGTACCAGGGGTATGAAGCGAAGCCCACGCCCGAGGGCGTGTCGCGCGCGACCACCAAGACGGTCGTGTTCGCGTCGCTCGCCGTACTCGGCCTCGATTTCCTGCTGACCGCGCTGATGTTCAGCTAAGCCTCAGCCAAGCCAAATTTTGGGATGACGATGAAAAAGACTGCTCTCGACTTCTGGGTCGGCCTGTTCGTGGTGGTGGGCTTCCTTGCGGTGCTGTTCCTGGCGCTGAAGGTCGGCAACATGAGCTCGCTGTCGTTTCAGCCGACCTATTCGGTGAGAATGAAATTCGACAATATCGGCGGGCTGAAGCCGCGCGCGGCCGTGAAGAGCGCCGGCGTCGTGGTCGGCCGCGTGAAGTCGATCGGCTTCGACACGAACACGTACCAGGCGCTCGTCACGATCGACGTCGACGGCCAGTACCAATTCCCGAAGGATTCGTCGGCGAAGATCCTGACGTCGGGCCTGCTCGGCGAGCAATATATCGGCCTCGATCCGGGCGGCGACACCGAAATGCTGAAGGCGGGCGATACGATCACGATGACGCAATCTGCGATCGTGCTCGAGAACCTGATCGGCCAGTTCCTGTACAGCAAGGCCGCCGATGCGGGCGGTGCGAAGCCGGCAGCCGGCGCATCGGCCGCGCCGGCCGCGCCTGCGCCGGTGGCGGTGCCGGCGTCGGCGGTGTCCGGTTCAGCCGGCCAATAACCACACGAGAGAAAACAAGAGGGTAATGACCATGCACACGATCCGCATCAGGCACGCCGCGCTGGCGGTAGCGGCAGTCGCCGCGTTGAGCGGCTGCGCGACCGTGCAGACGCCGACCAAGGGCGATCCGCTCGAAGGCTTCAACCGGACGATGTACAAGTTCAACGACACGGTCGACACGTACGCGCTGAAACCGGTCGCGAAGGGCTACCAGTACGTGGTGCCGCAGCCGGTGCGCGACAGCGTGACGAACTTCTTCTCGAACATCGGCGACGTCTACATCGCGGCGAACAACATCGTGCAGCTGCGCATCGCGGACGGCGTCGGCGACATCATGCGCGTCGTGATCAACACGGTGTTCGGCGTCGGCGGTCTGTTCGACGTCGCGACGATCGCGAAGCTGCCGAAGCACACGGCCGACTTCGGGATTACGATGGGCCGCTACGGCATGCCGTCGGGCCCGTATCTCGTGCTGCCGCTGCTCGGCCCGAGCACGCTGCGCGACACGGCCGGCCTCGGCGTCGACTACGTCGGCAACCCGCTTACCTACGTGAAGCCGGATGGCCTGAGCTGGGGCCTGTTCGGCGTGAACCTCGTCAACACGCGTGCGAACCTGCTCGGCGCGGGCGACGTGCTGGACGCCGCGGCGCTCGACAAGTATTCGTTCGTGCGCAACGCGTACCTGCAGCGCCGTCAGGCGCTGATCAGCAACGCCCGCGGCGAGGCCGCCGTAACGTCGAACAACGACGCGCTGCCGAAGTACGACCTGCCGGAAGACGGCGCGGCACCGGCGGCAGCCGGCGCGGCCGGTACCGCGGGTGCGGCGGCGGTGGGCGGTGCGGCGCCGGCGGGCGCATCGGGCGCGGCGGTTGCTGCGCCGGCGTCGGGCACGGCCGAATCGCCGAACCCGGCCAGCGAGACGAACGTGCCGGCGATGCAGGTGGCGCCGCCGTCGCCGGGCGGGTTCCGGTTCCCGAGCATCCGGCTGCACTGACGGACTTACATTCGTTACAGCCGGAAACGATTCAGTCGGTAGCGTACGCGAACTTGCGCGTAAGCTACCTGCTCCAACCTTCGCATCGACTCATTCATGCAGGCCACTATGATGAAAAAACTGTTCCTGATCCCCGTTTTCGCGGCGCTGTTCTCGTTCGGCAGCGCAGCTCACGCGCAAGTCGACCAGTCGAACCCGCAGGCGCTGATCAAGACGGCGACGCAGCAGGTGCTCGACGAAGTCAAGCAGCAGACGATCAAGCAGGGCGACACCAACCGCATCATCTCGATCGTCAACAAGGACATCCTGCCGTACACCGATTTCCGCCGCACCACGCAGCTCGCGATGGGCCGCAACTGGCGCACGGCGACGGCCGAGCAGCAACAGCAGGTTCAGGAGCAGTTCAAGCTGCTGCTGATCCGCACGTATTCGGGCGCGCTCGCGCAGCTGAAGCCGGACCAGCAGATCCAGTACCCGCCGTTCCGTGCGGATCCGGCCGATACCGACGTCGTGGTCAAGACGGTCGCGATGAACAACGGCCAGCCGGTCCAGATCGATTACCGCCTGTACAAGACGGCGAACGGCTGGAAGGTGTATGACCTGAACGTGCTCGGCGCATGGCTGATCCAGACCTACCAGCAGCAGTTCAACGAGAAGATCCAGCAAAGCGGCGTGGAAGGGCTGATCCAGTTCCTGACGCAGCGCAACCAGCAACTTGCCGCCGGCAAGCAAGCGTCGTGAGCGGCTTCGAAGCCGGCTCCTCGCTGACCGTCGCGAGCGCGAAGTCCGCGCTCGCGGCCGGTCTTGCGCGCATCGGTGCGGGCGCAACCGCCGTCGATTGCGCGGCGCTGACGCAGTTCGACTCGTCCGCGCTCGCCGTGCTGCTCGCATGGCAACGTGCCGCCAAAGCGCGCGGCGCGACCCTCGACATCCTCAATCTCCCTCCGAAGCTCGCCAGCCTCGCGCACGCCTACGGCGTCGACGCGCTCATCGAAGGCACCGGGCGACATTGATCCTGTCCGACCGAAGCCTGCCGCGCCAGCCGGCGCGCGCATGCTTCAGGCCGCGCGCCCTCGGCGCCGGCTCCCCCAGCCGGTTTGCCCTATAATCAAGCGTTTTGCGGGGCAGCCAATCGGCGTCCGGCCCCCATTTTCTTTCGCAGCAAGCACAGAATAGGCGTCGCGGCCCTGGCGTCGCGCACAGTCATGTCAGCCATAGAAATCCGTCACGTCAAGAAGCGCTACAAGTCGCTTCAGGCGCTCAAGGGCGTCAGCCTGTCGGTCGAGGAAGGCGAGTTTTTCGGTCTGCTCGGCCCCAACGGCGCAGGCAAGACCACGCTCATCAGTATCCTCGCCGGGCTCGCCCGGGCCGACGAAGGCAGTATCTCGGTGCGCGGTCACGACGTCGTCCAGGACTTCCGCAATGCGCGCCGCGCGCTCGGCGTCGTGCCGCAGGAACTCGTTTTCGACCCGTTCTTCACCGTCCGCGAGACGCTGCGGATCCAGTCCGGCTACTTCGGGCTGCGCCGCAACGACGACTGGATCGATGAAGTGATGGCCAATCTCGATCTCACCGAGAAAGCCGACGCGAACATGCGCGCGCTGTCGGGCGGGATGAAGCGCCGCGTGCTCGTCGCGCAGGCGCTCGTGCACCGGCCGCCGGTGATCGTGCTCGACGAGCCGACCGCCGGCGTCGACGTCGAATTGCGCCAGACGCTGTGGAAATTCATCTCGCGCCTGAACCGCGAGGGTCACACGATCGTGCTGACCACCCATTACCTCGAGGAAGCCGAGTCGCTGTGCGACCGCATCGCGATGCTGCGCCGGGGCGAAGTCGTCGCGCTCGACCGCACCGACGCGCTGCTGCGCCGGTTCGCGGGCCTGCAACTGTATCTGCGGTTCGCGACCGGTGCGCTGCCGGCCGAGCTGCGCGGGCTGGAGACCGATCCGGCCGCGCGCGCGCCGGGCGAGCACCTGCTGCGTCTCGGGAGCTACGACGAGGTCGAACGCATCCTCGCGCAATGCCGCGCGGCCGGCTGCACGTTCGACGAGATCGAGGTCCGCAAGGCCGACCTCGAGGATGTGTTCGTCCAGGTGATGAACGGGGCCGAGGTGATCGAGGGGCTGGCATGAATCAACACTCCCCACGCGAACTGCGTTCGCTGACGTCCGAGGGGACGGCCCGGCGCGTGCCGGGAAGCGGGTTTCGCACGCTGTTCTACAAGGAACTGCTGCGTTTCTGGAAGGTGTCGTTCCAGACGGTGCTCGCGCCGATCGTCACCGCGCTGCTGTATCTGACGATCTTCGGCCACGCGCTGTCGGGCCGCGTCGAGGTCTATCCGGGCGTCGAGTACGTGAGCTTTCTCGTGCCGGGCCTCGTGATGATGAGCGTGCTGCAGAACGCGTTCGCGAACAGCTCGTCGTCGCTGATCCAGTCGAAGATCACCGGCAACCTCGTGTTCATGCTGCTGCCGCCGCTGTCGTACCGCGACATCTTCGGCGCGTACGTGCTCGCGTCCGTGGTGCGCGGGCTCGCGGTCGGCACCGGCGTGTTCGTCGTGACGATCTGGTTTATCCCGATGCACTTCGCGGCGCCGCTGTTCATCATTGCGTTCGCGCTGCTCGGCTCGGCAATCCTCGGCACGCTCGGCCTGATCGCCGGGATCTGGGCCGAGAAGTTCGACCAGCTCGCCGCGTTCCAGAACTTCCTGATCATGCCGCTGACGTTCCTGTCCGGCGTGTTCTATTCGACGCACTCGCTGCCGCCCGTGTGGCGCGAAGTGTCGCGTCTCAACCCGTTTTTCTACATGATCGACGGCTTCCGTTTCGGGTTCTTCGGCGCGTCCGACATCAACCCGTTCGCGAGCCTCGCGATCGTCACCGGTTTCTTCGTGCTGCTCGCGCTGATCGCGATGCGGCTGCTCGCGACCGGCTACAAACTGCGTCATTGATATCGTCAGGCCGCGGCCGCCCAGGGCGGCGCGCGCCACAGGAGCCTTACACCATGTTGCCGACTCCCGAACAGGTCAAGCAATACATCGCCGGCGGTCTCGCCTGCACGCATCTGGAAGTCGAAGGCGACGGCCAGCATTTCTTCGCGACGATCGTGTCGGCGGCCTTCGAAGGCAAGCGGCCGATCCAGCGGCACCAGCTCGTCTATGCGGCGCTCGGCGATCGCATGAAGCAGGAAATTCACGCGCTCAGCATGAAGACGCTGACGCCCGCCGAATGGCAGAACGCATAAACGGAAATCACTGAGTGCAAGTCACCGTCAACGAGCGCGACGCCGTCCAGAGCGTCGCCACGGCACACCCGGCCGCCAACGGGGAATCGCAGGGACAGGGGATGGACAAACTCGCGATCGAAGGCGGTCGCCGCCTGTCCGGCGAGATCGTCGTGTCGGGCGCGAAGAACGCCGCGCTGCCGATCCTGTGCGCGGGTCTGCTCACCGCCGACCCGGTCGATCTCGACAACGTGCCGAACCTGAAGGACGTGCGCACGACGCTGAAGGTGCTGAACCAGATGGGCGTGAAGAGCGAGACCGACGGCTGCCGCGTGCAGCTCGACGCGTCGCGCGTCGACAACCTCGTCGCGCCGTACGAGCTCGTGAAGACGATGCGCGCGTCGATCCTCGTGCTCGGGCCGCTGCTCGCGCGTTTCGGCGAGGCGAAGGTGTCGCTGCCGGGCGGCTGCGCGATCGGCGCGCGACCGGTCGACCAGCACATCAAGGGCCTGCAGGCGATGGGCGCCGAGATCAGCATCGAGCACGGCTTCATCGAGGCGCGCGCGAAGCGCCTGAAGGGCGCGCGCATCGTGACCGACATGATCACGGTGACGGGCACGGAAAACCTGCTGATGGCCGCGACGCTCGCCGACGGCGAGACGGTGATCGAAAACGCCGCGCGCGAGCCGGAAGTGAGCGATCTCGCACACTTGCTGGTCGCGATGGGCGCGAAAATCGACGGCATCGGCACCGATCGCCTCGTGATCCAGGGCGTCGAGCGGCTGCACGGCGCGCGTCATTCGGTGATCCCCGACCGGATCGAGGCCGGCACGTTCCTGTGCGCGGTCGCGGCGGCCGGCGGCGACGTGATGCTGACGGGCGTGCGCCCGCACATCCTCGACGCGGTGATCGACAAGCTGCGCGAAGCCGGCGTGTCGATCGAGGAAGGCGACAGCTGGCTGCGCGTGAAGATGGATCGCCGCCCGTCGGCGGTGACGATCCGCACGTCGGAATACCCGGCGTTCCCGACCGACATGCAGGCGCAGTTCATGGCCCTCAATACGGTCGCGACGGGCACCGCGCAGGTCGTCGAGACCATTTTCGAGAACCGCTTCATGCATGTGCAGGAGCTGAACCGGCTCGGCGCGAACATCACGATCGACGGCAACACGGCGCTCGTGACGGGCGTCGACAAGCTGTCGGGCGCGAACGTGATGGCGACCGACCTGCGTGCGTCGGCGAGCCTCGTGATCGCCGGGCTGCGCGCCGACGGCGAAACGCTCGTCGACCGCATCTATCACCTGGACCGCGGCTACGACCGCATGGAAGCCAAACTGACCGCCGTCGGCGCGAACGTGCGCCGCCTTTCCGGGAGCCAAGCATGACCGCGCCGCTGACCCTCGCCCTGTCGAAGGGCCGGATTTTCGAGGAAACCCTGCCGCTGCTGGCCGCCGCCGGCGTGCAGGTGGCCGAGGACCCGGAAACGTCGCGCAAGCTGATCCTGCCGACGACCGATCCGAACCTGCGCGTGATCATCGTGCGCGCGAGCGACGTGCCGACCTACGTCGAATACGGCGCGGCCGATTTCGGCGTGGCCGGCAAGGACGTGCTGGTCGAGCACGGCGGCTCGGGCCTGTACCAGCCGATCGATCTGAACATTGCGCGCTGCCGGATGTCGGTGGCCGTGCCGGCCGGCTTCGACTACGCGAACGCAGTGCGCCAGGGCGCGCGTCTGCGGGTCGCGACCAAATACGTCGAAACGGCGCGCGAACACTTTGCCGCGAAGGGCGTGCACGTCGACCTGATCAAGCTGTACGGCTCGATGGAGCTCGCGCCGCTGGTCGGGCTGGCCGACGCGATCGTCGACCTCGTCAGCTCGGGCGGCACGCTGAAGGCGAACAATCTGGTCGAGGTCGAGGAGATCATGGCGATCTCGTCGCGCCTCGTCGTGAACCAGGCCGCGCTGAAACTGAAGCGCGCGGCGCTCAAGCCGATCCTCGACGCGTTCGAACGCGCGTCGCAGAATGGCGGTTGAGCGCATCACCGTAACGGAACTCCCATGTCCATCACCATCCGCAAGCTCGATTCGACGAACGAAGGCTTCGGCGCCGCGCTGCGCGCCGTGCTCGCGTTCGAGGCGAGCGAAGACGAAGCGATCGAGCAATCGGTCGCGAAGATCCTCGCCGACGTGAAGTCGCGCGGCGACGCCGCGGTGCTCGAGTACACGAACCGCTTCGACCGGCTGAGCGCGAACAGCGTCGCCGCGCTCGAATTGCCGCAGGACGCGCTGCAGACGGCGCTCGACGGCCTCGCGCCGAAGGCGCGCGCGGCGCTGGAAGCGGCCGCGGCGCGGGTGCGCGCGTACCACGAGAAGCAGAAGATCGAGTGCGGCACGCATAGCTGGCAGTACACGGAAAGCGACGGCACGGTGCTCGGCCAGAAGGTCACGCCGCTCGACCGCGTCGGCCTGTACGTGCCGGGCGGCAAGGCCGCGTATCCGTCGTCGGTGCTGATGAACGCGATTCCCGCGCGCGTCGCGGGGGTCGGCGAGATCGTGATGGTCGTGCCGACGCCGGACGGCGTGAAGAACGACCTCGTGCTGGCCGCAGCGCTGCTCGGCGGCGTCGATCGCGTGTTCACGATCGGCGGCGCGCAGGCGGTCGGCGCGCTCGCATACGGCACCGAGACGGTGCCGGCCGTCGACAAGATCTGCGGCCCCGGCAACGCGTACGTCGCGTCGGCGAAGCGCCGCGTGTTCGGCACGGTCGGCATCGACATGATCGCCGGGCCGTCGGAAATCCTCGTGCTGTGCGACGGCACGACCGATCCGAACTGGGTCGCGATGGACCTGTTCTCGCAGGCCGAGCACGACGAACTCGCGCAGTCGATCCTGCTGTGCCCGGACGGTGCGTTCCTCGATCGCGTCGAAAAGGCGATCGACGAGCTGCTGCCGACGATGCCGCGCCAGGACGTGATCCGCGCGTCGCTCGAGGGCCGCGGCGCGCTGATCAAGGTGCGCGACATGGCCGAGGCGTGCCGGATCGCCAACGACATCGCGCCGGAACACCTCGAAATTTCGGCGCTGGAGCCGCAGCAATGGGGCCAGCAGATCCGCCACGCGGGCGCGATCTTCCTCGGCCGCTACACGAGCGAGAGCCTCGGCGACTACTGCGCGGGCCCGAACCACGTGCTGCCGACATCGCGCACCGCGCGCTTCTCGTCGCCGCTCGGCGTGTACGACTTCATCAAGCGCTCGAGCCTGATCGAGGTCAGCGCGGAAGGCGCGCAGACGCTCGGCGAGATCGCGTCCGAGCTCGCTTACGGCGAAGGACTGCAGGCGCACGCAAGGAGCGCCGAGTTCCGGATGAAGGGCTGACCGCGCATTTTTGGAGCGGGGCAGGAGACGAGTGCAGGGCGGCAGCCGCCGCCCTGCCGACCCTTTGACGCCGGCGCGACGCACGCCGGCTTGAGACCATGACGACGCCACAAGACATCATCCGCCGCGACGTGCTCGCGATGACCAGCTATCCGGTGCCGGACGCGAGCGGGTTCGTGAAGCTCGACGCGATGGAGAACCCGTATCCGCTGCCGGCGCCGCTCGCCGCGGCGCTCGGCGAGCGGCTCGCGCAGGTCGCGCTGAACCGCTACCCGGCGCCGCGCCCGGCCGCGCTGCTCGACAAGCTGCGCCACGCGATGCGTGTGCCGGCCGGCTGCGACGTGCTGCTCGGCAACGGTTCCGACGAAATCATCAGCATGATCTCGGTCGCGTGCGCGCAGCCGGGCGCGAAGGTGCTCGCACCGGTGCCGGGCTTCGTGATGTACGAACTGTCGGCGAAGTTCGCGCAGCTCGAATTCGTCGGCGTGCCGCTGCGGGCCGACCTGACGCTCGACGTCGACGCGATGCTCGCGGCGATCGCCGAGCACCGGCCGGCGATCGTCTATCTCGCGTACCCGAACAACCCGACCGGCACGCTGTACGACGATGCCGACGTCGAACGGATCGTCGCGGCCGCGCGCCACAGCCTGATCGTGATCGACGAGGCGTACCAGCCGTTCGCCGAGCGTTCGTGGCTGCCGCGCGCCGCCGAGTTCGACAACGTCGTCGTGATGCGCACGGTGTCGAAGCTCGGCCTCGCGGGCATCCGCCTCGGCTATCTCGTCGGCTTGCCCGCGTGGCTGAACGAGTTCGACAAGGTGCGCCCGCCGTACAACATCAACGTGCTGACCCAGGCGACCGCCGATTTTCTGCTCGATCACCTCGACGTGCTCGACGCGCAGGCGGCCGAATTGCGTGCGGAGCGCGCGCGCCTCGCGCAGGCGGTGGCCGCGCTGCCCGGAGCGACGGTGTTCCCGAGCGCCGGCAATTTCCTGCTGGTGCGGGTGCCGGACGCGGCTGCCGTGTTCGATGCGCTGCTCACCGAGCGGGTGCTGGTCAAAAACGTGAGTAAAATGCATCCATTACTGGCCGAATGCGTGCGGCTGACCGTCGGTTCTCCCGACGAAAACGCCCGCCTGCTGGCCGCCTTGAAACTCGCGCTGCCCGGTTGAGCCCAGGGCGCGGCGGCGCGCGACGATCAATCCCCATTTACATCAGACTCAATCAAGGAATTGCCATGCGTGTGGCGGAAGTCGTTCGCAATACCAGCGAAACGCAGATCCGTGTGAAGCTCGATCTCGACGGCACCGGCCAGCAGAAGCTGGCCACCGGCGTGCCGTTTCTCGACCATATGCTCGACCAGATCGCGCGACACGGTCTGGTCGATCTCGAGGTCGAAGCGCATGGCGACACGCATATCGACGATCACCACACGGTCGAGGATGTCGGCATCACGCTCGGTCAGGCCGTCGCGAAGGCGATCGGCGACCGCAAGGGCATCCGTCGCTACGGCCATTCGTACGTGCCGCTCGACGAGGCGCTGTCGCGCGTCGTGATCGACTTCTCGGGCCGGCCGGGCCTCGAATTCCACGTGCCGTTCACGCGCGCGCGGATCGGCACGTTCGACGTCGACCTGTCGATCGAGTTCTTCCGCGGTTTCGTGAACCACGCGGGCGTCACGCTGCACATCGACAACCTGCGCGGGATCAACGCGCACCACCAGCTCGAGACGGTGTTCAAGGCCTTCGGCCGGGCGCTGCGCGCGGCGGTGGAGCTCGACGAGCGGGCGGCGGGGCAGATTCCGTCGACGAAAGGCAGCCTCTGAACGTCCGGACGGACTGCGCTCGGGACAACCTCACGGCTTCGGCGCGCGGCGCCGGCTTGCGATGGATCTGCTCAAATCGTTCATTTCGCTGCTCGCGCTGATCAATCCGGTGGGCGCGGTGCCGTTCTTCCTGAGCCTGACGGCGCAGCAGACGGACGACGAGCGGCGGCGCACGATCCGGATCGCATCGGTGTCGGTGTTCTGCGTGATGACGGTGACCGCGCTGCTCGGGCAGCAGATCATCAACTTCTTCGGCATTTCGGTCGGATCGCTCGAAGTGGGCGGCGGGATCATCATGCTGCTGATGGCGATCAACATGCTGAACGCGCAGATCGGCAACACCCGATCGACGCCGGAGGAGCGTCACGAAGCCGAGCTGAAGGACAACATCGCGGTCGTGCCGCTGGCGATTCCGCTGCTCACGGGCCCCGGCTCGATCAGCACGGTGATCATCTATGCGGCGAACGCGCATCACTGGTATGAGCGGGCCGGACTGGTCGCGATCGGCGCGGTCCTGGCTTTTCTGTGTTTCGTCGCGATGCGGCTCGCCGAGCCGATCGCGAACTGGATCGGCCGCACCG
Source organism: Burkholderia sp. 28_3 (assembly GCF_003253915.1). Classification (NCBI taxonomy): domain Bacteria; kingdom Pseudomonadati; phylum Pseudomonadota; class Betaproteobacteria; order Burkholderiales; family Burkholderiaceae; genus Burkholderia; species Burkholderia sp. 28_3. Next base: position 96,484 of record NZ_QKZF01000013.1, read on the forward strand.
GCATCAACATCGCCACGCGGCTGATGGGTCTGATGCTGTCGGCGCTGGCGGTGGAATTCATCGTCAATGGACTGAGGGCGCTACTGCCTGCACTGAGATGAAAACTTCGATTGCGATTGTGGATTATGGGATGGGCAACCTGCGCTCGGTCGCGCAGGCGCTCAAGAAGGCCGAACCGGCCGCCGACGTGGCGATCGTCGACACGCCGGCCGCGATTCGCGCGGCCGACCGCGTCGTGCTGCCCGGCCAGGGTGCGATGCCGGACTGCATGCGCTGCCTCGGCGAATCGGGCCTGCAGGAGGCCGTGATCGAGGCGTCGCGCACGAAGCCGCTGCTCGGCGTATGCGTCGGCGAGCAGATGCTGTTCGACTGGAGCGCGGAAGGCGACACGAAGGGCCTCGGCCTCCTGCCCGGCAAGGTCGTGCGTTTCGAGCTCGACGGCCGCGTGCAGGACGACGGCTCGCGCTTCAAGGTGCCGCAGATGGGCTGGAACCGCGTGCGCCAGGCGCAGCCGCACCCGCTGTGGGATGGCGTGCCCGACGACGCGTATTTCTACTTCGTGCACAGCTATTACGTGACGCCGGACAACCCGGCGCACACGGTCGGCGAAACGGCCTACGGCGCGCCGTTTACGTCCGCGGTCGCGCGGGACAACCTCTTCGCGACCCAATTCCACCCGGAGAAAAGCGCGGAGGTCGGGTTGCGTCTGTATCGCAACTTCGTACACTGGAAACCGTAAACGTGGTGCGCGAGCCACAGTCGCCCTGGCCGAAAGGCCTGTCGCACGGGGCTTGCCCGCCTAAGCGCCGAAAGAGTTGTACTAAACTAGCGAGACGGCGCGGCACCGGTTTGGCCGGTACGCGCCGGATTCTTTTCTTTTTCCACGACGACACCCGATTGCTATGTTGCTGATTCCGGCCATCGACCTCAAAGACGGTCAGTGTGTGCGCCTCAAACAGGGCGATATGGACCAGGCCACGATTTTTTCCGAGGACCCGGCGGCGATGGCCCGCAAGTGGGTCGATCTCGGCGCCCGGCGGCTCCATCTCGTCGACCTGAACGGCGCATTCGCCGGCAAGCCGAAGAATCTCGAGGCGATCGAAGCGATCCTCGACGAAGTCGGCGACGAAATTCCCGTCCAGCTCGGCGGCGGCATCCGCAGCCTCGAGACGATCGAGAAGTATCTCGACGCCGGCCTGTCCTACGTGATCATCGGCACGGCGGCCGTGAAGAACCCGGGCTTCCTGCAGGACGCGTGCACCGCGTTCTCCGGCAGCATCATCGTCGGGCTGGACGCGAAGGACGGCAAGGTCGCGACCGACGGCTGGAGCAAGCTGACCGGTCACGAGGTGATCGATCTCGCGAAGAAGTTCGAGGATTACGGCGTCGAATCGATCGTCTACACGGACATCGGCCGCGACGGGATGCTGCAGGGCATCAACATCGACGCGACGGTGAAGCTCGCGCAGGCGGTCGGCATCCCGGTGATCGCCAGCGGTGGCCTGTCGAACCTCACGGACATCGAGAGCCTGTGCGAAGTGGAAGAGCACGGCGTCGAAGGCGTGATCTGCGGCCGTGCGATCTACTCCGGCGATCTCGATTTCGCGGCCGCGCAAAAGCGCGCGGACGAACTGAACGGCGAACTCGACAACGCGTAACCGCGGTTGTCCCGTTCGCCGGGGCTGCCCGCAGGCGGCCCCGACCGGAAGCCTCGCGCGAGGCTTCCGCAACCGGCCGTCCCAGCGCGGCATTTGGCGCAACATCATGGCTCTAGCTAAACGCATCATCCCCTGCCTGGACGTGACCGCCGGGCGTGTCGTCAAGGGCGTCAATTTCGTCGAGCTGCGCGACGCCGGCGACCCCGTCGAAATCGCCCGCCGCTACGACGACCAGGGTGCCGACGAACTGACCTTCCTCGACATCACCGCGACGTCCGACCAGCGCGACCTGATCCTGCCGATCATCGAAGCCGTTGCGTCGCAGGTGTTCATTCCGCTGACCGTCGGCGGTGGCGTGCGCGCCGTCGAGGACGTGCGGCGCCTGCTGAACGCGGGCGCGGACAAGGTCAGCATGAATTCGTCGGCGGTCGCGAACCCGCAGCTCGTGCGCGACGCGGCCGACAAGTACGGCTCGCAATGCATCGTCGTCGCGATCGATGCGAAGCGCGTGTCGGCCGACGGCGAGGCGCCGCGCTGGGAAGTGTTCACGCACGGCGGCCGCAAGAACACGGGCCTCGACGCGATCGAATGGGCGCGCAAGATGGCCGAACTCGGCGCCGGCGAGATCCTGCTCACGAGCATGGACCGCGACGGCACGAAGTCGGGCTTCGATCTCGCGCTCACGCGCGGCGTGTCGGATGCGGTGCCGGTGCCGGTGATCGCGTCGGGCGGCGTCGGTTCGCTGCAGCACCTGGCCGACGGCATCAAGGACGGCCGCGCCGACGCGGTGCTGGCCGCGAGCATCTTCCACTACGGCGAGCACACGGTCGGCGAGGCGAAGCGCTTCATGTCCGACCAGGGCATCGCGGTGAGGCTGTGATGAATACGGAAACGAAATCCCTGCCCGCGTGGCTCGACAAGGTCCGCTGGGACGACAACGGCCTCGTGCCGGTGATCGCGCAGGAAGCGTCGACCAACGACGTGCTGATGTTCGCGTGGATGAATCGCGAGGCGCTCGCGAAGACGGTCGAGACGCAGCGCGCGGTCTACTATTCGCGTTCGCGCAAGCGCCTGTGGTTCAAGGGCGAGGAATCGGGCCACGTGCAGCACGTGCACGAAGTGCGGCTCGACTGCGACGAAGACGTCGTGCTGCTGAAGGTCGAGCAGGTGTCGGGCATCGCATGCCACACCGGCCGGCATTCGTGCTTCTTCCAGAAATTCGAAGGCAACGTGGACAGCGGCGACTGGGTCGCGGTCGAACCGGTGCTGAAAGACCCCGAACACATCTACAAATGACGCAATCGACCGAAGACACGCTGCTGCGCCTCGCGGCCGTGATCGATAGCCGCAAGGGCGGCGACCCCGACCAATCGTACGTGTCGCGCCTGTTCCACAAGGGCGACGACGCGGTGCTGAAGAAGATCGGCGAAGAGGCGACGGAAGTCGTGCTGGCCGCGAAGGACGTGCGGCAGGGCGGCGCGCCGACCGCGCTCGTCGGCGAGGTGGCCGACCTGTGGTTCCACTGCCTCGTGATGCTGTCGCATTTCGACCTGAGCCCGGCTGACGTGATCGCCGAACTCGAGCGTCGCGAAGGCTTGTCGGGCATCGAGGAAAAGGCGCTGCGCAAGCGTCGCGAGCGCGAGGAAAACGGCGGGTGACGGGCATGCCCCGCCGCGGTGGCAACAGTGCGGTAAGCTGTAAGAATTGTCATCTAACGGGGGTAGCATCATGAACGATACGTCGAACCAGTTTCCGACGCCGGCGGTGCCGGGAGCCGCGGATGCCGAACGCCTGAACGGGCTGCGCACGCTGACCCACGTGCTGTACGGCCTCTATGCGATTCACTGGCTGACGGGTGGCGTCACGGGCATCGTCGCGATCATCATCAACTACGTGAAGCGCGGCGACGTGGCCGGCACGCCGTACGCCGATCACTTCGAGTGGCAGATCCGCACGTTCTGGCGCGCGCTGATCGCATACGTGATCGGCATCGCGCTGTTGTTCGTGGGGGTGGGATTCGTGATCATGTTTGTCACATGGATTTGGACGCTGTACCGTATCATCAAGGGTTGGCTGTACCTGAACGACAACAAGGCGCTCGATCCGCAGGCATGGTTCTGACCGGCCGCGCGCGGGCGTCTGCAGGAGCAACATGAGTCACGATCCGAATTGCCTGTTCTGCAAGATCGCGGCAGGCGAGATCCCGAGCACGAAGGTGCACGAGGACGACGAATTCGTCGCGTTCCGCGACATCCGCCCGGCGGCCGACACGCACGTGCTCGTGATTCCGCGCCAGCACCTGCCGACGCTGTCGGCGGCGAGCGACGCCGATGCGCCGATGCTCGGCCGGCTGATGCTGCTCGTCGCGCGTCTGGCCGACCAGCTCGGCGTCGCGTATACGGGCGGCGAAACCGGTTTCCGTACGGTGATCAACACGGGCCCGGGCGGCGGGCAGGAGGTCTACCACCTGCACGCGCATATCCTGGCCGGCCCGCGCCCGTGGCAGCGAATGGGTTGACGCAGCGGGGCGTTTCCCCGCATCGATAGTCGAAGCCGGCGTGCCGCCGGCGATTTGCGCCGCGACGCGGCGTGGTTGAGGAGAGGTTTCATCATGGGTGGATTGAGCATTTGGCACTGGCTGATCGTGCTGCTGATCGTCGCGCTGGTTTTCGGTACGAAGAAGCTGCGCAACATCGGCAACGACCTCGGCAGCGCCGTGAAGGGTTTCAAGGACGGCATGAAGGAAGGCGAAACGCCGGCGGATGCGCAGCAACTGCCGCGTTCGGGTGCGGTCGACGTCAACGCGAAGGAAACGACGCGTTCCGATTCGAACAAGGCGTAACGCCGGCACGCTGACAGGCATTCGCGATGCTGGATCTCGGTCTTTCGAAGATGGCGCTGATCGGCGTCGTCGCGCTCGTGGTGCTCGGCCCCGAGCGCCTGCCGCGCGTCGCGCGCACGGCAGGCGCGCTGTTCGGCCGCGCGCAGCGGTACATCAACGACGTGAAGGCCGAGGTCTCGCGCGAAATCGAACTCGACGCGCTGCGGACGATGAAGACCGATTTCGAATCGGCCGCGCGCAATGTCGAGACGACGATTCACGACAACTTGCGCGAGCACGAGAAGGCACTGAACGACACGTGGCATTCCGCGGTCGGCGGTCTTGACGGGGCTGCCGGCGACGCCGGGTCCGTCGGTTCCGCTGGTTCCGATACGCCCGCGGCGCCGTCGTGGCGCGGCAGTTCGGCCGCGCTTGCGCCGAAGCGCCGCAACTGGCGCATCAAGCAGGCGGCGACGCCCGTCTGGTACAAGCGCGCGACGACCCGTCGCACGCACGTGCAGTCGGGCGCCGCGCGTGTCGCGCGTCATCAGCCGGCCAGCCTGCGCCGGCCGACGCGCTTCTTCTGAGTCGAGCGCATGCTCGCTCGTCAATCCTACCGAGGGCCGGTGTGAGCGACCCCCAGCAGAACCCGGGCGACGCCCCGGAAGAAACCTTCATTTCCCATCTCGTCGAGCTTCGCGATCGCATCATTCGCGCGGGGTTGGCCGTGATCGTCGTGTTCCTCGGGCTCGTCTACTGGGCGCCGGACATCTTCAAGCTGCTCGCGCGGCCGCTGATGGACAACCTGCCGAAAGACGGCAAGATGATCGTCACCGACGTCACCGGCTCGTTCTTCGTGCCGATGAAGGTCACGATGCTCGTCGCGCTCGTGATCGCGCTGCCGATCGTGCTGTACCAGATCTGGGCGTTCGTCGCGCCGGGGCTGTACCAGCACGAGAAGAAGCTCGTCGCGCCGCTCGTCGGCAGCAGCTACTTCCTGTTCCTGTGCGGGATGGCGTTCGCGTACTTCCTCGTGTTCCCGACGATCTTCCGCGTGATGGCGCACTACAACGCGCCGCTCGGGGCCGAGATGACGACCGACATCGACAACTACCTGAGCTTCGTGCTCGGGATGTTCATCGCGTTCGGGGTCACGTTCGAGGTGCCGATCGTCGTCGTGCTGCTCGTCCGGATGGGCGTGCTGTCCCTGAAGAAGCTGAAGGAGATGCGGCCGTACGTGATCGTCGGCGCATTCGTGGTCGCGGCGGTCGTCACGCCGCCGGACGTGTTTTCGCAACTGATGCTGGCGCTGCCGCTCGTCGTGCTGTTCGAGATCGGGCTGCTGGCCGCACGGTTCTTCGTGCCGAAGAAGCCGGCCGAAGAGGGCGAGGCGGGGAACGGCGAAGCCGCGGGTTGACGGCGCGGCGCCGGGCGGCTTTCCGGTCAAGCTGGGGGGGCCGGTACCTGCTGCGGTTGGCTCCGGCCAGCGCGTGCCCACGCCGCTTTCGCGGCACCCGACATCGTTTTGAAGCAAAGCAAAAGGGCAGCCAGCCGGCTGCCCTTTTCCATTTCCGCGGCGCATCACGACGCGTCGCAACCGGCAGGCGGCGCGCCGCCTGCCCAGCCTCATTCGCTATCGCTGTCCTGCTCGTCGAGCGTCTGCTTCGGCGGCGGCGGGCGCTTGCCGATCACGACGTTCACGTCGAACTGCTTGCCCTTGCGTACGACGTGCACCTTGGTCGGCGTGCCCGGCTTGATCTGCGCGACGACGTTCAGCAGCTTCGTGGTGTCGGTGATGTCCTCGCCGTTGACGCTCACCAGGATGTCGCCCGGCTTGATGCCGGCCTTGTCGGCCGGGCCGCCCTGCAGCACGCCCGCGACGATCGCGCCCGATTTCTGCTGGAGCCCGAACGACTCGGCGATCTCCGGCGTGACGTCCTGCGGCTCGACGCCGATCCAGCCGCGCGTGACCGAGCCCGTCGTGATGATGCTTTCGAGCACCGTGCGCGCGGTCGAAACCGGAATCGCGAAACCGATGCCGAGCGAGCCGCCGGAGCGCGAGTAGATCGCCGTGTTGATGCCGAGCAGGTTGCCGTTCACGTCGACCAGCGCGCCGCCGGAGTTGCCGGGGTTGATCGGCGCGTCGGTCTGGATGAAGTTCTCGAACGTGTTGATGCCGAGGTGGTTGCGGCCGAGCGCGCTGATGATCCCCATCGTGACCGTCTGGCCGACGCCGAACGGGTTGCCGATCGCAAGCACGACGTCGCCGACGCGCGACTGGTCGGAGCGGCCGAGCGTGATCGTCGGCAGGTTCGTCATGTTGATCTTGAGCACGGCGAGATCGGTTTCGGGATCGCTGCCGATCACCTTCGCGGTGGCCGTGCGGCCGTCGGCGAGCGCGACTTCGATCTGGTCGGCGCCGTCCACGACGTGCTGGTTCGTTAGAATGTAACCTTCCGGGCTCACGATAACGCCCGAGCCGAGGTTGGCGGCCGGCTCGTCCTGCTGCTTGCGGGCGTTGCGGTCGCCGAAGAAGTAACGGAACAGCGGATCCTTCGCGCGCGGGTCGGGCGGCAGCGAGCCGTCCTTGCTGGAGAACACGTTGACGACGGCCGGCATCGCCTTCTGCGCGGCTTCGGCATACGACGTGGTCGCCGGTGCGCCGCCGATGCCCGGCGCGACTTCCCGCAGCGCGACGATCGGCGTGGCAAGCTGCTTGCCGAGCTGTCCTTGCCGTTGCAGCCATTGCGGCTTGAGCGTCACGACGATGAACATCAGCGCGAGCAGTACGGTTACCGCCTGCGCGAAGAACAGCCAGAAGCGTCTAAGCATCTGAATGGATTAGAGGTTTATATGGATCGGATCGAACTTGAATTGTACTTGAACAATACCCTTGAAACCGCGCGCTTCAAGGACTATTGCCCGAACGGCCTGCAGGTCGAGGGGCGCCGCAAGATCGAGAAGATCGCCACCGGCGTGACGGCGTCGGTCGCCTTCCTCGAAGCCGCGCTCGAATGGGGTGCGGATGCCGTGCTCGTCCATCACGGCTATTTCTGGCGCAACGAGGCGCCGCAGATCACCGGCCGCAAGTATCAGCGCCTGAAGCTGCTGCTCGCGAACGACCTGAACCTGTTCGCGTTCCACCTGCCGCTCGACGCGCATCCCGAATTCGGCAACAACGCGCAGCTTGGCGAAAAGCTCGGCCTGATCGGCGAGCAGCGGTTCGGCGAAGGCGATCTCGGCTGGATGGCGACGCTGCCGATGCCCGTCACGCTCGAGCACTTCGTCGCGAAGGTCGAGAACACGCTGGGCCGCACGCCGCTCGTGCTCGGCGATCCGGACACGCAGTTGCGCCGCATCGCGTGGTGCACGGGCGCCGCGCAGAGCTATTTCGACGCGGCGATCGACGCCGGCGCGGACGTGTTCCTGACCGGCGAGGTGTCCGAGTCGACCACCCACGCGGCGGCGGAGAGCGGCGTCGCGTTCGTTGCGGCGGGGCACCATGCGACCGAGCGCTACGGGATCCAGGCGCTTGGGCGCCATTTGTCCGAAGAATTCGATCTCGAACACCTTTTTATCGATATTCATAATCCGGTCTGAGCGCCGGATTTGCGGCAGTGCATCGAAATTTCACAATGTAGCGTCCGCTTAAAAGTGAAATGATTTAATCGCTCCGATAGTGGGGGATAACCCTTAACTATCAATCACTTCGAAGGGATTTTCATCTCCGGGCCTTGTAAATGGCGACTCCATTCGAGCAAACTAGCGGCGGAATGGAAAGTCGTGACGGAAAATCCAACTCAGAAGTGGGGCGTGTGATGCGAGACAAGGAAGAGAAACGCGTCGACAGCGGCCGCCGTACCTGGCTGATTGCGACATCCGTAGCAGGTGGCGTAGGAGGCGTAGCCACCGTCATACCTTTCGCGGCGTCGCTTGCGCCGTCCGCGAAAGCGAAAGCGGCCGGTGCGCCGGTCGAGGTCGACATCAGCGGCCTGAAGCCCGGCGAAATGGTCACCGTGCCGTGGCGCGGCAAGCCGGTCTGGATCCTGAATCGCACCGATTCGATGCTGGCCGACGTGGTCAAGGCCGACAAGGAAGTGGCCGATCCGGCCACGAAATCCCCGTATTCGATGCCGTTGCCCGCGTATTGCGCCAACGAATATCGGTCGCGGGCCGATCGCAAGAACATTCTCGTCGTGATGGCCGTGTGTACGCACCTCGGCTGCACGCCTAGCCAACGCTTCACGCCGGGTCCGCAGCCGAACCTGCCGGACGACTGGCCGGGCGGTTTCCTGTGCCCGTGCCACGGTTCGACCTACGACCTCGCCGGCCGTGTGTTCAAGAACAAGCCGGCGCCTCAGAATCTCGACATCCCGCCCTACATGTTCACGTCGGCGACGACCCTCGTGATCGGCAAGGACGAGAAAGGAGAAGCGTGATGGCCGCCGACAACAAGGAAGTCTCCACCACAGGTTTCACCGGCTGGATCGACCAGCGCTTCCCGCTCACGTCCACCTGGAAGAAGCACGTATCCGAGTATTACGCGCCGAAGAACTTCAACTTCTGGTACTTCTTCGGCTCCCTCGCGCTGCTGGTGCTCGTCAACCAGATCGTCACGGGCATCTTCCTGACGATGAACTACAAGCCCGACTCGATGCTCGCGTTCGCGTCGGTCGAGTACATCATGCGCGAGGTGCCGTGGGGCTGGCTGATCCGCTACATGCACTCGACCGGTGCATCGATGTTCTTCGTGGTCGTCTACCTGCACATGTTCCGCGGGCTGCTGTACGGTTCGTACCGCAAGCCGCGCGAGCTCGTGTGGATCTTCGGCTGCGCGATCTTCCTGTGCCTGATGGCCGAAGCGTTCTTCGGCTACCTGCTGCCGTGGGGCCAGATGTCGTTCTGGGGCGCGCAGGTGATCGTGAACCTGTTCTCGGCGATCCCGTTCGTCGGCCCGGACCTGTCGCTGTGGATTCGCGGCGACTACGTCGTGTCCGACGTCACGCTGAACCGCTTCTTCGCGTTCCACGTGATCGCGATTCCGCTGGTGCTGGTCGGCCTCGTCGTCGCCCACTTGGTCGCGCTGCACGAAGTGGGGTCGAATAACCCCGACGGCATCGAGATCAAGGCGAAGAAGGACGAGAACGGCATTCCGCTCGACGGCATCCCGTTCCACCCGTACTACTCGGTCCACGATTTCCTCGGCGTGTGCGTGTTCCTGATGGTGTTCGCGCTGATCGTGTTCTTCTCGCCGGAGATGGGCGGCTACTTCCTCGAGGCGAACAACTTCGTCCCGGCGAACCCGCTGCAGACGCCGCCCGAGATCGCGCCGGTCTGGTACTTCACCGCGTTCTACGCGATGCTGCGCGCGACCACCGACCCGTTCAAGATCGTGCTGATGATCGTGATCGCGCTGCTCGGCGTGCTCGCGCTGATCCGCGCGCGCGGCAAGTGGAAGGTCGGGCTGCCGGTGCTGGCGGCCGCGATCGTCGTGTTCATGTACCTGACGGAGTCGAAGTTCTGGGGCGTCGTCGTGATGGGCTCGGCGGTGATCTCGCTGTTCTTCCTGCCGTGGCTCGACCGCAGCCCGGTGAAGTCGATCCGCTACCGGCCGCTGTTCCACAAGGTGTTCCTCGGGATCTTCGTCGCGGCGTTCCTGACCCTCGCGTTCCTCGGCACGCGGCCGCCCTCGCCGGCGGCGACGCTGATCGCGCAGTTCTGCGCGTTGATCTATTTCGCGTTCTTCCTCGGCATGCCCGTCTGGACGCCGCTTGGCACGTTCAAGCAGCCGCCGGAGCGGGTGCGCTTCAAGCCCCATTAACGTGAGCGAGGAGAGAACGACATGAAGAAACTGCTTTCGACACTCGCGCTGATCGGGGCGACCGCCTGTGCGCTGCTGGCGGCGCCGGCCGTGCGGGCGGAAGGTAATTTTCCGCTCGACCGGGCGCCCGATAACACGGAAAATCTCGTTTCGCTTCAGCACGGCGCGCAATTGTTTGTAAACTATTGCCTGAACTGCCACAGCGCGAACCTGATGCGCTACAACCGTCTGACGGATCTGGGCATATCCCAGAAGGAGATCGAAACGAATCTCCTGTTCACGACCGACAAGGTCGGGAACACGATGTCCGTTGCGATGCGGCCCGACGACGCGAAGAACTGGCTCGGCACCACGCCGCCCGACCTGTCGGTCGAGGAGCGCGCGCGCGGCCGCGACTGGCTGTACACGTATCTGCGGAGCTTCTACCGCGACGATACGCGGCCGACTGGCTGGAACAACGCGGTGTTCGAGAACGTCGGCATGCCCCATGTGTTGTGGCAGCTGCAGGGGCAGCGCGTTGCCAAATTCGAAGACAAGACGGACGAGGAGACGGGCGAGAAGGCCCACGTGCTCGTCGGCTTCCAGCAGGTCACGCCGGGCACGCTCTCGTCGCCCGACTACGATGCTGCGGTCGCCGACCTGGTGGCCTATATGACATGGATGTCCGAGCCGGCCCAGCAGACCCGCAAGCGCCTCGGCGTGTGGGTGCTGATCTTTCTCGGTGTCCTGACTTTCCTGGCCTGGCGGCTGAATGCCGCGTACTGGAAAGATATCAAGTAAACACGCCTGACCGGCGTGGGGCCGGCGCAAGGCGGAACCCGTGAAAGGGGTTGCGCCGCGTGCCGGCCCTCGGCTTTTTTGAGGAAACGCAAATATGATGGTTCTGTATTCCGGCACAACTTGCCCGTTCTCCCAGCGTTGCCGGCTGGTGCTGTTCGAGAAGGGCATGGACTTCGAAATCCGCGACGTCGACCTGTTCAACAAGCCGGAAGACATTTCGGTGATGAACCCGTACGGTCAGGTGCCGATCCTGGTCGAGCGCGACCTGATCCTGTACGAATCGAACATCATCAACGAGTACATCGACGAGCGCTTCCCGCATCCGCAACTGATGCCGGCCGACCCGGTGCAGCGCGCCCGTGCGCGCCTGTTCCTGCTCAACTTCGAGAAGGAATTGTTCGTCCACGTCAGCACGCTCGAGAACGAGAAGGGCAAGGCGGCGGAGAAGAATCACGAGAAGGCCCGCCTCGCGATCCGCGATCGCCTGACGCAACTCGCGCCGATCTTCGTGAAGAACAAGTACATGCTCGGCGAAGAGTTCTCGATGCTCGACGTCGCGATCGCACCGCTGCTGTGGCGCCTGGATCACTACGGCATCGAGCTGTCGAAGAACGCCGCGCCGCTGATGAAGTACGCCGAACGGATCTTCAGCCGTCCGGCCTACATCGAAGCACTGACGCCGTCCGAAAAGGTCATGCGTCGTTAATGTTGCAATGAAGGCATGACGGAGCGGGTGGCGCGGCGTGCCGCGCGCCCGCTCCGGGTTCGAGGATTGTGATGCAAGAGATTTCAACGAAGCCTTATCTGCTGCGCGCGTTGTACGAGTGGTGCACCGATAACGGTTACACGCCGCATATCGCGGTGAGGGTCGACAACTCGACGCGCGTGCCGCGTCAGTTCGTGCGTGACGGCGAGATCGTGCTCAACATCAGCTTCGAGGCGACGAGCCAGTTGCAGATGGGCAACGAGTGGATCGAGTTCACGGCCCGGTTCTCCGGGAAGGCGCACAAGATCGAGATTCCGGTGGCCAACGTGCTCGCGATCTATGCGCGCGAGAACGGGCAGGGCATGGCGTTCCAGGTCGATGCGGTCGCGGGCGAAGGCGAGGATTCGGGCGCGTTCGACGATGATGCCGCGCAAGCCGATGACGCGCAGCGCGACGAGTCCGTCTCGCCGTTGGCGCCGGTCGCCGATAGCGGTGCGAACGAGGAGCCGTCCGAAGGGGCCGACGAACCGCCGAAAACCGACGGCGACGGCTCGAAAGGCGGCAGCAGACCTCGCCTCAAGATCGTGAAATGAGGTAGAATCTCGCGCTACGCCGGCTTAGCTCATCTGGTAGAGCAGTTGATTTGTAATCATCAGGTGGCGGGTTCGAGTCCTGCAGCCGGCACCAAACACTAGTTTCAAGTAGTACCCGGAAGTCCCAAAACCCGCGTCCAGCCTAGCGCTGACGCGGGTTTTTTGTTTCAGGACGTCCCGTGAGGGGCCGGGGCATCCCCAAAATTTGGGGGTAAGATTCGGGGTATAACTTCCGGGATTTGGGGGTATGCCGTACCCCGACGAATAATGAAAACCAAACCTCTTACCGACGCCAAGTGCCGCAACGCTAGATTCGATGAGGCCGGGGGAAACAAACTCTTCGACGGCGGCGGCCTGTATCTCGATCTGCGTTCCAGTGGTTCGAAGAAATGGCGGCTCAAATACCGGTTCAATGGCAAAGAAAACCTGCTGACGTTCGGCGACTATCCCTCGACGTCGCTCGCTGATGCTCGGTCGAGGCGTGACGAAGCGAAGCGGCTGTTAGCGGAAGGGAAGAACCCTGCGTTCGAGCGTGACGTCGAGAAGCAGACTCGCGCCATTGCCGCACAGAACACCTTCGAGGCCGTCGCGCTGGAGTGGTACGAGGCGCAGCAAGCGACATGGAGCGCTTCGCACGCGAACCGAGTCAAGAAACAGCTCGATCGCGAGGTGTTTCCCCTGATCGGCCAGCGCCCGATTTCTTCGATCGGCGCCCCGGATTTGCTCGCGGTCATTCGACGAATCGAAGGACGAGAGGCGTTCGAGACGGCGCGCAAGACGTTGCAGACATGCGGCCAAGTCTTTCGCTATGCCGTTGCAACGAGCCGTGCCGAGCGAGATCCGTCGCCGGACCTGCGAGGCGCATTGAAGGCGGTGCCCGTCAAGCATATGGCGCGAGTCGGCGAAAGCGAGCTGCCGGAGTTGCTTCGCTCGATCGCTTCCTATGAAGGCGAGCCCGAGACCCGGCTCGCTTTGCGATTCCTGGCATTGACGTTCGTTCGCACCATCGAGCTGCGGCAGGCCGAGTGGACGGAGATCGACTTGGAGCGCCGAGAGTGGCGCATTCCGGCCGAGAAGATGAAGATGCGCCGCGTGCATATCGTGCCGCTCGCCGAGCAGACGATCGCGCTGCTTTCCGAGCTGCGCGCGCTGACGGGCCATCGTCGCTGGCTGTTCCCGAATAGCCGCAGACCGTTGCAGCAGATGAGCGAGAACACGATCCTGTACGCGCTCTATCGAATGGGCTATCGCAGTCGCATGACCGGGCACGGGTTCCGTGGTCTTGCCTCAACGATCTTGAACGAGAAGGGCTTCAATTCCGACTGGATCGAGCGTCAGCTCGCGCACTCCGAGCAGGACGGTGTGCGGGCGGCATACAACCACGCCGAGTATCTGTCCGAGCGCCATCGCATGATGCAGTGGTGGGCGGACTATCTCGACAAACAGGGTGGGGCGAAGATCATCCCGATCGCGGCTGCAAGATAGACCCGTGCCACCACGCGTATGACCCCCTTGCCGCGCACCTCCCACCGATTTTTCGGAGTTGGCACCGCACTGTCGGTCCCCTGCATGTCGGTATGAATATGACCCCCCTTAGGCGCGCCGGGAGTAGGAAAAACACGCGGGTGTGAGCCCCCGCGTCTTTGCCCTAGACGCAGGGTCCCCCGCTTTCCCGCCACCCCGACACTTGCGACCGGCGCAACAATGCCCGATCGGGGCGCGTCGCGGACACCCCCTCGAAAACACGTCATCGACGCCCTTCGAATCCCGGAGAGCCGCGCCCCGTCTGGCTACGCGGTCGACGCAGACGGTCGACGCCTGTCCGCTCAGTGCAAAACGAGTTGGAGATTTGGAGATAAACGTCCGAATCGGCCGCAAAGCCTTATGGGGTAAGGCTTCGCGTGTCTCCAAACGATTTGGAGAACGCTGGAGATACTGGAGATAAACCGGGCTGGATTGTTACGGTTGCGGCAAGATTCGCCGCCATCGCCGGCCCAGTTCCGTCTGGAGCGTATCGCTCAAAGTAACTTTGACGCACGGGCCAAAAATGCCGCGCAAAGGAATGCCCGCCACCGCCCTCCCGGACGGCGGCGGTGCATTTCACAGCTCAAGCGTGAAGATGGACGGCAACACGCGATAGACCATGAACTTGCCGTGACCGGGGATGTATTCCTGCCGGTATGGGTAGCCGTCGCTACGCGGCATCAGCACGCCCCGCTTCATCAGTGCCTTGGCGACGATCTTGTGATCGAAGCCGGCGCACACGTCCTTCCGAAACACGGCCGCTTCGATCAGGTATTCCGTCTCGACGCTTTCCGCATCGTCGGCGCTCATCTTGCCGCCGAACTCGGCGTAATACTCGCGATCGGAGGCGATGGGCGTGCGCCGCTCGTCGCGCTTCACGTGCTGCTTGAAGCCCGCTCGATGCGGCACGTTCGGCCGATGGTCGTCCTGCGCCCGGTTCATCCACACGAAACGGTTGTCACCGTGCGCGGCGAGGAAATGCTGTACCTGCCGCACGGCTTCGGCCTCGTCCGAGTTGCCGGTGCCGCCGCGTAGTTCGAGCCAGCCTTCGAAGCAGCGACGCGCAGCCTCGACCGCTTCGCCCTGCGGCCAGCCGGTCAGTCCGTGCGCCGTCGCCAACTCGCCGGCCACCGCAACGAGGCAGAACCGCTTGGCGACGCGCGCGACCTGCGAATGCGAACCGTCCGGCACCCATTGCCCGACCAGCTCGTCGACGCGCATGCGCAGATGCTCGGCCAGCTCGCCGGCCTGCGACGACGCCCACTCGATGAATGCGGGGCCGGCCGTGCCGTAGTGCATGCCGGCGTGCCGCTCAAGATGCTCGATCAGCGCGGCCGGCGTCGGGAAGCCGTGCAGGTTTTCTACGACGCCCATTTCGCCAACCTCGGCGGGAATCGCGGGCAAGCGCACCTCGATACCGCCTTTCATCGGCTTGTTGCCTTCGGCCATCAGCGCGGACACGCTCTTTTCGCCGTTCGACAGGAACAGCAGCCGCCACGTGAGTACGGGCTTGGCCGAGCCGCTACGCGACGCGCGGGCCTTGCCCGACTCGTTCGCGAGCATGTAGATCACATCGCCAACCAAGCGCGGCTCGACCTGCCCGATTTCGTCGAGGATCAGCAGCGCGTCGCTATGCTGCGTGGCGACGGCTTCGAGCGCGTTGTCGGTCGCCTTCCAGCTCCGCACGTAGTCCGGCGAGCCGAATACGGACGCGGCGATGACGCCGCCGGTCGATTTGCCCTTGGACGTCGTGCCGAGCAGGTGGAAGCCGCCCGACTGAAGCCCGGAGAAATGCAGCAGCGGACCAGCGAAGGCGGTAGCGACGCAGAACAGCAGCCGGCTATTGCCGACGCAGTAGGCCGCGACCTCGCGTTGCCAGTCGTCGAGCGTGCCGCGCTCCTTGAACTGGCTCTGGATTGGCGTGTCGGCCTGATAGATCAGCGCCTCCTTGCCGGTGCCGATCACGCGATCGGGTAGCACGAACGCGCCGTGATGCCAGCCGACGCGCGGCACGCAGCGCACGCGCTCGTCCGGTTGCGCCATCTGCACATAGTTGGCGATCTGCGTGCGGGCGATCTGCGTCACGCCGAGCTTCACGCCCATATCGAGCAGCATGCGGCGCAGCTCCGTGCCGTCGCCGGCAAAGAGGCCGGCCGGCACCGCCCATCGTTTCAGGATGCCGTCGCGATCCGTGAATTCGAGCAGGTAACCCCACTCGCTGTTCATCTCGTTCCGCGTCTCCGCAATCACGTCGATACGCGTGCTGACCCAATGCGGCGGCAGCGGATCGCCCTGATTGTTGAAGCCGTGAAACCACACGCCCTTGTCGTCGACGACAAACCGCGACTTGCCGTCCTGCGCTCGGGCCGTTTTCGGGCGCTTGGCGGGCTTCGCGGCGACTGGAGCAGCCTTGGCCTTGCCGGCGTCCGCCGAGCCGGCCGAGGCGAGCGCAGCACGCACGGCGGCGGCCACCGCATCCGGGCCGAGATGGACAGCCAGGTCGTTGAAGTCGGTGCCGGCCGCCGGGCGGTTCGGACCGAAGTCAGGCACCGCGACGATGCCGGCGACGGCCTCGGCCGCCGCACGGGCCTTCGTCACGCCCGGATTGCCTTTCGTCGTGTGATCGTCATCGGCGCATACGACGATGCGCGCGTCCGGATACTGGCCGCGCAGTGCAGTCGCCACGGCGTGCAGGTTGCCGGCGTCGAACGCGACGGCGGCCGGATAGCCCGTCGCGGCCGCGAGCGTCGCGCACGTCGCGTAGCCCTCGCCAATCAGCAGCGTGGACGGCGCGGAAGATAGCGGGCCGCCGATCAGCGAGAAGCAGCCCGCCTTGCGGCCGTTCGGCAGATAGCGCTTCTGGCCGTCCGTCAGGACGAACTCCAGCGTCCACAGCTTCCCGTCCGCGTCACGGGCCGGGATGACGAGGGCGCCGTCGCATGCGGCCGTGCCGATGCACAAGCCGCCGCGATAGACGCGCAGCGCGTCGACCGGGATGCGCTTTCGAACGAGGTACGGGTGATCGGCCGGCGCGGGCTCGGCCGCCGACCAGATCGATTCAGCGAGCGCCGACGCGGCTTGCTGTTTCTCGGTCAGTTCGGCCAGCTCGGCCGCTTCGCGGGCCGCGCGCTCGGCCTTCTGCCGCTCGCGCTCCGCTGGATCGACTGGCTTCGCCCGATGCGCGCGCGGATCGAAGCCGCCGACCTTGGCGAGGTGAAACAGCGTATTGATGGTGATCTTGCCGCCCTTGAACGACTTCCACACATCGCGCGCGTCCTTGCCGTTGTAGTTCTGCGCGCCTTGGCTCCATTCGTTCCAGAGGGCGAAGCCCTCCTCGCCAAACTCGGCCTTGAGCGCCATCCCCACCTGACGCCACGTGTCGCGGTCGTCGGGCGGAACATAGCCGAGCGCGACTCTCGCCCGCTCGAATTCGGACATGGGTGCGTTACTCATAGGTTCCCACTGGACGCGCGTCGGTCGGCTTCCGATTAGTAGTCCATATCGGGTAAGCAGCTACCCGACGCGCGAAGAATTGAATGATGCGACGATGCCTAGCGGCGCAGCGTCAGCCGGCCGCGCGAGGCACCGATAGAACGGCCCCGCCGGCCGTGACGTCGTTGCTGTAGACGTAGCGGCCGAGCCGTGACTCCCCAAGGGCGTCGTTGGCCGCCTCCAGCGCCGCGCCGATCGACGGCAGGGACGCGCGGAACAGGCTCAGCACAAGCCAGTAGTCGTCATCGGACATGGCCTTGTCAGCCGCCCAATGCAGGCTGTCCAGCAGCTCCATCGCATCGCTGATCCGTGTCCCGATGCGGGCGGAATCGAGGCGGTTCACCTCGGCCACGAAGTGCGACGCGAGCGGCTGCACGGCATTCTTGTTCGTCTTTGCCATGACCGCCCCTCAGTGCGTCGTGCGCGGTTCGCGCGTGACGAGGCCGAGCGCCGCGAACAGGTGCTGCTGCACGCGCCCCATCAGGCCGGCCGCGAACGCTTGGCGGCTGATCGTCACGCGGTGCGCGTCGACGTCGCCAGCGTCCTGCATGGCGGATTCCATGCCGCGTGCGAACGCGGCGGCTTGATGGGCCGCGTAGTCGTGCAGCCGCACGTCGCCTTTCAGGTCGAGCCATGCGTCGGCGCAGATCGCGCCGAGGTCGACGGCAAATTGCAGCTCGATCGGTGCGCCCGTATCCAGCGGCGGTGCGTTGTCGAATCCGTCGACAACCGCGGTTCGGATGCGTTGATCAGTCATTGCACACCTCCGGCTGCGCGGTACGGCGCATTTCGGCCGAATACCGGCTCGCAACGCTTTGCCCCATGTCGACGAGCGCCCGCTCGTAGGTGCCCTCCGCAAGATGCGAACGGACAGCATCGAACAGGGCTTCGAGCTGGGCGAACTGATGGGCCGCACACATGGCGATCATCGTGACTTCGTTCGGCAGGCGGTATTTAGACATGGCGCACCTCCAGAATCGACGCGAGGAGTTGCCCGACATCGATCGTGCAATCCAGCTCCGCTTCGCCGCGAATCGGCGTGAGGTTCCAGTCGTAGACGGCCGCGTGCGTGAATTCGCCGAACCGCCGATCGTAGGCGCTGCGCCCCGAGACGGGGCCGCCCAAGATCCGCACGCGCCAATCGTGATCGGGCGTCGGGCGAGCTGATGCCACCTCGACCAGCATGCCGATGCGTGAACGCGCATCGCATTGCGTGACGATCGCCAGATCGCCAATCTTGCAGCGCAGGTCAGCCATGACGCACCTCCGCACGGACGAGCGCGGCGATGGCCGCCAATGCTGCGCCGGTTGCATCGAGCGCGTCCTGATACGTGTTGGCGGTTGCCGCGTCGCGCAGAGCTGCGCGGACAATGGATTGAATGAGGTGGGATTGCTGCCCGGTACGGGCGTGCGACGACTGGCGCATTGGGTGCGACCTCCTTTTGCTGAGTTCGGAACCCGGCCCCCAACGCCAATTGGGGTGGCCGAGCACATGACGGAGTTGGCGTACCGGCGCAAAAGGAAACCGGCGTGCCCGAAGGCACCCCCGCCAAGGCCCGACCATTGAAGGCGCTTAGCGTGCGGACGTAAAAAAACCGCGCTGCGGCGGTTGTCCGCCTTTTGCATGTTCCGGACGCCAATCCGGGTCGCTGTTGTCTCAACGACGTGCACAGGATACTGCGCACCGCCGCGATGTGCAAATCGGGGAGGGACGGGCCAGCGGCGGCCGCATGAGGCGGCCGACTCGCCGCACCCTTCACCACGGCAAAGTAACTTTGGCGAGACGTCATGCCGGGGCCTTCGGATCAAGCATGAAAACCGCGTGCTTGAGGAGTTCGACAGCACGCTTGGCACGCGACGGCATGCGTTCGGCATCGCGTTCGAACACCGTGGCCGCCGCCGCGATCCAGCAAGCGGCCTCACGACGGGCTTCGTCAACGCTTTGCCCAAGCGCTTTGGCGAACCGCTCGCGCTGACGCGTCAATTCACTTTTGTAGAAAGCAGCGTCGGCTCGCTTTTTCTCGTCGCGTGCTACTGCGCGTGCGTTCGATGTGTCGTTCGTCATTGTGGTTGGCCCCGATTCGCACGCGCAGCGAGCCATGCCTCGATGTCGCGCTCGAGCCAGCCAACAGCGCGCACGCCAAGCGGAATGGGCCGAGGAAACGTTCCGGCCTGAATTTGCCTATAGATCTCGCTTTTGCTTAATCCGATGCGTTCGGTAAGTGGACGCAGGCGAACAACTCGATTTGTAGTGAGGGAAGGGTGCGGGTTTTGTATTTCCATTTGCGCTCCGGTGAAATGGAACCGCGCGGGACTGCACGGCACGAGAGTAGTGTCGTCATTTCCACGACAGCGCAAACGTCAGGTTTGAGGAAGCTATATTTATAGGGCTGAGGTTTCTACCTTGACACCGGTGCTCCTCTCATGATCGGTAACACTCGATAGTCGTGCTCTATATATCGGCGAGCCGCGTCGAGCGCGTTTCTTGCATCTTGCACATAGTCGACGTCGTCGACGTCCAGTTTTTCGTTCATGAACTGATCTGCCAATTCGTTTAGTGCCTGTGCTTCGGATAACCCGAGGTCTTTCATTGCGCGAAACCCGTCGAATGCACGCAGATATCGAGGCAACAAATTCCATCGAGGTCTAGCAGCTTTCCGCGCAGCAGGGAGTTTGGATTGCTGGAATTCCAGCACGGATTTCACTTGCTCTAGCTGCCGAGAAATTGGCATAGAGGCATCAAAAATCACCCTGTACTCAGTGTCGCGCAACGGTCGGTCAAAGTATCGTGACGAGTCTACGGGGCCACTAATGAACCCGCATGGTGCGTCGAATTCCATGTTCACAAATTGTTGGGTTCCATCGTCGAGAGTTAGCGGCCAGCCCCACACCCAAGACGGCGGGTACCAATAGTCAATACCCCAGTCCATGAGGAATTTCGAATGCGCGTCGAAGTCGGGGTGAGATGCAAGGCGCTGCTCGCGAGGAATGCGTGCTAACCGGTTACAGAAATCGGCCTGCTGCTTGATGAACTTTTCATTCCGACGCAGGAATTCCCACGCCCACCTGTCGCCGCTGACGGATGGTGGTGGGTACGCGGCTGGGTTACGCCAATCGGGAATTCGAAACCAACTCCGAACGCGACGCCGCGCATGAATAGAACCAAGTCGCCTACCATTAAAGACAAACAATGCGTGCTCTCCATACGCCCTTCAGACCCGAAGCCGAGTCAGCCGGAGAAGGTGTCCGGCTTTCGGGCGATCGCCCTAGGCCCGGCGGGCGGTATTTTCTCACGGGTCAACTTGGTTTGATCTTGACGTATTTGGAGCCCGTTACATCCATATGGCTTGTGCAACCGTATTCTTGATGCGGAAAAAGAACTTGGTGCCAATGCCCGACAGTTTTCGAAGGTCCTCGTCTGGCGCGGTGGCCAAATCTGCAATGGTTACTATGCCTGCATCGCGAAGCGTTCTGATTTTCTGCTCGGTCAATCCATAGGGATATACGTTTCTATTTCCAAGTACTTCTATGCCGAGCGCGAGGACAGCCAGGTTGCGCGACAGGTCTGGCTCGGGAACAGAAACATTGAGTACATCATTGGCGGAGTAAATCTCCGCCGGCTCGTCCGTGGCGGCTGACCAGTCGAGAAACAAATCTTGCGTTATCCGGCGCTGCGGTACGTGGTCGAGGAGCGTGCAGAGGTTGGATGCATACCGCCCACCTCGTCCACCGGATTTCAGAGCTCTAGACGCTTCGCGCCGAGAGATGAATCCCACGTATTCAAGAATTTCGAGTACCTTAACGAGGCGATGCTGATGGTCTTTGTGTAATAGCACCGATGTTGCACGTTTTTCCGCAAGATGCTTGAACAATCGCTCGGCAACCTCCTGCGCTGGATCCAGGAGCGGTTCATAAATTCCAAGCTTTGGCTTCAATTCGTCAAGCAGCGGCCAGTAGTAGTCTGCTCCGAGTTTAACGAAGGAGGAAGTCAATTCATTTAACCCGATAGTCTCGTGCTCGCTCAAAATATTGCAGGTGAAGATGAACGCTCGGGCATTTCCAAGTACTGCGCGACCAAGAAATCTGAAAATTCGTTCCTCGTCCACGAGTACGGATTTCGTAAATCTGCTTTCTAATCCGGTGTATCTTGCGGCGATCACTTCTCGAAAGAATTCCGAAAAGGCCGGGGTGCGTTCGTCTCTGGCTAAGTCGATAACGGTCGCATCGTTGTAGACGTCGAAACGCGTTCCAAACTTAGTTACTCCAGGATAGATTGCTGCTTTGCATGAAACTCCGTTCCCGGAAAGAGTGCGGAATAATCCAAAGAAATCTCCAAGATCTGTTTCGCGGCCGATGTGAGCTGCATCGTCGAACATTAAAATTAGCCGCTTGTTTATCTTGGAAGCCAACCCAACGAGAGCGGATCTTATGTCTTCCGGTCCAATTCCTGACGCTAGTTGTTCGGCTGATCCAGTGCTGCTCAGAGCCTCGTTTACCGCTTCCACAAGGAGGCGCGTAAAGAATTGTTGATAGTCATTGCCGGTCGACTGCAACAACGGAAGATGGCGCAGGCTGAGATAGACTGGCAAGGCCGTAGGCAACGAAATCCGGGCGCGACGCGTCGCTTCGATGAGAAGTGCGCTCTTGCCGCTACCGCGACCACCACGTAGCAGAACGGGGCCGTGTGCCATTAGACTTTTGATGATCCTGTCTTCGTATTCCGTGAAGCGATGGAGACGAACGAAATCCGTCTCTTCACAGTCTTCTGCGGCGAGGACCAAACCGTCGTCATTCATTTCCAAAAACCCCCAATTCTATTTGCGAAGTCGATCGCCTTTTGCTCACTCCATCGGTATAGGAAGTGATCGCTAAAATGGCTTAGCAGCGCAAAGCACGTTAATCGTTGGGCAACAGTGTGAAAGTCGCTCTCAATTGATACGGCATCGAAGGCCGCGGCCGGATTGGACAGTAGTTCACTATGGACGCCCTTTGAGAATTTGGAGAATAGTCCCTCTAGGCTGCTGCGAAGTTCGGCGCAAAATCGCTCCGGCTGCTTATTCGATAGGTCGGAAATCCAGTCGTGAACAACGCCAAATTTCGCAATGGCGTCACTTAATCTATCGAATGCGGGAATCCAAATTAGCTCGTTTGTCCATGGACCTAACAGAGAGCGACATCCATTCTCCCTCGTGTTTATGGACCACATTTGTGTTCCGGGCTTTTCGGGTGAAATGATATCGCCGGTCCACTGGATTCCGGATTTACTTCGTGCTTCGAACTCGTAATAGGACGCTTCCTGATGTCGCTTTGCTGCAAGAACCCTAAAGGGGTCCAAGCGCGCCAAAAGAGCGGTACACGCCGTTTCAAGATACGCTCGCCCCAGGTAAGGGCCATACAGAGGAATCGAATGAGCGTTCTCTTGCTTTCCTCGCAAAGTACGCGAGGCAATTTCCATGCGCAACAGTCGCAAGCGCAGGTCTCTCAAAACGCCTTGCAATTCGCTATCGGCGCTTGCAAGGTCCCCGACGACAATCCTGTTTAACATTTTCGAGCTTCCGAGTCTCGTTATGAGCATTGGCATCGCCGATCGTGTGACGACCCGGACCAGGCGAAGCCAGGGAAGTATAGCCGGTTCAACAGCCACGCCAGATAGACGACATACGGAACGCTGTTGGAAAGAGCTCATCGGAATGCACGGAGCCATGCGTCAAGCGATATGCCCTGGCTCATAGTCGGCAACAGTGTCCAAAACCGATCCCTTGCGGACATGGGAGCTCAGTCATGTCCGAAAATAAGGCTTTCATACTTCCGGACATGCGGTATGATTCGGACATCCTTTTCGAACATATTGAGAGTGCAGCATGTCCCGGACCTTCGCATACGCCCGCGTCAGCACGACCGACCAAACAGCAGCTAACCAACTCCTTGAGATCGAGGCGGCCGGCTTTGCGGTCGACAAGCGTCGGGTGGTTACGGAGAGCATTTCCGGTAGCGTCAGTGCGCAACAGCGCCCGGGGTTCGCCGAGTTGCTTCTCAAGATGGAAGAGGGGGATGTGTTGATCGTGACCAAGCTGGATCGACTCGGTCGGAACGCGATGGACGTGCGGGAGACGGTTGAAGTGTTGGCAGATCGCGGCATTCGGATTCACTGCCTTGCACTGGGCGGCGTTGACCTGACAAGCGCGGCCGGCCGTATGACGATGCAGGTCTTAAACGCTGTTGCGGAGTTTGAACGCGATTTGTTGATCGAGCGAACGCAGGCCGGCATCGCGCGAGCAAAGGCGGAAGGCAAGGCGATGGGCCGCCCGTCCGCGCTGAGCAAGCAACAACAGGACGAAGTGCGCCAGCAGTTGAGCCAAGGTGCGAGCGTCGCGAGTCTCGCGAAGAGCTATGGCACGAGTCGCCAGACGATCATGCGGGTGCGCGACGCAGTCTAAGCGGCGAACACCGTTCAACTCACGACCTGCTAGAGCCCGGCTCGCTCGGTGGTGGCGGAGCGAGCAGCTTAAAGGCGCGAGGAGGTGCATGCACGGTTCCGGGCTGGATGTCGGTCCGCATTGCCCAAATGGCCGCACTCAAAAGTGCGTCATGCCTCTCGTCGCTTCGCTCGGTGTTGCGGTAGGAGATCTCGCGTTGAAACGCTTGGACGGCATCCAAGACGGTCGGGGATGCGACCAACGTCAAAGCATTCACCGCGTCAGCGTAGCGCTCTTGCGCAGCGGGTGTTGATCGGCCTGAAACAATAGCAGACAGCGCGGCCATGTACTCCTGGTACCGATCTATCTTCACTTGCCGCCAATCGGACGCGTGCTCGCGCTTTTGAGCAAGTGTCGACGTAACTACCACACCGACTAGGGCGAATAAGCCGGATGCGAGCGCGGCGAGCACCGCCGATACCACTGCGGAGTTTGTCATGGTCAGCCCCCGAATTAACAATCACGTCGCGATTATGCCGCAGTCACTTGTGCCAATCAGCGGCACCATGGAGCGATGGCAAAGTAACTTTCTTGGATTACGGTACCGGAAGCTGTAGAGGCGCGTGCGCCGCCATGTGCATGCCGTCCGGCCGCCCTACGGCGTCAGCGATACGTGTACCGATGCGGTTACGTCCCGGTCCTAGGTCGGGTGCCAACGTAGCGTGACACAAGCGATTGAGCAGCATTCTTGTCTTCTCCGCCTCGTCCGACTCTCGCCGCGTCATTCGTGGCTTTTGCGGTGACTGCCCGAGCGCTGCAGCAGATACTACTTTCGCGCCTCATTACGCCGGCCGCGAACACTTGAGGAATGATCCTGACGAGATTCGCATGCTACTAGCTGCGACGTGCCGTTATCGATCGCGTCCTGAATAAATGATCGTCGCTGCCATCAATCTGTCATGCATTCGGCGAACGATTGCCATTCAAGGTGGGTCGTTGGAGCGTGATCATGCAGCACTCGCTAGCGATTGAAGAAGAGAGCGCGGACAGACGGATTCCAGTCGCGCAGTACACGCGTATGTCCACCGAGCATCAGCGGTACTCGACTGAGAATCAGGCGCAATTCATTGCCGAGTTTGCTAGTACGCACGGAATGGATATTGTCCGGTCGTACCAGGACGACGGAAAGAGCGGACTGAATATCGAGGGGCGGCAAGGGCTCCGAAGTTTGCTTCAGGACGTACAGAGCCGAAACACAGATTTTGTTGCGGTACTCGTCTACGACGTCAGTCGTTGGGGGCGTTTCCCTGATCCGGACGAAGCTGCTGTTTATGAACAAACATGCAAGCGCAACGGCGTCCAAGTCATCTATTGCGCGGAGCAGTTTGGAAGCGATACGTCGCTCGGTTCCACCTTGCTCAAGAGCTTGAAGCGGAGCATGGCTGCGGAGTATAGCCGCGAACTTTCCGTCAAAGTATTCGCCGGCCATCGCAACCTGGTTCAACGCGGCTATAGGCAGGGAGGCATTCCGGGCTTCGGTCTGCAACGGCAGTTGATCGATGAGAATCACGTCGTCAAGGGGCTACTACATCACGGCGAGAAGAAGAGCATTCAGACCGATCGCATAGTGCTGGTGCCTGGGCCTGCGGAAGACATTGCCACGGTACACCGTATCTATCGGCTCTTTCTTGACCACGGTATGCCCGAACGCGTCATCGCCTCGCACATGAATCGCGAAGGCGTTTTGAACCACTGCGGCCGACCGTGGACGCGGGGAACGATTCATCAGATTTTGACGAACGAGAAGTACATCGGAAACAACGTATACAACCGCACGTCGTTTAAGCTCAAGATGCAGCACGTGCGGAATCCGCCGGAGCAATGGATTAGGAAGGATGGGGCGTTCGACGCTATTGTCCCCGCTGACTGGTATTACAGGGTACAAGCCATCATCGCGAACCGCTCTCGTCATCTGGACGACGGCGAAATGCTTGCGGCGCTTGCAAGCATTCTGGACAAGTACGGCGCCTTGTCTGGATTGATCATCGACGAGGAAGACAACGCACCGTCAAGCGCGGCATATCGCTCCCGCTTTGGCAGCCTTCTACGGGCATACAGCCTCGTGGGTTTTATGCCCCGACGTGATTATTCGTATCTGGAAATAAACCGCGTACTTCGG
Organism: Burkholderia sp. 28_3; assembly: GCF_003253915.1. Taxonomy (NCBI): domain Bacteria; kingdom Pseudomonadati; phylum Pseudomonadota; class Betaproteobacteria; order Burkholderiales; family Burkholderiaceae; genus Burkholderia; species Burkholderia sp. 28_3. The sequence goes on from NZ_QKZF01000013.1 coordinate 122,474, forward strand.
CAACGCTATCCCGCTGTGCTCAACGAGATCCAGGTAGGCATCGAAAAGTCAGGCGGATTCTCGCGTCGCGACGGTGAAACGGATCTTCTCGACGTCAACGGCGAATTCACCGTGTCGCTTGTGATAGCGCGATGCAAGGTGACGCCCGCTGGAAGCTATCGCTGGCGTGTCCGCCTTGATACGAGTTTATCGCCGGACATCACGATTGTTGCGCGCATGAACCACGACAACACGAAGCCATACGATTTCTATCTGCTGCCATCGATCGATTTCACCCCAGCTTTGTTGCCTTACGCGGAGTACAACGGTTTTGCCTTGGACGTGTACCAGTTCGAGACGCTTGATATGTTCTATCGAATCACGGCCCGACTGCCGCTTGCGGAGGCGATATGAGCGACGCGACCGGAGAAGTTGTGATGATTCCCGTCGAAGCAATCGTAGTCGTCAATCCCCGAATACGGAACAAGAAAAGCCATCGCGACATCACGGAGAACATTCAGCGGATAGGGCTAAAGCGTCCGATTGAGGTAAGGCGCATGCCCGGCGAACCGGGGAAGTATGCTCTGGTGTGCGGCCAAGGCCGGTTGGAGTCCTTCAAAATTTTGGGGCAGAGGGAGATCCCAGCGATTGTCCTAGATGTTGATGAAGACACGGGCCTGATTATGGGCATTGTGGAGAACGTTGCTCGGCGCAATCCTCTGGCGAGCGAGATGCTGGCTCAGGTCGACATACTGCGAAAGAAGGGATATTCGGATGCCGAGATAGGGAAGAAGATTGGCTATACAGCATCGTGGGTGAACATGGTTGGCACACTGCTGGAAAAAGGAGAGAAGCGTCTGCTTGTCGCAGCGGAGGCCGGGCATATTTCACTGCACTTAGCTATAGAAATTTCGCGTGCATCCGATTCGGAGGCCCAGCATTTGTTGCTCGCCGCAGTGAACAGTGGCGAGATCAAAGGGAAGAAGGTGGCAGTGATTCGACGTATTCTCGAGCAGCGATCACTGACTGGTAAGGCACCTCATGACGCAACCAGTCGCAGCACTAAGCGGAAGAAGCTCAGCTCTGAGGATCTGATGCGTCTGTATCAGCGAGAAGCTGATCGGCACAAACTCATTCAACTGAAGGCGGAACGTGTAAGCACGTCGTTGTTAGTCGTCAATGAAATTTTCAAGGACTTGTTTGCCGACGCAGAATTTGTCGATCTGATCAGGGATGAGGGACTTGTAACCGTTCCACAACCGCTGGCCGCCACTGCCAACCGCGGAGGGTTGATCTGATGGAAAGACTACGCGCCAAAGTCGTCGACAGCGGCTTCAACCACGAATGGTTCGACGTGCCGCTCGCGGTACTGCATCCATCGAAAACGCTGCCGCCCAAAGTTAAGGAAAGTGCGAAATACGTTCAGATCCGATCATCGGTGAATGTCGTCGGCCTTGTTGAGCCGGTAATCGTCGTCCCGCATTCGTCGATTCCCGGGCACTTCTCGATTCTCGACGGTCATCTTCGAGTCGAAGCGTTGATGGAGCTCGGACGAGGGCACGCTCGATGTTTGATCGCAAAAGACGACGAAGGACTCACATACAACAAGAGAATCAGTCGCGTGACTGCAATTCAAGAGCACAACATGATTCTGAAAGTGTACGAAAGCGGGGTGCCGATCGAACGTTTGGCGGCGGCGCTTGGTCTGACAGCGGCAACGATCCGAGCTAGGTTTCGGATGCTGGACGGAATTTGCGACGAGGCAATCAAGTTGCTGGCCGACAAGCGAGTGCCATGCCGCGTTTTTCCGATCCTGCGGCAGATGAAGCCATTTCGTCAGATTGATGTCGCGCTAGCAATGAACAACCTCGACAACTACTCAGGAAAGTTTGTGCTAGCAATGCTAGAGACGACCCCAGATGACCAGCTAGTTGACGGTCCTAGGGACCACGCAACGAAGCCTGGAACGTTCGAAGCTGTCCGGCGTTTGGAGCGAGAGTTGGCCGTTCTACAGGCCGATACCAAGGTTATCGAGGAAAATTACGGCCCAGACAGTTTGAAGCTGGTCGTCATTAAAACCTACATCACCAGTCTTCTAGATAACGCGCGAGTCGTTCGATGGCTGGCTCAGTTTCGGCCGGACTACCTCAAGCAACTGCAGGCAATTGGTGAGGTGAAGGCACTGACGCCGGCAAATGCAGAAGGGAAGGCTGCGTGACGGACGCGGTGCACATGTTGGGGGCAATCGCATCGTATTCGTCACGTTATGCCGTGTTGCCATGCAGCTTTGGCGTTTTGTGCAGCTCGATCCAGATGCTGTTGAGTTGGTCATCTTGTACGGTGAGCCGACGCAGCCAACCTTCGGTCGCTACGACCGTATTTAGCAGGGGCGCGGTACTGTCCAGTGTCCCGTCTTGCAGCGTATCGACCTCATCCGCGATGATCGGCCGCAACGCGTGGTTCAGAATGACGTACGCGGCGGGTGGAGATACGGGAATGCCTGGTCCATTGGATACGCCGGCCTGCGGCGCGACGCCGGCCTGAATAATCAAGCCCCCGTTCCCGAGGGGAATACGGGCGAACCAATCTGGCGGAAGTCCGAGCGCCGATGCACCACCAACAGCCGCGACCAAGTCCGCATCGAGCGCGTTGAGCCAGTCAACGGTCTTGATCTTCGTGTAAAGCTTACGAACGGTGGAACGCATTGGATCGCCGACGTCGATGCCAGGCCCGAAACGGCGCGCGTAGAAATACTCGCTGGCTTCGTTTGGTCGCCGCCCCATTGGAGGCACGTTCACGGCCAGCCCGCCGTGACCGCTAACTATCGGCAACGCTTCTGCGAACGCGCGGAACATCGCCTCGAACACGCCGGGGCGGTGGGCGATAAACGCACGCGGTACCGTGAAGACCAGTCCGTCGAGACCGCGTTTCCGTGCAGCCTTCTTTTCGCTAAGCGCGAACACCGTGAATTCATAGAAACCGGTCGCGAGCTTGTGCTCGGCGCTGGTGATCGCGACCGCAAGGGTCTCGTCGGAGGGAACGCTCGTCGCGAGACTTTCGAATCCCGGAGACTTGTCGTACTGGATCGGTTCTTCTCCCTCGGAATAGAACCAGCGCAGCGGCCCGGACTTCGACGGCGTCTGGCCGGCCGCCACTTCGAGCGCGTGTTGATATTCCTCGATCGCCGCGTTGTACTGCTTGAAGCAGCCCACCAGCGCTTGCCGAACCTCCGACGTGAAACCGTTGCGGAAGTAAAGCACGCCCCGCACTACAAGGGCGGCACCCGTGATCCCTTTTTGGTGCGTGGGCTCGTAAAGCCCGAAAGGCATGGTGTCCGCACGGCGCGGATCTTTGGCCCAAGCTTCAATTTCGTCGTTCGTCATGGCGTCAAAGCGGGAGCGGGAATGCAGGTGGCGGCAAGGAGGGCGCGGTCGGGAGCGGTGGGCCTCCGGGCGCGGTGCTATTCCCGCCGAACAAGTCGTCAAGCTCGGATTGTCGCGCGGATTGCTTCGAGCGCGAAGTTTCCTTCTGGCCGTCGTCGTCGCCGCATCCGCAATCAGCCGCGCCGAGGTGAACAAACTTCGACGGGCCGCCCGCGATTTCGATGTAGTCGTCTTCCTGATCAGGGCCGTATCGATCGCCTGGGAATTTCATTTCCACGACGGTCTTGATATTCGATTGCTCCGGAGGTTTCGACGGGTCGTTCACGATGACGACGTCAGGGCGGCGGACATCGCCTTTCTCGTATTTCCTGCCCTTGCTGGGCCACACATCCTTGATCCACTGGCGAATGCCCGAATTGGGCTCCAGCGGATCTTCGTAGTCCATGATCGGTTGGGGTGGATTCGTCGTCATATCGTACGGTTGCTCCGGCCGGTATTCCGTTGGAACGCCCGTCTGCATCTTCGACACCTCATTGGGGAGCCCGAGGCGCATTTCGACGCAGCGCTGCCGCTGGATTGTTCCGGCTTTCGTCGCGACGCCGATCCGACGGCACTCGCAGAACGTGTGACACAGAACTTTCCGATCCTTCGGGGAGAGTTTGGAGGCGCTTAAACCTACCTGCGTTGTCTGACCGGCCGAGCTTGAGCCCCCAGTCGACGACCCAGGGGAATAACCACCGTTCCCCGGAGAATAATCGCCACTCACGCGTCGCTCCCTGGCTGACTAAACGATAGCGACGATGCTTGTTGACTGCTGATCCAATCGGTGTGGCCGCTCGCGTCCGTCGTGCCTTGAATCGTTTGACCGTCCGCTGACGTGACCGTGTATGGGTGATTCGGGATCGGCGCGCGCGTCTTGTCGTCGACGAGCTGGAAGCGGCCGCGATATGTGCCATCGTCTTGCGCGGTCGTCTGCGTGACTACACTTTTGCCTGCGCCAACCGAGCCGCCTGCGCCGGAGGTCGGCTCTACCGTCGCCATGCCTTGCGATGCTATCAGCGTCGCACCGCATGCAGTCTTGTCGCCTTCGGTCGCAACAGCCCGGCCGCCAAACGTCATGCTGCGAACGCGGACGCCGATGATTGGGTAGACGCCGCTGCACTTGGGACACGACACCATGTCGCCTTCGAGCGCAAGTGGCTTGCCGAAGACGATGTTGGTAGACGTGCAGGCGAGTACCCGGCCACCGTGCCCGCCCAAAGTCACTTTTCATTGAACACAAGGCCAGCTTTTGCCGTTGCCTCGGGGAGGGCTGCGGGACGGGAGTTTCTTTGCGCGCTGCGTTCCAGACCGCAGGGTGCTTCTCGACACGGCTGGCGTCATGCGGCGTATTTGCCGGCTGTCTCCAACTTTGTCTCCAAGTAAATGAGTGTTTTGGAGATACACTTGGAGATAGCCGGACCCTTGACCAGTAAGGCTTCTGGGGGTGAATCGAGCATATATCTCCAAATCTCCAGAAGTTTTCTGTTCGGGCGGCCGGCACTCGGCGGACTTACGCCACAATTTTTCGCTCGGTGGCCTCATGCACATGGGCGCAACCGATTGGGGGTATGTTTGGGGGTTCAGATCCCAATCGCCGATTCAATTTTCTTTTTTAATCAATAGATTGGATGAGGATTGTTGATCCTGCAGCCGCACCAAATCCGAAAAAGGGTTACGGAGTTTTCCGTAACCCTTTTTTCGTTCATGGAGTCGCGCGCCGCGATGGCGCGGGCGCCATCGCCATCCCCCTTTTCTTGTCACGCCCGCGTCACGCTGTACCGCTAACGTTGCACGTTCCCGTCGCGGCAGCCTGTTCGCGATCAGGGGGTACGTGACTGCGTCCGACGCCGTGCCCGCGGCGCACAGGATCACCCGGGATCTCGCTCCCGGCAGCGTATTGGCCTCTGCCTCGCATCCATTCCATTCGACAACACGATCGACGCCTATCGAACTGTATCGCGTACGATCAGGAGACATGGACCATGTTGAGTCCGCATGAATTTTCTATGCTGCTGCGCATTGCGCGTGCGCCCGACAGTGTCGACCTCGCGAACCCGGCCTTTGCCGTGCTCGTCGAAAAGCGGCTGGTCGACGATACGCAGGTCCGCGTGAATGCGGTAGCGGCGCGCCCGGCGCTGACGCCGATCGGCCAGATGCTGCTTTCCCGCTTCGACGAGGCGGCCTGAAGGAAAAAGGAAAAGGGGAAGAAGGGAAAGGCGAGGAGAACGCTGCAACTGCGCGTCACGCCTTCGCCGCAGCGAAAAACGTGACGCATCGAACGCGCGCCGAACCGCTTACTGCGCGACCGGCACCGTCACGTCGCTGCCGAACCAGTGCGTCGAGATTTTCTTCAGCGTGCCGTCCTTGCGCAGCGAATCGAGCGCGTCGTTGATTGCCTTCTCGAACTTCGGATTGCCCTTGCGGAACGGGATCGCCATTTCCTGCTTGCCGCCGTTCAGCACCGCCCCCGCGCGCAGCGGCAGGTTCGACGTCTTGATCATGTACGGCAGCATCAGGCGGTCGTCGAGCGTCGCCTCGATCCGGCCCGCAGCGAGGTCGCGCAATTTCTCCGGCGCGCCCGGATACGTCTGCACCTCGATGCCGGGCACGGTGCGCGCCATCTGGTCGTAGTTGGTGCCGAGCGTCACGCCGAGCTTCTTGCCCTTGAAATCGTCGAGCGACTTGAAGTTGCGCGTGTCGTCCTTGCGCTGAATCAGTTGCGCGGCCGAGTACGTGTACGGCTCGCTGAAGTCGAGCGCTTCCTTGCGCTGCGGCGTGATCGTGACCTGGTTGACGATCACGTCGAACTTGCCGGCCTGCAGCCCGGCGATGATGCCGCTCCATTCGGTCGGGATGAACTGCGTCTTCACGCCGAGCTTGCCGGCAACGGCGTTCGCGACGTCGACGTCGAAGCCCTCGAGCTGGCCGGACGTGCCGCGCGAGTTGAACGGCGGATACGTGCCTTCGAGGCCGACGCGCAGCACGCCGGCTTTCTTCACGGAATCGAGCAGGTCTTCCGCATGGGCGCCGACGGCCGTGAAGCCGAGGGCCGACGCGAGCAGGAGGCCCGACAGCAGGAACTTCGAACGTTTCATCGCAGATCTCCAGGGTTCAGTGTCGTAGTGTGAGCGCCGGGTATCGGTCGGACCCGGGGCCGGCCGGAATGCGGGCACGTAGACACTACTCGCAACCGCGCCGCGCCGGAAGTCGAATTGGCCCTGATTGCAATCGATTTCACCGCGAACGAGTGACGCGATGCGTCATCTGACGCGCGCCGGGAGGCGGGCGGGCGAGGAATTGGCATAATCACGGCCTGCCGCGGGTGGCTCGCGGCCGATGCAACGCAATCATCAATCCGGATCCCACCGCAATACTCATGTCGACCGACTCCCCGACCGCAGCGTCGCTCCACCATATTCTCGAACGTCCCGGCGATTTCTCCGGGTGGCTTTACCTGCCGCCGATGCCGTGGACGCTCGACACCGAGGGGGCGTTCCTCGAAGGCGCCGATGACGCGGAAGCCGACGTTGCGCCCGCCATCGCGGCCCAACCCGGCTGGAAAGCCACGCTCGACAGCGCGACGATCGAGGACATCGTGATCAACGCACACGATCAGGTCGACGAGCCGAGCGTCGCACAATTGCTGGACGCGTTTGTCTTCTACGTCGAGAACGACGCGTTTATCCTGTTCTGATGCTGCGCCGCCGGCACGGCGCCGATCCACGGTTATGCTGGCAACCTGGCTGACTCGCTGCACGGCAGAAAGGAAATGAACATGGCCGACGATCCGGCAGCATTGCGCACGCAACAGGAAGCGCTTTGCGCACGCCACGGCCTGCAGGCCGTCGAACCCGAAGAGATGGTTGCCGTCGCGATGTCGACGCTCGGGCGCATGCCGATCTACGGCACGCGCATCGCGCTGTCCGAAGGCGACAACGTCAGCTGGTTCTTCCACTGCGGCGAATACTCGGACGCCGACGATTTCTATCAGCCGCTGCATGCGGCGCACCTGTCGACCTATTTGCCGTCGGTTCTGCCTTATCTGCGGCTGCCGCCCGGCGCACGCTTCATCATCGACGACGCCGGCTATGAAGACATCTGGATGGCGTGACGCGTTGGCACACCATCGATCTTTTTCAGTTGTCCGGAGGAAGCGCGCAAAAGCAGAAAAGGACCGCCAGGCGGTCCTTTTCTCATGAAGCGGCGATCGAAAATCGCGTGCCGGTTACGGCAACGAGATCGTCAGGTTGGCCGACTCCGGCCCGACCTTGATCACCTGCGAATACGGCGCGAGCGCTTGCAGCGTCTTGTCCTTCAGGTACGTGTTGAGCCCGAGGTACCCGAGCAGCGCCACCAGCGCGAACACGGTCCCGATCGCCCACACCGGCACCTCGCGCTTCAAGCGGTGCGCGATCTGGTCCGGCAGCGGCCAGTGCGGCGCGAACGGCGCGCGCTTGCCCTTCATGTGCGCGATCTCGTCGCCCAGCCGCGCGGTCAGGTACGCGAGCTTTTCCGGCCCTTCGAGCAGGTACTTGCCCTGGAACCCGAGCAGCAGGCACATATGGAACACCTCGAGCGACTGCAGCCGTGCCGCACCCTGCGCACGACCTTCCTCGAGATACTGGAAGAACTTCTCGCCGGCGAGCTGCTCGCCGAACAACACGAGCTGCAGCGGCCGGCGTTCCCAGTCCGCGCGGATCTTGAACTGCGACGACAGCACCATCTCGTCGATGGCCGCGCAGAACGCGAACTTCGCGCCGTACACGTCCTCGGCGGCGATATTCAGCTTCTTCGCGCCGCGCTCGAAATCCGACAGGAATTCCTGGATCCGCGTGCTGAACTCGCTGGCGCTGTCCGGCTCCCGTCCGTTCTTGAGCAGGAACAGCATGAAGAACCCGTCGTACAGCAAATCGAGCAGCGAACGGGCCTGGAACGCGGAGTCCGTCGACGCCGGGGTATGCAGCGGTGCCGGCGCGTTGTCGCCGAACAGGGAAGGCGCGTAGCTCATGATGTGACCGCGATCAGTTCGAATTTCAGGTCATTGATGCCAGTCGGCGCGTAGATCATCGCGGACTGGGCCTGCAGCATGCGCTCGTACAGCGGGCTGCGCGAATCGAGCGCGAAGTAGCACGCGCCGGGGCGCACCGGAATCGCGGGCGGCACCTGCGGCGTGTACGACAGCCGCACGCCGGGCATCGCCGACAGCACGAGCTTGTCGACGTCGTCCGGCGCGCCGACCTTGAAGCGGGCCGGCACCGCATCGACGAGCTCGACGCTCGGCATGTCCGCGGACACTGCGAGGTAGAACTCGGTCTTGTCGTCGATCTTGCCGGAATCGAGGCGGCCGAGGTGGAACGACGGGCGCACCTCGTCGAGCGTGATCGCGAAATAGCGCGTCGAGATCACGGTGTCGAGCAGTTCGCGCAGCATCAGGTCGAGACGCGCGAAGCTCGGGCCCGGATCGTCGTGGCGGTACACGGGCAGGTCGGCGAGCGTATAGCCCTTCGAGAACGTCATCAACTGGCCGGCGAGGCGCAGCAGCTCCTGGAACAGCCGCTCCGGATGCAGCGCCGCATGCTGGTGCAGGTGCGCGAGCGTCGCGAATGCGGCGTTCGCCGTGTGCAGCAGCCAGAACGACGCGATGTCGCCCGAGCGGAACTCGATGATGTTCTTCGACGGCTCGCGGTGAAAGCCGTACAGCGCGTTCACCTTCGCCTGCAGCGCGTCGACCAGCTGGCGCAGCCGCTGGTGCAGGATCGGCGACGCTTCGATCGCGAGGCACGGCGGCACGAAGCTGTCGTCGATCTCGAAGCCGGACGTCGCGGTGCGGCGCACGCGTACGAGCGGCACCGACAGCAACTGGTCGCGCGGCTCGCTGTGTGCGATCAGCTTGACCTGCGTCTTCAGGAACGTGATGTCGGCTTCGGCGGCGTCGGTGAAGTTGTCGGCGACGCTCGTCTGCTCGCTGACGAACCGCGTCATGAAGCCGGCGGCCGGATCGTCGCTGTAGTTGGTGCCGTTCTCGCGCAGCGGGTGCAGCGCGAGATAGAACACGAATTCGTTGATGCCGTCGGGCAACGTATCCAGTGCGATCGGCGGCGGCAGGTCGTCGGCCTGCGGCGCGGCATACAGCGCGCCGTCCGGGAACACGAGCGCGAGTTCGGCCACCCGCAGCACGTTGCTGCCGAGCGCGTCGCGGTCGATGCGCACCGAGCGCACGCCCCAGTTGTATGGCTGGATCGCCTGGATGGACTCGAACAGGCGCGCCTCGTGGTACGCGTCCTGCCGCTGAAAGTGTTGAGGCCGGAGGAACAGCCCTTCCCCCCACAGCACCTTGGCCGAATAACTCATGTCAAATCCGGTTAATGTGGCGTTTGCGATGTAATCGATTTGGTCGTGCCCGAATTAAATCGCCAAGTGTGTTAACTCTTGTTAATTGACATTCGTGCGTCATGTTTAACCGCAGGAGACCGAAGACAGCATATTCAGCGGTTGCGAAGGCGCACCCTGTTGCGGTGCGATGACCGTGCCGTCGGTGACCGTCATCGCGCAATTATGCAGGCCGATGATTATGCCGGATTTCTCCGACTTCACCGGATCGAACGTCAGTTTCCAGCGTTGCAGTGCGGGATCGCGGAACAGCGCGACAATGCCGAATGCCTGCGCTTCGCGCGATACCTTCTCGGTTGCCGTATAGCGCTGGCCCGGAATCAGCGTGATTTCACGCACGTTCAGCAGATCGGCGCCGAGTGCGGTTTTTTCCTTGGCCGGGTCGGTAAATGCGTCGAACGGCGCTTGCTGGAACGAGGTCGGGTCTTTCAGCGCATAGAGGCGCACGACGAGCGCGAGCGGCTTGTTGTCGGTCGCGGCATTCAGGTTCGGTGCGGCGGCCAGCGTGAGGCCGATGTTGCGCGGCGGCTTCTGCGCGTCGGGCACCTCGGGCTTGCCGATGCCGGCCGCGGACATCACGGCGCTCGCGGCCGAGCCGAGCAGCGGAGCGGCCGCGCATCCGGCCAGAAGGGCGCACGCAAGCAGCGGCAGCGCGTAGCGAATCATGGACGATCTCATCGTTTTTTCCGGCGTGCCGCCTTTATCCCTGTCAAAACTGCCGGGATATTGCCGCGTTCGCTGCGTATCCCCGACATTGCACCGTTCAACTATTAAGCACGCCCGCGTCAGGCGAGCATCCGGAAATTTTTTCCGCCATCCGGGCGGCGCGTCGTGCAACCAGTAAAACTTGCGCATTCCGGTCGAAAGAAAAACCGCTGCGAGCCCGCAGCGAGCGGCCATTCGAGGGGGTAGCGCCTGGTTTTAAAAGGAATTACTCTTCACACGACGATTGAATTATGAAAAATTGATCGGTACTATACCCGCGCGCTTCTTGCAAAGCAAAAGAACCAGATTCTCAACGATTTAAAACTCACGCGCCGGTGGATATAACGATGAAAGACCGTCTCTTCGCAAAACTGTCTGGGGTAGTGGTGGCTTGCGGCGTGATCGCCGGTTGTGCGAGCCAGCCTCCCGCGCCGCCGACTGCGGAAGTGTTCAACAAGTCGCTGGCCGATGCAGACGCCGTCGCGAAGGCGGGGGACCAGGACAAGGCGCTCGGCCTGTACCAGCAACTCGCGAAGTCGGACCCGACGCGCGAGGAACCGTGGTCGCGCATCGCGCAAATCCAGTTCGCACAAAACCATTACGGGCAGGCGATCGTCGCCGCCCAGGAAGCGCTGCAGCGCGACGCGACCGATCGTCAGGCGAAGAGCGTGCTGGCCGTCGCCGGCCTGCGGATCGCGACGCAGTCGCTCGGCGAGCTGCGCCAGGATGCATCGCTCGCGGGCGATGCGAAGTCCGACGCGCAGGCGCTCGCGAAGCAGTTGCGCGACACGCTCGGCGAATCGGCGCTGTTTCCGCCAGAAACCAAGATCGCGAAACCGCGCCCGCCGCGCCGCGTCGTCCATCGTGCGAAGGCCGCGGCCGCACCGGCGGCCGAAGCGGCCGCGAGCGCCGCCCCGACGCCGCCCGCGGCGCAAAAGGGCAGCGCGGATCCGTTCGGCGCACTGCGCAACTGAAACCGCAACTGACGCGATAACCACAACTAACCTGGGAGCCGTCGAGATGGCCAAGAAAGAAAGCATTCAGAAAAGCTTGCAGAAAATACGGCCGCCGCGCGTCCAGCTGACCTACGAGGTCGAGAAGGGCGATGCGATCGAGGTGAAGGAACTGCCGTTCGTCGTCGGGGTCGTCGGCGATCTGGCGGGCCAGTCCGAAATCGAGCAGCCGAAGCTGCGCGACCGCAAGTTCGTCAATATCGACCGCGACAATTTCGACGACGTGATGAAGGCGATCGAGCCGCGCGCCGCTTTCCAGGTGGAAAACCGCCTGAGCCCGGAAGGCGGCAAGTTCGCGGTCGACCTGAAGTTCCGCTCGCTGTCGGATTTCAGCCCGGACGAAGTCGTCGGACAGGTCGAGCCGCTGCGCCGCCTGCTCGAGGCGCGCTCGAAGCTCGCCGACCTGCGCAACAAGCTTGCCGGCAACGACAAGCTCGAGGATCTGCTGTCCGAGGTGCTGAAGAACACGCAGCAGCTGCAGGAGCTCGCGAAGGGCACCGGCGGCGACAAAGACGGCGAATGACGACGGAGTGTTGAGATGAACCAGCAAACGGCTGCGGCCCAAGCGAGCGGCGCGGAATACGCCGCCGGGACTTCGTTGCTCGACGACATCGTCGAGAAGAGCAAGGTCGCGAAATCCGATTCCGAGCATGCGCGTGCGAAGGACCTGATCGGCGAGCTCGTGCACCAGGTGCTCGACGGCACGGTGATCGTGTCGGACAACCTGTCGGCCACGATCGACGCGCGCGTCGCGGAACTCGACCGCCTGATTTCCACGCAGCTTTCCGCGGTGATGCACGCGCCGGAATTCCAGCGCCTCGAAAGCACGTGGCGCGGGCTGGACTATCTGGTCAAGGAAAGCAACACGGGCCAGACGATCAAGATCAAGGCGCTGCACGCGCCGAAGCGCGACCTCGTGCGCGATTTCAAGGGCGCGAGCGAGTTCGACCAGAGCGCGCTGTTCAAGAAGGTCTACGAAGAGGAATTCGGCACGTTCGGCGGTTCGCCGTTCGGTGCGCTGATCGGCGATTACGAGATCTCGCGCCAGCCGGAAGACATGTATTTCATCGAGCAGATGTCGCACGTCGCGGCGGCCGCGCATGCGCCGTTCATCGCGTCGGCGTCGCCGGAGCTGCTCGGCCTCGAGTCGTTCTCCGACCTCGGCAAGCCGCGCGACCTCGGCAAGGTGTTCGACACCGTCGAATACGCGAAGTGGAAATCGTTCCGCGACGCCGAGGATTCCCGCTACGTCGGCCTGACGCTGCCGCGCTTCCTCGGCCGCCTGCCGTTCAATCCGAAGGACGGCCAGACCGCGGAGAACTTCAACTTCGTCGAGGACGTCGACGGCACCGACCACGACAAGTACCTGTGGTGCAACGCGGCATGGGCCTTCGCGGCACGCCTGACGGCCGCGTTCGACGACTTCGGCTGGTGCGCGGCGATCCGCGGCGTCGAAGGCGGCGGCCTCGTCGAGGATCTGCCGACCCACACGTTCAAGACCGACGACGGTGAAGTCGCGCTGAAGTGCCCGACCGAAATCGCGATCACCGATCGCCGCGAGAAGGAGCTGAGCGACCTCGGCTTCATCCCGCTCGTCCATTGCAAGAACTCAGATTACGCCGCGTTCTTCGCTGCGCAGTCGGTGCAGAAGCCGAAAAAGTACAGCACCGACAGCGCGAATGCGAACGCCGTCCTGTCCGCCCAGCTTCAGTACATCTTCTCGGTATCGCGCGTCGCGCACTACCTGAAGGCGATGATGCGGGACAAGATCGGCAGCTTCGCATCGGCGCAGAACGTGGAGACTTTCCTCAACCGGTGGATTTCGCAGTACGTCCTGCTCGACGACAACGCCTCGCAGGAACAGAAAGCGCAATTCCCGCTGCGCGAGGCATCCATACAAGTGTCGGAGATTCCGGGCAAGCCGGGCTCGTATCGTTCGGTCGCGTTCCTGCGTCCGCACTTTCAGCTCGACGAACTCTCGATTTCTCTGCGACTTGTCGCTGATCTGCCCAAACCGGCAAATTCATAAGCGAGTAAATCGCCCGGGCGGGCCGCCTGGGTAGGACGTTAAAACCACCTCTTTGGGGAGTCGAAGGGCCATGTTACATATGCACTTGCAGTTTGGTAGTCCCGCGGTGAAGGGCGAATCCGCGGACAAGGACCATCAGGGCTGGATCGAACTGAAATCGTGGGATCACTCGATCGTTCAGCCGCGTTCGGCAACCGCATCGACCGCTGGCGGTCACACGATGACGCGTTGCGAGCACGGCGACATGATCTTCACGAAGGAAATCGATTCGTCGAGCCCGCTGCTGTACCAGCACGCTTCGGGCGGTACCACGTTCGACGAAGTGACGGTCCATTTCTCGCGCGCGGACGGTGAAGGCAAGCGCGTGCAGTATCTGGAAGTCAAGCTCAAATACGTGATCATCTCGAGCATCGCCCCGAGCGTCCGCGAGGAAGGTCTGCCCCTCGAGACGTTCTCGCTGAAGTACGCAGCCGTGCAGTGGAAGCAAACCCAGCAGAAGATCGGCGGCAACCAGGGCGGCAACACGCAAGGCGCCTGGAGCCTGACGAAGAACGACAAGACCTACGCGGTCTAAGGTCGGTTGCGGCAACGGGGCGCTCGGCGTCCCGTTGCCGTTTTCGCTGTCAACACCGGCCGATGAAACGATTCGAACCCAGTTTTCTCGACAAGCTGTTCGACGACGAACCGCATCTGCCGGCCTCGGCCGCGATGCGGCAATTGTCGCTGGACGAGCTCAAGAACACGGTCGCCCGCGACGTCGAGGCGATCCTCAACACCCGTATCGCGCATACCGAGAACGAGCTGGCCGCGCTGCCGGAATGCCAGAAATCGGTGCTGACCTACGGGCTGAACGATTTCGCGGGGCTGAGCCTCGCGAGCCACTACGACCGCGCATTCATCTGCAAGTCGATCCAGCAGGCCATCGCGCGCCACGAGCCGCGCCTGCAGCAGGTGCAGGTGACGTTCGAGCTGAACGAGCAGGCCACCAACGCGCTGTACTTCGCGATCCAGGCGCTGCTCGTCGTGCACCCGGCCGAGGAGCCGGTGAGTTTCGACGCGATGCTGCAACCGTCGACGCTGCAGTATTCGGTCACGCGCGCACGCGCGGCACGCATGCAGTAAATCAAGCCGCCGAGCGGGCCGGACCGCCCGGTGGTGAATCAGGTCCGGCAGGAAATATTGAGGTTCGGGGTCGTCGATGGAAGAATTGCTGCCGTATTACGAACGCGAATTATCGTTTTTGCGGCGCTATTCGCGAGATTTCGCCGAACGCTATCCGAAGATCGCCGCGCGCCTCGCGCTGTCCGGCGAGCATTGCGAGGATCCGCACGTCGAGCGGATGATCGAGTCGTTCGCGCTGCTCGGCGCGCGCATCAACAAGAAGCTCGACGACGACTACCCCGAATTCACCGAAGCGCTGCTGGAAGTGCTGTATCCGCACTATCTGCGGCCGTTCCCGTCGTGTTCGATCGCGCAGTTCACGCCGGCTTCGCCCGGCCAGCAGACCGAACCGGTCGTGATCGAGCGCGGCACCGAGCTGAAGAGCCGTCCGATCCGCGGCGTGCAATGCCGGTTCCGTACCGCCTACGACGTGACGCTCGCGCCGATCCGCATCTCGGAAGCACGCTATACGCCGGTCGCGCTCGCGCCGAGCGCGACGGTGCTGCCGTCGAACGCGACGGGCGTGATCTCGATCACGTTCGAATCGCTCGCCGCGCAGCTCGATCTCGGCGCGCTGAAGCTGTCGACGCTGCGCGCGCACCTGCACGGCGAGCAGTCGTTCGTCGCCGCGCTCACCGACTGCCTGTTCGTCAACGTGCTCGGCGCGTACGTCGAGCCCGAACGCAACGGCCGCTGGACCGCGCTGCGCAAGCTGCCGATCGCGCAGGCCGGCTTCGCCGAGGACGACGCGCTGATCGACTATCCGGCGAAATCGCATCCCGCATACCGGCTGCTCACCGAATACTTCGCGTTCCCCGACAAGTTCGATTTCGTCGACTTCGACCTCGCGGCGATCGCGCGCGCGTCGGGCCGCTGCCAGCGCGCGACGCTGCATCTGGTGCTGCAGGACGTGCGCAGCGATTCGCACGTCGCGCGCCTGCTCGAATTGCTGACGGCGAGCCATTTCCGGCTGTTCTGCACGCCGATCGTGAACCTGTTCCGCCAGCACGGCGAGCCGATCCGCATCACGCACCGCGCGGTGTCGTATCCGGTGATCGCCGAGGCGCGGCGCGCGTTCGCGTACGAGGTGTACTCGATCGACTCGGTGAAGCTCGTCCGGCAGCAGGCGCACGAGGAATCGGTGATCGAGTTCCGGCCGTTCTATTCGCTGCATCACGGCGAAGCGGCGCGGATCGGCCACTACTGGTTCGCGCGGCGCAACGACTGGGTCGCACAGAAGAGCCCCGGCTACGAAACCGAGATCTCGATCGTCGACATCGACTTCGAGCCGACGTCGCCGCAGACCGACACGCTGAGCCTCGATCTCACCTGCACGAACCGCGACCTGCCTGCCATGCTGGCGTTCGGCCTCGAAGGCGGCGACCTGTTCCAGGAAGGCGGCGCGCAGACGAGCGGCATTTCGCTGCTGCGTCGCCCGACGCAGAGCGTGCGCTTCGAGCGCGGCCGCGCCGCGCACTGGCGGCTCGTGTCGCACCTCGCGCTCAACCACGTATCGCTCGTCGCGCACGGCCTCGCACCGCTGAAGGAAATGCTGACGCTGTACGACCTGCGACGCACGGCGGTGTCGATGCGCCAGATCGACGGCCTGGTCGGCGTCGAGCAGCGCGGCGCCGTGCAGTGGCTGCCCGGCAAGCCGTTCGCGACCTTCGTGCGCGGCATCGAGATCCGGCTGACGATCGACGAGGAACACTTCGTCGGCGCGAGCCTCGCGTCCTTCGTGCGCGTGCTCGACAGCTTCTTCGGGCTGTACGTCCACCTCAACAGTTTCGTTCAATTGGTCGTCGTGTCGAAGCGCACCGGCGAGGAGATCATTCGATGCAAGCCCCGAACCGGCGAATCGATCCTGGCGTAGTCGACGCGCTGCTCGACGAGCCGCACCGCTTCGAGTTCTTCCAGGCGGTGCGCGTGCTCGAAGGGCTGTTTGCGCGGCAGGCGTCGGATGCGCCCGGCGCGTGGCGGCAGGGCGACGTGGTCGCGCAGCGCATCGCATTCCGCAACACGCTGTCGCTCGGCTTTCCGCCGAGCGAGATCGAAGGCGCGCGCTCGTTCGACGACGACGGCGCGTCGCTGAGTTCGGGCGAGCAGCGCGGCGCCGCGCTGGCCGCCGGCGAGCTCGGCCGCGTCGAACTGACGCCCGCGTTCTTCGGGCTGCTCGGCGGGCAGGGCGCGCTGCCGCTGCACTACACCGAGCAGATCGTCGCGCGCGAGCATCTGCGGCGCGACCATGCGGCGCGCGCGTTCTTCGACGTGTTCTCGAACCGCGCGACCGCGCTGTTCTACGCGGCGTGGAAGAAATACCGGCTGCCGTTCCACTACGAGCTCGACCGCGACGAGCGCTACCTGCCGCTGTTGCTCGCGATCGCGGGCGTGCCGAGCGACGAGGTGCGCGACAGCCTCGCGGCCGGCGCGGGCGGCGTGCTCGACGAGGCCGTGGCCGGCTACGCGCTCGCCGCGCGGCACCGGCCGATGTCGGCCGCCTACCTGCAGCGCACGCTGTCCGATTACTTCCGCGTGCCGGTGAAGATCGACCAGTTCGTCGGCAAGTGGTACGACGTGCCGCCCGATCAGCTGAGCGTGCTCGGCGAAGTCAACGCGGTGCTCGGCGCGACGGCGCTCGTCGGCGAGCGCGTGTGGCAGCGCGACATGCGCGCGCGAATCGTCGTCGGCCCGCTGTCCAAGCGCGACTACGAGGCGTTCCTGCCCGGCGGCGCGCAGGCCGTTGCGCTCGAGCGGATGCTGACGCTGCTCGCCGGCGTCACGCTCGAATACGAGGTGAAGCTCGTGCTGAAGCGCACCGAGGTCGGCGCGAGCGTGCTCGGCGCGGGCTCGCGGCTCGGCTGGGATGCGTTCCTGTGCACGCGCGACGCGGCCGAGGACCGTTCGGACGCCCGCTACGAACTGCACGTGATTCACTGAGACCCTAACAACAACACGCAATCGAACCTGAGATCGACGCCATGAGCACGCCTCTGAAGACCCTGATCACGAAACTGAACCCGCTGTGCCGCCACGCGACCGAGCGGGCGGCGAGCGCGTGCCTGGCGCGCGGCCACTACGAGGTCGATCTGGAACACCTGTTCCTTGCGTTGCTCGACGAGGCGACGGGCGACCTGCCGCTCGCGTTGCGCGCGAGCCGCGTCGATCCGCATGCGCTGCACGCCGATCTCGAACGCGAGCTCACGCGCCTGAAGACCGGCAACACGCGCACGCCGGTGTTCTCCGTCCATCTGATCGCGCTGTTCGAGCAGGCGTGGCTGATCGCGTCGCTCGATTCGCAGCTCGGCCGCATCCGGTCGGGTCACCTGCTGCTCGCGCTGCTGACCGCGCCGGATCTCGCGCAGTTCGCGCAACGGATGTCGTCGCGCTTCGCGGAAATGAACGTGACGGACCTGAAGCACAAGTTCGACGAAATCATGGCCGGTTCGAGCGAAGCCGAGCCGCGCCAGACGGACGACGAGGGCAGCGGCGTCGCGCCCGCCGCCGACGGCATGGCACCCGCGGCCGGCCCGTCGAAGACGCCCGCGCTCGACACGTACACGACCAACCTCACGCAGCGCGCCCGCGACGGCAAGATCGATCCGGTGATCGGCCGCGAAGCGGAGATCCGCCAGGCGATCGACATCCTGATGCGCCGTCGCCAGAACAACCCGATCATGACCGGCGAGGCCGGCGTCGGCAAAACGGCGGTCGTCGAAGGGCTCGCGCTGCGGATCGCGGCCGACGACGTGCCGCCGCCGTTGCGTGGCGTCGCGCTGCACGTGCTCGACATGGGGCTGCTGCAGGCCGGCGCGAGCGTGAAGGGCGAGTTCGAGAACCGGCTGAAGAGCGTGATCGACGAGGTGAAGAAGAGCGCGCATCCGATCATCCTGTTCATCGACGAGGCGCACACGATCATCGGCGCGGGCGGCCAGGCCGGCCAGAACGACGCGGCGAACCTGCTGAAGCCGGCGCTCGCGCGCGGCGAGCTGCGCACGATCGCCGCGACGACGTGGAGCGAATACAAGAAGTATTTCGAGAAGGATGCGGCGCTCGCGCGGCGCTTCCAGGTCGTGAAGGTCGAGGAGCCGAGCGAGCCGCTCGCGGCCGCGATGCTGCGCGGGATGTCGGGCCTGATGGAGAAGCACTTCAACGTGCGGATTCTCGACGACGCGATCACCGAGGCCGTGCGCCTGTCGCATCGCTACATCAGCGGCCGTCAGCTGCCGGACAAGGCGATCAGCGTGCTCGACACCGCGTGCGCGAAGGTCGCGCTCGCGCACAGCGCGACACCGGCGGCGATCGACGACACCAAGAAGCGCATCGAGCGGATCGATGCGGAAATCGCGTCGCTGGAGCGCGAGGTGGCGGGCGGCGCGGCGCATGACGAGCGGCTCGGCGAGCTGCGCGGCGCGCGTGACACGGCGCTCGAACAACTGGCAAAGGACGAGGAACGCTACGAAGCCGAGCGCGTGATCGTCGCCGAGATCACCGAGCTGCGCGATGCGCTCGACCGCGCACGCGGCCCGTCGGAAGACGGCCAGCCGGTCGACGTGCAGGCCACCCGCGACAAGCTCGCGGAGCGCGTCGCGGCGCTGCACGCGCTGCAAGGGGGCGAGCCGATGGTGCCGCTGCAGGTCGACGGCCACGTGGTCGCCGAGATCGTCGCCGCGTGGACCGGCATTCCGCTCGGCCGGATGGTGAAGGACGAGATCGACACCGTGCTGAACCTGCAGCCGCTGCTGACCGCGCGCGTGATCGGCCAGGACCATGCGCTGGAGGCGATCGCGCAGCGCGTGCGCACCGCGACCGCGAACCTCGAGGATCCGAACAAGCCGCGCGGCGTGTTCATGTTCGTCGGGCCGTCGGGCGTCGGCAAGACCGAGACGGCGCTGGCGCTGGCCGACATCCTGTACGGCGGCGAGCGCAAGATGGTCACGATCAACATGAGCGAGTACCAGGAAGCGCACAGCGTGTCGGGCCTGAAGGGCTCGCCGCCGGGCTACGTCGGGTACGGCGAAGGCGGCGTGCTGACCGAGGCCGTGCGCCGCAACCCGTATTCCGTCGTGCTGCTCGACGAAGTCGAGAAGGCGCACCCCGACGTGCTCGAAATGTTCTTCCAGGTGTTCGACAAGGGCACGATGGACGATGCGGAAGGGCGCGAGATCGACTTTCGCAACACGCTGATCATCCTGACCTCGAACGTCGGCTCGGCCGCGGTGATGCAGGCGTGCCTGAACAAGCCGGCCGAGGAACTGCCCGACCCGGACACGCTCGCCGAGACGCTGCGTCCGCAGTTGTACAAGACCTTCAAGCCGGCGTTCCTCGGCCGGATGAAGGTCGTGCCGTACTACCCGATTTCCGACGACGTGCTGGCCGAGATCATCGAGCTGAAGCTCGAACGCATCCGCCGCCGGATCGAAGCGAACCACAAGGCCGCGTTCGAGTGGGACGAGTCGCTCGTCGACGCGGTGCTCGCGCGCTGCACCGAGGTCGACTCGGGCGCCCGCAACGTCGACCACATCCTGAACGGCACGCTGCTGCCGGAGATCGCGGGCCACGTGCTGGGCCGGATCGCCGACGGCGCGGCCATCGCGCGCATCGCGGTGCGCGCGGACGAGGCCGGCGAATTCGCGTACACCGTCGAATGAGTCCCCGCACGCGACATCTCATGCATCAACGGATTCACTGAACCATGCCGATCAATCTCCCCGAGCTGCTGACGCCGATCAGCGAGGCGTCGCCCAGCGGCGACGACCTGCTGTTCTCGAACGAATTCGACGCGATCCAGGACGCGCGGCGCTACGACGACCCGACGCTCGACCAGGGCGAATGGGTGACCGAGATCAAGGAGGCCGACTGGGGCTTCGTCGTCGACCATGCGGGCGAGCTGCTGCGCACGCGCACGAAGGACCTGCGGCTCGCCGTGTGGCTGACCGAGGCGCTCGCGCTCGAGGACGGCATCACCGGCCTCACCGAAGGCTATGCGCTGCTCGAGGGTCTGTGCCGCGAGTTCTGGGACACCTTCCACCCGCTGCCCGAGGACGACGACATCGAGCACCGGCTCGGCAACGTCGCATGGCTGTCCGGTCGCACGGCCGAGCTGCTGCGCGCGGTGCCGCTGACCGACGGTGCATCGAATGCGTTCAGCACGCTCGACTGGGAAGTCGCGCAGCACGTCGCGCAGTCGATCAAGCGCGACCCCGAGCATGCGGACGACATCGCGCGCGGCAAGCCGTCGATCGAGCAGATCGACGCGTCGCGGCGCGTGACGTCGATCGCGTTCTACACGGCGCTGCTGGCGAACCTGAAGGCGTTCGAATTCGCGCTCGATGCGTTCGAGGAGCGGCTCGTCGAGCGCGCGGGCGATTCGGCGCCGAGCTTCCGGCAGGCGCGCGACGCGTTCGAGACCGTGTACCGGCTCGCCGAGCGCTTCGCGCGCGAACAGGGCTATACCGGCAGCGCGCCGCACACGCAGGCGGCGCAGCAGGCCCAGCCCGAGCGCATCGAGCCGGTGTTCGGCCAACCGATCCAGACCGAGGAGACTCACGTGCAGCAGCAGACCGCTTCGCGTCCTCCGGTGACGCAGACGATCGCCGGCATCCAGAACCGTGCGCAGGCCGTCGACCAGTTGCGTGCGGTGGCGCGCTATTTCCGTCAGACCGAGCCGCACAGCCCGGTCGCGTATCTCGCCGACAAAGCGGCCGAATGGGCCGACATGCCGCTGCACAAGTGGCTCGAGAGCGTCGTGAAGGACGACGGCTCGCTGTCGCATATTCGCGAACTGCTGGGCGTGCGGCCCGACGAGCAGTCGTAAACGCAAGACGGGCGGTGCATCGCTGCCGCCGCCCGTCGTATGCCGTGCCGCCGCCGCGCTCCGTCATGGAGACGGCGGCCGGTCGAGGTCCCGTTACTGCCCGACGCGGAATTCGATCCGCCGGTTCCGCGCCCGCCCGTCGGCCGTATCGTTCGGCGCGATCGGCTGATCCGGCCCGACGCCCGTCGTCGTCATCTGCTGCGGCGGAATGCTCTTCGTGATCAGGTAGCCCTTCACCGCATCCGCGCGCGCCTGGCTCAGCGCGATGTTCGACGTCCGGTTCCCCGAGTTGTCGGTGTGGCCGATGATGTCGACCGTGCGGTTCTGCATCTTCGCGAGCGCGGCCGCCATCTGGTCGAGGATCAACTTGCCCTGCGGCGTCAGCGTCGCGCTGCCGGTCTCGAACTCGATCGTCCGGTTCGCGAGCGTCTGGTCGAGCACGCCCTGCTCGGACGCCGACACGCGCAGCCCGTTCTTGATCGTGTACGTCGGGTTCAGCGTGTTCGCCATGTCGCTCGCGAGCTGCTGGCGCTGCGCCTCGTTGTGCACCTCGCCCTTCATCTCGATCTGCGTGCCGTTGATCTTCAACTGGCCCTTGCTGATCTGCTTGAGCTGCGCGCCGAGCAGTTTCTGCACGTTCGCGCTCCAGTTCGGCGGCGTCGCGACGTCGCCCACCTCGATCTGGTCGACGACGTTCGTCGCGCCGTAGGTATCGCGCAGCTTCTGCAGCACGGCGGCCTTGGTCGCCTCGTCGGGCACCTTGCCGCCGACCACCACCTGGCCGGGCGCCGCGTTCGCGGGCGGCGGCGTGAGCGTGCCGGCGGTGCCGTGCACCACCGTGCCGGACGCGCCGCCGGCGTTGGGGTTGGCCTGCGGCAGCGCGGTCGTCGCGACCGTGCCGTTGCCGACCGGCGTGACGGTCGCGCCGGTGTTCTGCGCGAAGGCCGCGCCGCTCGCGACGAGGCCGGCCGCGAACAGCGCGGCGAGGGCGGGCGAGACGGCGGCCGACAAGCGCGCGCGCCGGACCTGAATCGTGCGATGCATGCGGTCAGCCTCCGATGAACGCTTCGCGGAACGCGTCGATGGCGACGCGCAGCGAGAGTTGCGGTTGGTCGAGGTAGCTGACGAGCTTGCTGATCTGGTGATCGTTTTGCGCATGGGCGTCGATCCACTCGGGATCGTCGATGTCGATGTTGTGGGCGGCGTAGGTCTGCGGGTCGACGACGCTCAGCAGCGTCTTCGCCGACGCGCCGTTGAAGCCGATGACGAGCCGTTCGCGTTCGGCGATCGTGCCGATGAAGATCGCGAGCTCGAAGTCGGCCTGCGCGACGAACGGCGCGATCAGCTCGAGCCAGAACGCGGCGACGAGGCTGCGGTAGAACGGATCGACCGGCAGCGGCAGCGTGAGGCCGCGTTCGATGTGCGACGAACCGCTCTGCATCACCGGCCGCAGCAGCGAGCCGAGCGCGAGCATCGCGCCGCGCAGCCGCACCGGATGACCGCTTTCGAGCAGCATCTCCTGCAGGCCGTGCAGCGTCTGGTGTTCGACGAAATCGTTGAAGGTGCCGTCATGTGACGTGCCGGGGCCGCCGATGTCGATCGGCACCTGCGTGTCGCCGAGCGCCTGCAGCGCGCCGGGCGGCTCGTCCTTGCCGAGCAGCGGCGGGATCTGCGCGGCGACGCGCGACCACAGCCGCGCGAACGCGAGCGGGCTGCGCGCGAGGAACGCGACCGGCCGGTCGACCTCCAGCGCGGTGGCGCCGAGGAACGGGAAGCGGCGCATCGACACGTCGTGACTCGCGACCATGTGGCCCGCGATCGCGAGCTTGCTGCGCGAGCCGAGAAACGCGAAATGCATCGGCTTCGCATCCTCGTAGACGATCTTCCAGCGCGGATCTTCCGCGAGCAGCTCCAGCGCCTGCGCGATCCAGCGATCGAGCGTCTGCAGCAGTTGCGGATTGTGCGCGCTCTTCACGAAGTCGCCGCGCGACGGAATCTTGCCGAAGTAGGCGATTTGCGCCTGTACGGTTTGCGTCATTGCGCCCTCTGTGCATTCGTTGCGTTGGCGGCCGCGACCGCCGGCGCGGCGCCCGGCGTGCCGGTGCCGGCTTGCGTCGCGTTCTGCGCGGCGCCCGCGCTCGCGTCGGCGACCGACGACGGCAGCTGCAGGCCGCGCAGGCTTTGCTGCTGCGGCTGGTCGCCGCCACCGGCCGACGGTTGCGACGTGCTGATGATGCGCATCGTCACCGACACGTTCACGCTGCCCTGTGCCCACGTCAGGTCGAAGGTGCCGTCCGGACGGCGCTTGCGCTGCGCCGAGTTGATCAGCTTCTCGAGACCGTAGCGGCCCGGCTCGTTGACGAGCTGCACCGTGCGGCCGTCGAAGGTCGTCGCGGACAGCGTCGCGCCCGGCGAACCCTGCGGGTTCGGCCACACGAAGTTGGTCCACTGCGGCGGCGTGTTGCGGTAGCGCAGCTGCTGGCCGTCGATCGCGATCGTGTATTCCGTCGTGCCCGTGCTCGGTTGCGGCAGGATCTGGAACACGGTCTGCGGCTCGGCCGACGCGGCTGCGCTGCCGGCCGCGCCGCCCGCGAGCGGCGCGACCCAGCGGGCGAAGCCGTTGGTGAAGTCCGGCGTGAGTCCGATGCCCATGTCGCCCCACGTGCGGGCGGCGAGCGTGTCGCCGCGGCGCACCGCGAGCGGCCCGAGCGTCGTCCCGACGAACTTCGCGATCGAGCCGTCCGGACCGAACACCTGCGCGATCTCGCCGGCGCCGGCCTCGACCTTCGCGTTCGCGGCGAACGGGTACTTCGTCGCGAGCGAGCTCTGGAACGGCTGGTAGACCTGCGCGTTCCACACCTTGTTGACTTCGGCGCTGGCCGGCTGGATCACGACCGCGAACGCCTGCATCAGCGGCCGCACCAGCAGCGGACGCAGCGACTTGCGTTGCGAATCGGTCAGGCCCGTCAGCATCTGCTCGTCGACGAGCTTCAGCGAATCGGCGAGTTCCGAACCGCTGCCGTCGAGCGTCTGCTGCATCAGCTGGCGCGCGCCCGGCCCCGGGTCGCCCTGGTTCTTGATCACGTTGAAGCGCGTGCGGACCTTCGACAGCGACTCCATGTAGCCCTTCAGCATCGACGTGCCGTCGTGCGTCGCGACGATCCGCGCGAGCCCGACGAACTCCTGGCCGATCGGACCCATCGGCACCTCGGCCGGATTGCCGTTGATGTCGATGTTGGCTGCCGCCACCTGGCCGGCCTGCGAGCGCGAGAACAGCTGCTTGACCCAGTTCACGACGCCCGTCTGCGCCTTCTTGATCGTCACGTTCGCGAGCGACGGGTTGTCCCACGACGTCTGGTCGTACGCGGTCTCGAGGATCTTGCGGATCGGCGAATCCTGCGGGTCGCCGAGGCGGTTCATCCCGTCGACGGCCTGGCCGAAGCTGGTGAAGCCCTGTACCGCGATGCCCTGCATGAACTTCTGCCAGTGCTGCGCGTACTCGGTCTTGTACATGCCGACGAGCGTCTTCTGGATTTGCTCGGGGCTGCCCTCGAGCGTCAGGTCGTCCTGCGTCGACGTGTTGAGCACCCAGTCCTTCGCCTGCAGCTCCTTGGTCGCCGCATCGCGGATCGCCGGCTGCACGTAGTCGAACCACGCTTCACGCGTGAACGTGCCCGGAATCGCGTAGCTGCCTGCCACGAGCCCCTGGTTGCCGTCGCCGACGATGCGCGCGATGGTCATCGGCGCGAAGCGGGTCGACGCGCGGGCCTTGATTTCCTCGTAGACGCGCTGGCGGGCCGGCATGCCGCGCACCACGCGGCGCAGGTTCTCGCGCGTCTGGTCGACGAGCGCGAGGTTCGCGTCGATCATCGGCCAGTCGTTGTCGTTCACGCGGGACAGGTAGAACGAGATCATCCGCTCGGCGCTCCGGATCATCTCGTCGCGCGGCATGTTGCCGCGATTCGTCTCGAGCCAGCCGCGCCAGAAGCGGGCGAGCTGGTCGGTCAGGTGCGCCTGTTCGACGTGACGCTTGTCGGACAGCATCAGGTACGTCTTGAGCGCGTTGTACGCATCCTGCACGTTGGTTGGCGACGCGTCGCTGTAGAGGCCGCCTTGCGGGGCCGCCGCCTGTTGCGGTGCGGTGGCCGGCGCGGTGCCGGACGCGGCCGGCGCGGCGCCCGCCTGCGGGGCGGCGCCTGCCGCGTTCGTCGAGACCGGTATCGTGCCGCCCTGCACGGCGCCCGATTCGGGCGGGCGCGTCATCGGCACGAGCTGCTCGGGGTGCGCGTTCACGTCCTTCATGAACGACGCGAGGTTTTGCGAGACCGGCGCGAGCAGGATCTGGCGCACGCCGTTGTAGTACTCGGTCAGCAGATGCTGCTCGAGCCGGTCGCCCTGGTACAGGCCGAGCGACACCGACATCGGCTTGTCGCGGCGGAACTGTTCGAGCTGCTCGATCCGGTCCTCGAGGATGTCCATCGCCTGCAGGCGCGACTGCAGGTCGTTGCGGCCCTGCTGCAGGCGCGTGACGTTGTCGAGGTCGGCCTGCACGTTCGCGACCAGCTGCTGGTTGCCGATCGTCGACCAGGTCCAGCCGCCCAGCGCGAGCGCGAGCGCCGCGACGAAGCCGAAGAAGGTCGCGTAGCGCAGCCGCGTCTTGGTCGGGCTCGCGAACTGGCGCACCGTCTGGCGGTCCGCGAAGATCACCTTCGAGAACAGGTCACGCAGGAAGAAGCCGTTCTTCGAGAACGCACTGTGCGGTTTCGGCAGCGCATTCCCGTCGAGGCCGAAGCGGTGCGCGATGCGCTGCGCGGCCGCGCTGTTGGTTTCGCCTTCCTGCAGCGCGCTGGTGAAGTAGAAGCCGCGGAAGATCGGCTTGTACTGGAACGGGTTGTTCTCGAACAGCGTCGCGAGGAACGCGCGCAGCGACGGCTTGATCGTCGAGAATTCGAGCGGGAAGCTCAACTGGCCCGGCGACAGCTGGTTGCCGCGCGACAGCGACAGCTGCGCGACGCTGATTTCCTTCAGCCCTTCGTAGAGTTCCTCGAAGTGCGTGTCGAACTGCGCGACGACGTCGCGCTTGTCGTCGGGCTCGTAGGGCAGGGTGGCGCCCCACACGCGGTCGTACTCGTGCTTGTCGCTGCTGCTGAAGAATTCGGTGAAGCCGGTGATCAGGTCGGCCTTCGTGAACATCACGTAGACCGGCGCGAACACTTCCAGCTTTTCCGTCAGCTCCTGAACGCGCTGACGGAGGTTCTTCGCGAGGTTGATCGCGAATTCGGGGCGATTGCCGGTGAGTTCGGCGATGCTGGCCGTGACGATGATGCCGTTGATCGGCGCTTTCGGACGGTAGCGCTTGAGCAGCCCGAGGAAGCCGAGCCATTCGCTGCGGTCTTCCTCGTGCACCGAATAGCGGCCGGCCGTGTCGAGCAGGATCCCTTCGGTCGTGAAGAACCAGTCGCAGTTGCGCGTGCCGCCGATGCCGTGGATCACGGCGCTGTTCTTGTCCGCGAACGGGAACTGCAGGCCGGAATTGAGCACGGCGCTGCTCTTGCCCGCGGCCGGGTTGCCAATCACGATGTACCACGGCAGTTCGTACAGCGCGGAGCCGCCCGACACCTGGCCGATCTTCGACGTCTTGATCGTCTTCACCGCATCCGACAGGCGCGTGCGCAGCACGTCGAGGTCGGCCGTCTTCGCGTCCGGTGCGAGCGCGGCAGCGGCCGGCGCGGCGATCTTGCCGGTTTCCGCCTGCTCTTCCAGCACCTGGCCGAGCTGCTGGTTCGCACGCTTCACGCGCCAGCGGCGCCACAGCGCGACCACGAGCCACAGCGCGAGGATCGCCGCGAACGCGGTCGCCGCCCACAGGAGCGGCAGCTGCAACATGTCGGCGACGATGAACAGAATGGCCGCTAGCGCGACGATCCCGACGATCGAGAGCGTACGCGGATGAGTCAGCACGTTGAGGATGCGTTGCATAGGACGTTCAGGTTCCGGTGCGATTCGGTGAGGCGACGCAGGCGCGTCGAGCGGCAAGGGTGGCGCCGCGATGTGTCGCCATGCTGTCAAACGGGATGAAGGGGGCTGGCATCAATGCGCCCGCGGCATCGGAGAAGGCGCGCGCATTAACGAAAGGACGCTGTGAGATTTAAAACGGAAGCGGCGGCCGGAAAAAATCGCGCACCGGAATGCCCGATTTTCTGCGTCGCCCATATCGTTTCCTGCCGGGATATTAAAAAGCCCCATGCCGCCCTCATTATTTCCTGTCCGGCAGCCCTGGCTAGCTGCCGCGTCCCAGTTTAAAACCGGGTTTATGGTATTCCACGTGCCCGAGATCCATCATTTTCCATCGGCCGCCCCAGGTCAGGCCGACTTGTTCGGCGACCTGGCCGTACAACTGGTAGCCGCGCATCGCCCACGGATCTTTCTCGGAAATGACCAGCTTGCCGTCGCGCAGGAATGCGTTATCGGCCGCCAGCCCGAATTGGTGATAACTCTGGAAGGCTGCCGCGTTGGTCACGTTGCTGCCCATCTGCGCCAGCCGGTTCTGCCGTTCCGGGCTCCGGTAACCTTCCAGCAACGCCATTTCATAACCGTGCTGTTCGTGCATGATCTTGTAGACCAGCAGCAAACGCGTACGGAAATCCGGATCCAGCAGGTTCCAGTCGCGGCTCGCATCCTTCAGCGCCGGGCGGACCTGTTCGACTTCCTTGGTGGCGAAGACTTCCGGCGGCAGCGGCGGGGGCGGCACGAGTTGCTCGCCCTGCAGCAGCGCGGCGATCTTCTCGTCGGGCACGCGCGCCGTGTCGTCGTACTGGAACAATTGCCGGCCGCGTAACGCAATGGCGACCAATGGCGGCGTCGCAAGAATACCTGCCGATACCATAATCATCAAGCGCCGCCGAACCAGTAAATTTTGCACATCGTTTAATGCGCCGCGCGTAACGCTTGCCGATTTAACAATCTGACTCCGCGTGCGCGCGGCGCGATCGTTCGCACGGCGGGTAAGACGGCCGTGAAACTGGGCAACGGATTCGAAAACGGTCGCGCGGATACCCGGTAAAAGCAACAGTGCCGCAACGGCGACGGCAAGGGCGAAATAGGCGACGAGTGCGACGGCAATCAACGATATCCCCGGAAATTGGAATTGATTGTGTTTTGCAATGCTTGCTCTTAGAATCAGGCTGCTTCGAGAGGCCGGGCTATATTATCGCGGTGAATTAAACCAGGATTCAATGAGACGCTGAATGAGTGCGCCGGAAAATTCAAATTCGAAAACTCCGCCCAGCCTGCTGTCCGATACTAAACCGGCGGGCGAGGGAGGGCCACGGCAGTCGCGCATTCTCGCGGATCTGGAAGGGCGTGTCACGCCGCCCGCCGAGCCGCCGCGCCGTTCGCTGAAGGCGCCGATCGCCGCGGTCGTGGCGTTGGTCGTGGCCGTCGGCGGCTGGGGCGCGTGGCGCATGCAGCAGTCGTCGGGCGAGCAACCCGCGGTCGTCGCGGCCGCGACGGCACCCGCGGCGGCTGCGCCGGACAAGGCCGCGCCGGCCAGCGGCGCCGCCGCGCAGGTCGCGCAGAACGGGGCGTCCGCTGCGCCGGCCGTGCAACCGGCCACGATCGTCAACGACGATTCGGCGTCCCAGGCCGTTGCATCCGCATCGGCTTCCGCCGCCTCCGCGGCGGACAACAGCCGGCTGTCGCGCGCGCTCGCCAACGGCGCCGAAGAGGGCTCGGGCGGGGCGGCCGCGGCCGGCGTCGCCGCCACTGCGGCCGCCGCAGCGGCGACGTCCAAGACCGCGAAGGCCGACGTGTCGAAGAGCACGAAGGTCGCCGCGCACGGCAAGACCGACACGAAAACCGAGGCGAAGGCCGACACGAAGGCCGAAGCCCGCAAGCATCGCAAGGAACAGCAGGCCGAGCTCGCGCAGGCGAAGAAGCGCCGCGAGGCGACGCCCACCCGAACCGCGAAGGCGGCGGGGAAGGACGATCCGGATGCCGATCTGCTCGCGGCGCTCGTCGCGCGCACGAAGCCGGCCGACAAGAAACTCGCCGCGCAGAAGGGGCAGGCCGTGCCGACCAAGACGGCGGCAACCACCGGCGGCTCGCTGGCGTCGCGCGTGAAGGAGTGTTCGGAGCGCGGTTTCTTCGAGGATCAGCTGTGCCGCTGGCGCGTGTGCGACGGCCACTGGGGCAAGGACCCCGCGTGCCCGAGCGCCGCGCAGTCGGAGACGCGGCAGTAACGCGTGCCGCGCCCGTCACGAGGTCTTTCCGGTCAGCGCCGCCCATTGGGCGGCGCGTTGTTTTTGGGGCAGGAGAAGCTGCCGGTATGATGTCGCGTGACACTGTCACGCGCGCGTCACGCCCGTCGGGCATACGTCTCCTTTCCTTACCCGGCGCGGGCCCGCGACCCGCGATGTGCGGCGCGCCGCGTGCCGCACCTCCTTCGACACGATGGACCTGATCGTACAGACTTACGGCGCCGATACCTCCGGCATGGTGTGCGGATTCCGCTTCGATCCGGGCGGCGCCGGCGCGCTGCTCGATGCCGACGCGGCCGCCGCATGGCTGCGCACGTGCCGCGAGCACGGCGCGGCCGCATCGGGCGATTTCGTCTGGCTGCATTTCAATCTCGCGCACGGCGCGAGCGAGCGCTGGATGCGCACGCATCTCGGGTTGCCCGACAGCTTCTTCGAATTCCTGCACGAAGGCTCGCGCTCGACGCGCATCGAGCAGGAAGACGGCGCGTTGCGCGCGATCGTCAACGACGTGATGTTCAACCTCGAACTGACGCCGTCGGAGATCGCGACGCTGTTCGTCCACGTCGAGCGGCGCATCATGGTGACCGCGCGGCTCAAGCCGCTGCGCTCGGTCGACACGCTGCGCGCGTGCGTGCGCGACGGCGAGCAGTTCCGCTCGCCCGCGGAGCTGCTCGTGCACCTGCTGCGCGACCAGGCCGACCTGCTGATCCAGATCATGCGGCGCACGAGCATCGACGTCGACCGCATCGAGGATCGCTTCCTGTCGCAGCGGCTCACGTCGAGCCGCATCGAACTCGGTGCGATGCGCCGCACGCTGACGCGCCTGCAGCGCATGCTCGCGCCGGAGCCCGGGTCGATCTTCCGGCTGCTCGCGAAGCCGCCCGCGTGGCTGCACACGGAAGACGTTCAGGAGCTGCGCGAGTCGACCGAAGAGTTCTCGCTGGTGCTCGCCGATCTGGCGGGGCTCAACGAGCGGATCAAGCTGCTGCAGGAAGAGATCGGTTCGCGCCTCGACGAGCAGAACAACCGGACGCTGTTCACGCTGACGCTCGTCACCGTGATCGCGCTGCCGATCAACATCGTCGCCGGCTTCTTCGGGATGAACGTCGGCGGCGTGCCGTTCTCGGAGAACAAGCACGGCTTCTGGCTGATGGTGCTGCTCGTTGCCGGCTTCACCGCGCTGGCCGCGTGGTGGGCGTTCCGGCGCCGCGACGATCGTTAGCGCGGCATCGGGCGTTGCATCGACGCATCAACGCAGCAGCGCGATCGCGCGTTCGCCGATCACCATCCCGAGCAGGCCGACGAGCGCAACGAGCGGCGGGGCCGGCGAGCGCACGTGCAGCAGCGCGTACAACACGCCGACACCGACGCCCACCACGAGCGAGGTCACGTAATCCATCATGGCGGTCTCCCGTTGGGGCCGGTGTCAGGGCTTGAGGATGACGCGCTCGCGCGCGCCGGCCAGCACCGCGCGATACGCGTCGTGCGCACGCTCGAGCGGGTACACGTAGTCGTCGCCGATCGGGAACGGGCGCAGCGTGCCGTTGCCGAAGCCGGGCGCGAGCGTATCGAGGATCTGCGCGACCGCGGCCGCGCCGAGCTGCAGCGAATCGATGCCCACGAACGTGTGCTGGCCGCGATAGAACGCGAAGATGTCGAACGGCACGCTGCGCTCGATCGTCGAGATGAAGATCTGTCGCGCGCCGATCGCCATCGACGCGTTCGCCGCTTCGAAATACGGGCTGCCGACCGTGTTGTAGACGATGTCCGCGCCGTGGCCGCCGGTCAACTCGCGTACCGCGTCGGCCACCGTCCGGCTCGATGCGTCGATCATGGGGACGTCGCCCGACGCATGGCCGCGATAGGCGCCGGGCCCGCGCTCGACGCCGATCACGGTCGCGCCGCGTGCGGTGGCGAGCTGGATCGCGGCCTGACCGACCTTGCCGTTCGCGCCGAACACGAGCACGACGTCGTCGGCCGTCGGCATGCCGGCTCGGCGCAGGCCTTCGTACGCGGTGACGAACGGCACGCCCACGCCGGCCGCCTCGTCGAGCGTCAGCACGCCCGGCTTGCGGCGCACGTGCGCGGCGTCCAGTACGAGCCATTCCGCATGCGAACCGTCGCGCCCGACGCCGAGATCGCCACCCGAGCCCCACACCGGCGCGCCGATCCAGTTGTCGGGGCCGCTGCGCACGATGCCGGCCCAGTCGCGCCCCGGCGTGCGCGGCCACACCGCATGCGGCATGCGGCCGAGCGCGGCCTTCACGTCGCTCGGGTTCACGCCGGCCGCGCGCACCTCGATCAGCATCTGGCCGTCGGCCGGTACGGGCGGGGCGATGTCCCGGACCCGCGCGTCGAGCGACTCGATGTCGGCGGCGGGGCTGTCGAAGCGGATGCTGCGCATGATGATCTCCGTGAACGATGGCGGCTGCCCGGCCCGGCGGGCCGGCGCGTGCGGCGGATGAAACCGGTGAATGCAGTCTAGTGGGCCCGGTTTGACGCGGAAACGTGCAAAGGCGGATGATTGTTTTGCGTATTCCGCATAGCCCATCCACAGGCTCACGAATGGACGACTTCCTTTCCCCGCACCTCGCGCTGTTCGTCGACGTGGTCGACCAGCAGAGCTTCTCGGCGGCCGCGCGCCGGCTCGGCGTCGCCGCGTCGTCGGTCACGCGGCGCATCGACCGGCTCGAGACGCAGCTCGGCATCCGTCTCCTGCATCGCACCACGCACGCGCTGCGGCCGACCGAGGCCGGGCAACTGCTGTACGGGCGCGCGACCCGAATGCTGGCCGAGCTGCGCGGATTGCAGGAAGACCTGCACAGCCAGCACGACGAACCGGGCGGGCTGCTGCGCGTCGACTGCCCGGCGCCCTTCGGCCGGCGGCACCTGATGGCCGCGCTGGCCGCGTTCATGCAGCGCTATCCGGCGCTGCAGGTCGACCTCGTGCTGACCGACAGCATGGTCGACCTGCAGGGCGCGCGGCTGGGTTCCGACGTCGATCTCGCGGTGCGCATCGGCCCGCTCGAGGACACGCGTTTCGTCGCGACGGTGCTGGCGCCGCAGCGGCGCGTGCTGTGCGCGAGCGCGGCCTACCTCGCCCGGCGCGGCGAGCCCGCATCGCCCGACGCGCTCGCCGGCCACGACTGTCTCGCATGGCATGGCGCGCCGCCGCCCGGCGCGTGGCGCTTCGGCGAGCGCCGTCACGTGCCGGCGCAGCCGCGGTTTCGCAGCAATCATTCGGAAGCGTTGCTCGAGGCGGCCATCGACGGGCTCGGTCTCGCGCATCTGCCGACCTGGCTCGCGGCGGACGCGCTGCGCGACGGACGGTTGCGCGCGCTGCTGCCGCAGTACGCGGCGGCGCCCGAGCCGGCGACGATCCACGTGCTGCGTCAGCAGGCGCGCGGCAGTGCGCGCACGTCGCGGCTCGTCGCGTTCCTCGCCACGTGGTTCGCGCAGCCGGCGTGGGACGCCGCGTGGGCGTGACGACGGGTGAACGCCGCGCCCCATGAAAAAAGGGCCTCGCATGCGAGGCCCGTCAACAGGTCGGAGAAACCGGTACGCCGGCCGGCGCCGCGGGTCGCGCGGCACCGGCCGGACGCGCACCGTTACTGCGTGACTACCTTGCGCGGCTTGAAGATGCCCTGGTATTGCAGGGCCGGGCGTTGCTTCGTCACCGGTTCGATGCCGCCGAAGCTCGGCGTCTGGCGCAGCTTCATCGCGGCCGGCGAAGCGACCGAACCGATCGACGTCGAGCGCGAAGCCGGCGCGAGGTTGTTCGCGACGAGCAGCGCCGCTTCGCTCTTCAGGTTCGCCAGCAGCACCGGATCGGTGGAGCTGTTGATCTGCGTGAGCAGCCCGCTCCAGGCCGCGTCGCTGTAGTTCACGACGTAGTAGTCGAGACCGCTCGGGTCGGCGACCACGCCCGTGCAGCCGTCGATCCGCGTCTGCGTCTGCGTGTCCTTCAGCGCGAGCGTCGTGCGTTTCGCGAGACCCTGGCCGTACGCGAGCGTGAGCGGCACCGTCCACTGCAGGCCCGGATACGCGTTCTTGTTCGGGAACGGCTGCTGTTTCAGCGTGACGACCGTCTGGTTCTTCGTCAGGTCGCATTGCGTGTCGAGCGAGATCAGCGGCACGCCGGTCTGGCGCACGTAGCTGTCGCCGATCGGGCCGACCGCCTGGCCGCTTTCCTTCGACAGCGCATCCCACAGACGCTTCGGCGTCCCGTTGCCGAACGAGTAGTCGACCAGGTACTGCTGCAGGCCCTTACGCAGCGTCTGCTCGCCGAGATAGTTCTCGAGCGTCTTCAGCACGTGGCCGCCCTTGTCGTACGTGAACGCGCTGGCGCTCAGCACGAAGTCGTTCGACGCCCAGTCGTTGAAGTTCGGCGCGACCGGGAATGCGTTCGGGCCGATGTCACGATTGATCACGCGATACTTGTTCTTCACCTGGTCGAGCCAGCTGAACTCGTCGGGGAAGAACTGGATCGTCGTCTTCGTCTCGAAGAACGTCGCGAACGATTCGTTGAGCCACACGTTGTCCCACCAGTCGGTGGTCACGAGATCGCCGAACCACTGGTGCGCCACTTCATGCGTCAGCACCTCGTTGCCGTAGTGCGACATCGGCTGGCCCGGCTGCGGCAGGATGTCGTCGGCGAACTCGAGGATCGAGCCCCAGTTCTCCATCCCGCCGAAGTTCAGGTCCTTCTGCTCCTTGAACGCATCGTTCGCGGCCACCGTG
This sequence comes from Burkholderia sp. 28_3, assembly GCF_003253915.1. NCBI lineage: Bacteria > Pseudomonadati > Pseudomonadota > Betaproteobacteria > Burkholderiales > Burkholderiaceae > Burkholderia > Burkholderia sp. 28_3. Next base: position 156,988 of record NZ_QKZF01000013.1, read on the forward strand.
TCGAACTTCGTGAGCGGCAGCGGGATGCCCGTGTAGCGGTAGTAGTAGTCGAGCGCCTGCTTGGTGCGGTCCATCGCCGGCTTCGCCCACTCGCTCATGCCCGGCGGCGTGAACACGCGCAGGTGCAGGCCGCCCTTGCCGCCCGGCAGCGGGCTCGTGAAGTCGTCCTCGTAGGTGTCGAACATGCCGCCGCCGAAGAACAGCAGGTACGACGGCATCGGCGGGGTCTTCTCGAACTGCACGAGCTTGTAGCCGCCGCCGACGTTGGTCGACGGCTTCTCGGCCGCGTTCGACACGACGCGCCAGCTTTGCGGCACTTCGGCCGTCACTTCATAGGTCGGGCGGAACGCCGGCTCGTCCCAGCCGGGGAACCACTGGCGCGACAGGTTGGTTTCGCCCTGCGTCAGGATCGCGCCGCTCGTCTTGCCGTCGGTGCCCTTCAGGTCGACGCGGAACACGCCTTCCGCGGCCGAGCAGCCCGGATACGGATCGTCGCCGCAGCTGCCGCCCGTGTGGTTGACCGGATCGTCATACGACTTGAAGTTGATGATGCCCGACCACTCCATGTGCAGCGAATAGTTGCCCGGCGAGATCGAGCCGCTCACGGGGCGCAGCTGATAGAAGTCGCCCTTGTCCTGCGGCGTCGCGATCAGCTGGATGTTGCCCGGCTGCAGCGTGATGCGGCCGTTGGTGAACTTGATCCGGTGGCCGGCGATCACGATGTTGTTGACCGGCTTGAGCACCTTGATCTCGACGTCGGCGCGGCCGTCGAACGCGTTCAGCGCTTCGTTCGGGCGGAACCACAGCCGGTAGTTCACGGGCACCACGGTGTCCGGCAATTCGACGGGCGAGACGCTCTTGTCGACGTTCGATGCGCTCGGCGGCGCGGCGACGGTGGGCGACGAGCCCGTATGCGGCGCGCCGGCGGAGCTGAGCGCGGAAGCGGAGCCCGCACCGCCGTCGTCGCCGCCGCACCCGGCGAGCGCGAGTGCGGCGACGAGCGGCAGATAACGCATCTTGCGAATATGGATCGACATGACTGAAACCTCGATTGTTGAAAGAATCGTTCAGTGCTGCGAAAACGCCGGCAAAAAGCAATCCCCTCGCCGTTTAATCAACAGCGAAAAAATGCCAATGACGGATTATTCGAAAAGACGGCGGCCGACTACGTGAAGGTAATCATGGTTTACTGCCCCCTCTGGATTTCCGGATGTCGGTTAACTTGCCGGTTCAAAATGGCCGGGCGCGTGTTGTACTGAATTGATTTCGCGCGCACGACACGGGGCAGCACGCCCGGCGCAGGCGCGCAATCCCTTTGAACCGACGACCTACGGGGCTGGCCGGGCCAGGCCGCAGGACGGAAGGACAGCGTGTCGCCGTCCCGTAAATTCGCCGTCATGCGGCTTCAAGGTTTGTCGGCTTGCTCCAAGGATGCGTAAATATACTTGATGGTTTTGGGTAAAGGAAACGAAAAATTTAGAAAGAGCATCTATTGAATTCCGAGCGCTTCATTCAATGCTGAAAGTCATTAATGCGCTTTCCGTTTAGCCGGAAATTTCGTAGTTTTAATCTATTAACGATCTGCCGGCGCCACGAAAACTACGAAGTCCGGCGAGAGGCTGCATGGTCGGTACAATGCGTCGACGACCCGTTCACCGATCGCCACGAGGAGGCCTCCCCATGCCATGCGCCCTGTTCCGTATCGCGCCGCTGCGCGCCGTGCTGCTGCTGTTCGCGACCGTGTTCGTGCTGGGCGGTTGCGCGGCGCTCACGCGCGAGCCCGTGCGCGTGTCGGTCGCCGGACTCGACCCGCTGGTCGGGCAGGGTCTCGAGATGCGCTTCAGCCTGAAGTTGCGCGTGCAGAATCCGAACGATGCGCCGATCGACTACGACGGCATCTCGGTCGCGCTCGACCTGAACGGCGCGCCGTTCGCGAGCGGGGTCAGCGACCGGGCGGGCACCGTGCCGCGGTTCGGCGAGGCCGTGCTCGACGTGCCCGTGTCGGTGTCGGCTTTCGCTGCCGCACGGCAGGCGTGGAACCTGCCCGGCGCGGCCGCGAACGGCGAACTGCCGTATGCGTTGCGTGGCCGGCTCGCCGGCAGCGTGCTGGGCACGGTGCGCTTCAACGACGCGGGCACGCTGCGCCTGCCGACCATGCCGGGATGGGGCGGCTAAATCGTTCGGCCGGATTCAACGTCGGTCAAATGTGTCTGAAAATTCACTATTTGACAGTCTTTAATGCTTATCTCCGCGAAATGTCGATTTTTGTCGGCATGCCCCTTACACTTGCCGATGTCCGAGGGTCGGACATTCTTTTTAGGGGAACGCCATGGCGGCAAAATTCGAACTCAAGAAGGCCACGAACGGCCAGTACTACTTCCACCTGAAGTCGGCGAACGGGGAAATCATCCTCGCGAGCGAGCGGTACGAGGAGAAAAGCGGCGCGAGGAACGGGATCGCGTCCGTGCGGGAAAACGCGCCGCTCGACGAGCGTTACGAACGGAAGCTCGCCCACAACGGTGAGCCCATGTTCAATCTGAAGGCGGCCAACCACCAGGTCATCGGCACGAGCGAGACGTACAGCAGCGTGCAGGCTCGCGAGAACGGCATCGCGGCCGTCAAGCGCGATGCACCCATTGCGGAAACCGTCGATCTCGCCTGATTGACGAGATTGCGCCGCGATGAACGCTTCCGGGCGATTGTCGCGGCGCCTGTTTTGCCGGGTCGGGCAAAGCGCGGTATGGTGTGGTCCGCGCGGCGAATTCTCGCTGCCGCTGAGCCAACCGTAACCGAGTTCGCGTGACCGATTCCCCCGTTTTCCACTGGACCGACGCCGACGGCGTCGATCATGCCGTGCGCTGGCGCTCCGAAGCCGGCGTGCAACCGCCGAAGCGCGCGGTGCCCGCCGACGACCGCCTGACCGCCGACGCGGCCTACCGCCTCGCGTGCGAGGGCACCGCGCTCGTCTGGCAGGGCGACTTCCAGAATGCACGCCAGCTCGTGCAGGCGATGGCGCGCCGTGTCGAACGCAAGCCGAAGAAGGCGAAAGCCGCGGCCGGCGTCGATGCGTTCAACCTGCATCGTCTCGCGCAATCGCAGCGCGCCCGCACGCTCGGCATGCTGCTGATCCCGCTCGACGCCGATTACACGATCCCGCTGCGCCGCGCGCCCGACGTGCGCGCGGCCTGCGAGGAAGCGTACGGCCCCGGCGGCGCGCCGTCGGTGGTGTCGCTGCGCGAACTGCTCGGGCTCGTCGGTGCGCATGAGTGGCGCAAGAAGGGCGTGCCGATCCCGGCGCTCGGCGGCGCGCCGATCCACCCGCATTACGGCGTGTTCTCGCCGGTGCGCGGCGAATACGTCGAGCTCGTCGCACGCGCGCCGCTGCCGGCGACGTCGCTCGCGTTCGACATCGGCACGGGTACCGGCGTGCTGGCCGCGGTACTTGCCTCGCGCGGCGTCGAGCATATCGTCGCGACCGATCAGGATCCGCGTGCGCTCGCTTGCGCGCGCGAGAACGTCGCGCGGCTCGGTCATGCGGGCCACGTCGATATCGTCGAGGCCGACCTGTTTCCCCCCGGCCGTGCGCCGCTCGTGGTCTGCAACCCGCCATGGGTGCCGGCCCGGCCGAGCGCGCCGATCGAATACGCGGTCTACGATCCGGACAGCCGCATGCTGCGCGGTTTCCTCGCGGGGCTGGCCGCGCATCTGGAGCCGGGCGGCGAGGGCTGGCTGATCCTGTCCGATTTCGCCGAGCATCTCGGCCTGCGGCCGCGTGAAACCCTGCTGCAATGGATCGACGAAGCCGGCCTCGTCGTGCTCGGCCGCGACGACATCCGTCCCGCGCACCCGAAGTCGACGGACGCCGACGATCCGCTGCATGCGGCGCGTCGTGCCGAGATCACGTCGCTGTGGCGGCTCGGCGCCCGGGCCTGACCGCGTATTTTCGGTAAACTGTCGCCATTCCTCACGAATTTCCGCCGCCGGGCCGTGGTCGACCGACCGTGGCCCGGCGGCGCTTCACGATGTCGAACAAGACCCACGAAATCCGCCCGGAGCAGTCCGTCGAGCTGCTGAAGGAACTGCACATCCTCACCCGCGACGGGAAGCTGAACCAGGACAGCCGCCGCAAGCTGAAGCAGGTCTATCACCTGTTCCAGTTCATCGAGCCGCTGCTCGCCGGCGTGCAGGCCGACAAAGGCCACGTGACGCTCGTCGATCACGGCGCCGGCAAGTCGTATCTCGGCTTCATCCTGTACGACCTGTTCTTCAAGCAGCAGCCGGGGCACGGCACGCCGGCGTTCGCGTCGCACGTGTACGGCATCGAGACGCGCGAGGAACTCGTCACGCGCTCGACCGAGCTCGCCGCCCGGCTCGGGTTCGGCGGCATGTCGTTCCTGAACCTGTCGGTCGCCGATTCGATCACGTCGCCGCAGCTGCCCGACACGGTCGACGTCGTCACCGCGCTGCACGCGTGCGACACGGCGACCGACGACGCGATCCGCTTCGCGCTCGCGAAGCGCGCGCAGCACATCGTGCTGGTGCCGTGCTGCCAGGCGGAAGTCGCGGGCGTGCTGCGCAAGAACAAGGGCAAGTCGCTCGCGAATGCGCTGACCGAGGTGTGGCGCCATCCGCTGCATACGCGCGAATTCGGCAGCCAGATCACCAACGTGCTGCGCTGCCTGCAGCTCGAAGCGCACGGCTACCAGGTCAGCGTGACCGAACTGGTCGGCTGGGAGCATTCGATGAAGAACGAGCTGATCATCGCGCAGTACAAGAACCTGCCGCGCCGGCGCCCCGGCGAGCGGCTGAACGAGATCCTCGGGATGTTCGGGCTCGCCGAGCTGAACGAGCGCTTCTTCGTCGCGCAAGCCGCTCCGGCGAGCGACGTCGCCGTCGAGCCGGCCGAAGGCTGACGGCGCGCGTGCGCGGGCATGGCGCCCGCGCCGCACGTTGCACGCCGCACGTGACACGCCGTGTCACACGTCGTCGCCCGGCCGGCGCATCCATTCGCGCCAGCCTGCGTGGCCGAGGCGGCGCAGCGTTTCCTGATTCTTTTCGTAGATCGCGGACGCGTCCGGAAACGCGTCGACCGCGCGCGCGATGCTGTCCTCGCGCAGCAGGTGCAGGATCGGATACGGCGCGCGGTTCGTGTAGTTCTCGATGTCGTCGGGTTCGGTGCCGTCGAACTGGTATTGCGGATGGAAGCTCGCGATCTGCAGCACGCCGTCGAGCCGCAATTGCTGAACGAGCCGCTCGGCGAAGAACAGCGCATCGTTGTAGTCGACGAAATCGGCGAACGCATGCGGGTAGATCACGAGCGTCGTATCGATCTGCTGCGGGTCCGCCGCGTCGAGCAAGCGCAGCTCGGTTTCGAGTTCGGCGAGCGCGTCTTCGAGTGTCGTCGCTTCGCTGATCGCGTAGCGCACCTGTTCCTTCACATAGACGCTTTTCGCGAACGGGCACAGGTTGAGCCCGATCACCGCGCGCGCGAGCCAGTGCCGCGTGGCGGCGAGAATGTCGTCGTGCGAGTCGGGGCGGGTGTCGGTCATCGTGATACCAGTCGGGCGGAGGAGCGGCGAGGGCCGCATTGTAGCGGGCACGCCGGCGACGGGCGGGCGCGGCCCGTCACGCGCAGGCGGCTTCGATCAGCTGCGTGACGAGCGCGGGCGCGGTGCCGATCGGCGTTTCGCCGTGCCGATAGGTCTGGCTCGCCGCATAAATGCCTTCGACCACCAGCGCGAGCGCATCGGCGAGCGCCTTCGGCTGTCGCGCGCCGGCGCCTTCGCACAGCGCGACGAGCCGTTTCATCAGCTGTTCCTTGTTCTGCGCGACGCGTTCGCGCGCCGGATGCGACGCGTCCGGGAATTCGGCGGCCACGTTGACGAACGGGCAGCCGCGATAGTCCTTTTGCGTCGCGCGTTCGGCGAGATCGACGAAGTACTGGATCAGCTGCGCCTTCGGCTGCCCCGGATGCTTCGCGGCGCTCGTGTCGAGCCGCTCGAAGAAGCACGCGTCCATCCGTTCCAGATACGCGAGGATCAACTCGTCCTTCGACGAGAACTGGCGGTACAGGCTCATCTTGTTGACGCCCGCGCGCTCCACCACCGCCTCGACGCCGACCGTTCGCACGCCTTCCTTGTAAAACAGCTCCTCGGCGGCGCGCAGCAGGTGCTCCTGCGCGGTGGCGCCGTCGATCGGCCGGCGCGTGCGCCGTGCCGGCGGTTTGGCGACCTCGATGCCCGACATGATGACCCTCGACTTCGTGGTGAATTGCTTGACATGTTACCGACTGGTCACTACGATCGCAACACACTTGTGACCGGTCGGTAACAATCGCGGCCGGATCAACAGACGAATGCCAAGCGTCGGCCCGGGTCAGCCGATGTTGAAATGCGCGGCGGAGGTGGCCTGGTTGGGACGGAGCGGGTGCGACGACACCGGAACCGTCAACTGGAGAACATGAAGATGAACTGGGCAGTGACACGAATCGGCGGGCGCTTCCATTACGGATGGCTCGCGGCGGCGGTGGTATTCCTGATCCTGCTGGCGGCAGCCGGCACGCGCGCGACGCCGAGCGTGCTGATGGTGCCGCTCGAACGCGAGCTCGGCTGGAGCCGCGCGGCGATTTCGCTGGCGATTTCGGTGAACATCGCACTGTACGGCCTGACGGGCCCGTTCGCGGCCGCCGCGATGCAGCGCTTCGGGCTGCGCCCGACGATCCTCACCGCGCTCGTGACGATGAGCGCGGGCGTCGCGCTGTCGTCGATGATGACGCAGAGCTGGCAGATGGTCGTGATCTGGGGGCTGATGGTCGGCTGTTCGACGGGCGTCGTCGCGCTGACGCTGTCCGCAACCTTCGTCACGCGCTGGTTCCACGCGCGGCGCGGCCTCGTGATGGGGATTCTGACCGCGAGCACGGCCACCGGCCAGCTCGTGTTCCTGCCGATGCTCGCGGCGATCGCGCAGCGCCACGGCTGGCGGCCGGTCGTGCTGGTCGTCGCGGTGGCGGCCGCGATCGTGATTCCGCTCGTCGCGTTTCTGCTGCCCGAGCGGCCGGCCGACGTGCGGCTGCGCCCGTACGGCGAGCCGGCCGATGCGCCGCCCGCGCCGGACGCGACGAAGGAGAATCCGCTCGCGGTCGCGTTCCGCACGCTGCTGATGGCGAGCCGCTCGCGCGATTTCTGGCTGCTGTTCTTCAGCTTCTTCATCTGCGGTGCGAGCACCAACGGCTATGTCGGCACGCACCTGATCGCGATGTGCAGCGACTACGGGATGACCGAGGTGCAGGGCGCGTCGCTGCTCGCGGCGATGGGCGTGTTCGACCTGTTCGGCACGACGTTGTCGGGATGGTTGTCGGACCGTTACGACAATCGCGTGCTGCTGTTCTGGTACTACGGGCTGCGCGGGCTGTCGCTGATCTACCTGCCGCATGCGTTCGGGATCGATTTCTTCGGGCTGCCGTTGTTCGCGATGTTCTACGGGCTCGACTGGATCGCGACCGTGCCGCCCACCGTGCGGCTCGCGACCGACGTGTTCGGCAAGGCCGCGGCGCCGGTCGTGTTCGGCTGGATCGTCGCCGGCCACCAGCTCGGCGCGGCATTCGCGGCGCTCGGTGCCGGGCTGCTGCGCGCGAGCCTCGGCACCTACACGATCGCGTCGATGATCTCGGGCGGGTTGTGCATCGTCGGCGCGCTGATCGTGCTGCGGATCAACCGCGGCCCGTCGCGCGCGGCCGCGCAGGCGGCCTGATCGCGGCGGACCGGCCGGCCGCACCGCCGCGGCCGGCCATTGCACGCACGCAGATTTGCATAGCGCGGCGGGATCGGGCGCGCTGTCGCTCAAGCGGGTATGCTTGCGGTTCGCCGGGCGTTCGCGCCCCTTCATCGATGTCAGCGAGGAACCGCATGTCCGTCAAACCTGCTCCCACCACTGTTTCGATTCACGATCTGATCGCGGGCCGCTGGAGCCCGCGCGCGTATTCGGATGAGCCCGTCAGCGCCGGCGATCTCCACGCGGTGCTCGAAGCGGCACGCTGGGCCCCGTCCGCGTACAACGCGCAACCGTGGCGTTTCATCGTATTCGATCGCACCCAGGACGAAGACGCGTTCAAGCGCGCATTCGCGACGCTGGTGCCGTTCAACCAGGGCTGGAATGCACCGGCGCCGGTGCTGATCGCGGTCACCGCGCACACGCTCACGCCGAAGGGCGAGCCGGCGCCGACCGCGCTGTACGACGCCGGCGCTGCCGCGATGTCGCTGGTGCTGCAGGCGCACGCGCTGGGCCTCGCCGCGCACCAGATGAGCGGTTTCGACCCGAAGGCATTCCGCGACGCGTTCGCGATTCCGGCGGACGTCGCGATCGTGTCGATCATCTCGCTCGGCCACTACGGCAACGTCGACAAGCTCGATCCCGTGCTGCGCGATCGCGAGAAGGCGCCGCGTACGCGCCATGCGATCGGCGAAGTCGTCTACGCGGGTGCGTGGAAGAAGAGCTTCGACGCGGCAGCCTGATCCCGCGGGCGGGCAGGCTGCGTCGCGCATCCTGTCCGCGCATGTTCGCGGCGCGCCACGGCGCGCGCCGTCGCCACCGGGCGCCCGTTGCGCGGCGCCGCTGGCCGGCCCCGGTTGTGATCCCGCGGGCTTCATGTTAAAAAGCCCGTCCTTTCCGTTTTCGCGCCGGCCCTGCTGCGGCAATTTCCCATGACTTACTGCGCGATCGATTTCGGCACGTCCAATTCCGCCGTGGCGCTGCCCGACGGCGATGGCATGCGCCTCGCGCCCGTCGAGGGCGACCACCTGACGCTGCCCACCGCGATCTTCTTCAACAACGACGAAGAGACGGTCGAATATGGCCGGGCGGCGCTGGCCTCCTATATCGACGGTTTCGACGGCCGGCTGATGCGCTCGATGAAGAGCATCCTCGGCTCGCCGCTCGCGGAAACGACGACCGATCTCGGTGACGGCAGCGCGATCGCCTACACCGACATCATCGCGCGCTTCCTGACGCACCTGAAGCGCAAGGCCGAAGCGCGCGCGGGCGCGCCGATCGGCCGCGCGGTGCTCGGCCGGCCGGTGTTCTTCGTCGACGACGATCCGCGCGCCGACCGGCTCGCGCAGGATCAGCTCGAGGCGGCCGCGCGCTCGGTCGGCTTCGCGGACGTTCACTTCCAGTACGAACCGATCGCCGCCGCGTTCGACTACGAGTCGCGCCAGCAGGCCGAGCGTCTCGTGCTCGTCGCCGACATCGGCGGCGGCACGTCCGACTTCTCGCTGGTGCGCGTCGGCCCGCAGCGGATGGCGCGGCTCGAACGCAAGGACGACGTGCTGGCGCACCACGGCGTGCACGTCGCGGGCACCGACTACGACCGGCGGGTCGAGCTGGCGGCGATCCTGCCCGCGTTCGGCTACCGTTCGCTCGACCCGGAAGGGCGCGAGCTGCCGAACAAGATCTACTTCGATCTCGCGACCTGGCACCTGATCAATACCGTCTACACGCCCAAGCGCGTCGGCGAGCTGAAGCTGATGAAGCACCTGTACCAGGATGTGCGGCAGTACGACCGGCTCACGAGCGTGGTCGAGCAGCGGCTCGGGCATGCGCTGATGGCGCGCGCGGAAGAGGCGAAGATCGGTGTCGCGGCGGGCGGGGAGACGATGATCGACCTGAACGACGTGGAAGAGGATCTGCTGATCGCGTTCGACGCGGATCGCCTCGTCGACGCGAGCCAGGACGATACCGCGCGCATCGTCGATGCCGCACGCGAAACGGTGCGGCTCGCGGGCGTCGCACCGCGTGACGTCGGTGCGCTGTATTTCACCGGCGGTTCGACGGGGCTCGCGTTCCTGTCGGGTGCGCTCGCCGGCGCGTTTCCGGATGCGCAGCCGGTGTTCGGCGATCGCTTGGCGAGTGTCGCGACGGGGCTCGGCATTCACGCGCAGCGCCTGTTCGGCTGAGCGGCGCGGGCGGCTATAAGCCGCCATGCCGGACGACCGGCGCACAAAAACAAAAAGCCCCGCCGAAGCGGGGCTTTTTTACACGAATTATCGCGCCAAGCTTAGACCGGACGGATGTTCGCAGCTTGCAGACCCTTCGGGCCCGTCTTCACTTCGAATTCAACCTTCTGGTTTTCTTGCAGCGTCTTGAAGCCTTCGACGCGGATTTCCGAGAAGTGCGCGAACAGATCGTCGCCGCCGCCTTCCGGGGTGATGAAGCCGAAGCCCTTTGCGTCATTGAACCACTTGACGGTACCGGTTGCCATGTTACTTGTTCCTAAAAAGATAAAACGGGGCCGAAGCCCATGGGGTGCGGAAAATCAAGGAAGGGGTAATAGGACCAACCGGAGTACCGTTGATGGGCGAACTACGAAAGAACCAATTCACTCGCCACTTGAAATCCTGCGAAGTCCTTTATACGGCTAATCGGTCTGATGGTCAACCGTATTCCCATGCTCTCAGGGTTATTGCGGAGATCGGGTTTACAAAGCTTGCAAGCGATGCGAATTTTTTGTAGGGGCCGATCGATTTTGGCGCCACGTTCGAGGTGCAACCGTTAAACTACGCGCCGCGTGGACGGGTTGCCCCGATCGGGTTGACCGTCCCCCCAAGAATGCGTGCGCGGTGCTGTCCGAGCCGATCCCGGACCGCAGGCCGACCATGCTTTTTGAGACACAGGAGAGGATGTGAAGAGTTCTATTCAACGGAACATCGGCCCGTTTGCATTGATGCTGACGGGGCTGGGTTCGATTATCGGCTCGGGCTGGCTGTTCGGTGCCTGGAAAGCCGCGAAGATCGCCGGTCCGGCGGCGATCTGCGCATGGATCATCGGCGCGGTCGTGATTCTGGCGATTGCGCTGACGTATGCGGAACTGGGCGCGATGTTCCCCGAGTCGGGCGGCATGGTGCGTTACGCGCGGTACTCGCACGGTTCGCTGGTGGGTTTCATCAGCGCGTGGGCCAACTGGATCGCGATCGTATCCGTGATCCCGATCGAGGCGGAAGCGTCGATCCAGTACATGAGCACGTGGCCGTATCCGTGGGCGCATGCGTTATTCGTGAACGGCGAATTGCAGACTCTCGGTCTGCTGCTGTCGGCCGTGCTGGTCGTCGTCTACTTCCTGCTGAACTACTGGGGCGTGAAGGCTTTCGCGCGGGCGAACACCGCGATCACGATCTTCAAGTTCCTGATTCCGGGCCTCACGATCCTCGGCCTGATGCTGACGAGCTTCCACGCGGAGAACCTCGGCACCGCGTCGAATACGAGCTTCGCGCCGTATGGCTGGTCGGCCGTGCTGACCGCGGTCGCGACGAGCGGCATCGTGTTCGCGTTCAACGGCTTCCAGAGCCCGGTGAACCTGGCCGGTGAAGCGCGCAATCCGGCGCGCAGCGTGCCGTTCGCGGTGATCACGTCGATCCTGCTCGCACTCGTGATCTACGTGCTGCTGCAAATGGCCTATATCGGCTCGGTGAACCCGGCCGACGTCGCGAAGGGTTGGGCGCACTTCAACTTCTCGTCGCCGTTCGCGGAACTCGCGATCGCGCTGAACCTGAACTGGCTCGCGATCCTGCTGTACGTCGACGCGTTCATCAGCCCGAGCGGCACCGGTACGACCTACATGGCGACGACCACCCGCATGATCTACGCGATGGAGCGCAACAACACGATGCCGAAGATGTTCGGCAACGTGCACCCGATCTACGGCGTGCCGCGCCAGGCGATGTGGTTCAACCTGCTCGTGTCGTTCATCTTCCTGTTCTTCTTCCGCGGCTGGAGCTCGCTCGCGGCAGTGATCTCGGTGGCGACGGTGATCTCGTACCTGACCGGCCCGATCAGCCTGATGGCGCTGCGCCGCTCGGCGACCGACATCGAGCGCCCGCTGTCGATTCCGCTGATGAAGCTGATCGCCCCGTTCGCGTTCGTGTGCGCGTCGCTGATCCTGTACTGGGCGAAGTGGCCGCTGACGGGTGAAATCATCCTGCTGATGATCGTTGCGCTGCCGGTGTACTTCTTCTTCCAGGCGAAGTCGGGCTGGACCGGCTGGGGCGCCGACCTGAAGGCCGCATGGTGGCTGGTCGCGTACCTGCCGACGATGGCCGTGCTGTCGCTGATCGGCAGCAAGGAATTCGGCGGTTATGGCTTGCTGCCGTACGGCTGGGACATGCTGGTCGTCGCGGCGATCTCGCTGGTGTTCTACTTCTGGGGCGTGAATACCGGTTACCGGACCCAGTATCTCGACGAGCGCGAGTCGCACGACGAGATCCTCGAAGGGGTCGGTGCCTGACGCCTGACCTGCCGCCGGATTCGGCGGCGGCAGGATGCAGCGAAAAAAGCCCGCCCGAGCGATGCTCGGGCGGGCTTTTTACTGGCCCGGCGGTGGCGCCCCCGTTCAGGTTCAGGCGCCGGCGCTCGCGAACACGTAGTTCGTCATCGCGAGCACGCGCTGGTAAGTGCCGAGCGACTGGATGCCGAGCCGGTAGTCGTCGTCCGCCGCGCCGAGCGCCGTGAAGACCGGCAGCAGATGTTCGTCGGTCGGATGCATCAGCGCCGCGTGCGGCGCCTGCCGGCGGTAGTCCAGCAGCGCGTCGATGTCGCGTGCGGCCAGTTTCGCCTCGAACCAGTCGGTGAATTCCGCGACGCGCGGGTCCGCATCCTCGGGCGCGGCGCCGAAATCGGCGGCGCGCAGGTTGTGCGTGATCTGCCCCGAGCCGATCACCATCACGCCTTCGTCGCGCAGCGGCCGTAGCGCGCGGCCGAGCGCGAAGTGATGCGCGGCGTCCGCGCGCGGCTGGATCGACAGTTGCGCGACCGGCACGTCGGCTTCCGGAAACATCAGCAGCATCGGCACCCACGCGCCGTGATCGAGGCCGTGTTCGGTCGTCGCGGTCGCGATGCCGGCTGCGTTGAGCAGCGCGGCCGCGCGTTCGGCCACGTCGGGCGCGCCCGGCGCCGGATAGCGGATGTCGTACAGCGCCTGCGGGAAACCGTAGAAGTCGTGAATCGTGTCCGGATGCGCGGCGACGCTCGCGACCGGCCGCTGCGTGCCCCAGTGCGCGGACAGCATCAGTACCGCGCGTGGGCGCGGCAATTCGGCACCGAGGTGCGTGAACGCGCCGGACGGCAGCGCCGGGTCGATCGGCAGCGTCGGGGCGCCGTGGGACAGGTACAGCGAAGGCAAGCGGTTCATGGTGGTGACCTGCGAAAGAGTTTGCCTGTGACTATAGGCGTGCACCACGCATTGATAAATCGGCACGCTGGAATTTGATTGACGCCTGGTTGTTGATAATCGTGGCGACAGCGGACTTCCGACTGCCGACTGGCATCGGAAGGCGTGGAATCGACGGAGTTGTGGTGAGGATCGGCGGAGATGCGCGCAGAAGAGACGTGACTTACTGCGCGTGCCGGATGCCGGCCCACGGTGTCGTGAGCGGCGCGCTGAGCGCGAACAGGTCGAGCACGCGCGTGACGGTCTGATCGACGAGTTCCTCGATCGTCTTCGGCATCGCATAGAACGCCGGCAGTGGCGGAAAGACGATGCCGCCCATTTCGGTGACGGCGGTCATGTTGCGCAGATGCGCGAGGTTGAACGGCGTTTCGCGCACCATCAGCACGAGACGGCGGCGCTCCTTCAGCGTGACGTCGGCCGCGCGCGTGATCAGATTGTCGGACAGCCCGTGCGCGACGCTCGCGAGCGTCTTCATCGAGCAGGGTGCGATCACCATGCCATCGGTCGCGAACGAGCCCGACGCAATCGTCGCGCCGACGTCGCGCACCGAATGCACGACGTCCGCACGGCTTTCGACGTCGGCCTTCGGCAGCTTCAGTTCATGCTGGATGTTGAGCCAGCCGGCGTTCGAAATCAGCAGGTGTGTTTCGACGCCGCCGGCGGCGCGCAGCAGGTCGAGCAGCCGCACACCGTAGATCGCGCCGGTGGCACCGGTGATCGCGACGATCAGCCGGCGTGGCGGCGCGCTGGAAGATGCCATCGAAAGGGGGACGGGTGCCGCGTGTTACGCGGCGGCGAACAGTTGCTGCAGTTCGCCCGACTGGTACATCTCCATCATGATGTCCGAGCCGCCGATGAATTCGCCCTTCACGTAGAGCTGCGGGATGGTCGGCCAGTTCGAGAAGGCCTTGATGCCCTGGCGGATTTCGTCGTCCTCGAGCACGTTGACGGTCTTGAACTGGTCGACGCCGCAGGCCTTCAGCACCTGCACGGCGCGGCCCGAGAAGCCGCACATCGGGAATTGCGCGTTGCCCTTCATGAAGAGCACGACCTGGTTTTCGTCGACGATTTGCTTGATACGTTGTTGGGTGTCCATGACTGACCTTGCGTTTGCGGGGCGTTAGATCGAAATGATAGCGGATTTCAACCGGGCGGGCCGGGCATCAGCCCGGCAGGCGGCCGCCGGTCGTGCGTTCGATGGCGGCGAGATCGGTCAGCGATTCGACCGCGACGAAGCCGTGCGACACCAGGATCGCGCGCACGGCTTCGGCCTGGTCGTAGCCGTGCTCGATCCAGAGCGTGCCGCCCGGCTTCAGATGGGCGCCGGCGCCCGCGACGATCGTGCGGATCGCGCTGAGGCCGTCGGCGTCGTCGGTGAGCGCGCCGCGCGGCTCGAAACGCAGGTCGCCCTGGGCGAGATGCGGATCGTGCTGCGCGATGTACGGCGGGTTGCTGACGATCGCATCGAACGCGAGCGCGGGATCGAGCGCCGCGTACCAGTCGCTCTGCAGCCAGTGCAGCGGGCCGCCGGGGCGCTGCGCGTCGAGCAGCTTGTCGGCGTTGCGTTGCGCGACCGCGAGCGCGGCCGGCGAACGGTCGAGCGCCCACACGCGTGCATCGGGGCGCTCGGCCGCGATCGACACGGCGATCGCGCCGCTGCCGGTGCCGAGGTCGAGCACGGCCGCGTGCGGCAGCCCGTCGATCGCATCGAGCGCGGCTTCGACGAGCAGCTCGGTTTCAGGGCGCGGGATCAGCACGTCGGGCGTCACGTCGAACGGGCGGCCGAAGAACTCGCGCATCCCGACCAGTTGCGCGACGGGTTCGCCGGCGACGCGGCGCGCTTCGAGTGCGCGGTAGCGTTCGACCGCGGCCGCGTCGAGCGGCGCGTCGCCGCGCGTGATCAGTTGTGTGCGGGTCCAGCCGAGCGCGTGCGCGAGCAGCACGCGTGCATCGACCGGGTCGAGCGGCGAGGCGCGCAGCAGGGCGTCGGCGGTGGTGTCGGGCATCGTGGCCTCAGTCGGCTTCGCCGAGCGACGCGAGCAGCTCGGCCTGGTGCTCGGTGACGAGCGCGCCGATCAGTTCGTCGAGATCGCCGTCCATGATCGCCTCGAGCCGGTACAGCGTCAGATTGATCCGGTGGTCGGTCATCCGGCCCTGCGGGAAGTTGTACGTGCGGATGCGTTCCGAACGGTCGCCGGAGCCGATCAGGCTCTTGCGCGTCGCGGCTTCCTTCGCATGCTGCTCGTGATACTGCTTGTCCTTGATGCGCGCGGCGAGGACCTTCAGCGCGCGATCCTTGTTCTTGTGCTGCGAGCGATCGTCCTGGCATTCGACGACGATCCCGGTCGGGATGTGCGTGACGCGCACCGCCGAATCGGTCTTGTTGATGTGCTGGCCGCCCGCGCCGGACGCGCGGAACGTGTCGATGCGCAGGTCGGCCGGATTGATCTCGACCTCGCCGATCTCGTCGGCTTCCGGCATCACCGCGACCGTGCACGCGGACGTATGGATGCGCCCCTGCGTCTCGGTGGCCGGCACGCGCTGCACGCGATGGCCGCCCGATTCGAACTTCAGCCGCGAATACGCACCCTGGCCCGCGATCCGCACGATCACTTCCTTGTAGCCGCCGAGATCCGACGCGCTCTCCGACATCATTTCGACCTGCCAGCGCTGGCGTTCCGCGAAGCGCAGGTACATGCGCAGCAGGTCGCCCGCGAACAGCGCCGATTCGTCGCCGCCCGTGCCCGCGCGGATTTCGAGGAAGATGTTGCGGTCGTCGTTCGGATCCTTCGGCAGCAGCATCTTCTGCAGCTCGGTCTCGAGGCGCGCCATGCCCTCGCGTGCGCTGCGGATTTCGTCTTCCGCGAAATCGCGCATCGACGGATCGGCGAGCAGTTCCTGCGCGGCCGCCTCGTCGCTGCGCGACTGGCGCCATAACGCGTATTGCTCGACGACCGGGCCGAGTTCCGCATGTTCGCGCGTCAGCTTGCGGTACTGGTCGAGGTCGGCCGTGACGTTTTCGCGGCTCAGCAGGTCGTTCAGTTCGGCCAGCCGTGTGGACAGCTGGTCGAGCTTGCGTTGCATGCTCGTCTTCATGGTGTGGAGCGGCGCTCCCGGGCAAGGGTATTCGGAAAGGATAGGCCGGCGGCAGGGCAATGCGCGGCCGGCGGCAGGGCGACCGGCCGGCGCTAGTGGCCGGACTGGTCGTTCGAGCGCGGCGCGTGCTGGTAGAAGCCGCGCATCAGGTCGATCAGCGAATCGCGATCGGCGCCGTTGACGCGGTTGAGCGCGCTCGTCGGGCCGTGGATCAGCTTGTTGGTCAGCGCCTGCGACAGGGCTTCGAGCACGGCGGCCGGATCGTCACCGCGTGCGAGCAGCTTCTGTGCCTTCTCGACTTCGGCGCGGCGCAGCGCGTCGGCCTGCGTATGCATGTGACGGATCACCGGCACGACGCTGCGCGTGTCGAGCCATTGCATGAAATTCTGCACGCGGGTTTCGATGATCGCTTCGGCCTGCGCGACCGCGGCCTGACGCGACGCGTTGCCTTCGCGCACGATCGCGCCGAGATCGTCGACGGTGTACAGGAACACGTCCTTCAGCTTGCCGACTTCGGGCTCGATGTCGCGCGGCACCGCGAGGTCGACCATGAAGATCGGCCGGTGACGACGCGCCTTCACCGCACGCTCGACCGCGCCGAGGCCGATGATCGGCAGCGTCGACGCGGTGCACGACACGATGATGTCGAATTCGTGCATGCGGGTGGGCAGGTCGGCCAGCGGCATCGCGCGGCCGTTGAAGCGTTCGGCGAGCCGCTGGCCGCGTTCGGCCGTGCGGTTCGCGACGACGAGTTCGCGCGGGCCCTGCGCGGCGAAATGCGTCGCGCACAGCTCGATCATTTCGCCCGCGCCGATGAACAGCACGCGCTGATCCGACACCTTTTCGAAGATGCGCTGCGCGAGGCGCACCGCGGCCGCGGCCATCGACACCGACTGCGTGCCGATTTCGGTCGTGCCGCGCACTTCCTTCGCCACCGCGAACGTGCGCTGGAACAGCTGGTTCAGATAGGTGCCGAGCGCGCCGGCTTCCGTCGCGGTGCGAACGGCATCCTTCATCTGGCCCAGAATCTGGGTTTCGCCGAGCACCATCGAATCGAGGCCGGAGGCGACGCGGAACGCGTGCCGGACCGCTTCCGACTGCGGCAGCGCGTAGACGTGCGGCGCGAGTTCGTCGACCGGAATCCGGTGATACTCCGACAGCCAGCGGAGCGCGCCTTCGCGGGCCGCGCGATCGTCGGTCGCGCAATACAGTTCAGTGCGGTTGCAGGTCGAGAGGATCGCCGCTTCGGGCGTATTGGGCGCCTGCGGGCCGAGAAACACGTTCTTGAACGTGACGAGAGCCGGTTTGATTTGCTCGAGCGGAAACGCCACGCGTTCGCGCAGGGCGACAGGCGCAGTGTGGTGGTTGATTCCGATCGTGAGGAGTTGCATATCGAGGGCTATCGTTTAGCCCCATATTATAGCGTTTCAGCGATTTCCTCACTCGCCGCATACCGGGCATCAGCGTGGCGGGGGCGCGAATTTGGGGGCTCGATCGGTACGCGGTCAAGCTGGTAGCCGAAGCCGTAGAGCGGCAGCAGCCGGTAGCCGCGCTCCGGAAGCAACTGCAATTTGCTGCGCAGCCGCGACGCGTGGGTATCGAGCGTGCGCGACTTCATGTCGCGGCGGCGCGCCCATACCGTTTCGAGGATATGGGCGCGCGACACGGGCCGCGACAGGTTCGTGAACAGCAACTGCGCGAAACGGAACTCCTTCGGCGTGAGTGAAACGATTGCGTCGCCGAAACGCACGAGGCAGTGCGTGGCGTCGAACGCGTATTCGCCGTACATTTCGCGCGAGCGGGTGGGCGGCCGGCGAACGCCGGCGCGCCGGCTCAGCGCGTTGACGCGCGCGAGCAGCTCGGGCCCGCTCACGGGGCGCACGAGGCAATCGTCGGCGCCCGCGTGCAGGCACGAGACGATTTCGCTTTCGCGTGCCGACTGCATCACGGCGATGGCCGGCAATCCCGGCAGGACCGCCTGCGCGCGCGGAATGACTTCCTGCGCCGGCTGATCGCCGGCCCAGTGGCCGGTGACCAGCATGTCGCAGGTGTTGTCGGCGGCGAGCCACTCGAAGAAAGCGGCGCTGGATGGAAAAGCATGGCACACGTGACCGCCGGCAAAGAGCAGGCGGTTCAGGAGTGCGGTGTGACGCGACTCCGGATCGATCAGCGCGATTCGCATGAGAATTTCTTCAAT
Source organism: Burkholderia sp. 28_3 (assembly GCF_003253915.1). NCBI lineage: Bacteria > Pseudomonadati > Pseudomonadota > Betaproteobacteria > Burkholderiales > Burkholderiaceae > Burkholderia > Burkholderia sp. 28_3. Next base: position 175,497 of record NZ_QKZF01000013.1, read on the forward strand.
ACGGCAGCCGGTGTGCGCTTGCCATAACGTCGAGTCGGCCCCTACACTCGAATGTTCGCGGCGCCCGGCTGGTCTCGGGTTCGATGGATGAATCGATGCTAGCCGCTGGCAACGTTCACGCCTATGGGACGAATCTGAATTTATAGAAGGCGTCGAATGAACTGGTTTGGAATCCTTGTCCTGGGAGCGGCCGTCGGGTTGTTCGGCCGCTGGCTGCATCCGATGCGGCGCACGGGCCGGCCGGCGTGGTGGATCGCGGTGCTCGTCGGCATCGTGGGCGCGGCCGCCGCCCGCATGGTCGGCAATCTCTCGGGACTGTTTTACGATGGCGAGACGCTCGAATGGCCGGTCTGCACCGGCGTCGCGTTCCTCGCCGTAGCCGTGACGGTCGCGCTGTCGGCCCGTCGCTGAATGCTCTCAGGTGAAATCATGAATGCCCGTCTCCCCGAAGTCTCGCCGGTGCCGGCCCGTCTCGCGCTATTGCGCGACGCCATGGTCCGCGAGAACCTGGCCGCCTATCTCGTGCCGTCCGCCGATCCCCACCTGTCCGAATACCTGCCCGAACGCTGGCAGGCGCGCCGCTGGCTGTCCGGCTTCACGGGTTCGGTCGGCACGCTGGTCGTCACCGCGGACTTCGCGGGGTTGTGGGTCGACAGCCGCTACTGGGTGCAGGCCGACGCCGAACTGGCGGGCACGGGCGTGCAACTGATGAAGATGACGGGCGGGCAGCAGAGCGCGCCGCACGTCGACTGGCTCGCGCAGAACGTGGCGGCGGGCGCGACGGTTGGGGTCGACGGCGCCGTGCTCGGCGTCGCGGCCGCGCGCGGGCTGACGGCCGCGTTGAGTGCGCGCGGCATCGCGCTGCGTACCGACGTCGACCTGCTCGATGCGATCTGGCCCGAGCGGCCGGGGCTGCCCGGCGATGCGGTGTTCGAGCACGTGGCGCCGCAGGCCGACACGACGCGCGCGAGCAAGCTGGCCGACGTCCGCCGCGCGATGCACGCGCAAGGCGCGCAGTGGCATTTCGTGTCGACGCTCGACGATCTCGCGTGGCTGTTCAACCTGCGCGGCGCCGACGTCAACTTCAATCCGGTATTCGTTGCGCACGCAATGATCGGCACCGATCGCGCGACGCTGTTCGTCGCCGACGGCAAGGTACCGCCGGCGCTGGCCGCGTCGCTCGCGCAGGATGGCGTCGACGTCCGCGCCTACGACGCCGCGCGTGCGTCGCTCGCGGCGCTGCCGGACGGCGCGACGCTGCTGATCGACCCGCGCCGCGTGACGTTCGGCACGCTCGAGGCCGTGCCGGCCGGCGTGAAGCTCGTCGAGGCCGTGAATCCGTCGACGTTCGCGAAGTCGCGCAAGACGACCGCCGAGATCGAGCACGTGCGCGTGACGATGGAGCATGACGGCGCCGCGCTCGCCGAATTCTTCGCGTGGTTCGAACAGGCCGTCAATCGCGAAACGATCACCGAGCTGACGATCGAGGAGAAGCTCACGGCCGCGCGCGCGCGGCGCCCCGGCTATGTGTCGGCGAGCTTCGCGACGATCGCCGGCTTCAACGCGAACGGCGCGATGCCGCACTACCACGCGACGCGCGAGTCGCACGCGACGATCGCCGGCGACGGCCTGCTGCTGATCGATTCGGGCGGCCAGTACGTGACGGGCACGACCGACATCACGCGCGTCGTGCCGGTCGGCACCGTCAGCGACCTGCAGCGGCGCGATTTCACGATCGTGCTGAAGTCGATGATGGCGTTGTCGCGCGCCCGCTTCCCGCGCGGCATCCGCTCGCCGATGCTCGACGCGATCGCGCGTGCGCCGATGTGGGCGGCCGGGCTCGACTACGGCCACGGCACCGGGCATGGCGTCGGTTACTTCCTGAACGTGCACGAAGGCCCGCAGGTGATCTCGCACTACGCGCCGGCCGAGCCGTACACGGCGATGGAAGAGGGGATGATCACGTCGATCGAGCCGGGTGTGTACCGTCCGGGCCAGTGGGGCATCCGGATCGAGAACCTGGTCGTGAACCGCGCGGCCGGGCAGACGGAATTCGGCGATTTCCTCGCGTTCGAGACACTGACGCTGTGCCCGATCGACACGCGCTGCGTGCTGATCGAGATGCTGCACGACGAAGAGCGCGCGTGGCTGAACACGTATCACGCGACGGTGCGCGAGCGCGTCGGCCGGCATGTGAGCGGCGACGCGAAGGCGTGGCTCGACGCGCGCACGCAGCCGATCTGACGCAACGCGCGGCAGGGCCGGATAGCGGCTGATCGCGATCGGACAGCGATCGGACAGCGATCGAACGACGGCCGGACAATAACAGCGAGGGCAGGCAATGGCGGACACTGCGGTGATCGTGGTCGACATGCAGCGCGGGCTGGTGGAGCGGGCGCGGCCCGCGTACCGGCTCGACGACGTGGTGTCGGGCATCAACCGGTTGACGGCGGCGGCGCGCGCGGCGAACGCGCCGGTGTGCTTCGTGCAGCACGACGGCGACGCGGACGACGACGTCGTGCCCGGCACGCCGGGCTGGGAACTGCATGCGGGGCTGGTCGTCGGTCGCGACGACTGGCGCGTGCGCAAGCAGGCGAGCGACGCGTTTCACGACACGCCGCTCGCGGCGCAGCTCGATCGCCACGGCATCCGCTCGGTGCTGATCTGCGGCTATGCGACCGAGTTCTGCGTCGATTCGGCCGCACGCCGCGCCGCGTTGCTCGGCTACCGGACGACCGTCGTGTCCGACCTGCACACGACGAACGAGCGCGTCCACCTGTCGGCGGCGCAGATCGTCGCGCACCATCACTTCATCTGGAACAACAATTCGCTGTCGGGCAACGCGGTGACGCCGCGTCCGCTCGCGGACGTGCTCGCTACGGAGTTCGCATGACGATCAAGGCAGTGGTGTTCGATTTCGGCGGCGTGCTGATCGACTGGAGCCCCGAGTACGTTTACCGTGAACTGATTCCCGACGACGCCGAGCGCCGCTGGTTCCTCACGCACGTGTGCGCGATGGACTGGGTGGTCCGTCAGGACGGCGGGCAGACGATCGAGGAAGGCACGGCCGAACTCGTCGCGAAGTTTCCCGAGCACGAAGCGCTGATCCGCGTGTTCTATGCGCGCTGGCACGAGATGATCGGCGGCGTGCTCGAAGAAGGCGCGGCCCTCGTCGACCGGCTGGACGCGCAGGGAATGCCGCTGTTCGGGCTGACGAACTGGTCCGCGCAGACGTTTCCGTATGCATGGGACAACTTCCCGGTGCTGCGCCGGTTCAAGGACATCGTCGTGTCGGGCCGCGTGAAGCTCGTGAAACCCGATCCGGCGATCTACCGCGAGATGCACGCGCGGATCGAGCCGCACCTGCCCGGCATCGCGTCGCACGAACTCGTGTTCATCGATGACAACGCGAAGAACGCGGCGGCCGCCACGGCGCTCGGCTGGCACGGCATTCATCACACGAGCGCGGCGGCGACCGAGGCGCGGCTGCGCGAGCTGGGCGCGCTGGTGTAAGCGGCGGGACGAGCGCCAGGCGAAAAAAAGCGGGCCATGGGCCCGCTTTTTCGTTGTGCCGTTCCGGATGCGGCCTCCTTCGATCACCTTCGGCGTCCAGCCCCGCGTGAGCGCGAGGCCGGATGCCCGGGCCGCACCGGTCAGCGGCTGATCGGCTTGTAGCGCAGACGCTTCGGCTTCGCGGCTTCCTCGCCGAGGCGCGCGCGCTTGTCGGCTTCGTACTCCTGGTAGTTGCCGTCGAAGAACGTGACCTGCGAATCGCCTTCGAACGCGAGGATGTGCGTCGCGATCCGGTCGAGGAACCAGCGATCGTGCGAGATCACCATCACCGAGCCCGCGAATTCGAGCAGCGCGTCTTCCAGCGCGCGCAGCGTTTCGACGTCGAGGTCGTTCGACGGTTCGTCCAGCAGCAGCACGTTGCCGCCCGAGATCAGCGTCTTCGCGAGGTGCAGGCGGCCGCGTTCGCCGCCGGACAGGTTGCCGACGATCTTCTGCTGGTCGCCGCCCTTGAAGTTGAAGCGGCCGATGTATGCACGCGACGGCGTTTCGTACTTGCCGACCGTCAGCACGTCGGCGCCGCCCGAGATTTCCTCGAACACCGTCTTCGAACCGTCGAGCGCGTCGCGGCTCTGGTCGACGTACGCGAGCTTCACCGTCGGGCCCATCACGACTTCGCCCGAATCCGGCTGTTCCTTGCCGGTCAGCATCTTGAACAGCGTCGACTTGCCGGCGCCGTTCGGGCCGATGATGCCGACGATCGCGCCGGCCGGGATCTTGAAGCTTAGGTTGTCGATCAGCAGGCGATCGCCGAACGACTTGCTGACGTTCTTGAACTCGATCACTTCGTTACCGAGGCGTTCGCCGGCCGGAATGAAGATTTCCTGCGTTTCGTTGCGCTTCTGGTATTCCTGGCTGCTCAGTTCCTCGAAGCGCGCGATACGCGCCTTCGACTTCGCCTGACGCCCCTTCGGGTTCTGGCGCACCCACTCCAGTTCCTTCTTGATCGCCTTCTGGCGTGCCGATTCCGACGCTTCTTCCTGCTTCAGGCGCTCTTCCTTCTGGTCGAGCCAGCTGCTGTAGTTGCCCTTCCACGGAATGCCGTGGCCGCGGTCGAGTTCGAGAATCCACTCGGCCGCGTTGTCGAGGAAGTAGCGATCGTGCGTGACGGCGACCACGGTGCCCGGGAACCGCACCAGGAACTGCTCGAGCCAGTCGACCGATTCGGCGTCGAGGTGGTTGGTCGGTTCGTCGAGCAGCAGCATGTCGGGCTTCTCGAGCAGCAGCTTGCACAGCGCGACGCGGCGCTTCTCACCGCCCGACAGGTGCTCGATCTTTGCGTCCCACGGCGGCAGGCGCAGCGCGTCGGCGGCCACTTCGAGCTGCTGCTCGGGGCTGCCGCCGTCGCTCGACGCGAGGATCGCTTCGTATTTCGCCTGTTCGGCCGCGAGCGCGTCGAAGTCGGCGTCCGGTTCGGCGTAGGCCGCGTAGATTTCTTCCAGCTTCTTGTTCGCCTGGAACAGGTCGCCGAGGCCTTCCTCGACGGCTTCGCGCACGGTCTTCGTCGGGTCGAGCTGCGGCTCCTGCGGCAGGTAGCCGATGTTCAGGTTCGGCATCGGCGTGGCTTCGCCCTCGATGTCCTTGTCGACGCCCGCCATGATGCGGATCAGCGTCGACTTGCCCGAGCCGTTCAGGCCGAGCACGCCGATCTTCGCGCCGGGAAAGAACGACAGCGAGATGTCCTTCAGGATCTGGCGCTTGGGCGGCACGATCTTGCCGACCCGGTTCATCGTGAAAACGTATTGGGCCATTTCGGTGTGAAAGTCAGAAGTGGTTGAGACGGCCGCGCAGCGCGCGGGCTGGCGGCGTCGGGTGATTCGGTACGGAGCGTGCCGCGCGGGGCGCGGCGGTGCGAGCGCGTATTGTACTTCGCCGCCGGCTGCCGCTGGCACCGCGCAGGCCATTCGGCCGACCCGCGCTCACAGCCACGCGGCGACGCCGCCATGCCCGGAGCAGGTGCCGCGCCGGTGGCGGCTGAAGCTGTACGTGCCGTCTCGGCAGCGCGCGCTCGCGCCGTCCGGCACGCGGCCCGATTTCGAATGCGCGGGCGCATGCACGGTTTCGCCGTCGCGGTTGCGATAGGTGTCGTGACGGTCGAGATCGGCTTCGTCGCCGTAGCCGGGCGACGCGCGATAGGCGTGCGCGGCAGGCGGCAACGCGGTGCACGCGACGAAAAGCGCGGCGGACAGGGTCGCGACGTGGGTCGCGCGGCGAAGCAGGGCACGCATGGTCTCTCTCGTTCTGTTCGTTGTTATCGATGTCGGGCCGACGGCCCGCGCCGCATGTTAGCGGATCGGCGCCGGGGCGCCGCGCGACGCTACGCCGCGCCGGCCATCGACGCCGCGCCGTCGGCCTGCGCGGCATCGAGAATCCAGCGGCGGAACGCGGCAACCTTCGGCCGTTCCGCGTGATGCGGCGGATAGACGAGGTAGTACGCGAAATCGTCGAGCCATGCGACGTCGGCAAGCTGCACGAGCCGGCCGCTCGCCAGTTCGCCGCGCACCATCGCCGCCGGCAGCAGCCCGGCGCCCTGGCCGGCGACGATCGCCTGCAGCAGCAGGCCCGAGTCGTCGAACGCGGGGCCGCGCGGCGGGCCGAAATCGTCGATTCGCTGCGCGCCGAACCAGATGTGCCAGCCCTTGCGTTCGGCGTCGTGCAGTTGCGGCCAGCCGACGAGCTCGGCCGGCGTCGCCGGCATGCCGAGCCGCGCGACGAGGTCGGGCGACGCGAGCGCGACGATTTCCACCGTCAGCAGCCGTTCGCTGCAGAGCCCGATGTAGCGCCCGAGGCCGTGACGGATCGCGACGTCGACGCCGTCGCGCGCGAAATCCGCGAGCGCGTGGCTCGTGACGACCTGCAGGTCGACGTCCGGGCAAGCCTGCCGGAACTGCGCGAGGCGCGGGACGAGCCACGCGGATGCGAAGAACGGCGTCACGCTCACGGTCAGCACGCCGCTGTCGGCGGCGCCCGACACGCGCTGCGACGCGTCGGCGATCTGCCGGAACGCGTTGCGCACGGGCGGCAGGTAGTCGCGGCCGGCGGCCGTCAGCAGGATGCCGCGGTTCACGCGCTCGAACAGCTGCACGCCGAGATGCGTCTCGAGCGTGCGGATCATCTGGCTCACCGCACCGGGTGTGACCGACAGCTCCTCGGCCGCCGACTTCACCGACAGGTGGCGGGCGGCGGCTTCGAAGGCGCGCAACGCATTGAGCGGCGGCAGGCGCGAACGGTTCATTCAGTTTTTCTAAAGCGAAAGGTCGACGAAATATCGTTTGAGACGACGCGTACGCGCGAGTACCGTTGACGCATCGGATCGTCCGTTTCACGGCTGCCCGCCGGCGGCCGATGCGATCAACATAGTTCAACTATATCCACGAGGCAATCCGGACGCCGCCCGGCAGCCGGTGGAACCCGAAAGGAGCATCGTCATGAATCGCCCGGGCGCATCGCGCCTTTTCTACGGCTGGTACGTGGTGGCGGCTGCGTTCGCCGTCACGTTCGTCGGATTCGGCAGCGCGTACACGTTCAGCGCGTTCGTCGAGTCGCTGCAGCGGGATTTCGCCGCGTCGCGTGGCCAGATCTCGCTCGTGTTCTCGCTCGCCGGCTTCCTGTACTTCGGTTTCGGCATCGTCAGCGGGCCGCTGGCCGATCGTTTCGGCTCGCGGCGGCTCGCCGTGGTCGGGATGTTGCTGACCGGCGCGGGGCTCGCGGCCGCCGGCGCGGCGCGCACGCTGCTGCAGGTCTACGTCGCGTACGGGCTCGGGGTCGGGTTCGGCGTCGGCTGCGCGTACGTGCCGGCCGTCGGCGCGGTGCAGCGCTGGTTCGTGCGTCGGCGCGGGCGCGCGTCGGGGCTCGCGGTCGCGGGGATCGGCGTCGGCACGCTGGTGATGCCGCCGCTCGCCTCCGCGCTGATCGCGCAGGTTGGCTGGCGCGGCGCGTATTTCACGCTGGCCGCGATCGCGCTCGTGCTGGGGGCCGGCATGTCGCTGCTGATCGAGAACGACCCGCGTGGGCGCGGATTGCTGCCGGACGGCGAGGTCGCCCGTGACGGCGGCGGCCGGCATGCCGGTGCTTCCCCGGCCGCCGCGAACGCGCCAGCCGGCGCGACGGTGCGCGAAGCCGTCACGTCGCGGCCGTTCGCGAGCCTCTACGCGGCCTGCCTCGTCTGCTCGTTCGGCGTGTTCGTCCCGTTCGTTCACCTCGTGCCGTACGCGCTCGATCATGGCGTCGCGCCATCGACGGCCGTGCTGCTGCTCGGCGCGATCGGCGTCGGCAGCACGGCCGGCCGCTTCTTCCTCGGCGGCCTCGCCGACCGCTTCGGCCGCCGCGCGTCGCTGCTCGCGATGTTCGCGGGCATGGCCGTCGCGCTGGTCGCGTGGGCGGGCGCCGGCACCGTTGCGACGCTCGCTGCGTTCGCGCTCGTGTTCGGCGTGTTCTACGGCGGCTGGGTCGCCGTGCTGCCGGCGGTCGTGATGGACTATTTCGGCGGGCGCAACGTGAGCGCGATCATCGGCATCCTGTACACGAGCGTCGCGTTCGGCACGCTGGTCGGGCCGGCCGCCGCCGGCTTCGTCTACGATGCGGGCGGCGGCTATCTCGTGCCGATCCTCGCGAGCGCCGCCGCGAATGCGATCGCGTTCGCGATCGTCGCGACCACCGGGCGTGCGCCGGCCGCCGCCCGCGCGGCCGGCGGATAGCGCCGCGAGGCTGGGTGCGTCGCGCGATTTCCGGTAGGGTGGCCGGATCGTCAACCATCGACGCATGGTCGGGGAGGCATCGTGACATTCGACGAAGTCCGGCAGATCGCACTGGCGTGGCGCGGCGTCGAGGAAGGTACGTCATACGGCACGCCCGCTCTCAAGGTGAAGGGCAAGCTGCTCGCGCGACTGCGCGAGGACGGCGACACGCTCGTCGTGAAGGGCGTCGGCCCCGACGAGCGCGCGTGGCTGATCGAATCGGCGCCCGACGTGTATTACGTGACCGATCACTATGTCGGCTGGCCGATCGTGCTGGTGCGCCTGTCGGCTGCGCATCCGGACGCCGTGAAAAACCTGCTTCTGCGAGAATGGCACGCAATCGTGCCGGCGCAGTGGCGGAACGAAGCCGCCGCCCGCGACGCGAACTGAACGGCGCGCCCGGCGCGCGAGGCGCGGCCGAACCGGAGCAAGCGTTGCATCGGTTCGCATCGATGCAACGAGTGGTTCCATCGAAATGCTTCAATTGGTTCTTAGTGAAGAACCGTTTGATGCTTACACTCCTTCGCTTCGAAGGCGGCTGACGACAGCCGACGGAACGGGCGTACGCGATGCGCCGGCGCCCGGTGCGCCGCATCGCACCCGCAGCTTCGCAGACTGCGCGGACGACCCGGCCGGAACGGCCCCATCCGGCCCATGCCCGCGTGCGACGCACGCGCGGTCGCAGCCGGATTCAAGAACGACAACTCCCCGCGCCGCCTTCACGCGACACCCGGTCGTATCGGAACCGTTTTTTGGAGAGAGACAGATGAGTGGAAGCAACACAGGCCTCGGCACCGGCCTGAAGCAGCGTCACGTGACGATGATGTCGATTGCCGGCGTCATCGGCGCGGGCTTGTTCGTCGGCTCCGGCCACGCGATCGCGGAAGCCGGGCCGGCATCGATACTCGCGTATGCGATCGCGGGCGTGCTGGTCGTGCTGGTGATGCGCATGCTCGGCGAAATGGCCGTCGCGCATCCGGACAGCGGGTCGTTCTCGACCTATGCCGATCGCGCGATCGGCCACTGGGCCGGCTTCACGATCGGCTGGCTGTACTGGTGGTTCTGGGTGCTGGTGATCCCGATCGAGGCGACCGCCGCCGCGACCATTCTCAATGCGTGGTTCCCAGGCATCGCGACGTGGATCTTCGCGCTCGGCATCACGCTGCTGCTCACCATCACCAACCTCTTTTCCGTCAAGAACTACGGCGAATTCGAATTCTGGTTCGCGCTGATCAAGGTCGTCGCGATCGTCGTGTTCCTCTGCATCGGCGGCGCGGCGATCGTCGGCATCATTCCTGCGCCGTCCGTGTCGGGCGTGTCGAACCTGTTCGTGCACGACGGCTTCATGCCGCACGGCGCGAGCGCGGTGCTCGCGGCGATGCTCACGACGATGTTCTCGTTCCTCGGCACCGAGATCGTGACGATCGCGGCCGCCGAATCGGACAACCCGCAACGCCAGATCGTGCGCGCGACGAACTCGGTCATCTGGCGTATCACGCTGTTCTATCTCGGCTCGATCCTCGTCGTCGCGGCCATCGTGCCGTGGAACGACCCGCTGCTGCCGAAGCACGGCTCGTATCAGCGCGCGATGGAGCTGATCGGCATCCCGAACGCGAAGGCGATCATCGACGTGATCGTGCTCGTGTCGGTCGCGAGCTGCCTGAATTCGGCGCTGTACACCGCGTCGCGGATGCTGTTCTCGCTGTCCCGGCGCAAGGACGCGCCGGCCTTCCTGCATCGCACCGATTCGACCGGCACGCCGCGCGCGGCCGTGCTCGCGTCGACCGCGTTCGGTTTCCTGACCGTGATCGCGAACTACCTGATGCCGGAGCAGGTGTTCGGCTTCCTGCTCGCGACGTCGGGCGCGATCGCGTTGCTCGTGTATCTCGTGATCGCGATCTCGCAACTGCGGATGCGCAAGACGCTCGAAGCGGGCGGCGCCGACCTGACGCTGCGGATGTGGCTGTTCCCGTGGCTCACGTGGGCCGTGATCCTGTTCATCTGCGGCACGCTGACCGTGATGTTCGTCAGCGAGGAGCACCGGATGGAAGTCGGCGCGACGGCCGTGCTTGCCCTGATCGTGCTGTTCGCGTCGTGGCTGAACAAGCGTGGGCGCGATGCGCAGGCGAACGCCGGGCGGCGGGTGTCGGCGACGTGAGCGCGCGAGCGGCCGGATCCGATAGCACCTGAGTGATACGGCCCGGAAGTATCGTGGCCCGACCGGCGTGTGCCGGCCGGGCTTTTTTTGTTCATCAAGGATTACCGGGTAACGGCCCGGCCGGCGTCCGCTCGGACGGCCGCGTCGCGGTCGATTCATTCCTGCTGGGAGATAAATCATCGACAAGCGGGATATTTGTTACCGAGACAGTTTCACTTATTCTACGGGCTCACCACCAATCAAGAGTCCGACCATGTCGATCCGTCATCTGTTTTCTTCCGCACTCGCGGCGACTGCGCTGCTCGGCGCCGCATCCGCAAGCATCGCTGCCCCGCTGACCGTCGATGTCTACAATCCGGGCGCGCATGCGATCTTCCCGGTTTCGTCCGAAATCGTTTCGGGCAAGACCGAGGCGATCCTGATCGACGCCCAGTTCCAGCGCAACGACGCTCAGGCGCTGGTGAGCCGGATCAAGGCGAGCGGCAAGACGCTCAAGGCCGTCTACGTGAGCCACAGCGACCCCGACTATTACTTCGGGCTGGAAACCATTCACGCGGCGTTCCCGGATGCGAAGATCGTCGCGACGCCGCAGACCGTCGCCGCGATCGAGGCCAGCAAGGACGGCAAGCTCGCCTACTGGGGCCCGATCCTGAAGGACAACGCGCCGGCTTCGGTGATCGTGCCGCAGCCGCTCGACGGCAATACGCTGCGCGTCGACGGCGAGCCGCTGCGCATCGTCGGGCTCGACGGCCCGACGCCCGATCGCACGTTCGTGTGGATTCCTTCCGCGCGGACCGTGGTCGGTGGCATCCCGGTCGCCGCGAACATTCATGTCTGGATGGCCGACACGCAGACGCCGCTGTCGCACGCGAACTGGCTGGCGACGCTCGACCGGATCGATGCGCTGAAGCCGGCGCGCGTCGTGCCCGGCCATTTCCTGCCGAATCGCGACGGCGGCCAGCCGTTCACCACGGGCGTCGCGTTCACGCGGAATTACGTGAAGGCGTTCGACCAGGAAGCGGCGCGCGCGAAGGATTCGACGACGCTGATCGCGGCGATGGAGGCGCGCTACCCGGATCTCGGCGAGAAGCCGTCGCTCGAGCTGAGCGCGAAAGTTGCCAAGGGCGAGATGCAGTGGCCCGCGCCGGCGCCGTTCCCCGCGGCGGGCAAGACGGTGCGCGTGCAGTTCGGCGCTACCGCGTTCGACCTGAACTTCAAGGACGACAGGACGATGTCGTTCGTCGGCACGGCCGGCCAATTCAAGGGCGTGACGGATACGGTGCAGTACACGGCGCGCGAGGTCCGTCCGCAGGTGTACATGGTGTACTGGCATGAGCCGTCCACCGGCTCGAACGTCGTGCACGTCGAGGATTTCGAACGCGGCGCGGTGGATACGAACATCGCGATGAAGGACGGACAGTTCCTGCATATGTCCGGGACGCTGAAGATTGCTGAGTAGGAGCAAGCGACCGACGGCGAAACGTGCGGTCGAAGGTTCGGCGACTGTTCCAGACACAAGGTCCGCATCGCGCGGGCCTTGAGGACATGTGGCGGCGCGCGGCGCTGAGTCAAGATATTGCTGTTCTTGGCCTGCTCGAGGCCGGTGCAATGATGCAGGCGTGGCAGTCTACCTTTCGTCGATCCGTGTGCCGTTCGTGCATCGCGGTGAGCGTCATCACGGCCGTTCGCCTGTTACGCCAGCCATGCCTTGCGTCTTAGACGGTCGCCGATATGGCCCGCGCCGCTAGTCGCTCAAGTTGCATACACGCTTTGCTTACGACGATGTGGTAATGCGTTCTACCGAGCATTCTTGGATCTTCTCGCCGAGCAATTTTTTCCGACAATAGTCCGAGATTCTTTAGCTTCAACAAAAAGATGCCCATGTCAGCTAAATCCGGCATGTCGTAATGGATTTTGGGCGCGGTGGTTGAAGGTGAGACTCGATCGGTCGAAATCTCCATAGAGCCAAACTCAATAACCATGCCATTCTGTTCTAAATCGTGCTTATCACTTTGACGGCGAGCTAGCCACGAAGTAAGACCAAGGAAGTCGTGATCGTTTAGCGTTTCCGCACCCTGGAAAATCAATTCTTCATCAGGGGTGGCCTCGCGGTCTTCGAGCACGATGTTGGCGGTCAACATTCCGATGATCATCGGACCGATATCCTTGGACGCCGACAGTGCGACTCGTCGGTACGCGTCGAAGAGTGCGGTCGTTTTCTTATCACTATTCGACATGGCGCGAAGCATATCGTTAAGATCCGCAGACTCGAATCGAACGTCCTTTTCCTTACGGATCTCGTCGAGCAAGGCGTCGAAAAACCTGTTGGCTCGATATTCGCTCCATCGGCCGATCAGATGGTCCTTGAAATACTGAGTCGCCATCTTTAAGGCTTCTTTTTCTGCTAGCTGCTTTGCGACCGCAGTTGCAGTGCTGATGGTAATCGACATGGTTTCCTCTCAATATTTTTCTCAATGAGTCTCGACATATCAGGCATGATGCCTTGTTAGTGACGTCGACGTCGCTAAAAAAGCAAAAAAGGCCCGCTTTTAGCAGGCCTTGACGGTTTTTCGTACTGCGTGAAACGTGGCGATTCGGCTCGTTTCCCTCAGACGTTGAACAGGAAGTTCATCACGTCGCCGTCGTGCACGACATATTCCTTCCCTTCCGCACGCATCTTGCCGGCTTCCTTCGCGCCTTGCTCGCCCTTGTACGTGACGAAGTCGTCGAACGCGATCGTCTGCGCGCGGATGAAGCCGCGCTCGAAGTCGGTGTGGATCACGCCCGCCGCTTGCGGCGCGGTATCGCCGATGTGGATCGTCCACGCGCGCACTTCCTTCACGCCCGCGGTGAAGTAGGTCTGCAGGCCGAGCAGCTTGAAGCCTGCGCGGATCACGCGGTCGAGGCCCGGCTCTTCCATGCCCATGTCGGCAAGGAAGGCTTCCTTGTCCGCGTCGTCGAGATCGGCGATTTCCGCCTCGATCGCCGCGCATACGGCGACCACCGGCGCGTTTTCGCTTTCCGCGTACTTGCGCACCGCCTCGAGGTGCGGGTTGTTCTCGAAGCCGTCGTCCTTCACGTTGGCGACGTACATCGCCGGCTTCGCGGTGATCAGGCAGAACGGCTTGATCAGCGCCTGTTCGTCGTCCGACAGCGCGAGGCCGCGCACGGCCTTGCCCTGGTCGAGCTGCGCGCGCACCTTTTCGAGCACCGCGACGAGCTTCGCCGCTTCCTTGTCGTTGCCCGACTTCGCCGCCTTCGAATAGCGCGTGAGCGCCTTCTCGATGGTGCCGAGGTCGGCGAGCGCGAGTTCGGTGTTGATCACTTCGATGTCGTCGATCGGGCTGACCTTGCCGGCGACGTGAATGACGTTCTCGTCCTCGAAGCAGCGCACGACGTGCGTGATCGCGTCGGTTTCGCGGATGTTCGCGAGGAACTGGTTGCCGAGGCCTTCACCCTTGCTCGCGCCTGCGACGAGGCCCGCGATGTCGACGAACTCGACGACGGCCGGCACGACACGCTCCGGCTTGACGATCTCGGAGAGCGCTTTCAGGCGCGTATCCGGCACTTCGACGATGCCGACGTTCGGCTCGATCGTGCAGAACGGGTAGTTCTCGGCGGCGATGCCGGCCTTGGTCAGCGCATTGAACAGGGTGGACTTGCCGACGTTGGGCAAGCCGACGATGCCGCATTTGAGACTCATGGAATCCTTCGGACGGGTGAGGCGGCGCGGCCGGACAAGGCACGGCGGCGCGGGAAAAAAGGGCGGCCGGCGCGTGGAGCGCGGCGGGCCGACGGTCAAAGACGCTATTGTACCGTGCCGGCGGCCCGGATTCCGGGCTGGCGCCGAACGGCCGATGCGGCGGGCCGCCGCGCCGGCGCACCGGGCTGCGATTCTGCTGATTTCCCGCAAAGTCCGGCCGCGTAAGGGTTTGGCCCCGCGGCTATAATGCCCGCCATGACTGCCCACCACTCCTTCGACGTCGCCGTGGTCGGCGGCGGGCTCGTCGGCAAGACGGCCGCGCTCGCGCTGACCCAGTCCGGCTACAAGACCGCGTTGCTCGCCCAGCCGGCCACGCCGCGCCCCGCGGATCTCGCGTTCGACACGCGCGTCTACGCGCTGTCGTCCAGCTCGCAGGCGTTGCTCGAGCGGCTGCGGGTCTGGCAGGCGCTCGACCACAGCCGGCTCGCGCCCGTCTACGACATGCGCGTGTATGGCGATGCGCATGCCGAACTGCATTTCTCCGCGTATCAGGCGTCCGTGCCGCAGCTCGCATGGATCGCCGAATCGTCGCTGGTCGAGGCGTCGCTCGACGCCGCGCTGCGCTTCCAGCCGAACCTGACGTGGTTCGACGCGCGTGCGCAGGGCTTCGACGTGCGCGACGACGCGGCCGTGCTCACACTGTCGTCGGGACAGGTGCTCGAAGCCGATCTCGTCGTCGGCGCCGACGGCGCGCATTCGTGGGTGCGCTCCCAAATGGGGGCCAGGGTAGAGCGGCGCGACTACCGGCAAACGGGCGTCGTCGCGAATTTCAAGGCATCTTTGCCGCACCGCGAGACCGCGTACCAATGGTTTCACGAAGGCGAGATCGTCGCGCTGCTGCCGCTGCCGGACGGCCACGTGTCGCTCGTGTGGTCCGCGCACACCGCGCACGCGGACGCACTGCTCGCACTCGATCCGGCGCAGCTCGCGGCCGAGGTGGAGCGCGTGTCGCACGGCCAGGTCGGCGCGCTCGAATGCGTGACGCCGGCCGCCGGCTTCCCGCTGGCGCTGCAGACGGTCGACAAGCTGATCGCGCCGCGCGTCGCGCTGGTCGGCGATGCCGCGCACCTGATCCACCCGCTCGCGGGGCAGGGGATGAACCTGGGATTGCGCGACGTCGCCGCGCTCGCCGATGCGATCGCGGGCAAGGAAAGCTTCCGCAACCTCGGCGATACGGTGCTGCTGCGCCGCTACGAGCGTTCGCGTCGGGAGGACATCCGCGCGCTGATGGTCGCGACCGACGGCCTGCAGCGGCTGTTCGCGGTGCCGGGCTCGCTCGCGAAGGCGGTGCGCAATGCGGGCATGGCGTTCGTCGGCGCGCAGCCGCTCGTGAAGCGCTGGCTCGTGTCGGCCGCGCTCGGCTGAGCGAACCTTCCGCCACCGCGCCGGTCGGAGACGGTTCCGTTACGGCGTACACTGTGCCGTGCACTCCGATTGAGCTGAAGGAAGATTTCAATGAAAAAAACGATCCGCATCGCATCGCTGGCGCTGGCCGTCACGATGGCGACGCTTGGCTGCACCGCGCAGGCCGACCAGACCACCGACAAGCTGAAGGCTACGCTGCAGGCCCGGCTGGGCAACGACGCGCCGATCAAGAGCGTGTCGAAATCGCCGGTTGCAGGCCTTTACGAAGTGAACCTCGGCTCGCAGATCATCTATAGCGACGCGGCGGGCGACTACGTGCTGCTCGGCGATCTCGTCGACGCGAAGACGCACAAGAACCTGACCGACGCCCGCCTGTCCGAAATCAACAAGATCGACTTCGCGAGCCTGCCGTTCGCGAATGCGATCAAGGTCGTCAAGGGCAACGGCGCCCGCAAGATCGCGGTGTTCTCCGATCCGAACTGTCCGTACTGCAAGAAGCTCGAGACGACGCTGCAGTCGGTCGACAACGTGACCGTCTACACGTTCCTGTATCCGGTGCTGTCGCCGGATTCGACCGCGAAGTCGAAGGCGATCTGGTGTGCGACCGACCGCGCGAAGACGTGGGAAAGCTGGATGCTCGACCACCGTGCGCCGTCCGGCGCCGGTACCTGCGATACCAGCGCGCTGGACAAGAACCTCGCGCTCGGCCGTGGGATGAACGTCACCGGTACGCCGACGATCTTCCTGCCGGACGGCCGCCGCCTGCCGGGCGCGGTATCGGCCGACCAGCTCAACCAGGCGCTCGCCTCGAGCAAGTAACCGACTGCACGCCGGGCGCATGGCCCGGCCAGCGAGGGGCGCCCGCATGATCTGCCGGCGCCTCTCTTCGTTTTCGCCGCCGTATTCGACCGACCGATTGCCACGATGACCCAGCCGATCCGCTATTCGATTGTCCCGAAAGATCTTGCCGCGCACCTGTTCGAAGTGACGGTGACGGTTGCCGATCCCGATCCCGAAGGCCAGCGTTTCTCGCTGCCGGTATGGATTCCGGGCAGCTATCTCGTGCGCGAGTTCGCGCGCAACATCGTGACGCTGCGTGCGTTCAACGACGCGGGCCGCAAGGTGCGCATCGCGAAGACCGACAAGCACACGTGGCAGGCCGCGCCCGTGACCGGCGCGTTGACGCTGCGTTACGACGTGTATGCATGGGACCTGTCGGTGCGCTCCGCGTATCTCGACGAATCGGGCGGCTTCTTCAACGCGACGGCCGTGTTCCTGAGCGTCGCCGGTCGCGAGGACGCGCCGTGCGAAGTCGATATCGCGAAACCGGCCGGCGCGGCGTTCCGCACCTGGCGCGTCGGCACCGCACTGCCCGAAGCGGGCGGCACCCGGCGCTACGGTTTCGGCGCATATCGCGCGGCCAACTACGACGAGCTGTCCGACCATCCGGTGACGATCGGCGAATTCGCGCTCGCGACGTTCGACGCGCACGGCGTGCCGCACGACATCGTGATCGCGGGGCGCGTGACGCAGCTCGACCTGGAGCGGCTGCGCAACGACCTGAAGCGGGTGTGCGAGGCGCAGATCGCGTTGTTCGAGCCGAAGTCGAAGAAGGCGCCGATGGAGCGCTACGTGTTCATGACGCTCGCGGTCAGCGACGGCTACGGCGGCCTCGAGCATCGCGCGTCGACCGCGTTGATCTGCAACCGTACCGACCTGCCGGTGAAGGGGCGACCGGAAACGACGGAAGGCTATCGCACGTATCTCGGCCTCTGCAGCCACGAGTATTTCCACACGTGGAACGTGAAGCGCATCAAGCCGGCGGCGTTCGTGCCGTACGACCTCACCCGCGAGAACTACACGTCGCTGCTGTGGCTGTTCGAGGGCTTCACGTCGTATTACGACGACCTGATGCTGGTCCGCAGCGGGCTGATGTCGCAGGACGACTATTTCGCGGCGCTCGGCCGCACCGTGGGCGGCGTGCTGCGCGGCACGGGCCGGCTCAAGCAGAGCGTCGCGGAAAGCTCGTTCGACGCGTGGATCAAGTACTACCGTCAGGACGAGAACGCGACCAACGCGATCGTCAGCTATTACACGAAGGGCTCGCTCGTCGCGCTGGCGTTCGATCTCGCGATCCGCGCGCAGACGCGCAACCGCAAGTCGCTCGACGACGTGATGCGCCTGCTGTGGCAACGCTACGGCCGCGACTTCTATCGCGGCAAGCAGGCGGGCGTCGAGGAAAACGAAGTCGAGACGCTGATCGAAGAGGCGACGGGCGTCGCGCTCGGCCGCCTGTTCGCCGACGCCGTGCACGGCACGCGCGACCTGCCGCTCGCCGAACTGCTCGCGCCGTTCGGCGTGACGCTGACCCCCGACGTCGCGACCGGCGCTGCCGCGAAACCGACGATCGGCGCGCGCCCGCGCGGCGGCGCGGACTGCACATTGGCGGCGGTCTACGAAGGCGGCGCCGCGCATCGCGCGGGGTTGTCGGCCGGCGACACGCTGATCGCGGTCGACGGCCTGCGCGTGACGGGTACGAACCTCGATGCGCTGCTGGCCCGCTACCGGCCGGGCGACAAGGTCGAGGTTCACGCGTTCCGCCGCGACGAGCTGCGTACCGCGAAGCTGAAGCTCGACGGCCCGGAAGTCACCCGCTACCGGCTGACGGCGGCCGCGAAGCCGGCTGTGGCCACGAAGGCCCGCGAAGCCTGGCTGAAGGGGTAAGCGGACGCACGCGGGTATCGGGGCGCGATCAAGGATTGTTCCGTTGTTGCAACAATCCGTCGCCCTGAACCCGCTTTTTCGCGGTCATATGGCCACGCACAATGGCGTCACTCGCGCTACCGAAGCGCAACCCCACTGGAGCCTGACATGACGACCATTCTGCAAATCAATTCCGCCGCGCGTTCGCAAGGTGCGCAATCCACGCTGCTGGCCAACGAACTGACGGCAAAGCTGCAACAATCGAATCCCGGCGCGAACGTCGTGGTTCGTGACCTGCTGGCCGATGCGCTGCCGCACCTCGACGAATCGGTGCTCGGCGCGTTCTTCACGCCGGCCGACAAGCGCACCGCGGAACAGAATGCGATCGTCGCGAAGAGCGATGCACTGATCGCCGAACTGCAGGCTGCCGACATCATCGTGATCGGCGCGCCGATGTACAACTTCGGCGTCTCGTCGCAACTGAAGACGTATTTCGACTGGATCGCCCGCGCAGGCGTCACGTTCCGTTACACCGAGAACGGTCCGGAAGGCCTGATCAAGGGCAAGAAGGTTCACGTCGTGACGGCCCGCGGCGGCAAGTACCTCGGTACGCCGAACGACAGCCACACGCCGTACCTGCGTTCGTTCCTCGGCTTCATCGGCCTGACCGACGTGAATTTCATCCATGCGGAAGGCCTGAATCTCGGTCCGGATGCGCAAAGCGCCGCACTGGCCAGCGCACGCGAAGCGATTGCCGCCGCGTAACGCGCAAGCTCGACGCGGGTGCGACGCACCCGCTGCGTCGCCCGATAAAACACGCCGCGCCCCGAAAGGGACGCGGCGTTTTTGCATGCGGTGGGGTAGCTGGCGAACCGGCTGCCGAGGCCGTTACGCGAACGTTTCGGCCACGTCCGGCAGGCGCCAGTCGATCGGTGCGCGGCCCGCGCCGACCAGATAGTCGTTCGCGAGCGCGAAATGGCGGCAGCCGAGGAAACCGCGGTGCGCGGACAGCGGCGACGGGTGCGGCGCCTCCAGCACGCAGTGTTCGCTCGGATCGAACAGCGCGCGCTTGGCCTGCGCATGTGCGCCCCACAGCATGAACACGAGCCCGCGATGGCGGTTGGCGAGTTCGCGGATCAGCGTGTCCGTGCATTGTTCCCAGCCGCGCTTCGCGTGGCTCGCGGCCGCGCCGCGCTCGACCGTCAGCACGGTGTTGAGCAGCAGCACGCCCTGCCGCGCCCACGTATCGAGGCAGCCGTGGCGCGGCGTGTCGTGACCGAAGTTCGCGGCGATTTCCTTGAAGATGTTGCGCAGCGACGGCGGCGTGCGCACGGCCGGCGGCACCGAGAACGCGAGGCCGTGCGCCTGCGGCGTGCCGCGATCGTCGCCGTGGTACGGGTCCTGGCCGAGGATCACGACCTTCACGTCGTCGGGATGCGTCAGGCGCAGCGCGCGGAACACGTCGGTCGGGTAGACCGTCTTGCCGGCCGCGCGCTCGTCGTCGACGAAGCGGCACAGCGGCGCGTACGCGTCGCTGTCGATGAACGGCTTCAGCACGTCGCGCCAGACGGCCGGCAGCGCGTCGAATTGCGCGGCGAGATGCGGTACGTCGGCGGCAACGGACTGCGGTGCCGCGGCGGCCGGGGCCGGCGCGGACGCCGGTGCGGCGGTTTTCTTCGCGGCTTTGCGCGCGGCCGCGGGCGGCTCGGAAGCCGGGGACGGAAGGTCGGCCGGTGCCGTTTCCGGCACGGGATCGTCGAACAGCGACGCCTGTTGCGGCGCGCGGGAAGTCTTGCGGGTTGCCATGCGTGATGCGTGTTTATTGCGCGCGCAGCCGGTAGCCGCGCTGCGCCTTGCTGATGTTTTCGGGAACGAGGCCCGGCAGCGCCTGCTGCAGTTCGGCGGCGAGCGTCGCGAGCGCCGTTTCCGGGCCGTCGATCAGTTCGAGTTCGATTTCGCTGATCGGTTCGCGGCGCGTGTCGCGCTCTGCCTGGACGACGATCTCGCCGAGGTCCACCGCGGCTTCGACCGTTGCGCCGCCGATTGCGATGCGCCACAGCGTACGCGAAAAATCCGTGCGGAACAGCGCGTACAGGGCGCCGGCCGCGTCATTCAGCGCGGCGGCGGCTTCCGGCACGTCGCAAGCCGCAACGAGCGCGTCGATTTCGAGCGCGTCGCCGGCGACCGGCAGTTCCCATTCGTGGCGGCGGTGCAGGCCGCCTTCCGCACTGCCGACGGTCTTGAACGTCTGCAGCCAGCCGTCCGGCGTGCGGCGCACGCGCACGGCGCTCTTCGAGCGCGCCAGCGCGAGATCGGGCGTGTCGTAATAGACGTTCGCGAGCGTGATCGCGTGGCCGGGTTCGCCGGTCAGCGTCTCGAAGAAGCGGCGCGCGGCGTCGGCCTGGCCGGCCGGCAGCGCGAGCTTGATTTCCTTTTCGATCGCCATCAGAAGAACATCCGTGCGAGTTCCTCGCCCGGCTGGTCGGCGCGCATGAACGCTTCGCCGACGAGGAACGTGTTCACGTTCGCCGCGCGCATCGTGTCGACGTCGGTGCGCGACAGGATGCCCGATTCGGTCACGACGATGCGGTCCGCCGGAATCATGTCGAGCATGTCGAGCGTGGTCTGGATCGACGTCTCGAACGTGCGCAGGTTGCGGTTGTTGATGCCGAGCAGCGGCGTCTTCAGCGTCAGCGCCTGTTCCATCTCGTGGCGGTCGTGTACTTCGACCAGCACCGCGAGCCCGAGCGAATGCGCATACGCTTCGAGATCCTGCATCAGCGGCGTGTCGAGCGCGGCGGCGATCAGCAGGATCGCGTCGGCGCCCATCGCGCGGGCTTCGACGATCTGGTATGCGTCGACGATGAAGTCCTTGCGCAGCACCGGCAGCGAGCAGGCCGCGCGCGCTTCCTCGAGATAGCGCACGCCGCCCTGGAAGAACTGCTCGTCGGTCAGCACCGACAGGCACGCGGCGCCGTGCGCCGCATACGAACGCGCGATGTCGGCCGGCACGAAATGCTCGCGCAGCACGCCTTTCGACGGGCTCGCCTTCTTGATTTCGGCGATCACGGCGGCGTTGCCGGCCGCATGCTTCGCCCGCAGCGCGCCGACGAAGTCGCGCAGGTCGCGCGCCGATGCGTCGAGTTTCAGTGCCTCGAGCGGCGTGCTGCGCATGGCCGCCGCGACTTCTTCGCGCTTGACGGCGATGATTCGGTCGAGAATGTCGCTCATGTGGGTTCCTGCTGGATTCGTAAGAGGGTCAGCGCTTGAACTGCTGCGTGAAGCGCACGAGTTCGTCGACTTTCGCGCGGGCCTTGCCGCTCGCGATCGCTTCGCGGGCGAGCTGGATGCCGTCCGCGATCGATTCGGCGACGTTCGCCGCATAGAGCGCGGTGCCCGCGTTCAGCGTGACGATCTCGCGCGCGACGCCCGGCTGGTTGTCCAGCGCGCCGAGCAGCATCGTGCGGGATTCGTCGGCATTTTCCACCTTCAGCGTGCGGTTCGACACCATCTGCAGGCCGAAGTCCTCCGGATGGATCTCGTATTCGTGCACCTTGCCGTCGCGCAATTCGCCGACGAGCGTCGCGGCGCCGAGCGATACCTCGTCCATCCCGTCCTTGCCGTACACGACGAGCACGTGCTGCGCGCCGAGGCGCTGCATCACGCGCACCTGGATGCCGACGAGGTCGGCGTGGAACACGCCCATCAGCTGGTTCGGCGCGCCGGCCGGATTGGTCAGCGGGCCGAGGATGTTGAAGATCGTGCGCACGCCGAGCTCGCGGCGCACGGCCGCGATGTTCTTCATCGCCGGGTGATGGTTCGGCGCGAACATGAAGCCCATGCCGGTTTCGGCGATCGACGCGGCGACCTGGTCCGACTGCAGGTCGATGTTCACGCCGAGCGCCTCGAGCACGTCGGCGCTGCCGGACTTGCTCGATACGCCGCGGTTGCCGTGCTTCGCGACCTTCGCGCCCGCGGCCGCCGTGACGAACATCGACGCGGTCGAGATGTTGAACGTGTGCGAGCCGTCGCCGCCGGTGCCGACGATGTCGACGAAGTTCGAGTTGTCCTGCACTTCGACGTGGTTCGCGAATTCGCGCATCACGGTCGCGGCGGCGGCGATCTCGCCGATCGTCTCCTTCTTCACGCGCAGCCCGGTGATGATCGCGGCCGCCATCACGGGCGACAGGTCGCCGCGCATGATCAGCCGCATCAGGTGCAGCATTTCGTCGTGGAAGATCTCGCGGTGCTCGATCGTGCGTTGCAGCGCTTCCTGCGGGGTAATCGTCATCGTGAGGCTCCCGTCAGGCGGTGGGCGCGGCCGCGCGGGCCGCTCCGCGCGTCTGCTTCAAGAAATTCTCGAGCAGCGCATGGCCGTGCTCGGACAGGATCGATTCCGGGTGGAACTGCACGCCTTCGACCGGCAGCGTCTTGTGGCGTACGCCCATGATTTCGCCGTCGTCGGTCCACGCGGACACCTCGAGGCAGTCCGGCAGCGATTCGCGCTCGATCGCGAGCGAGTGGTAGCGCGTCACGTCGAAATGCTTCGGCAGGTCGGCGAACACGCCGCGGCAGTCGGTTTCGATCCGGCTTACCTTGCCGTGCATGATGGTCTTCGCGCGCACCACGCGGCCGCCGAATGCCTCGCCGATCGCCTGGTGGCCGAGGCAGACGCCGAGGATCGGCTTCTTGCCCGCGAATTCGCGCAGCACCTCGAGCGTGATGCCCGCGTGCTGCGGATTGCTCGGGCCGGGCGACAGGCAGATCGCGTCGGGGTTCAGGCGCGCGATGTCGTCGAGCGTGATTTCGTCGTTGCGGTAGGTACGCACGTCCTCGCCGAGTTCGCCGAAGTACTGGACCAGGTTGTAGGTAAACGAGTCGTAGTTGTCGATCATGAGCAGCATGGTCAGTCTCCGGTCAGAAGTCGCTATCGAGGCCGTCCTGGACCTGTTCGGCCGCACGCAGCACCGCGCGCGCCTTGTTCTCGGTCTCTTGCCATTCGGATTCGGGCACCGAATCCGCGACGACGCCGGCCGCCGCTTGCACGTACAGGTTGCCGTTGTGGATCAGGCCCGTGCGGATCGCGATCGCGAGATCCATCTCGCCCGAGAACGACAGATAGCCGACCGCACCGCCGTACAGCCCGCGCTTGACCGGCTCGAGCTCGTCGATCAGTTCCATCGCGCGCACCTTCGGCGCGCCGGACAGCGTGCCGGCCGGGAAGGTCGCGCGCAGCACGTCGTAGTTCGTCATGCCGGGCTTCAGCTTGCCTTCGACCGAGCTGACGATGTGCTGCACGTGCGAGTACTTCTCGATGACCATCTGGTCGGTCACCTGCACCGAGCCGATTTCCGCGATGCGGCCGACGTCGTTGCGCGCGAGGTCGATCAGCATCACGTGCTCGGCGATCTCCTTCGGGTCGTTGAGCAGCTCGGTCGCGAGTTCCGCGTCGCGCTCGGGCGTGTTGCCGCGCGGGCGCGTGCCGGCGAGCGGGCGGATCGTGACGATCTGGTCTTCGCCGCGCTTTTCCTGGCGCACCAGGATTTCCGGCGATGCGCCGACCACGTGGAAATCGCCGAAGTTGTAGTAATACATGTACGGCGACGGATTCAGCGAACGCAGCGCGCGGTACAGCGACAGCGGATTGTCGCGGTACGGCTTCGTCAGCCGCTGGCCGACCTGGATCTGCATCAGCTCGCCGGCGGCGATGTATTCCTTGGCCTGGCGCACGGCGGCCAGATAGTCGTCCTTCTTGAATTCACGGAACGTCTCGGTGCGCACGCTCGCCGACGTGACGGGCGGCTGCACGGTCGTGCGCAGGCGCTGCTTCAGTTCGCGCAGGCGCTGTTTCGCCTTCGCGTACGCTTCGGGCTGGCCCGGGTCCGCGTAGATGATCAGGTAGAGCTTGCCGGCGAGGTTGTCGATCACCGCGACTTCCTCGGTCAGCAGCAACTGGATGTCGGGCAGGCCGAGATCGTCGCGCGGCGCGGTGTTCGCGAGCTTCTTCTCGATGTAGCGCACCGCGTCGTAGCCGAAGTAGCCGGCGAGGCCGCCGCAGAAGCGCGGCAGGCCCGGGCGCTGCGCGACCTTGAAGCGCGCCTGGAACGATTCGATGAACTGGAACGGGTCGCCGTCGTGCGTCTCGACGACCTGGCCGTCGCGCACGACTTCCGACACGCCGTTGCGGGTGCGCACCAGCGTGCGGGCGGGCAGGCCGATGAACGAATAGCGGCCGAAGCGTTCGCCGCCGACCACCGATTCGAGCAAGAACGAGTTGGCGCCCGCGCGTTCGGGCTGGGCCAGCTTCAGGTAGAGGGACAGCGGCGTTTCGAGATCGGCGAGGGCTTCCGCGATCAGCGGGATGCGGTTGTAGCCTTCGTTCGCGAGCGATTGGAATTCGAGTTCGGTCATGTTCCGGTCCTGTTCGGGACGAGCGGCGCGTGCGCCAGGGATCACTTGACGCTGCGCGGGTGGCCGTCGGCGAAAGGGCGGTCGATCGAGAAGTGCCTGTTGCCGGCCGGCACTCCGGGCGTGAACGTCGCGAGCCTGCGGCCGGTCCTGAACGCGAGCGTTCGGACGCGGTGGAACTCGAGGTGGTGCGACGGTCGGCGCGCGGATGCGCAGCGAGATAAAAAACGGCGCTGAAGACGTGCTTCAGAGTACCTCATCGAAGAGGTTAGCGCGACCAGCGACGCCAGGGCCAGGCTCCCCGGTCGATGCTGCTCAGACTCCGTTTTTTATTCAGAAACATGCGGATGGAAGAAATAATCAGATGGTTGGCCGGCCGGCGTTGTGCGCGGAAATTGCGCGAGCCGCGACCAGCAACGAATCGACTATACCATCCGAATTTATCGTTTGTATAGCTTTGCCGTGGTTGTAGCCGTACGGCACCGTCAGCGTCGCCATCCCGGCCGCGCGGCCCGCCAGCGCATCGTTTTCCGAGTCGCCGATCGCGACCGCGGCGTCCGGCGCGACGCCGAGCGCGTCGCAGGCCGTCAGCATCGGCAGCGGGTCGGGCTTCTTGCGCGCGACGCTGTCGCCGCCCAGCACGATGCCGAAGCAGCCGGCCAGCCCGTATTGTTCGAGCAGCTCGACCGCGAAGCGGTGCGGCTTGTTCGTCACGCACGCGAGCCGGATGCCGGCCGCGCGCAGTGCATCGAGGCCGGCTGCCACGTCCGGATAGAGGCGCGTGTGGCGGCCGTTGATCTTCGCGTATTCGCTCTGATAGATCGCTAGTGCGTCGTCGAAGCGCGCGTGCGCTTCGTTGGCCGGGAAGCGCGGCTTCAGCACGCTCTGGATCAGGTGTTCGGAGCCCTTGCCGACGTAGCCGATCACTTCGTCGCGCGACGTGGCCGGCGCGCCGAGCTGCGCGAGCATCCCGTTCAGGCCGGCCGTGAAATCGTCGGCGGTATCGACCATCGTGCCGTCGAGGTCGATCAGCGCGGCGTCGATGCGCGGCGCGGCAAAGCGGATCGGGGCCGCGTCCGTGGCGGCCTCGGCCGGCGCGCGGCCGGCGAACGACGAGTCGGCCACGGCGTCAGCTCCGTTCGACGGTCGCGAGCGCCGCGCGCATCTCGTCGATCACCTTGCGGTAGTCGGGCTTGCCGAAGATCGCCGAACCCGCGACGAACGTGTCCGCGCCGGCCGCCGCGATTTCCGCGATGTTGTCGGCCTTCACGCCGCCGTCGACCTCGAGCAGGATCTCGCGGCCCGTGCGCTCGGTGTACGCGTCGATGCGCGCACGCGCCTCGCGCAGCTTGTTCAGCGTTTCCGGAATGAACGACTGGCCGCCGAAGCCGGGGTTCACCGACATCAGCAGCACGAAGTCGAGGCGGTCCATCACGTGGTCGAGGTAGTTCAGCGGCGTGGCCGGATTGAACACGAGACCGGCCTTGCAGCCGTGGTCGCGGATCAGCGACAGCGTGCGGTCGATGTGATCGGAGCCTTCCGGGTGGAAGCTGATCAGATTCGCGCCGGCCTTCGCGAAATCGGGCACGATCCGGTCGACCGGGCGCACCATCAGGTGCACGTCGATCGGCACCTGCACGTGCGGGCGGATCGCCTCGCAGACGAGCGGGCCGATCGTCAGGTTCGGCACATAATGGTTGTCCATCACGTCGAAGTGAATCCAGTCGGCGCCGGCGGCGACCACGTTGCGGACTTCTTCGCCGAGCCGTGCAAAGTCGGCCGACAGGATGCTGGGAGCGATGCGGAATTGAGTCATGACAGGGGAGCGGGGGACGTTGCGGCGCAAAACCGTCATTCTACCGTCCGGCGACCCGGCGCGCGGCGGCAGGCCGTGCGGTTGCGGCCCGATTGCGCATAGAATGCCGAACCAATGCGGCGCGCCCGCGGCCCGGCCGCTCGAGTCGGCGCGCGCGGTTACCTAGAGCGGACACACCATGAGTCAGTATCAGTTCACCGTTTCGGTGAAAACCAGCTACTTGCCGGAACAATCCGACCCCGATCACCGTCAATACGCATTCGCGTACACGCTGACGATCCGCAATACCGGACAGGTCGCGGCGCAACTGATCGCCCGTCACTGGATCATCACGGACAGCGAGAGCCACGTGCAGGAAGTGAAGGGACTCGGCGTCGTCGGGCACCAGCCGCTGCTGCAGCCGGGCGAGCATTTCGAATACACGAGCTGGGCCGTGATCGCGACGCCGGTCGGCACGATGCGCGGTGCGTACTTCTGCGTGGCGGAAGACGGCGAGCGTTTCGAGGCGCCGGTCGACGAGTTCGCCCTGCACATGCCGCGCACGCTGCATTGAGCGTGCAGTGTGCGACGGGCGTCAGCGCGGCTGGCGGTCGTTGTGGCGGGCCTGCTTCTTTCTGCCCGACGACGTCCACACGACGATGAAGATCAGCAGGGCAAGCGCTACGAAGGCTTCGAGCGCGAAGATGAGCATCGGATATTGGTCGAGAAAATCTGACATGGCGGTTTCCATCAAGAACGGACATTGTATGTGGTTTGGGCCCCGGCTGGCCGGGTGGATGGCCGCCGCCGCGGCGGCGGCGCTGCTCGCGGCGTGCGGTGGTGCGCCGACGCGGACCTCCGCGCTGAAGCCGCCGACCGGCGCGGCGATCGTGCCGGGGCAGGTCGCCGCGAAGCGGCTCACGCCGGTCGCGTGGCAGCAGGTGCCGGGCTGGCAGGACGATTCGTTGATCGGCGCGACGGCCGCGCTGCGGCAGAACTGCGCGCGGCTCGCGCGCCAGCCGGCCTGGGCGCGCGCTTGCGCGGCCGCCGACCGGCTCGACGAACTCGACGTCAGCAGCGCCCGCACTTTCTTCGAAACGTATTTCACGCCGTTCCAGCTCGCGAATACCGACGGTACGCTCGACGGGCTCGTGACCGGCTATTACGAGCCGCTGCTGCACGGTTCGCGCGTGCGCCGCGGCCCGTATCAGTACGCGCTCTATCGCTGGCCGGCCGGCTATCGCGCGGGCGCCCCGCTGCCGGCACGCGCGCAGCTCGAGCGCGCCGGCATCCTGAACGGCAACGAACTCGTGTGGGTCGACGATCCGATCGAGGCGTTCTTCCTGCAGGTGCAGGGCTCGGGTCGCGTGCTGCTCGACGACGGTTCGGTGATGCGGGTCGGCTTCGGCGGCACCAACAACCAGCCGTACCGTTCGATCGGCAAGTGGCTGCTCGATCGCGGCGAGCTGACGCCCGCGCAGGCAACGATGCAGGGCATCAAGGCGTGGGCGAAGGCGAACCCGACGCGCGTCGACGCGCTGCTCGACACGAATCCGCGCTTCGTGTTCTTCCGCGACATGCCGACCAAGGAAGATGCGCCGCATGGCGGCGCGGACGGTCCGATCGGCGCGCTCGGCGTGCCGCTGACGCCGGAGCGCTCGATCGCGGTCGATCCGTCGTCGATCCCGCTCGGCACGCCGGTGTTTCTGCAGACCACGCGTCCGCTGACGAATACGCCGATGAACCGGCTCGTGTTCGCGCAGGATACGGGCTCGGCGATCAAGGGTGGCGTGCGGGCCGACTATTTCTGGGGGCTCGGCGACGACGCGGGTGATCAGGCTGGCCGGATGAAGCAGGTCGGCCGGATGTGGCTGCTGTTCCCGAATTCGTGATTCGGGATGACGCGGGCTGCACGGAGGAGGCGGTCTGTGCATGAGCCGCGGGGTTCGTGGCGTGTCTCGGGTGCGTGGCGCATGCCGACGGTCTGATCGCGGGTGTGGCCCTGTGATTTAGGTTCGCGTGATGCAGCGATGTCGCGTCGAACGACGCTTTGGAATTGAAACAGCCCGATCGGTGTTGGCCGATCGGGCTGTTTCATTTGCCGGCACGGATTCGCCGTTGGGCGACGTACAGGTGGCGAGCGACCTCAGCCCTTGCGCTTG
The DNA here is from genome assembly GCF_003253915.1 of Burkholderia sp. 28_3. NCBI lineage: Bacteria > Pseudomonadati > Pseudomonadota > Betaproteobacteria > Burkholderiales > Burkholderiaceae > Burkholderia > Burkholderia sp. 28_3. The sequence continues at coordinate 204,157 of NZ_QKZF01000013.1, forward strand.
TCGACGACCCGGCGCGCCTTGCCGACCGACCGCTCGATGCCGTTCACGGGCAGCACGTTGATCACGGCCGTCACGCCGATCAGCGACTTGATGTCGTACGCGAGCGCCTGTTTTGCCGCCTGGATCGCCGCGGTGTCGGGCGCGGTTTCCGGGCAGGGTTCGACGTTGAGCGTCAGCACGTCGAGCGGGCCTTCCTTCGTCAGCACGATCTGATAGTGCGGCGCGAGCGCGCGCTGCTTGAGCAACTGTTCCTCGATTTGCGTCGGGAACACGTTGACGCCGCGCACGATCATCATGTCGTCCGACCGGCCGGTGATCTTCTCCATCCGGCGCATCGTCCGGGCGGTGCCCGGCAGCAGGCGCGTGAGGTCGCGCGTGCGATAGCGGATGATCGGCAGTGCTTCCTTCGTCAGCGACGTGAACACGAGCTCGCCAAGTTCGCCGTCCGGGAGCACTTCGCCGGTTTCCGGATCGATGATTTCCGGATAGAAGTGGTCTTCCCAGATGGTCGGGCCGTCCTTGGTCTCGACGCATTCGGACGCCACGCCGGGGCCCATCACTTCGGACAGTCCGTAGATGTCGACTGCGTCGATGCCCATCCGCTGTTCGATGGCGACGCGCATGTCGTTGGTCCACGGCTCCGCGCCGAAGATGCCGATGCGCAGCGAGCTTTGCACGGGATCGAGGCCCTGGCGCTCGATCTCGTCGGCGATCGACAGCATGTAGCTCGGCGTGACCATGATGATGTCGGGCCGGAAATCCTGGATCAGCTGTACCTGCTTTTCGGTCTGGCCGCCGCCGAACGGGATCACGGTGAGGCCCGCGCGTTCTGCGCCGTAGTGCGCGCCGAGCCCGCCCGTGAACAGCCCGTAGCCGTAGCTGACGTGCACCTTGTCGCCGCGGCGCGCGCCGGCGGCGCGGATCGAGCGGGCGACGAGATTCGCCCACGTATCGATGTCGGCAGCCGTATAGCCGACGACCGTCGGCTTGCCGGTCGTGCCCGACGACGCGTGGATGCGCGAGATCCGGTCCTGCGGCACCGCGAACATCCCGAACGGATAGCTGTCGCGCAGGTCGCCCTTGGTCGTGAACGGGAAGCGCGACAGGTCGGCGAGCGTCTTCAGGTCGTCCGGATGCACGCCGGCTTCGTCGAACTTGCGGCGATAGACGGGCGAGTGATCATACGCATGCCGGAGCGACCACTTGAGGCGCTCGAGCTGCAGCGCGGTCAGCTCGTCGCGTGAGGCGGTCTCGATCGGCTCGAGCGGTAGCGGGGTAGTCATGCATGTCTCCAGTGTTTGTTATGGGCGAGCCGTCGACGTCAGCGGTCTTCCGGGATGACCGTGCCCTTGATCTGGGCGGATTTGCCGCGAAACATCGCGACCGTGTCGCCTGTCTGGTTCGTGACGCGGATGTCGTAGATGCCGTGGCGGCCGGCGCGCGCCTGCTCGATCGCCTCGGCCGTCAGCACGTCGCCGCCGTGCACGGGGCGCAGGAATTCGATCGAGCAGCCGGCCGCGACCGCACTCAGGTTGTACGAGTTGCACGCGAACGCGAACGTCGAATCGGCGAGCGTGAAGATGATCCCGCCGTGGCAGGTCTGGTGCCCATTCAGGAATTCGGGTCGCACGCGCATCTGCAGGCGGGCGTAGCCCGCGCGTACTTCGGCAATCTCCATGCCGAACGCGCGGCTGCAGGCGTCGGCGTCGTACATGGCCCGCGCGGTCGCGCGGGCGAGCGCATCGGGGGCGAGCGTGGCGGTGGCGTTCGTCATGTCAACGTCCCTCGAAGCGCGGTGCGCGCTTCTCGATGAAGGCCTGCACGCCTTCCGCATAGTCGTGCGACTGGCCGAGCTTGCGCTGCAGGTCGCGTTCCAGGTCGAGCTGCTGATCGAGCGTGTTCGTGACGCTGTCCCGCATCGACTGCTTGATCGATGCGATGGCGAGCGTCGGCTGCTGCGCGAGCTGGGTGGCGAGCTGGCGGGTTGTCGCGACGAGCGCTTCGTCGTCGACCGCACGCCAGATCAGACCCCACTGTTCGGCCTGTTCGGCGCCGAGCTTGTCGCCGGTCAGTGCGAGCCCCAGCGCGCGTGCCATGCCGACGCGTTGCGGCAGGAACCACGTGCCGCCCGAATCGGGCACAAGCCCGATCTTGACGAAGGCCTGGATGAAACTGCTCGAACGGGCGGCAAACACCAGATCGCACGCAAGTGCGAGATTCGCGCCGGCGCCGGCGGCCGTGCCGTTGACGGCCGCGATCACCGGAATCGGCAGACGCTGCAGGCGGCGGATCAGCGGATTGAAATGCTCGTCGATCAGCGTGCCGAGATCGGTGGACGCGCCCGGCGTGAAGTCGAGGTCGGCCAGATCCTGGCCCGCGCAAAAGCCGCGGCCCGCACCCGTCAGAATCAGCGCACGCGCGCCGGCCGCCTCGACTTCATCGAGCGCCGACTGCAGTTCGCGATGCATCGCCCGCGTGAAGCTGTTCAGCTTGTCGGGCCGGTTGAGCGTGATCGTGGCCACGCCCGCGGCCTGATAGATATCCAGCTGGATCGCCTGATAGGACATGCAGTGTCTCCTTCATGACTTCGTTATAGGCGGACGGTGCGTGGGTTACACGCGTTCGATCGCGATCGCGATGCCCTGGCCGACGCCGATGCACATCGTACAGAGCGCGAACCGGCCGCCGGTGCGCTCGAGTTGATGGAGCGCCGTGGTGACGAGCCGGGCGCCCGATGCGCCGAGCGGGTGGCCGAGCGCGATCGCACCGCCGTTCGGGTTCACGCGCGGATCGTCGTCAGCGACGCCGAGCATGCGCAGCACGGCGAGACCTTGCGACGCGAACGCCTCGTTCAGTTCGATCACGTCGAACTGGTCGATGCGCATCCCGAGCTGGTGCAGGAGTTTCTGCGTGGCCGGCGCGGGACCGATGCCCATCACGCGCGGCTCGACGCCGGCGGTCGCCATGCCGACGACGCGCGCGCGGCGGCGCAGGCCATACTGGTCGGCCGCCTGCGCATTGGCGAGCAGCAGCGCGCAGGCGCCGTCGTTCACGCCCGACGCGTTGCCGGCCGTCACCGAGCCGTCCGGGCGCACGACGCCCTTCAGCTTCGCAAGCGCCTCGAGCGACGTTTCGCGCGGATGCTCGTCACGCGATACGACGATGGCATCGCCTTTCTTCTGCGGAATCGTGACCGCGACGATTTCTTCGGCGAGCGTGCCGTCCTGCTGCGCCCGCGCGGCTTTCTGCTGGCTGCGCAGCGCGAACAGGTCCTGATCCGCGCGGCTGATGCCGTAGTCGAGCGCGACGTTTTCGGCCGTCTCCGGCATCGAATCGACGCCATGCAGCTGCTTCATCAGCGGATTGACGAAGCGCCAGCCGATCGTCGTGTCGAAGATGTCGGCCTGGCGCGCGAACGCGCTCGCGGCCTTGCCCATCACGAACGGTGCGCGCGTCATGCTCTCGACGCCGCCAGCAATCATCAGACGTGCTTCACCTGCCTTGATCGCGCGCGCGGCCGTGCCGACCGCGTCCATCCCGGAGCCGCACAGCCGGTTCAGCGTCGTGCCGGGCACGGCAGTGGGCAGGCCCGCCAGCAGCGCCGACATGCGTGCCACGTTGCGGTTGTCCTCGCCGGCCTGGTTCGCGCAACCGTAGACCACGTCGTCGATCGCCGCCCAGTCAACGTCGCGGTTGCGCTCGATCAGCGCCTTGAGCGGCACCGCGCCGAGGTCGTCGGCACGGACATCTTTCAGGGCGCCGCCGTAGCGGCCGATGGGGGTGCGAATCGCATCGCAGATGTAGGCGTCTGTCATGGGCGTATCGATGAGTGACGAACCCGCCGGGTGGCGGATTCGTTCATGGTAGAGAACATGGCGGCGTTTGCACGTCGGCCAATCGGGTTATGCCGTCTGGCCGGCTTCCGCAGGTACCGCCTTTGGGGCAACATGGACGCGGCTTTGCACCACGCGGAACCGGTTGGCGACGAATGCCGGATCGGCCAGCGCGGCGTTGGCCGCCGGGTTCGCGCCCGTGCCGTGGAAGTCGGAGAACGCGGCCGACTGGTTGACGAATACGCCGCCCGTGAGGTTGATCGACAGCGCGACGCCGCCACGCACCGCCGCCTCGTGCGCGGCGTCGACGATCGCGTCGTCGGTGCTGTAGACGGAGAGGGTCAGTGCGCCATGCTCGGCGGCGATTTCACCGGCCAGGTCGAGCGACTGGGCGGTCGAGTCGGTCGAGATCACGAACGAGATCGGGCCGAACCACTCCTGCGTGAATTTCTCGCGGTCGGCCACGTCGAGTTGCAGCACGAGCGGCGTGCGCACGCGCGCATCGGGGAACGCGGGGTGCTGGAGGGTCTGGCTGTCGGCGAGCACGCGGCCGAGCTTGCGTGCGTCGTCGATGCGCGCGGTCACGCCGTCGTTCTGGATCGCGCCGATCAGTTCGACCGAGCGTGCCGGGTCGCCGGTGAGTTTCTGCACGGCAACCGCGATGGCTTGCGCGACTTCGTCGAAGCTCGCGTGGCCGTCGGCCGTCCGGATGCCGTCGCGCGGCACGTAGATGTTCTGCGGTGCGGTGCACATCTGGCCGGAGTACAGCGCCAGCGAGAACGCGATGTTCTTGGCGGCGGCCTTCAGATCGTCGGTCGAATCGATCACGATCTGGTTGACGCCGGCTTTTTCGGTGTAGACCTGTGCCTGATGGGCATGGCGTTCGAGCCACGTGCCGTTCTGCGTGCTGCCGGTGAAGTCGATCAGCTTGATCTCGGGGCGCAGCGCGAGTTCCTGGACCAGCGCGCCGTCGTTGGGCTCGGTCGCAAGCAGCGTGACGACGTTCGGGTCGAATCCGGCTTCGCGCAGCACGTCGCGGGCGATCCGCACCGTGATGGCGAGCGGCAGGATCGCGCCCGGGTGCGGTTTGACGATCACCGTATTACCGGTTGCCAGGTCGGCGAACAGGCCGGGGTAGCCGTTCCAGGTCGGGAATGTGCAGCAGCCGAGCACGAGGCCCGTGCCGCGCGGCACGATCGTATAGCGCTTGTGCATCGCGAGCGGCGGGTTCTTGCCTTGCGGCTTTTCCCAGTGCGCATCGGCCGGGATGCGGCGCAGCTCGTCCCACGCATAGGCGACCGCTTCGAGGGCGCGGTCCTGCGCGTGTGGGCCGCCGGCCTGGAACGCCATCATGAAGGCTTGCCCGGTGGTGTGCATCACGCTGTAGGCAATTTCGAAGCTTGCGCGGTTCAGGCGCGCCAGGATTTCGAGGCTGACGCCGACCCACGCGCTCGGGCCAGCTTCGCGCCACGTGCGTTGCGCGGCGGCGGCGGCAGCGATCAGTGCGTCGGGCGTCGATTTCGGGTACCGGACGCCCAGCGCGATGCCGTACGGCGAGCGCTCGGCGCCGACCGTTTCACCGGTCGCCGGCTGGTCGAGTACGAAGGTCGTGTCGAGGTGCGACTTGAACGCGGCCTCACCGTCCGCGCTTGCGCTTTCCCCGTACACTTTGGGGCTCGGCATTTCGGCGAACGGGCTCCAGTACCCGCGGCTCTCGATGGCGGCGAGTGCGTGTTTCAGCGTGTCTTCGTGCTTCGTGAACAGGGCATGGGTCATGGCGGCGGCCTGATGAACGTTGAGAGGGATTGGATCGATTAATTAACCGACCGGTTGGTCGGAGAATGGTAGCATCAAACTATTCGCATGTGCGAGGCGTTTCTCATTTCATTGATCGAGGAGAAATAGATGGCTTACGAGAACATCCTGGTGGAGACCCGGGGGCGTGTCGGTCTGGTGACGCTGAACCGTCCGAAGGCGCTGAATGCGCTGAACGATGCTCTGATGGATGAGCTGGGCGCCGCGCTGAAGGCGTTCGATGCGGACGACGACATCGGCGCGATCGTCGTGACCGGGAGCGAAAAGGCGTTCGCGGCCGGTGCGGACATCGGCATGATGGCGACCTACTCCTATATGGATGTCTATCGGGGCGACTACATCACGCGCAACTGGGAGACGGTCCGCGAGATCCGCAAGCCGATCATTGCCGCGGTTTCGGGCTTTGCGCTGGGCGGTGGCTGCGAGCTGGCAATGATGTGCGACATCATTTTCGCGGCGGACACGGCCAAGTTCGGTCAGCCGGAAATCAAGCTGGGCGTCATGCCGGGGGCGGGCGGCACGCAGCGTTTGCCGCGCGCGGTATCGAAGGCGAAGGCGATGGACATGTGCCTGACCGCGCGCTTCATGGACGCTGTCGAAGCGGAGCGTGCCGGGCTCGTGTCACGCGTGCTGCCCGCCGACAAGCTGCTCGACGAGGCGATTGCCGCCGCCACCACGATCGCCGAGTTTTCGTTGCCGGCAGTCATGATGGTCAAGGAGTCGGTGAACCGCGCGTACGAGACGACGCTGGCTGAAGGCGTTCACTTCGAGCGCCGGCTGTTCCATTCGCTGTTCGCAACCGAAGATCAGAAGGAAGGGATGGCGGCATTCGTCGAGAAGCGGAAGCCGGTCTTCAAGCACCGCTGATCGACTGGCGTCGGTCGGGTGTCCGGTGGCTGGCCTGCACCGGTTGTCGGCGTGATCGCCTTGCCCCGTTCATCAAAAGCCTCCGTGCGCGTGAGCGCACGGAGGCTTTTTCAAACTTTCTTCACAAAGCGCTTGCATGGATGGGGGCAGGTGCTTAGAATCACGCCTCTTTCGCGCTAACGGAAACACGGCGCGGAAGGAAGGGAAGCGGTGCTGTTGGGGTTCGGAAGTAGCGAGCCTTGGCGGTACGGAAGTTGAGCCCCGCAGTCGCAACGAAGTCGTTCAGAAAGTTGTTGACGAACTGCGAAACACGGTTCATAATCTCGCTTCTCTGCT